>DASXTC010000017.1:0-2080 GCA_036505635.1 Candidatus Polarisedimenticolia bacterium
ACGAGAGCCGCGCATGCGAAGCCGGCGTACGTCAGCGTCGAAGCTAAGATGCCGGGGTTCAATGGATTAAAAGGAGCGCGAGCTTACCACGGGTTTACAGTCGACGCGGCGACATGTTACGATGACCACTTGTGAAAGAGAGAGGGTGAGGAGGTAAAGCGGGTGACGCTCAGCAAGGCGCAGAAGACAGACATCATCGCCGGCGTTCGGACTCATGAGAAGGACACCGGATCGCCGGAGGTCCAGATCGCCATCCTGAGCGAGCGGATCGGTTACCTGACGGAGCACTTCAAGGCCCACGCCAAGGACCATCATTCCCGGCGCGGGCTCATGATGCTCGTCGGCCAGCGCCGGCGCCTGCTGGACTATCTCAAGACCAAGGACGTCGCGCGGTACCGGGGACTCATCGAAAAGCTCGGCATCCGGAAGTAGGCCCCCCGCGACCACCGACGACCCCCTCCCCAGGACGTTTCAAAACGAGAGCAACGAGGGCCGGCTTTCTCCCGCCCGTCGCCGGCGCTCACCGGGCTATGAATACAGATGATCCGGCTACGGTGAGCGTCGCCGACGGGACGGAGGCGCGGCTTCGTGCTCTCTCTTGCGGAGCCCCCACGGGGGGGCGCCGCGCGGAGCGGAGAGAGAAGAGATGACGATCGAAAGAGCCGAGATGCCTCTGGGACGCTACACGCTATCCCTCGAGACCGGCCGCATGGCCAAGCAGTCCGACGGCGCCGTGGTGGTGCGGCTGGGCGATACGGTGGTCCTGGCCACGGCCAACGCGCAGAAGGACGTGCGGCCGGGCGTGGATTTCCTGCCCCTGACCGTGGACTACCGCGAGAACACCTACGCGGCGGGGAAGATCCCCGGCGGCTTCTTCAAGCGCGAGGGGCGGCCCAACGAGAAGGAGATCCTCACCTCGCGCATGATCGACCGCCCGTTGCGGCCGCTCTTCCCGGAGGGCTACGCCAACGAGACGCAGGTGATCGGCCTGTTGCTCTCCGCGGACCTCGAGAACGACTCCGACACGCTCGCCATCACCGGCGCGTCGGCCGCCCTCTACCTGTCCTCCATCCCGTTCGAGAGCCCGATCGGCGCGGTGCGGGTCGGCTTCTGGGACGGCCAGTGCGTCATCAACCCCACCTCCACCGAGCTGCGGACCAAGAGCAGGTTGAACCTGCTCGTGGCCGGCACCGAAGACGCCATCGTGATGGTGGAGTCGGGGGCGCAGGAGATCTCCGAGGCGGAGATGGTCCAGGCGCTCACCGAGGGGCACGCGGCCATCAAGCGCATCGTGGCCCTCCAGAAGGACCTGCGCGCGAAGGCGGGCAAGCCCAAGTTCGCGGTGGTGAAGAAGGAGTACGACCCGGCCCGGGTCGCCGAGGCGGAGCAGTTCATGGCCGGACGCCTGCTCGAGGCGATGCGCCACCCGGGAAAGATCGAGTCCTACGCCCTCATGAAGAAGGTGAAGGACGATTACCTGGCCACGATCCCCGAGACCGACGTCGAGAAGCGGCTGGCGGTGCCCGCCCTCTACGAGGCCCTCCGCGAGAAGATCATGCGCTGGGAGATCCTGGAGAACCGGCGCCGGCCCGACGGCCGCCGCTTCGACCAGATCCGGGCCATCAGCAGCGAGGTCGGCGTGCTGCCCCGCACCCACGGGTCGGCGCTGTTCACCCGCGGCGAGACGCAGGCCCTCGTCACCGTGACCCTCGGCACCTCCGAGGACATGCAGATCATCGACACGGTGCAGGAGCCCGACCACAAGAAGCGGTTCATGCTGCACTACAACTTCCCCCCCTTCTCGGTGGGAGAGGTGAAGTTCCTGCGCGGCCCCGGCCGCCGGGAGATCGGCCACGGCGCGCTCGCTGAGCGCGCCCTGCGCGACATGCTTCCCGACGAGGAGGGATTCCCCTACACGATCCGCATCGTCTCGGACATCCTCGAGTCGAACGGCTCCAGCTCCATGGCCTCGATCTGCGGCGGCACCCTCGCCCTGCTCGACGCCGGCGTTCCCATGAAGAGCCCGGTCGCCGGTGTCGCCATGGGCCTCGTCAAGGAGGGCGAGAAGTACGCCGTCCTC
>DASXTC010000018.1:0-46364 GCA_036505635.1 Candidatus Polarisedimenticolia bacterium
GCCGCGGGGTCGGATCCGAGGAAGCGCGACGAAGTCGATGCGAGACATCGTCGAGGAGCGCTGACGATGGAGACGACCCCGCGCCGCCGCAACCCTTCGGGCGCACGGGGGTTGCGGCCTCATCCATCGTCGCTCGTCGTCGACGACCACTCGGGTCGACTTCCTCCTCGCTCCTTGGCTGCGGCTCGCAAGCCCCGTGCGCGCGGCCCAAGCCATTACTCGGACACACTCCTAGGCCCTGAAGTACCCGGGGCCGACCCTCATTTTGTGAAGGATCTGCGGGCCGAATGCGAAGGCGACCGCGGTGCTGCCGACCGCGTGGCAGAGAGCCAGCACGAGGAGGTTCGGATGGCGGCGGTAGAGGACCGCGAAAACGTACCCTGCGAGGAATGTCACCGGGACCAGAATCGGGTTGGGCAGATGGAGAGCCGCGAATATCGCCGCCACCGCCAGCTCACGTCGAACCGGCCGCTCGATGATCGCCGCGATCCTCCGATGGATGAAACTCTGTAGCAGGTACTGCTGCAGGAACCCCCACGCGGTCCCTCGCAGGAATCGTTCGAGCTCGAGCGCATCCGCGTTCCAGGTTCCGCCGAGGAAGCCGGCGATGGCCGCGATACCGACGAGCGGCAGCGTCGGCACCGCCGCGTCCCTGAGGGCCGGTCCCAGGTTGTCGAGCCGGACCCCCAGATCGTCGGGTGTCTCGCGATGGATCACGTGCGACGCCATCGTGAGCCCCAGCCCCGCGACATAGACGACCAGCGAGGCGTGGGGAAACGCGCGCGACCAAATCCAGATGAAGGAGAAAACGAGCGCCAGGAAGAGAATCAGCTCGACCATCGCCGCCTTCCTGGGGATCGCGCGGGCTACGGCGGGGCTCATCTCCATCCTCGGGCCAGGCGCACCATCCGGATCCATCGTCCCTTCCGCTCCGCAGCCGCGCGCTCCATGCCGGCGGGAGACCGGATCACCGTCACGGCGGACCTCCATCGGCCTGCGTCGCCGGATATGCCGCCGGCCGGCGCGGCCGCCCGCGCGATCCCGGCCAGGGTGGCCTCCCGCCCCCGCGTCGCCACCAAGCGTATTCCGGGGAGGAGCGCGGCCTGGTATTGCACGAGGTACCGTAACCTCGACAGCGGGCCGCTCGCCACCAGCCGGCGCGGCGCGCCACCAGGCAGATCCGCGACACGATCCAGGATCAGGGTCACCATGTGGGCGATCGACTCCACAGCCGCCCGCGTCACGTCGGCCCTGGCACCGGTCGGCCCGGCGCCGAGGATCAGGCTAGGCAGCCGCGCGCCGGCCCGATCCTGAAACATCGAGCCGAGGCCATGAAGCGCCGGCAGCATGAGGGCATCCCCTCTCGCCTCGCGGCAGAGTCTGTCGATCCCTTCCAGCCCGTCCGGCGCGCCGAGCTCAGCGCGCAGCCAGTCGAGGAGCGCGCCGGCCGCGTTGATGGTTCCCTCCAGCACATAGGCGCGCCGCGAGGCGTCGGTCCACGCGAGGCTCGTGAGGAGTCCCTGTCGTCTCACCAATCTCCCGCCCGTAGGGATCAGGACGAAAGCGCCGGTACCGTAGTTGACGAGAGCCGCCCGCCCGCCGCCGACGCGCCCGCCCCCCGTCAGGCCCAGTCCCGCAGCCTGCTGATCCCCCAGGCTGGCGCGGATCGGGATCCGGGTCCTCCCGAGGCTCATCATCCCGAACTCCCCGATGCCGGGCCGGACCTCCGGGAGGATGGCGCGAGGGATTCCGAACAGGTCGAGCAGCCACCGGTCCCAGTCGAGCGTCGAGAGATTGAATAGAAGCGTCCGGGCCGCCTGTGTCGGGTCCACGGCGTGCACCGTCCCGCCGGTGAGGTGCCAGATCAGGAAGGTGGCGACGTTGCCGAAGAGCAGATCGCCGCGCTCCGCACGGCGGCGAAGCCGGGCGTCGCCGTCGAGAAGGCGCCCGAGCTTCGTGGCGCTGTAATGTGGCGAGAGGGGCAGCCCGGTGAGCCGGCGAATGCGCGCGCCGTGCCTTTGCAGGCGCGCGCACCAATCCGCGGCGGCGGTGCTCCTCCACGTGGGCGCGGGACCGGCGGGGAGTCCCGTCGCGCGATCCCAGAGGACGAAGGTGGAGCGCTGCGAGGTGACGCCCGCAGCCGCGATCTCGAGGGGTCCCGCCGCGGACACCGCCCTGCGGATGGCCAGACGTTGCGTCGCAAGGATCTCGCCGGGATCCTGGTCGGCCACGCCGCCCGGCCCGAACCGCGTCCTGACGGCGACCCTGGCGGCCCCCAGGACCCGACCCGAGAGCGAGTAGAGCGCCGCCTTGGAGGCCGTGGTCCCCTGATCGATGGCGAGGATCGCCTTCATCTCTCCATCGGCGCCGCGCCGCTCACAACGGGAGCTCGAGTCCTTCGGCGGCCACCTCGAATCCGCGGCGGACGATCTCCAGGTATTCGGGACTGGAGCGCCGAAGTGCGGGGTTCGTGTGATTGAGGTGGATGAAGATGACGCGGTGTCCCTTTTTCACCAGCGGCTCGAGCCGATCCATGGTGGAAGGGACAAGAGGGTGCGGGACCTCCTCCAGGGAACGCAGGCCCAGCTCCCCAGGCGAGTAGAAAGTGGCGTCCAGCACGGCGATCTCCACGGAGGCGACAAGGGAGGCGATGTCCCGGTCCCACCGGCTCCAGTCGTCCACGTCCGGGATGTAGAGAAGTCGGCGGGAAGGGCCTTTCACGAGGAAACCCACGACATCAGATTCCTCCTCGCGATGAGGCACGCGCAGCGGTTCGGCCGAAAGCCCCGGCGCCAGGTCGAAGGGACGGCCCGGCTCGATCGTCCTGAGCTCGATGTGCTTCCCCTTCACGAGCCGCTTCCACGGGCCGTTCGTCGAGAGGAATTCACCCATGCGTCGCGTCGCGTAGACGGGCACGGCCGTGGCCGCCATCGATTCACGGCCCAGGTACATGAGCCCCGTGTAGTGTCCGATGTGCGCGTGCGTCAGCAGGATGCCGTCCACGGGAAGTCCCGGCGGTCTGTCGGCGAACGTGCGCGGAGCGAGCGCCCGATCGACCTGCGACCGGAAGTCGGGCGTCGCGTCGATGATGAAGATCCTGGGCGCGCCGTCCCCCGGAGGCTCGACCCGCAGGCCCAGCGAGGCGACACGCGCCGCTCGCGCGGGGTCGCGTCGCGCGGCGACGCAGCACTCGCGCGCGCAGCCCAGGTGGGGCAGGCCGCCGTCCTGCGCGATCCCCAGGACGCGGGCGACCACTCTCGGGACGACGGGCTCCCCGGGCGGGGGCGCCACGGTCAGAGCCACCGCGGCCGCGGCCACCGCGAGCAGGCCGGCCCGCGTCACCTCCGGCGGCTCTCGGAGCGCCGGTACCGCCCCTCGTAGAGCAGAGTCCCTCCCTTCGGATCGACCTGGACCCCATCGACGGTGTAGAGGTCCGCCCCGGCGGTCCGGAGGATCTCCTCACGATAGCTCTCCTCGCGATGGGCGCCCGGATCGAGGGAGTGCCAGAAGATGGCGCCCCCCTCGACGTTGCCGCCGTACATCCGAACGGCGCCGTTGGGGTCGGTCACCCGGCACTCCAGGTGGTCGCCCGTCACGCGGTGGACATGTCTGAGGATCACGGGGCTTCCGGGCGCGCCGCGGTCGATGACGTCGATCCTCTGCTCGGTCGCCGAGCTCATGGTGTGCACCTGCCTGATCTGCATTCTTTCCACGAGAGTCCCGTCGGATCGCCGCGCGTCGAGCGTCCCTTCCCAGACACCGTCCCACCTCGCGAACGGTCCCGCGCCGGGCGGCTCGTCGATCCCGGAAGCGCCCTCAGGGACGGCGCGCGGTGGGAGCGGCTGGTAGGGCAGGTGATTCGAGACCAGCACGAGGGCGGCGAGCGCCACAAGAGCCAGCAGAAAGACCCGGATCATGGCTTAGTACTCCTCGAGCTGTCCGAGGTACCCGTGATAGTTCCTCTCGGTCTCGGCAATGGAATCGCCCCCGAATTTCTCCAGGAAGGCCTCGGCAAGGACGATCGCCGTCATCGCCTCGGCGATGACGCCCGACGCGGCTGCCACGCACGTGTCGGTCCGCTCGACCGTCGCCTCCACGTCGGTCTTGTCGATCAGATCCACGGAGTGCAGGGGTTTCGGCAGGGTCGACAACGGCTTGAGATATGCGGCGGCGCGAATCTCCTCGCCGTTGGTCATTCCCCCTTCGATGCCCCCGGCCCTGTTGGTCTTCCTGAAAAAACGCCGCGCCCGCGAGTCATAGAAGATCTCGTCGTGCACGTCGGAACCGGGACGGGAGGCCGAGGCCACGCCATCGCCCACCTCCACCGCCTTGACCGCGTGAATCGACAGCAACGCCTGTCCGAGGCGGGCCTCAAGTCTCGTGTCCCAGAGCCGGCATGATCCGAGCCCCGGTGGCACGCCTCGCGCGACCACCTGGACGACGCCGCCCAGCGAGTCGCGGGCCGCTCTCGCGCCGTCGATTCGGGCGATCATGGCGGCCTGCACCGCCGCGTCGGCGCAGCGCAGGGGCGAGTCGGCGGGTATCGCGGCGACGGTCTCCCACGGGACCTCTCGTTCACGGGACATCGCCACCGGACCAACCGCGAGCGTGTGGCTCGCGATCCGGATGCCGAAGCGTTCCAGGAACTGGCGGGCCAGCGAGCCGGCCGCCACGCGCGAGGCAGTCTCCCGGGCGCTCGCCCGCTCCAGAACGTCGCGGACGTCGTGCGTGCCCGTCTTGAGCGATCCGGCCAGGTCGGCGTGGCCTGGCCGCGGATGCCGCACACGGCGCAGATCGTCATCGGTGGACGTGGCCGCCGGGGCCGTCACGCTCATCGCCGTCGTCCAGTTGGCCCAGTCGCGGTTCTCGATCAGCATCGCGATGGGCGAGCCGAGCGTGCGGCCGAGGCGGACCCCGCCGAGGATCCTCGCCTCGTCCTTCTCGATCGACATCCGGCCGCCGCGTCCGTAACCGCCCTGCCGGCGCCGGAGATCCTCGTTGATGGAGTCGATCGACACGTCGAGCCCCGCGGGCAGACCATCGACGATGATCGTGAGGGCGGGGCCGTGCGACTCACCCGCGGTCAGAAACCGGAACACCTCGCTGTAGCTCCACGGCCGTGAGGGCAAGTGATTGACATCGCTGAGTATCCGTCCCTGGGCCCGGCGTGACGCTACCACCGCGCGCGGAAAAGTGTCAAGATGCGGCCCATGAAGATCCTCACCGCGCAGCAGATGCGCCGCATTGACGAGCGCGCTGAAAACGACTTCGGCGTCGCCGCGGTGACGCTCATGGATCACGCGGGGCGCGCCGTGGCAGACGCGCTGGCGCGTCTCTACCCGGCGCTGTCGACCATGAATCTGCTCATCGTCTGCGGCAAGGGGAACAACGGCGGCGACGGGATCACGACGGCCCGGCATCTGAGAACGCTCGGCGTGAACGCCCGCGTGGTCCTGCTGGCGCCGACCAACGCCCTGCGGGGCCCGTCGGCCCACCACCGCGACCAGGCCCTTCGTGACGGTATCCTCATCGAGGAGGCTCCGACCGAACGGGCCTGGGCGGAAGTGGCCGCGGGGATCCCGGGACGTCACCGGCTGGTCCTGGACGCGCTCCTCGGCACGGGGCTCAAGGGCCCCGCGCGCGACCTGCCGGCCCGCGCCATAACCGACATCAACGGCACGGGCGTGGAGGTCGCGGCGCTCGACATCCCATCTGGTCTGTCCGGCGACGCCGCGGGTATCCCCGGCCCCGCCATCCAGGCCGCCGTGACCATCGCGCTTGCCTGCCCGAAGATCCCTCACGTTTTCGAGCCGGCCGCCGCGCTGTGCGGCAAGCTTCAGGTCGTCGAGATCGGGATCCCGCACGAGGCGGTGGCCGCCGAGCAGGTCGACCTCAATCTGATCGAAGAGTCCGAGATGTCCTCGCTCGCGCCGGTGCGGGCCCCCGACAGCCACAAGGGAGATTACGGGCGGATCCTGATCATCGGCGGCTCCCGGGGAAAATCGGGCGCCGCGGCGATGGCCGCCCACGCGGCGCTGCGTTCGGGGGCCGGCCTGGTCACGGTGGCGACGTCGATCTCCGCGCAGCCCGTGCTCGCGGGTCACGTGATCGAGATGATGACCGAAGGACTCCCCGAGACGCCGGGTGGCTCGCTCTCGCGGGCCGCCGCCCCTCATCTGCGTGAGCTCATGCGCTCGAGCGACGTGCTGGCGGTGGGCCCGGGCATCACCGCCCTCGAGGAGACGGCCGCGCTCGTACGGGAGATCCTGGCCGGCACCTCGCTTCCTGTGGTGCTCGATGCCGACGGGATCAACGCCTACGCGGGGCGGGCCGGCGAGATGAAGGGGGATGCGCGAGTCCTGATCCTCACGCCCCATCCCGGGGAAATGGCGCGTCTATTGAGCAGACCGGGCTCCACGCCCGTCACCGCGGCGCAGGTGCAGGCGGATCGAGTCGGCGTCGCCCGCGCGTTCGCCCGGGAGCACTCCTGCTACCTCGTGCTCAAGGGGCACCGCACCGTGGTTGCGGAGCCGTCCGGCCAGGTCTGGATCAACTCCTCGGGCAACCCGGGCATGGCCACCGGTGGAAGCGGAGACGTGCTGACCGGCGTGCTGGCGGGGCTGCTGGGGCAGGGCCTCTCCCCGCTCGAGGCCTCCCTGCTCGGCGTCTACGTGCACGGGCTGGCCGGCGATCTCGCGTCGGCCGATTACGGCGAAACCTCCCTGATCGCCCGGGACATCATCGACTATCTCCCCGACGCGTTCCTGCAGCTCGAGCGCTCGGAGGACGCGTGACGGCCGTCCGGGCCAGAGGGACCGAAACGCGGGACGAGCAGGTCGAGACCGATTCCGCGGAGGCGACCGCCCGGGCGGGACGGCTGCTCGCGGCGCGACTCGGCCCCGGCGACGTTGTCGTCCTCTCGGGCCCGCTTGGCGCGGGCAAGACCGTCTTCGTGCGGGGGCTGGCCGAAGGGATGGGGATCGACGCGCGCGACGTGCATTCGCCCTCCTTCACGATCGTGAGCGAGTACGGCCCGTCGGCCTCCGGCCGCCTTCTCGTCCACGCGGACCTCTACAGGATTGAGAGCGCCGGCGAGGTCGAGGAGCTCGGGCTGGCCGACTCCTTGTCGGGCGATCGCGTCGTGGCGGTTGAATGGGGGGAGAAACTGCCGGAGAGGCTGCGGCGCGGCGCCATCCTGGTGGTTCTTCAGGACGCCGGCGGCGATCGCAGGCGCCTCACGGTGAGCTTCCCCGCCGGGACCGGACCGGCATGAACGAGGCGCTCACCGCGTCAAGGCAGGTCAATCCCGCTGGTAGTTGGGGGCTTCCTGCGTGATGACCACGTCGTGGACGTGGGACTCCGTGAGGCTCGCCTGGGTGATTCGCATGAAGCGCCCGTTCTTCTGGAAGGCGGCGATGTCCGCGCAGCCGCAGTACCCCATGCCCGCCCTCAGACCGCCGACGAGCTGCGGGACCAGAGCCGAGAGGCTCCCCTTGTAGGCGACGCGCCCTTCGATCCCTTCGGGCACGAGCTTCTCCTCCTCCACCTCGGACTGCATGTACCGGTCCTTGCTTCCCCTGCGCATGGCGCCCAGCGACCCCATCCCGCGGTACGCCTTGTACGTGCGCCCCTGGTAGAGGATCGTCTCTCCGGGCGCCTCCTCGGTGCCGGCGAAGAGCGAACCGATCATGACCGAGGAGGCACCGGCCGCGATCGCCTTGGAGATGTCGCCCGAGAACTTGATGCCACCGTCGGCGATGATCGGGATGTTCCTCTCGCGCGCCGCCCGGTAGCACGAGGAGATCGCGGTGATCTGCGGCACCCCCGCGCCGGTGACCACGCGCGTGGTGCAGATCGAGCCGGGCCCCATCCCCACCTTGACGGCGTCCACACCGCGTTCGATCAGCTCCCGCGCCCCGTCCTCGGTGGCCACGTTGCCTGCGATGAGCTGCACGGAGCCGAACCTCTTGCGCACCGCGTCGACCATCTCCACAACCCCCGTGGAATGGCCGTGGGCCGTGTCCACGCAGAGCACGTCGACGTGGGCGGTCAGCAGCGCGGCGGCGCGGTCCAGCGCCTCGGGACCCACGCCGATCGCGGCGCCCACCCTCAGCCGACCTAGCTCGTCCTTGCAGGCGTTGGGGTAGCGGATCTGCTTCTGGATGTCCTTGACGGTGATGAGACCCTTGAGTCTCATTCTCTCGTCCACCACCGGCAGCTTCTCGATGCGGTGGCGGTGGAGGATCGTCTTGGCCTCCTCGAGGGTCGTTCCCTGCGGCGCGGTGACGAGCTTGTCGGAGGTCATCAACTCGGAGACCTTCAGCCCCGTGCGGGTCTCGAACCGCATGTCCCGGTTGGTGAGGATGCCGACCAGCGTGCCGTCCTCGCGCGTGATGGGGACCCCCGAAATCCGGTATTTCCTCATGAGATCCAGGGCGTCGGCCACCTTCTGCTCCGGTCGCATCGTGATCGGATTGACGATCATGCCGCTCTCCGAGCGTTTGACCTTGTCGACCTCCTCCGCCTGGGCCTCGATGCCGAGGTTCTTGTGGATGATCCCGAGCCCGCCCTCCTGGGCCATAGCGATGGCGAGACGCGACTCGGTCACGGTGTCCATGGCGGCCGAGACGATCGGGATGTTGAGCGTGATCCCGGTGGTCAGACGCGTGGCCACGCTCGTGCGCGCGGGGACGACGTCCGACCGGGCCGGCACCAGCAGAACGTCGTCGAAGGTGAGTCCCTCGGGAATCGTATTCTCCAGCATCAGTCCTCCCCGCCCTTCTCGAAGATGTAGCCGCGGTTGGTGATCTTCAGCTCGATGGCGGCCAGTGTCCCTTCGGCCTCGCGCAAGGTGAGGTTGCCAATCGTCTCGTACTTCATACCCATCACGTCGGTGGTCAGCAGGCCCAGGTCGTCGAGCAGCTCCTGGTCGTAGGCGCAGATCCTCGTCAAGTCGCTCTCGGCCGCGTCCGCCTTGGCGAAGAACGGCAGCCCCGCGTATGCGGCGCTCTGCAACGCTTCGATGGTGCGCTCCATCCGGACATCGATCTTGTCGAGCTCGTGGAGCATGTCCTCCTCGCCCTCGTCGGACGCCGCCGCTTTCAGCTCCGCGATCTTGACGCGGAGCCGCTCCAGCTCCATGGCGACATGCGTTCGGAGCCGTTCGTCCGTGTCGGCCCTCCCCTCCCACGCGCGGTAACCGCGCGCTTCAGGGATCAGCCCCGCGATCGTCTCCAGAAATCTCTCTTCCGCTTCGCTCACCGTCGTCGCCTCATGCCGCGGCGTGGCACTTCTTGTACTTCTTGCCCGAGCCACAGGGGCAGGGATCGTTGCGGCCCACGCGGTCCCCCGCCTTCGCGCTCACCGGAACGGGGGCCTCCTTCGGTGGCGCGCTGAAGACCAGCTGACGCTCGCGCGCCTTCTGGCGACGTTCCTCCTCTCGTTTCTGATCCTCCTGCGTAACGGGCTCCAGGTGGAAGAGGAATCTGACGATCTCCTCCTCGATGCGTTCCTTCATGGTGCCCAGCAGCTCGAAGGACTCCCTCTTGTACTCGGTGAGCGGGTCACGCTGACCGTAGCCGCGCAGGCCGATCCCTTCCTTGAGGTGGTCCATCTGGAGCAGGTGGTCCTTCCACGAGGAATCCACGATGTTGAGCATGATGAGCTGCTCGTGGTGGCGCATCATCTCGGGGCCGATGAGGCCCTCCTTCGCCTCGTACTTGCGGATCATTCTCTCCAGGAGCGCCTGGCGCAGGTCGTCGAATTTGACCTTCTTGAAGTCGAGGTCGCCAGGCTCCAGGCGGATGTTGTAATGATGGATCAGTTGTCCCTTGAGCTCCTCGATCTTCCATTCGTTCGGATCGGTCTCGGCCGCGGCGTAGAGCGACAGCAGCCAGTCGAGGATCTCCTCGGCCTTCTGCATGACGTACTCGCGGGTCTGGGTGCCTTCGAGCAGCTCGCGCCGCCAGCGGTAGACCTCCGTGCGCTGCTTGTTCATCACGTCATCGTAGTCGAGCAGGTGCTTGCGGGCGCTGAAGTGCTGCCCCTCCACCTGCTTCTGCGCGCGCTCGATGGAGCGCGTGACCATCCGGTGCTCGATGGGGATCCCTTCCTCCATCCCGAGCCGCTTCATCCAATCCTTGAAGCGGTCACCGCCGAAGATGCGCATCAGGTCGTCGTCGAGGGAGAGGTAGAACCGAGAGGAGCCCGGGTCCCCCTGGCGGCCCGCGCGGCCCCGGAGCTGGTTGTCGATGCGGCGGCTCTCGTGGCGCTCGGTGCCGAGGATGTGAAGCCCGCCGAGCGAGATGACGTCCTGCTTCTCGGCCTCGCACTGGACGGTGTACTCCGCGAGCAGGCGCTCGAAGGTTCCTGGCGCGGCGGCCTGGTCGGGGTCCTTCGCGGCGAGCCCATGCATGTTCTGGCGCACCAGCATGTCGGGGTTGCCCCCCAGCAGGATGTCGGTTCCGCGGCCGGCCATGTTGGTGGCGATCGTGACGGACCCCTTGCGGCCCGCCTGCGCGACGATCTCGGCCTCCTTCTCGTGGTACTTGGCGTTCAGCACGACGTGTGGGACGCCGCGTTTCCGCAGAAGGTCCGAGAGGTGCTCCGACTTCTCGATCGAGATCGTGCCCACGAGCACCGGCTGGCCTTTCTCGCGGAGCTGGGCGATCTCCTCCACCACGGCCTCCCACTTCTCCCGCTCGGAGCGATAGACGAGGTCGGGGAACTCGTGGCGTATGAGCGTCCGGTTGGTCGGAATGACCACGACGTCGAGCTTGTAGATCTTCTCGAACTCCGTCGCTTCGGTGTCGGCGGTGCCCGTCATGCCGGCCAGCTTCCCGTACATGCGGAAATAGTTCTGGAAGGTGATGGTCGCGAGCGTCTGGTTCTCGCGCTCGATCCGGACCCCCTCCTTCGCCTCGATGGCCTGGTGAAGGCCGTCGCTCCAGCGCCGGCCGGGCATCAGACGTCCGGTGAATTCGTCGACGATCAGGATCTGCCCCTCCTTGATCATGTAGTCGACGTCGCGCTTGAAGAGCGTGTGCGCCCGCAGGGCCTGGTTGACGTGGTGCAGCGTCTCCATGTTCGACGGCTCGTAGAGGTTGCCCACGCCCAGGGCCCGCTCGGCCTTCTCGATCCCCTCGTCCGTGAGGGTGACCGTGCGGGCCTTCTCGTCGATCGTGTAATCGGCCTCCTTGACGAGACGCGGGATCACCTTGTCGATCTTGTAATACTTGTCGGTCGACTCCTCCGCCGGGCCGCTGATGATGAGCGGCGTGCGGGCCTCGTCGATCAGGATGCTGTCGACCTCGTCCACGATGGCGTAGTGATGGTCCCGCTGCACGTACGATTCGAGGCTGTACTTCATGTTGTCGCGCAGGTAGTCGAAGCCGAACTCGTTGTTGGTGCCGTAGCTGACGTCGGCGCCATAGGCGACCTTGCGCTGCGCATCGCTCAGATCGTGCAGGATGACGCCGACGCTGAGCCCCAGCGCCTTGTAGAGCGTCCCCATCCACTCGGAGTCGCGCCGGGCCAGGTAATCGTTGACCGTGATGACGTGGACCCCCTTGCCCTGCAGCGCATTGAGGTAGACCGGAAGGGTGGCCACCAGGGTCTTTCCTTCACCGGTCTTCATCTCGGCGATCTTCCCCTGGTGCAGGACCACGCCCCCGATGAGCTGCACGTCGTAGTGGCGCATGCCGAGCACGCGCTGGGAGACCTCGCGCACGACCGCGAACGCCTCCACGAGCAGATCGTCGATGGTCTCGCCCTGGTCGATCCTCCGTTTGAATTCGGCGGTCTTGGCCTGGAGCTCGGAGAGGCTGAGCGGCCGCATGGCGGGTTCGAGCTCGTTGATGGCGGCCACGAGAGGCTGGATGCGCTTGATGTCGCGCTCGTGCTTGGTGCCGATGATCTTCGTCAGGATGGTGTTGATCATGCTTTCCGGTCCCGGACGCGCCGCCTCGATGCACCAGCCCCCCGGTGCGTATTCATGAGGGAAGGAAGGCGCCACGCGCGACGTAGGTGCGGGGTGTGCGACAAATGTGAGCCCCGATCGACTTGGCGCGAACTATAGCAGAAAGTCCCACCAAGTCAAGGGGATGGGCGTCTCGAGCGGGGGCTAGAACGAGAACTTGTCGTCGAGGATGTACTGGGAGGGGTCGACCTTGGTGTTGTTGACCAGCACTTCGTAGTGGAGGTGCGCGCCGAGGCTCCGCCCGGTGTCGCCGATGTAGCCGATCACGTCGCCGCGGGCGATCTCCTGGCCGGACCGGACGGCGAAACCGTCCAGATGCGCGTATCGGGTCGTCAGTCCGTTTCCGTGGGCGAGGTAGATGACGTTGCCGTAGCCGGTCTCGCGGCCCGCGCGGATCACGACACCATCGGCCGGCGACAGCACTCGTGTCCCCTTGGGGGCGACGATGTCCAGGCCGGTGTGGAAGGCCCTCTGCCCGGTGAAGGGATCCTTTCGCCAGGAGAAGCCATAGGCGATCATCCCCCTGACGGGCGCGATCGACGGTGTCGAGGAGAGGAGGAGGCTCTGATCGTGGTAGACCCTTTCGAGCAGGCTGAACGACTGCTTCAGGACGCTCGAACGCTCCTGCAGGTTCTCGATCTCGTCGCGGAAGACCGACGCATCCTCGGGACTCTCCTGTCTCAGCCCGCCGCTGCTCTGCGAGGAGGGCAGATTCTCCACACCCGCCATCGCGGCGAACTTGCTGGCCTTGCTCTCGAAGAAGGCCACCTGCTCCTTGAGCGAGGAGATCGACGCGTCGAACTCCTTGTTGGCCTTCCTGAGCTCCTTGTTCTCCTTCTCGAGCGTCGTCACCTCGTGGGACCTGCGCGCCGCCTTGTAGTAGATGATGGGAAGAAGCCCCGCAGCAAACAGGCTCATCAGACCGACCGAGAGGATCCCCATCAGCACGCTGTGGCGCACCTTGAGGCGCAGCAGCTTCGCCCTGGATCCCGGGACGATCATGATCGTGTACGTGCGCTCTCCCATCCGACCTCCCATCACTCACCCGTTGGCGCGTCGCATCCTAGCATAGCGATCGTGGGGCGGCAAAGGTGATCACTCGAACGGCATGAAATGTCTTGCACCGGCGTCACCCGCTAGCCGCTACTGATTGATGAATCACGCGATGACGGGGCGGAAGATAGTGTCCAACGCCCGGCTGAGCAACCGGATAAACCCCGACTCGCCAGAAACCTTGATGCCTCCCGGGCATTCTGACACAAT
This sequence comes from Candidatus Polarisedimenticolia bacterium, assembly GCA_036505635.1. Lineage (GTDB taxonomy): Bacteria > Acidobacteriota > Polarisedimenticolia > JACPZX01 > DASXTC01 > DASXTC01. The sequence goes on from DASXTC010000018.1 coordinate 13,241, forward strand.
CCTTCTTATGACGAGCAGAATCGGAGAGCTTCTCTTTGTCGGGTTCGACGGGACGGAGATGAGTGTCGAGCTTCGCGCCTTCCTCGGCCGAATCCGGCCGGGCGGGTTCATCCTCTTCAAGCGCAATATCGTGGATCCGGTTCAGACCCTCAGGCTCATCGCGGACCTGCGCGCGATGTTCGATCCCCCGCCTATCATAGCTGTGGATGAGGAGGGGGGCCAGGTCAGCCGCATGCGCCCGATGGCTCCGACCCTCCCCTCCTCCGCCCGGCTCGCGGCGTCGGGGGACGCTCAGGCCGTGCGCGCCATGGCCGCGTCGATGGGGCGCGTGCTCGCGTCAGCCGGGTTTGACCTCGATTTCGCGCCGGTGGTGGATCTGTGCCGCCCCGACTCGCCCAACGGGATCGGCGATCGATCCTTCGGAGCCGACACCGAGGTGACCTGCGTGATGGCGGCCGCCTACCTCGATGGGCTCGCCGACGCTTCGATGAACGGCTGCCTCAAGCACTTTCCCGGGCTGGGGCCCACGCTGTTCGACTCGCATCATCACCTGCCGACGGTGCAGAAGGAGGAGGCCCCCTTCAGGCGCGAGGACCTGCACCCTTACCGGCGGCTGCACGAGCGCGTCCCGGTGGTGATGGTGGGCCACGGACATTACCCGTTCCTGTCGGGCGCCGATCCGATAGCAGCGACTCTCTCGGCCCCCGTGGTCACCGGCCTCCTCCGGGGCGAGATCGGGTTCACGGGGGTGGCCCTGGCCGACGACCTGGAGATGAAGGCGGTCTCGGCGCGCGTGCCGTTCAGGGAGCTGGCGCCCCGAGTGGTTTCCAGCGGATGCGACATGGCGCTGGTCTGCCGCAGGCGCGAGGCGATCGAGGACTCGCTCGATGGATTGCGTGATTGGGTCGAGTCGGGCCGTCTCGATGGCGCGCGGGTCGCCGAGGCGCTGGCCCGCGTGGAGGAGCTCCGTGCCCGCGTAGCCCGCACGCGCGCGGGAACGACGCCGTCCATCGGCTCGTTTCGCGCGGCGTGCGCCGATCTCTCGTCGCGCCTCGAAGCGTTCGCGTGATGCGGATCTAGAGGGGTTCGAGCTGCCGGCCCGTGAGCTTCCGGTGGATCTCGAGGTACTTGCCGCGGGTCCCCTCCACGATCTCATCGGGAAGCACCGGCACCGGCGGCTTCTTGTCCCATCGGATCGAGTCGAGGTAATCGCGCACGAACTGCTTGTCGTACGATGCGGGAGAGCTGCCCGGCCGGTACGCCGCCGCGTCCCAGAAGCGCGAGGAATCCGGGGTCAGGACCTCGTCGGCAAGCACGATCTGGCCGTCCACCAGCCCGAACTCGAATTTGGTATCGGCGATGATCACGCCGGACTTCTCCGCGTCCTCGCTCGAGCGCCGGAAAATCGACAGGGACAGCTCGCGCAGCCGGTGCGCGTGGTCGCGTCCCACCACACCGCACATCTCCTCGTAGGTGATGTTGATGTCGTGGCCCGTCTGCGCCTTTGTGGCCGGCGTGAAGATCAGATGGGGGAGCCGGTCCGCCTGCCTCAGGCCCGCGGGCAGCGGGATGCCGCAGACGTGGCCCGTCTCCTGGTACTCCTTCCAGCCGCTGCCGGCAAGGTACCCGCGCACCACGCATTCGACGGGGAACATCTCCGCGCGCCGGATCACCATCGAGCGCCCCTTGAGGATCTCCGAGTGCGGGCGCAGCTCCGGAGGGTACCGCGCGACGTCGGCGGTGACGAGGTGGTTCGGCGCGACATCCTTCATGACGCCGAACCAGAAGATGGACAGCCCCGTGAGGACCCTTCCCTTGTCCGGGATCCCGTTGGGGAGCACGTAGTCGAACGCGGAGATCCGGTCGGTGGAGACCATGAGGAGACGGTCTCCGAGGTCGTACATGTCGCGGACCTTGCCGCGGCTCAGAAGTTTGATACCCTGTAGGTCGGTCTGGTGAACAAGGGACATGAAGTCTCCCTGTCGCCGATGCGGCGCTCGATACGCCGGGAGATGGTACCAGCGCCGCGAGGCGGCGATCAACCGGTCGGGGATCGGAATGGACGGTGGACGAAGGCTGATTGCGGAAGGGCATCTCATCGACTCGGGCCTGATGTCGAAGTTCCTCGACATCGTCGTGGAGAACGGCGGCTCCTACCAGCTGCTGAAGTTCGACATCGGCCGCACGGTGAGCGACTTCTCCCGCGTCGAGATGACGGTGACGGCGCCCGAGCCGGAGCGTCTCGCGCGTATCCTCGAGAACCTCACCGCGGTCGGGTGCCACCTGCTGGAGGAATCCGACGAGATCGAGCTGAAGCCCGCGGAGAAGGACGGGACGGTCCCCGACGATTTCTACTCCACCACGAACCATCGCACGCGGGTCTTCCACCGCGGCACGTGGCTCGAGGTGGAGCGCCAGCGGATGGACGCCGTCATCGTGGTCAAGGACGGTTCGGCCCGCTGCGTGAAGCTTCGCGACGTGGAGGCCGGCGACCGGGTCATATGCGGCATCCAGGGGGTGCACGTCTTTCCCCCCTTCCGCGACAGGGCGAAGACCGATTTCATCTTCATGAACAACGAGGTGTCCTCCGAGAGACGCGTGGAGCTGGCGGTGGCCCAGCTTGCCGCCGCCATGAAGGAGATTCGCGCGCGGCGGGGAAAAACGATCGCGGTGGTGGGGCCGGTCGTCGTGCACACGGGAGGTTCACGGCATCTCTGCAGCCTGATCCGCGGCGGCTACGTGCAGGGGCTCCTGTCGGGAAACGCCATCGGGGTGCACGACGTCGAGTCGGCGCTGCTCAACACGTCGCTCGGCGTGGATGTCGCCACCGGAATTCCCGTGTCCGAGGGCCACAAGAACCACATGCGCGCCATCAACGCGATTCGCAAATGCGGGTCTCTGGCCGAGGCGGTGGAAAAAGGGGTGCTGAGGTCGGGCTTGATGTACGAGTGCATCGTGAACGGCGTGCGCATCGTCCTGGCCGGGTCGATCCGCGACGATGGTCCCCTGCCCGACACCATCATGGACATGCGGGCGGCGCAGGAGACCTACGCCGACGCGCTCGAGGGCGCGGATCTGGTCCTGATCCTCGGCACGATGCTCCACGGGATCGGGGTGGGCAACATGACGCCGTCATGGGTGCGCACCGTCTGCGTGGACATCAATCCGGCGGTCGTGACCAAGCTCGTGGACCGCGGGTCGGCACAGGCCTCGGGGATCGTCACCGACGTGGGGTTGTTCCTGCGGCTGCTGGCCGAGGAGCTGGAAGCCTCGTGACGTCCGTCCTACCCCGGCAAACGCTCACTCTCAGCGCCTCCCCTTCCTGCACACCGCGAGGATCGAGACGCCGAAGGGGAGATCCATCCGGCGCAGAAGCGGGGCCTCCCACCCGAAGATCGTCTTGAGGATCCCGTTGCTCCACCCCGGGTGCAGGTCGTTCTCCGTGCGGACCTCCCTGAAGCGCCGCATCACCTTCAACGCCTGCCGGCCGGCGAAGATCACCGGGAAAAGCAGCGTGTTGGCGTAGGTGATTCTCTCCACCTCGAGGCCGGCCTCCCCGATGGCGCGCGCGAGCCTCGGAACCGTGTACCTCCTCCGGTGGTGGGAGATCTCGTCCTGCAGGCTCCACAGGAACCCGAAGGCGGGCACGAAGACGATCGCGCGCCCGCCCGGCTTGAGCACCCGGCGGAACTCGCTCAGGGCGGCCGCGTCGTCCTCGAGGTGCTCGATCAGGTCGTTGGCCGTCAGGAGGTCGAACGATTCATCCGCGAACGGGATGAGGGAGCCATCCGCGCGGACGAGGCGGGTCAGACGTCTCTCGCGGCAGAACGCCAGCGCGTCCTCGGAGACGTCCAGCCCCACCGGTTCACCGTAGCGCGCGAGGGACTCCAGGAAGATGCCCGTGCCGCACCCCAGGTCGAGCGAGCGCAGATCGCGGCGCCCCTCGCAGCACCGGGCGATCTGATCCAGGATCAGGCGCCGCCTCCCCGCGAACCACCAGTGGCTCTCCTCGGTGCGGTAGAGGATCTCGTACGTGTACCGTTCCATCACTCCCCTTGAGGCGGCGTCTCAATCGCCCCGGAGGATGTTTCCCAGGATCCCCGAGCCCGCACCGCCGCCCCCACCGGGTCGTGAGGGAAGGCGCGGGATCAGCCAGGACAGGAAAGCCTGCGTCGAGCGCGTCTGGAGGTAGAGGGTGCCCTGACCGGTGAACTCGCAGACCAGACCCTCGCCGGACAGCAGCGTGGACTTCCACCCTCCCACCTTGCGCACGTCGAACTGAAGCCCCTGCGTGAAGGCGACGACGTGCCCGGTGTCGCAGAGGTAGGGGGCCACCGGCGTGATGCTCACCTGGTGGATGGCCCCGTAGCTGCTCAGCAGGATCGGGCCGCTCCCCGTCGCGCGCAGAAGGAAGAGCCCCTCGCTGCCGAAGAACGACCTCGCGCCCCCCCACTTGAGATCGAGCTCGATCCCCGGGTCGCCGGCCAGAAACGAACCGGACTGGATGAAGAGCGTCTCGCGCGACATCGTCACGGATTGGATGTCACCCGGCAGCGACGGCGCCAGTGTGATCTCGCCGGGGCCGCCCGCCGCGGTGAAGGTGTTGGCGAAGAGCGACTCGCCACCCAGCACTTTACGGGCCACCGCGCCCAGCATCCCCCCCTTCATGGCCGTTTCGACCTGGATGTTGGAGGTCATGCTCACCATGGCGCCCGACTCTGCCTGGATCGCTTCTCCCGAGCCCAGGGAGACGATCGCCAGCGAATAGGAGGGCTGGTACTTGATTGAGATCTGCATCGACGTCTGCTCCGTCATGAGGGTGGGACGTTCGAACGGGGGAATGGACCGGCGCGATTATAGTGCGGCCCGGGTGTCGGGGCCGTTACCGGCCCGACCCGGCGCCGGGAGCGGGCTTCACCGGGAGCGCCTTCATCGCGGCCACCAGCCCGTCGAGCGCCTGATCCGCCGAGAGCTTCCCGTCGAGGTATCCCACCCAGAAGGTCCGGTAGGACGGCAGGAACCTTTCGATCTTGGCCCGCCGTTCCGGCGACAGGTCGGCATAGGTCTGATGCTCGGGAGTGCCGAAACGCTTGATCATCTCGCCCGCGTTCCACGAGACCAGCCCGTGCATGAAGGCATCGAGCGTCTCCGCGTCGGTTCCGGTGGCCTTCTCCCGGAACCGGACGAGGAAGTCCTTCGTTCCAGGGGGCTGGTTCGAGTCGAGCAGGTGGGTCAGCTCGTGGACGATGTTCTCGATGACGATGAGCTGAGGGAGCCGCCCGCTCGGAACGACCAGGTAGTATCCCTGCGCGGTCCTTCCCCAGGTGCCGGCCTCCGTCGCGTTGAGGACCGGATAGATCGTGATCGGCGCATCCAGCGGCTTGAAGTCCATCTTCTCGTAGAGGGTCGTCATGATCCTCTCCTCGAGCATTTCGGAGAACCGCCTGCGGATGACCTTGACGAGGACGCTCTGCAGCGATCGGCGGCGCTCGATCATGTCCCGCGCCTCGAAACGCGGCCACGCCGAGACCAGCGCCTCGATCATCTTCGTCGCCGCCAGCCGGTCGGGCTCCGCGAGAGTTATCGGCAGGCTCTCGACGGCCTTGCCGATCGCCTTGATGTCGGGGCCGATGACGCAGGCGTCGCTCACGATGCGCCAGACGGCCGGGTCCTTGGCCAGATCGCGAGCCTGCTGGTACGCGACCACCTCGGACCGGTACTCGGGCATCGTGTTCTCGGATTGCCTGGCGGCCACCATGAGCTGGTTCTGGAGATCCAGAAAGAGGTTGAGGTCGCTGCGGGTGCGGGCGATGGCGGGAAGGGTCCGGCCACGGGTCTGGGCCGCCGCGGGGACGGCGGACGCCATCAGGATCAGTGCGGTCAGGGTCCAGACGGGTCTTTTCATGCTCCTCGCCCCCGCGCAATCGGAGCCCCGTGGCCCCCTGCGGAATGCCGGCGATCCTACACGATCAGACCCGGCGTCGCCACCGCAGCGCGACCATCGTCCGGAGCGCCTTCAGCCCGTCGTGCCAGCGGATCTTCTTGCCTTCCTCGATCGATCGGGGGTGGTAGGTGATCGGGATCTCCACGATACGGGCGCCGCGCCTCGCCAGGCGCGCCGTCACCTCGGGGCAGAACTCAAAGCCGCGGCACGTCAAGGGGAGCTCCTGAATCGTCTCGCGCCGGAAGGCCTTGTAGCAGGTCGTCAGATCGGTCAGGCGCGTGCCGTAGAGCCAGTTGAACAGCGCCGTCAGGACCCTCCCGCCGTAGTAGAAGCGAAGATAGGAATGGGGGTTGCGGCCGAGGATCCGGGACCCGTAGACAACCGCGACGCCCTCGCGTCGCATGGCCTCCAGGATCGGGTGATAGTCGGCGGGGTCGTACTCCAGGTCGGCGTCTTGGATGATCACGGCGTCGCCGGTGGCCCGCGTCAGCCCCGTGCGGATGGCGGCGCCCTTGCCCATGTTGGTCTCGTGCCGGAGAAGCCGGACCCCCGAGGCCTGAAGCGCCGCGGCGGTCCCGTCCGTGGAGCCGTCATCCACGACGATGATCTCGAGATCGAGCCCCGCGCGCGCCGTCGATCTGACTCTCCCCACCACTTCGCCCAGGGTCGCGGCCTCGTTGTAGGCGGGGATGATGACGGAGAGCTTCAAGAGTCCTTGCCACCGACGGGGCTCTGCTCGTCATGGGGCTCTGGGGCGGCGGGGCTCGTGGCCTCCGGTTCGGCGGCTGTCGCCGCGGGTTCCTGGCAACCCGCCATGAGCCGGGCGAACTCGTCGAACAGGTAGGCCGCGTCGTGAGGGCCGGGTGACGACTCGGGGTGGTACTGCACTGAGAACGCGGGGAGCGACCTGTGGCGCATCCCCTCGAGGGTGCCGTCATTGAGGTTGACGTGGGTGATTTCGATATCGGGCGGCAGCGAGTCGGCGTCCACCGCGTAGCCGTGGTTCTGCGCGGTGATCTCCACGCGGCCGGTGGCGAGGTTCATCACGGGATGGTTGCCGCCTCGATGCCCGAACTTCAGCTTGTAGGTCCTTCCACCGTAGGCCATCCCGAGGATCTGGTGACCCAGACAGATGCCGAAGACCGGGACGTGGCCGAGGAGGTCCTGGACGTTGCGCACCGCGGAGTCGAGGACTTCCGGATCCCCCGGACCGTTGGACAGGAAAACGCCCGACAGGCCCATGGCGAGCACGTCGGCGGCAGGTGTGGTGGCCGGCACGACGGTGACGCGGCAGCCGACCTCGGAGAGCTGGCGCAGGATGTTCTCCTTGATGCCGAAGTCGTAGGCCGCCACGCGGAAACGGGAGCGGCGCCGGCGCGACGCCTCCCCCGTCCACAGGAGTCCCGGCGTGGTCTTTCTCAGGTATGGGGCCGCGCACGAGACCCTGGCGACCAGGTCCTGGTCGACGAGCCAGGGCAGAGCGCGGGCCTTTCTCAGGAGGCTTCCGGTGTCGTGGTCGATGGTGGAGACGATCCCGCGAAGCACGCCGCGCGAGCGCAGGTGTCTTGTCAGGGCGCGGGTGTCGACCTCGGAGATGCCCACGACATCGTTTTCCTTGAGGTATTGCGGCAGGTCCTTTCGCGATCTCCAGTTGCTGTGGATCTCGCTGATCTCGCGCACGACGAACCCCTCCACCTGGGGTCGGCGCGACTCCTGGTCGAAGTCGTTGATGCCATAGTTGCCGATCTCCGGGCTCGTCATGGCGACGACCTGCCCCCGGTAGGAGGGGTCGGTCAGGATCTCCTGGTACCCCGTCATCGAGGTGTTGAATACGACCTCGCCCCCGCGCTCGCCCACGGCGCCGAAGGATCGTCCCCGGAATACCCGGCCGTCCTCCAGCGCAAGAACCGCTTCCATCCCTTCCCCCTCAGCGCGCGTTCAGAGCGTCCGCCCCACCAGCCCCGCGATCGCGCGGACATCCTCCATCAGCCTGTCGAACTGATCGGGATAGAGCGCCTGTGGCCCGTCCGACAGCGCCCGGTCCGGCTGGTCGTGCACCTCGACCATGATCCCGTCCGCGCCCACGGCCGCCGCCGCCCGCGCCAGCGGCGCCACCTTGTCGCGCTTGCCGGTCCCGTGGCTCGGGTCGACGAACATCGGCAGGTGGCTCAGCTTCTTGACCGCCGGCACCGCGGAGAGATCGAGCGTGTTGCGGGTGTGGTTCGAAAAGGTCCTCACGCCCCGCTCGCACAGGAAGATCTGGTAGTTGCCCTCGGCCGCGATGTACTCGGCTGACATCAGGAGCTCGTCGATGGTGGCCGACATGCCGCGCTTGAGCATCACCGGGCGGCGGGTGCGTCCGATTCGCTTGAGCAGGGAGAAGTTCTGCATGTTGCGCGCGCCGATCTGGATGACGTCGGCGTACTCGGCGACCATGTCCACGGTCTCTGTGTCGAGCGCCTCGGTGACCACCGGCAGGCCGGTCTCCTCTCGAGCGCGCGCGAGTATCTTGAGCCCCTCCTCCCCCAGACCCTGGAACGCGTAGGGGGACGTGCGCGGCTTGAAGGCCCCGCCACGCAGGAAGTGGGCGCCCGCCTGCTTCACCCGGTGGGCCACCGCGAGCGTCTGGGCCAGCGACTCGACGGCGCAAGGCCCCGCGATGACGACGAAGCGGCCCGGGCCGATCGTGCGTCCGCCGGCGGTGATCACGGTGTCCTCGTGCTTGACCTCGCGCGAGACGAGCTTGAATGGCTGGGTGACCGCGATCGCCTGGATGACGCCGGGCAGGACCTCGAACTCGGCCGGATCGAGGGGCCCCTGGTTGCCCGTGATGCCGATGGCGGTCCGCAGCGAGCCGGGGATGGCGTGCGCCTTGAAGCCCATCGACTCGATCTTCTCGACGACGCCCCGGATCCGCTCCTCGGTGACGCCCTGTTCCATCACGATCAGCATAGGAGCTTCATGTTATCCGGCTGGCGACGCGCGATCAACATCCCCTCGACGGCGCCTCCCGCGCCGGAGTCGCTCCCGGGCCGCGCCCGCCGGGCGGGTTGCGCGCGCCTTCCCCCGTCTATAGATTGCGGCCCTGGTCCCGTCTCAAAAGCGACCGAGGAGGAACCATGCGCCGCATCTCACTGGCCTTCCTGCTGCTTCTCACCATCTCTGGCGCCGGCCCGATCCTGGCGGGCGAGGCGCGCTTCTACCTGGCCCCCTACGGCTTCGCTTCCCGCCTGACCGGCGACGCGCAGGTCAGCGACGGCACCACGGGCACCGAGTTCAACCTCGAGGACACGCTGGGAGTGGAGCCGCGCGAGAACATCCTCGGCCTGGACGGGTTCGTGAAGATCCTCGGGTCGAGGATCGGATTTGGGTATAGTGAGGGAGACCACGCCGGTGACGCGGTTCTCGACCAGACGGTCACGTTCAACGGCCAGACCTACACCTCGGGGGACCGCGTCCACACGGAGATCGATTTCAAGCGCTACAGGCTGATGTACGGGTACGACTTCAGCCTCAAGGTCGTCAACTTCGGTATCCTCGTGGGCCTCCACGGGATCGACGTCGACGCGCGGCTGGAGTCCGAGATCTCCGGTCTGCGCGAGGGCAAGAACCTTCGCGGCGTGATCCCCGCCGTCGGGGCGACGCTCGGAATCCATCCCATCTCGAAGCTCGCGATCCACGCCGAGGCATCGGGTCTCGCGTTGACCATCTCCGGTGTGAAGGTGAAGCTGATCGACGGCTTCGCCGGCGTGGATTGGCTCTTCGTCCCGAAATTCGGCGTCAAGGCTGGGTACCGCTATTTCGTCCTCGACGCGCAGGACGATGACGAACAGGACTCGCTGAACCTGAGGCAAACCGGCCCCTTCGCCGGGATCGCGCTGCACCTGTAGCCGCGGCGATGAACGTCAGAACGCTGCTGTGCCCCTCGTGCGGCGGGGCCCTTGACCCGGACGCGAGGGCCTGCCCCCACTGCTCGACCGCCGTCTTCACCCGGCGGTGCGCCGCCTGCTTCGATCTCAACCTCGTGGACGATCGCAACTGCCGGCGCTGCGGGGCGCTCCTTCCGGTAGAGGACCCCGCGGCTCGCCCCGACCGCGTTGGCTGCCCGGGCTGTGGCGCGCCGATGATTTCGCGAACAGCGGGCGGCGTCGCCTTCGACGAGTGCGATCACTGCGGCGGGCTCTGGCTCGCGCCTGCGGTCGTGGAGGGAATGGCGGCGCAGGCTGAGACGAGGGCCCTGCTCAGGGCGTTCGACCCGCCGGCGCCGGCCGCCCGCTCCAGCCAACCCCCGTCCAGGCTGACGTATCGCAAGTGTCCGGTCTGCGGCAAGCTGATGAACCGCACCGGCTACGCCACCGGCTCGGGAGTCGTGATGGACGCCTGCAGGAACCACGGCACCTACTTCGATCGCGGCGAGCTGACGCGCATCTTCACCTTCATCGAGGGGGGCGGCATGGAGAAGGCCCGTCGTCGAGAAGCCGAGGCGCTCAAGGACGAGCTGCGCGACCTGCGGCGCAAGGCGATCAGCGCGGGCGGATCCGACTCGCCGCTGCCGATGGAGTTCACGCCCTCCCCCACCGGGACCACGGTACTGGACCTGCTGCGCCGGGTCGCCACGCACTGGCTTACCGGGCGCTGATCGGAGCGGCCCCGACCTCTCCCACCGGTACCATCGCCTCGACGTTCACGCCTCCTTCACGCGGAGAGGTCCCGCGAAACCGTGGTAGAGTCCCGCAGCACGGGGGGAGGTGAAGCCGTTGACGCATCACGAAGAGTCGATCGCCGAGTTCACCTTGCGAGCCGTCGTCGCCGGCGTCGCTCTGGGGCTCGTCTTCGGCGCCGCCAACGCATACCTGGGCTTGCGCGTCGGCATGACGGTGTCGGCCTCGATCCCTGCCGCGGTCATGACCGTGGCGCTCTTCAGGCTCTTCGGCGCGCGACCGACGATCCTCGAAGCGAACCTCTCCCAGACGATCGGATCGGCCTCGACCTCGTTGGCCAGCGGGGCGATCTTCACGATCCCGGCGCTCTTCCTGTGGGGAGTGGCGCCTCCCTACCTCCAGGTCGTGACGCTCTGCTTCCTCGGCGCGGTGCTCGGGCTGTCGGCCATGATCCCGCTGCGCCGCCTGCTGATCGTGCAGGCCCACGACGAGCTCCCCTTCCCCGAGGGGACCGCCTGCGCCCAGGTGCTGCGCGCCACGGCGGCCGGCGCCACAGGCAGCGCCTGGATCTTCCGCGGCATGGCGCTGGGCGCGGCCATCAAGATCGTCGTGTCACTCCTCTTCCTCGTGTCGTCCGACGTCTCCACGAAGCTCCCCCTGTTGCCCAAAGCCGAGGTGGCGCTCGAGCTCGCGCCCGCGCTGCTGGCGGTCGGCTTCATCCTCGGCTACCGGCAGTCGGCGGTGATCGTGGCCGGCTCGATCCTGTCGTCGCTGGCTCTGATTCCGCTCATCGCGTGGCTCGGCGGCACGCTGAGCTCCCCCCTCTATCCCGAGACCAGGCTCCTGATCGCCGACATGGACGCCGGGCAGATCTGGGCCCGCTACGTCCGCTACATCGGCGCCGGTGCGGTGGCCACCGCCGGCCTGATCACCGTGATGAGGAACATGCCGACGATGGTGGGCGCGATGGCGGCCGTGTTCCGCGGGCTCCGCGGGAGCCGGGCGGGCGCCGTCGCGGGGATGGTGACCCGGACCGATCGGGACCTGCCCGGTGGGTTCGTGTTGGCGGGGGTCGTCCTCGTGGTCCTGATCTCGGCCTTCGTGCCGGGCGTCTTCGCCGGCGAGATGGATCTCACGCAACGTCTCGTCTGCGCGTCGGGCGTGGGCCTGTTCGGGGTCCTCTTCGTCGCCGTGGCGGCGCGGATCGTCGGCATCGTGGGTGTCTCGTCGCAGCCCACCTCCGGGATCACTCTGGTGACGCTGCTGGGGGTGGCCTCGATCTTCGCCGCGGCCGGCTGGACCGGCGTGAAGGCATGCGCAGCGGTCCTGACGGTGGGCACCATCGTCGCCATCGCGGCGTCGAAGGCCGGGGACATCTCCCAGGATCTCAAGACCGGATACCTCGTGGGGGCGACCCCGGCCCGACAGCAGCTCGGGCAGCTCATCGGAGCGAGCTTTGCCTGCTGGGCGGTGGCGGGAACCCTGATGCTCCTGGGAAGCGCCTACACGTTCGGCTCCAGGGAGATCGCGGCGCCGCAGGCGACCCTCATGAAGACGATCATCGAAGGGGTCCTGGCCGGCGAGCTGCCGTGGGGGATCGTCCTGGCTGGCGTGGGGATATCGCTCTCGTCGATCCTGTGCGGGGTGTCGGGGCTCGCCTTCGCCATCGGAGTCTACCTGCCCCTCTCCTCGATGGCGCCGATCTACCTCGGCGGGTGCGTCAGGGCGCTGGTGCTCCGCGGCGCCGGAAAAAATAACGAGGAGAGCCAGAGCGATCCGGGAATCCTGTCCGCCTCCGGGCTGGTGGCGGGGGAAGGGCTGGCCGGGGTTCTGGTGGCGGGGCTCGTGGCGGCCGGCGCGGCCCCACGCTCGATGGCGCCGCGCCTCGGCCTGGTCGCGGGAGAGGCGGGAGCGCTTGCGCTCATCCTCCTCGTGTGCGCCTTCCTTTATTTCTCCGGAACCTCAGGGCGCGCCGGGGGGGCTTCAGGCATCCAGACCTTCAGCTCGTCGTAGCTGGAGAGAGGAGCCCACGCCGACGCCCCCGGCCTCCAGGCGAGAGTGGCCGGATCGGCCTGACCAGTGCGGATCATCTCACCGAGAGCCTGCTCCGAGTAGGGCCCGAAATTACGCCCCTCGATGTTGATGGTCCAACGGGGCGGGGCCACCGGAGAAGGGCCGGCAGGCTCCATCAGGGGGGGCATCGCCCCGGCCATCGTCTGGCCGATGGCCATCCCCGCGCCGAGCCCCACGCCCGCGCCGGCCGCCCCGCCGGAGGCGCCCGCCGCGATCGTGATCGCCTCGGCTGCCTGCATCCGGGCGAACTGCGGGATCCGATCACCCATCACTCCCAGACGCGTACGCTGGTCGATCGCGCCCTGAACCTCCTCGGGAAGCGAGAGGCTCTCGACGAAGAACCGCGACAGCTCCAACCCGAAGGAGGCGGCCTGAGGGCCGATTGCCTTCGCCCCCAGCTCCGAGAGCTCGTCGAGGTGCGCGGCCAGGTCGAGGGCGGGGATCTTCGATTCGGCCACCGTGTCGGAGAACCGCGTCACGATGATGGAGCGGAGCTGCCCGGTGATCTCCTCGGTGGTCGTCAGGCCCCGAGTCCCGACGATCTCGGAGAAGAGCTTTTTCGCGTCCGCGACCCTGAGAGCAAAAGTCCCGTGCGCCCGAAGCCGGATCATGCCGAACTCGGCGTCGCGCATCATGACCGGCTGGGAGGTTCCCCACTTGAGGTCGGGGAAGAGCCTCGTGTTGAAGAAGTAGACCTCGGCCTTGAAGGGGGATCGGAAGCCGTACTTCCAGCCCTTCAGCGCGGCCAGAACGGGCACGTTGCGCGTGGAGACCGTGTGCGTGCCCGGACGGAACAGGTCCGCCGCCCTCCCCTCGTTGATGAAGAGGGCCTGCTGGTTCTCACGCACGATCAGCTTCGCCCCCATCTTGATCTGCTGGTCGTACACCGGGAGCCGGTGGACGAGCGAATCGGACGAGTCGTCGAGCCACTCGAGGATCTCGACGAACTGGGACGCCGCCTGCTTTCTGAGGTTGTCGAAGAAACCCACGGAATCCTCCCTGCAAGAAGGTCGGGCCGGTGCCGGGGTGGGAATCTATGCGCCTGCCGGCGTGCGTCAAGCAGGCGGCGGCAGGCGCGACCTCACGAAGCGATCAACGCGGCCCTCACCTCCGGTACAGGAGGAACTGCAGGAGGTTGTCCTGGAAGGTGATGTTCTCCGTCAGGTGCCGGTGCGTGTCGCAAAGGAAGAGCGAATAATCCAGGTGCAAACCGCTCATCGGATCGTTCGCCGCGTCGCCGCTGTGCCGGGCAAGCAGGCTCGACCGCGTCACCGATCCGTCGCCAGGCTCCACCATGAGACGCTGGATCTCGGCCGTGGCCAAACGCCCCGGCAGATCCTTGAAGCGCGTGATCGTCCGGACGGCGCCGTTCTCCCCTGTGACGATCATCGCCCGGGCGGGGGTCGACGTGCAGTCCCCGCCGAACGCGAAGTAATGCACCGGGTCCTCGACACGCCCTCTGCGATCCAGCGCCAGGTTGAGCCCACCGGCCCGCTCGAGGGCCGCCGCGAGGAAGGCCCGCATTTTCTCGATCCTCCCGTCGTATCTCCGCTGCCCTTCCTCGCGGCCAAACTCGCGAACGCTTTCCTCGCGGAGCCTGCGAAGGCTCGCGGGCGCGAACGCCGACCACCCGTACCTCTCCCAGTTGGACGGCTCGTACAGATCGATGTCGAGAGGTTGTCCGGATGGGTCGATGAATGGCCCGATCCTCAGGCGCGGCAGCGTCTGGTAGGCCGCCGGCATCGTGAAGATCGCCTCGGGAGGAAGCGGCCTCGCGATCCGGATCCCCTCGTTGAGGGACAGCAGCGAGTCGAGCGAGCCTTCGTTGGGAACGCCGATCAGGACCACCGTGTCGACGTCGCGCGCGCCGGAGTAGTCAAGGACGGCCCGTCGGTCCCCCAGCACGTCGCGCGTCCCGTACTTGACGTAATAGCGCGCCACAAGCCCGCCCAGGCTGTGCGCGATCAGATCGACCTTCGGGAGTTCGCCGTGTGGACCCCCCGCGGCGGCGCGGACCCTCGCGATCGCCTCGCCGAGCAGCCGGCCGTTCTCCACCACGTCGCGCCTCCAGTCGTAGTGGAAGGCGAAGCAGTCCTGCCCGGGCCGCGGGTCGTTGATGTCGCCGAATCGATAGCCGGCCACGCCGGTCAGGGTGGCCACGATCCGCTTGTAGAACGCGCGTCCCGCCACGCCATCGAACATGTCGTAGGCGAGCAGGTGGTCCCGGTTGGCCGTCATGTCGGTGGAGTCGATCGGCAGGTCGAGCAGATCGGTACGCTCGGCGCGCAGGGGGTTGAGCGCGAGCTTGAAGCGGCTCGTCAGCAGGTTCGCCAGGCGTCCCCAGACGACCTCCCCCGTGCGCTCGTCCCTCAGCCTGGAGCCGAAGGC
Source organism: Candidatus Polarisedimenticolia bacterium (assembly GCA_036505635.1). Lineage (GTDB taxonomy): Bacteria > Acidobacteriota > Polarisedimenticolia > JACPZX01 > DASXTC01 > DASXTC01. The sequence continues at coordinate 28,307 of DASXTC010000018.1, forward strand.
TCCGGGGACGATGATCACGGGGCGGTGAGGGAGGGTCGCGGCGTGCGGGTAGAGCTCGACCAGGTTCGGACGCATCTCGGCGCAGGCCGCGCTCAGCGCCGCCAGAACCGCGAGGACCAATAAAAGCCTCTTCACATCCACAGGATCGTCCCGGAGGGGCCCTGATCGCAAGGTCACCGGGAAACCACCGCCGACCCGAAGAAGCTGGGGGCGAACGCGACGGGCCCCTCCCGGTGGAGGTCACCCTGATGATCCCGGATTGAGCCCCCCGGAGGCGCGTTGACACCTCTTCGAGGGCTCTGTTATATTTCTGGGCCACTTGACATTACGGTCAGGCCACGGGTCCATTTTCCTACCCGTCCCCGAACTCAGTAGGCGCGTAGCTCAGGGGGAGAGCACTACCTTGACACGGTAGGGGTCAGCGGTTCAAATCCGCTCGCGCCTACCAGTTTGATTTTCAAGAAGCAGGTGAGTGATGTCGGCGACAGTGTCGGGCGAAGCCATCATCGTCACGCTCCCCGATGGGAAGCAGATGACCTTCCCCAGAGGTGTCACGGTCGGCGAGGTGGTGCGCTCGATCGGACCCGGGCTGGCCAGGGACGCCGTCTCGGCCCTGGCCAACGACGAGATCGTCGACCTCGGGCAGCGAATCGAATCACCCTGCCGGCTGAAGGTCCTCACGCAGAAGGACCCGGAGGCCCTCGAGGTCCTGCGCCATTCGACCGCCCACCTCACGGCCCACGCCGTCAAGGAGCTGTTCCCTGAGGTTCAGATCGGGGTCGGCCCCGTCGTGGACGAAGGCTACTACTACGACTTCCTGAGAGCCGAACCCTTCACGCCGGAGGACCTCGAGAGGATCGAGGGCAGGATGGCCGAGATCGCCCGGCGCGACGTCCCGATCGTGCGCGTGGAGATGCCGAAGGAGGAGGCGCTGAGGATCTTCGAGGAGCAGAAGGACGCCTTGAAGGTCGAGCTGGTCCGGGAGAAGGGGGGCCCCGTGGTCTCCTGCTACCGGCAGGACACCTTCATCGACTTCTGCCGCGGTCCGCACCTTCCCTCCACCGGGCGGATCAAGGCCTTCAAGCTCCTTTCCGTGGCGGGGGCCTACTGGAAGGGGGATGAGCGCAACGCGCAGCTCCAGCGCATCTACGGCACCTCGTTCTTCACCAAGGACGAGCTCGACGGCCACCTGGCGCGCATCGAGGAGGCAAAGAAGCGCGACCACCGCCGGCTGGGCCGGGAGCTGGACCTCTTCTCGTTCCACGCGGAGTCGCCCGCCTCGCCCTTCTTCCACCCGAAGGGGGCGGCGATCTACAACACGCTCGTGGACTACGTGCGAGGGCTCTATCGCAAGTACGGCTACGACGAGGTGATCACCCCGCAGGTTTTCGACCTGTCCCTCTTCGAGCAGTCCGGTCACCTCGCAAACTACGGCGACAACATGTACTTCGCGAGAGCGGGCGAGAAGGACTTCGCCGTCAAGCCGATGAACTGCCCCGGCCACACGGTCATCTACCGCAACGAACGGCGCTCCTACCGCGACCTGCCGATGAGGCTGGCCGACTTCGGCAGGCTCCACCGGTTCGAGCGGTCCGGGGTTCTCGCGGGCCTGACGCGAGTGCGCTCCTTCTCGCAGGACGACGCCCACATCTTCTGCACGCCGGACCAGCTCGAGGACGAGGTCCGCGGCTGCATCCGCATGATCAACGAGTGCTACCGGGACATCGGGTTCGAGGCGCGGGTCTACCTGGCCACGCGACCGGAGAAGTTCCAGGGGACCATCGAGATGTGGGACCGCGCCGAGGCGCTGCTCAAGCGCGCGATCGAGCAGGAGGGAGGCCCCTACCAGATCGACCCGGGAGGCGGCGCCTTCTACGCGCCCAAGATCGACTTCAGGGTGCTCGACGCGCTGGCACGCGAGCACCAGCTCGGAACGATCCAGATGGACTACACGCTGCCCGAACGGTTCGATCTGAAATACGCCGGGCCGGAGGGAGGCGAGGCGCGTCCCGTGATGATCCACCGGGCGATGCTCGGTTCGCTGGAGCGGTTCATCGGGATCCTGACGGAGCATTACGCCGGGGCGTTTCCCGCGTGGCTGGCCCCGGTGCAGGCGATCGTGCTGCCGATCACCGACCGCGTGATCCCGTTCGGCCGGCAGGTGCGCGACGGCCTGCACGCGAAGGGGTTCAGGGCCACGATGGACGCCCGCAACGAGAAGATCGGCCACAAGATCCGTGAAGCGCAGCTCCAGAAGATCCCCTTCATGCTGGTCATCGGCGATCGCGAGGCGCAGGCCGGCGCCGTCGCGGTCCGCACCCGGTCCGAGGGGGACCGGGGCGCGATGCCCGTCTCCGGATTCGAGGCCATGCTCTCGGACATCGTGACGACGCGGGCGCTCAAGCCATGATCGCCCGGGGCAGCCGGGCGGCGCGGCGCCGCAGCGCGCCCGTATAAAGGCACTTCGGAGGTGACGTCTATAGACATCAAGGTCCGTATCAACGACAAGATCAGGGCGCGGGAGATCCGCGTGATCGATGAAAAAGGGGGCCAGCTCGGCATCATGACGCCCCAGGCGGCGCTGACCCTCGCCGAGGAGCGGGGGCTCGATCTGGTGGAGGTGGCCCCCCAGTCGGCGCCGCCGGTCTGCCGCATCCTGGATTACGGCAAGTACCTGTATCAGCTCAACAAGAAACAGCACGACGCCAGGAAGAAGCAGAAGATCATCCAGGTCAAGGAAGTGAAGTTCCGGCCCAAGACGGAGGAGCACGACTACCAGTTCAAGAAGAAACACATCGAACGCTTCCTGGCCGAGGGGGACAAGGTGAAGGCCTCGGTGATGTTCCGTGGCCGCGAGGTGGCGCACCCGGACTACGGCAGGCACATCCTGGAACGGCTCAGACAGGAGCTGATCGAGGCCGCCGTCGTCGAGTCCCACCCGCGGATGGAAGGCCGGCTGATGTACATGCTTCTCGCCCCCAAGAAGTAGCGGCGTACGCGGCTCAACCGAAGTGATGGAGCGGTCCAATGCCCAAGCTCAAGACGCATCGTGGCGCCGCCAAGCGGTTCCGGAAGACCGCGGGAGGCAAGATCAAGAGGGCGAAGGCCTTCAAGAGCCACATACTGACCAAGAAGACGACGAAGCGAAAACGGCATCTCGATCAGGAAACGCTCGTGAGCAAGGCCGACCTCAAGCGCATCGGCCGCATGATTCCGTACCTATGATCGGCTGCCGGGACGGCGGCGACAGGAGAAGAGAGTGCCCAGGGTAAAGAGAGGGACCAAGCGAAAGGATCGCCGCCGGAAGATACTCGGGCTGGCGAGCGGCTTCTACGGCGGCAAGAGCCGCATGCACCGGGTCGCGAAGCTGGCCGTCGAGAAGTCGCTCGGCTACGCTTACCGCGATCGTCGAGCCCGCAAGCGGGACTTCCGCAGGCTCTGGATCACCCGGATCAACGCCGCCGCGCGCCTCAACGGGCTTTCCTACAGCCAGTTCATCGACGGCCTGAAGAAGGCCGGCATCGATCTGGATCGGAAGGTGCTGTCGGACCTCGCCATCGTGGACCCGGCCGGCTTCAGCGAGGTGGCGGGAAAGGCTCGCGCCGCCCTCGGCATCGCCTCGCCCGCAGCCTGAGCCGGCCGTGTCGGAAGTCCCCCGGATCCGGGATGAATTCGAGGCCCGGCTGCGCGACGCGCTCTCCCGGGCGGATGCCGCGGGGCGCCAGGCCGCGTTGCAGGAGGTGCGTCACGACTTCCTCGGCCGCGCCCGGGGGCGCCTGACGGGCTTTCTCAAGAAGGTCAAGGACCTCCCGGCCGGGGAGCGGCGCTCCGCGGGAGCCGATGCCAACCAGCTCAAGAAGGAGATCGAGGAGGCGCTCGAGCGGGCCGCCGGCGCGGCCGACGCTCCTGCCGGCGAGAAGATCGACATCACCCTTCCGGGGGTCCCCCGTCTTGCCGGCTGCACGCACCCCGTCACGCTGGTGACGCGCGAGATCGAGGAGATCTTCCTCGCGATGGGGTACACCGTGGAGGACGGCCCCGAGGCGGAAACCGACTTCCACAACTTCACCGCGCTGAACATCCCGCCCGACCACCCCGCGCGCGACATGCAGGACACCTTCTACCTCGAGGGGGGCGGCCTCCTCAGGACTCACACCTCTCCCGCGCAGATCCGCACGATGATGAAGACCCGCCCCCCCCTCAAGATCATCTGCCCTGGGCGCGCGTTCCGCCGCGACGCGCCCGACGCGACCCACTCCCCCATCTTCCATCAGGTGGAGGGGCTCGCCGTGGACGAGGGGATCAGCCTGGCGGATCTCAAGGGGACGCTGCTGGAGATGGGGCGGCGTCTCTTCGGCCGGCGCGTCAATGTGAGGCTCTCCCCCTCGTACTTCCCCTTCGTCGAGCCGGGCGCTGAGTTCGCCGTCTCCTGCTTCCTGTGCGACGGCGCGGGGTGCCGGACGTGCAAGCGCTCCGGTTGGATCGAGATGGGGGGCGCCGGGATGGTGCATCCGGCGGTCTTCGACGTCATGGGATACGACAGCGAGAAGTACACGGGCTTTGCGTTCGGGTTCGGTCTGGACCGGCTCGCCATGGTCAAGTTCGGTATCGATGACATCCGGCTCCTCTTCGAGAACGACCTGCGTTTCCTGGAGCAGTTCAGGGGGGCGCTTTGAAGTTCAGCCTGGCATGGATCAGGGAGTTCGTGGAGGTGTCCGTCTCGCCCGTCGATCTGGCGCGCCGCCTCACTTCTGCCGGGCTCCCGGTGGAGACGATCAGCGGCGGGCCCGAGGGCGACACGATCATCGACATCGAGGTCTTCTCCAACCGGCCCGACTGCATGAACGTCTACGGAGTGGCGCGGGAGATCGCCGCGGCGACCGGCCACGCTCTGTGTCCCTATCCAGCCGGCGTGGCCGAAACCGCCGGAAGCCCCGCCGCCTCCAAACTGGCCACCGTCCGGATCGAGGACGCCGACCTGTGCGGCCGCTACTCGGCCCGCGTGATGCAGGGCGTGAGAATCGGTCCGAGCCCGGAGTGGCTGGCCCGCCGGCTCGCCTCGGTGGGGCTGCGGTGCGTCAATAACGTCGTGGATGTCACCAACTACCTGCTCTGGGAGTTCGGCCACCCGCTGCACGCCTTCGACCTCGACACGCTGGCCGGCCGCCAGATCCGCGTGCGGCGAGCGCGGCGCGCGGAGTCGATCACCACTCTGGACGGCGTGGCCCGGACCCTGACACCCGATACGCTGGTCATCGCCGACGCGGAGCGCCCCGTGGCGATCGCCGGAGTAATGGGGGGCACCGCCACGATGGTCTCCGAGCGCACCACCGGCCTGCTCATCGAGAGCGCCTGGTTCGATCCCGTCTCCGTCCGTCGCACCGCGAAGCGGCTCCCACTCTCCACCGACGCCTCCTACCGCTTCGAGCGGGGCGCGGACATCGAAGCGACGGTCGTGGCGCTGAACCGGGCGGCGGAGCTGATCCAGCAGGTAGCCGGGGGAAGCATCTGCCCCGGGGTCCTCGAGGCGCGCCCTGCGCCGCCGGCCTCCAGACGACTGCACCTGCGGGCGGCCCGCGTCTCGAGGCTGGTTGGCCTCCCCGTAGATCCTGGCGAGATCGAGCGGGCGCTCGTCGCGCTCCAGTTCGCGGTGGCTCGCAGGGAGGAGGGCCTGGAGGTCGAGGTGCCCTCCCACCGGCAGGACATCGAGCATGAGGTCGACCTCATCGAGGAGGTGGCGCGCCACATCGGCTACGAGAACGTGCCCGAGCGCCTGCCGCAGATCGCCGGGACGGGCGGGATCAACCGGGCTGGTCATCGCCGGGAGCCGGCGATCCGCCGGGCGCTCTCGGCGGCCGGCTACAGCGAGGCGATGACCTCGTCCTTCTCGTCGCCGGGAGACGACTGGGGGCTGCGCCAGCGCCTCGACCCCCACGAGCCGGCTATCGTGCCGATCTCGCTGGCCAACCCGATAGCCGCCGGCCAGGAGATACTGAGGACCACTCTGCTTGCTGGTCTGCTGGCTTCGGTGGCTCACAACCTCAACCACGGGACCCGGGACGTCCGTCTTTACGAGATCGGCCGGACGTTTCGCCGCGGTCAGGCTGCCCCTCCTCCCCACGAGGATCGCAAACACCCGCCGGCGGGCCCCGTGGAGGAGATCGTCACGCTCGGCATCGTGACGACCGGCAATGCCAGGCCGCCGCACTGGCTGGAACCGCGGCGCGAGGCGACCTTCCACGACCTGAAGGGACTCCTCGAATCGATCTTCGCGGAGATCGGCGCTTGCGCGGGCGTGGAGCCTCTGGGCGGCTCGGAGGCTCTCGACACGTCCCGTGCCGCCCTGCTGCTCGCATCCGGGACTCGGGACGGGGAGACGCGTCGCGTGGGACGCCTCGGCGCCCTCACACAGGCCTGGCGCGAGAGGCTCGACATCAGGCAGGAGGTCCTTGTCGCGGAAGTGAACCTCACCGAGGTCTTCGCCATGACGCTTCCGCCCGTGGCCTTCAGACCGCTGCCCCGATTCCCGGCGGTGTCGCGCGATCTGTCCCTCATCGTCGGCAAGGACCAGCCTTACGGCGGGATGGAGCGTTCGATACGCGATGCGGCCCCCGACCGCATCGCCAGCGTCTCCGTCTTCGATCGCTATCCGGGCGAAAGGCTCCCTGCCGGGACCGTGGGGCTCAGCGTGAACATCGTCTACCAGCACCCGGAGCGGACCCTCTCCACCCAGGAGGTGGCGGAGCTTCAGGAGAAGATCCTGGAAAAGCTCGAGGCCGGCTTTGGCGCGAAGCTGAGGGATTGAGCGGACGGCGCAGCCGACTCATTGGACTAGCCCTCGCGGGCCGTTTCATCCTAGAATCCTGGCGCACCTGATCGGTGACGCGAGACTGATGACAGGAACCAGCACGAGGGGGACACTCCCTGATGGACAAGATGGAAGTGCTCGAGGAGAAGATTCGCAGGGCGACCGACCTGATCCGGTCCCTGCGGGAGGACCGCAGCGTCCTTGAGGAACAGCTCAGAAGCGCCCGCGACGAGGTGAAGCGTCTCTCGATGAGGAAGGACGATGCGGAGGCGGCGGCGCGTATCGACAAACTGCAGCGCGAGCGCTCCCTGCTCGGCGAGCGAATCGAGAGGATGATCAGCATCATCGAGGAAGTCGAAGCGTCCTGACGCGACGGGTCAGCCGGACCCAACCGGCGAGGCGGTGGCTATGTCGAATGAAGACAATCTGATCCAGGTGGAAATCTACGGACAGTCCTACAACCTGAGGGGGGGCGGGGACCCCGCCTACATCCAGGATCTGGCCGCCTACGTGGACATGAAGATGGGCGAGATCTCGGCGGGATCCTCGACGGTCGATTCGCTTAAGGTCGCCATCCTGGCCGCCCTCAACATCGCCGACGAGTACCACCAGGTCCGTCGCGACGTCGAGAAGCAGCGGATGGAGGTCGCGATCCGGACGGCCGAATGGGAGCGCATGCTCGACGGCGCCCTCGGGAGGTAGCCCTCTCTCTTGACACCCTCTTCCGGACCGTCCTAAGATGAAGGTTGACTCGTGTTCCCCTGCGGGGTGCGTGATGGGATCGGGCGCCTCGAGCCAACAGTCATTCGCAGGGGGTTCCTCTCGTCCCGCCGTGTGCATGCCCCTCGTCGCCCGGGCTTCGGCCCGGGCCGACTCCGGGGAAGCCTGACGCGGGACCGGAACGCCCACCTGGACAACCAGGTTCGAGCGACTCACCCACACGGCCCGCGCGGGGGCACGGACCTCCCCTGACGGTTTCCCCTGCCGGCACACGTCGCCCCGATCGCGTCCTCACCCGGACAGGCTCCCGGACATATGGCACAATAGCCCGATGAGCTCGAACCTGTTGCTCCTTATCTCGTTCGCCGCGGGGGCGCTGACCGGCCTCTCGATCCTGCTCGCCATCCAGCGCACCGCCAGGGGGAGGCGCCGGGCCGCATCGCGCGACGGGGCCGCGGAGATCCTGGCCAGGGCGGAAAAGGACGCTCAGGCCCGTCTCCAGACAGCAGCGCTCGAGGCCAAGGTCCGTCTGGAGGCGGCCGAGGCGAAGCTCGAGGAGGAGTCGCAGCGCCGGTTGCTCGAGATCGAAGAGCAGAAGGCAGGAGTCGAACGTCGCGACCGGGACCTGAAGTATCGGATGGCCTACGCCGAGGAGAAGGCCGCTGAGATCCAGAAGCGCGAGGCAGCCGTGGCCGCCGCCGAGCAGGAGGCCTCCCGCCAGCGGGACGAGGCGGCCGCCCTGGTGACGAGACAGCGGGCGCGGCTCGAGGAGGTCGCCGGGTACACACAGCAGGAAGCGCGTCAGGAGTTGCGCAACGAGATCGAGTTGGAGGCCCGCCGAGAGTCGGCCGCCACGCTCGTGAGAATTCAGGAGGAGACCCGCGAGCGCGCGGCCGAGGAGGCCCGGTGGATCACGACGCAGGCGATCCAGCGGGTCCCGGTGTCGCAGTACTCCGAGAGCACGGTGACGGTGGTCACGCTTCCCAGCGACGAGATGAAGGGGCGGATCATCGGCCGCGAGGGGCGCAACATCCGCGCCCTCGAGATGTCCTGCGGGATCGATCTCATCGTCGACGACACTCCCGAGGCGATCATCGTCTCCGCCTTCGATCCGGTGAGGCGGATGGTCGCAAAGCTCGCTATCGAGAAGCTGGTCGAGGACGGGCGCATCCATCCCGCGCGCATCGAGGAGGTGGTCGCCAAGGTGAAGGAGGAGTTCGATCGGACGATGAAGGAGGAGGCCGAGGCCGCCGCCTTCGAGCTGGGGATGAACGACGTGGACCCCAAGCTGCTCAAGCTGGTCGGTCGCCTCGGATACCTCACCTTCCACGGGCAGACCCTGCTGGACCACTGCCGGGAGACGGCCCACATCGCCTCCAACATGGCCACACTCCTGTCGGCTCGCGTCGAGACGATCCGGCGCGCGGCGTTCCTCCACAAGATCGGCTTCGCCGACGAAGCGGGCAAAGATCGATCCCCGCTCATCCTCTCGGCGGACATCGCCCAGAGGCTGGGCGAGCCCGAGGCGGTCGTTCACTGCATCCAGGCGCTATACGGGATGGTGGCGCCCCGCACCGTGGAGGCGGTCCTGCTGCAGGCCGCGGAGACCGCCTCCTCCGCGCGTCCGGGCGCCCGCAAAGAGATGCTCGAAGAGTTCCTCGAACGCCTCCGCAGGCTTGAGGAGATCGCGCGTTCGTTCGCCGGCGTAAAGGAGGCCTACGCCCTGCGTGCCGGCAAGGAGGTGCGCGTCATCGTGGAGGCCGACAGGGTCAGCGACAAGGAGGCGGTCTGGCTGTCGAAGGACATCGCCGGCCGGATCGAAAAGGAGATCGCCTACCCTGGTCAGCTCAGGGTCAGCGTCATCCGGGAAACCCGTTCGGTCGACTACGCCATGTGACGGATGCGGATACTGTTCATCGGGGACATCGTGGGCCAGGCCGGACGTCAGATGCTCACCCGGCACCTCGATCGCCTCGTCGATCGCCATCGGATTGACTTCACGGTCGCCAATGTGGAGAACGCCGCCGACGGGCTCGGCGTGACGCCGGAAATCGCCTCGGAGATCCTCGCGATGGGGGTCGACTGCCTGACATCCGGCAACCACATCTGGGACAAGAGACAAATTACGGACTACATCGACACGCAACCCCGTCTCCTGCGCCCGATTAACTATCCTCAGGACCTCCCGGGCCGCGGGACCTACCTGGGCGAGACCCCGTCGGGCCTGCTGGTCGGCGTGGTGAACGTCATGGGGAGGATCTTCATGCCTCCCACCGATGATCCTTTCCGCTCGGCGCGCGCGGCGCTCCAGACTCTCTCCGCACGCACGAAGGTGCTCATCGTGGACATGCACGCGGAGGCCACATCAGAGAAGATGGCCATGGGATGGTACCTGGACGGAAGGGCCAGCGCGGTGATCGGCACGCACACCCACGTTCCGACGGCCGATGAACGGATCCTCCCCGGCGGCACGGCCTTCATCACCGACGCGGGGATGACCGGCTCGTTCGACTCGGTCATCGGGATGGAGAAGGAGCCGGCGCTGGCCCGCTTTCTGACCCACATGCCCGAACGGCTCACCTCCGCCCGGAAGGACGCGAGGCTCTGCGGAGTCCTCCTCGACGTGGATGAAGGGACCGGTCGGGCCCGCGCGATCGACCGGCTGATGGTGAGCGGCGACGATGCCTGACCCGAGCCTTCCTCTCTTCGACGCGATACCGGAGCCCGCGCAGGAGCGGTCCGAGCCCGCCCGTCCCGGCACGCAGACCCGCCCCCTGACGGTCTCAGAGGTGAACACCGCCGCGAAGGAGCTCCTCGAGGAGGCCTTCCCCGACGTCTGGATCCAGGGGGAGATCTCGAACTTCAAGGCCCATGGATCCGGGCACTTCTATTTCTCCCTCAAGGACGCCCGGTGCCAGGTCTCCGCGGTCATGTTCCGCGGTCCGGCGCTTCACCTGAGATTCCGGCCGGCGGACGGGCTGTCGGTCGTGGCGCGCGGAAGGGTCACGCTCTACGAGGCGCGCGGCTCGTACCAGGTCAACGTGCAGTGGATGGAACCGCTGGGGGTCGGCTCGCTGCAGCTCGCCTTCGAGCAGCTCAAGGCGAAGCTGAAGGCCGAGGGGCTCTTCGAGCCCGGGCGCAAGCGGCCCCTGCCCGCGCTGCCCCGGCGCATCGCCGTGGTGACCTCCCCCACCGGGGCCGCGATCCGCGACATCCTCAGGGTGCTCCAGCGGCGCCACGCCGGTCTGGCGGTGCTGATCGCCCCGTGCCGGGTCCAGGGGGAGGGTTCGGCGCGGGAGATCGCGCAGGCCATCGAGCTGGTCAACGAGTATTCCGCCCTCGGCGGCGAGCGCGCCATCGACGTGATGATCGTGGGACGCGGGGGCGGCAGCATCGAGGACCTCTGGGCCTTCAACGAGGAGATCGTCGCGAGGGCCATCGCCGCGTCCTCGGTCCCGACGATCTCGGCCGTGGGCCACGAGGTCGATTTCACCATCGCCGATTTCGTCGCCGATCTGCGCGCTCCAACCCCGTCGGCGGCCGCCGAGATGGTGGTGAGCAGCCGAGACGAGCTCCTCTCCCGGGTGGAGACGGGCCTCACGCGGCTGCTGCAGGCGGTCCGCTATCTGCTGGTGAGGCGCCGCTCTCGCGTGGACGGCCTCGCCCGCAGCCGTGCCTTCGCGCGCGTGGAAGGGACGCTGGCCGAGGCGCGCCAGCGGTGCGACGAGTCGATGATGCGCCTGGGAAACGCACTGCCGTCGCGATTGAGAGACGGTCGCGAGCGAGTCGGCCTGGCCGTCGAGAGGCTCTCCCCGCGCAGCCTCAGAGCTGAGGTCGCGGCGCGACGGGGACGGTTGTCGGCGTCGGCCGATCGGCTGGCCCGGGCGATGTCGGCCCGGGTGCGCTCGCTGCGCGATCGAGTCGCCTCCACCGAGGCCGTGCTGGCGAGCCTGTCGCCGCTGGCCGTTCTGGACCGCGGCTACGCCATCTGCCAGGACCCGGCAACCGGCGCCGTGATTGCGGACGCGTCGAGCGTCTCGGCCGGAGACGAGGTGCGGGTGAGACTCGCCCGTGGCCGGATCGGCGCGCGCGTGACGTCCGCGGAGCCCGGCGGCGCCGATTGAGCGGTATTCGCGGAAAGAGAGGGAGCATGACCAAGGAGATGAAGTTCGAGAACGCTCTCGACAAGCTCGAGGAGATCGTCAAGAAGCTCGAGGAGGGGGAGATCCCGCTGGACGATTCCCTCAGGATGTTCGAGGAGGGAGTGAAACTGGCGCGTTTCTGCGGGGGAAAGCTCGACGCGGCGGAGCGCCGGATCGAGGTCCTGATGAAAAACGAGGAGGGCTCGCCCGAGGCCGCGCCGTTCGACGCCGGCGACGGCGGGGCGGAGGGCGGCGGGACGGGGAATCGATGAGCCCCGTCAATCCAGTGGAACCGGCCCCGGAGCCTCTGGAGACCTTCGTCGCGCGGGCCCGCGCCGACGTGGAGGAGCAGCTGCGCCTCCTGCTGGAGCCCCGGCGGGGAGCCGCGGCGCCGCCACCGCGGATGCTCGAGGCCCTGCGCTACGCCGTGCTGGGAGGCGGCAAGAGGTTTCGTCCAATCCTGGTGATCGCCTCCGGCGATGCCTGCCGGCAGGCGCCCGCCGGCGCGGGCGACGAGGTGACCCGACGGCTCCTCACTGCCGCCGCCGCCATCGAGATGATCCATACCTTTTCCCTGATTCACGACGACCTGCCCCCGCTCGACGACGACGATCTCAGGCGAGGCCGAGCCACCCTGCACGTCCGCTTCGACGAAGCCACGGCGGTCCTCGCGGGGGACGCCCTGCTGAATCTCGCCTACGAGGCGCTCAGCCGCGACGTCGACGCGGCGGCGGCTCGCCTCAGGGCGATCGGGACCGTCAGCCGCGCCGTGGGGCTGGAGGGGATGATCTCGGGGCAGGTGCTCGACCTGGAGGGAGAAGGCGCGCCCGTGGACCCGGAACGGCTGCGGCGAACGCACGCGCTGAAGACGGGGGCGCTGATCACCGCCTGCTGCGAAGTGGGCGGGATCCTCGCCGGCGCACCGGATCGGGCTCAGGAGGGTCTGCGCGAATACGGAACGCACCTCGGGCTCGCCTTCCAGATCGTGGACGATATCCTGGACGTGGAAGGAAGCCCCGAGGATCTGGGCAAGTCCCCGGGCAAGGACGCCCGGGCGATGAAGGCCACGTATCCGGCCCTGTTCGGCGTGGAGGAATCGCGCCGGCGCGCCGCCGTGAGCGTCGAGAGGGCCTGCGCGGCCGCCAGGGATCCGTTGGCGGGCCTGCGCTCGGTCCACCTGACGGCGCTGGCCCGGGGCGTGCTGACCCGCAGAGGATGACCAGGCGGCGTCTCGATCAGGTGCTCGTCGAGAGGGGGCTCGCCCCGAGCCGGCAGGCGGCTCAGGCGCTTATCATGAGCGGCCGTGTCCAGGTCGAGGGACGCACGCTGGAGAAGCCCGGCACGCAGGTGGACCCCCTCGTGGGGGTGAGCGTCGCGGGGCCGGCCCTGCCCTACGTCGGCCGCGGCGGCGTGAAGCTGGCGGGCGCGCTCGACGCGTTCGGTCTCGACGTGACGGGGCTGGCCGCGCTGGATGTCGGCTCCTCCACGGGTGGCTTCACCGACTGCCTGCTGCAGCGGGGCGCCGCGCGCGTGGTCTGCGTGGACGTGGGGCATGGACAGCTCGATTGGAAGCTCAGGAACGATCCTCGGGTCACGGTGCTCGAGGGAATCAACGCGCGCTACCTGTCGCCCGCGGAGCTGCCGGAAGGATGGCGGCCGGAGCTGGCCGTCATCGACGTGTCGTTCATCTCGCTCAAGCTGGTGCTGCCGCGGATCGCGCCGCTGGTTGGATTCGAGGCGGACCGCGCGCCGGCCGGGGCGCGTGGCTCGATCGTCGCGCTGGTGAAGCCCCAGTTCGAGGTCGGGCGCGGCAACGTCGGGCGCGGCGGGATCGTGCGGGGCCGCTCGCTGCGGGCGGGAGCGCTGACCGGCATCGCCTCCTTCGCGCTCTCGATGGGGCTGAGCGTTCGGGCCATGATCCGGTCGCCGATCTCCGGCGCGGAAGGAAACATCGAGTACTTCGTGCTCCTGGACAGCCGGACCGGTGGATTCAAGGCAGAGGAGATCGACGAGAATGCCCTCACCCTCACGCAGGAAGAACCCGAATAGAATTAACCGGATCGGTTTCGTCATCAAGAGGCAGCCGGCTCGCGCTCGCCAGATCCTGCCCCCGCTGGTGCGGTGGCTCCGGCAGCGCGGCGTCTCCTGCGCGCTCGATCAGCAGACGGCGGAGATGGTCGAGCTGCCGGGAGAGGCCGGCCGGGGCCTCGACCGCCCGGCGCTCGCCGCCTACAGCGATCTCATCATCGTCATCGGCGGCGACGGGACGCTCCTTTCAGTGGCGCGTGAGATGGGGTCGAGCCGCACGCCCATCCTCGGGGTGAACCTGGGCAGCCTGGGGTTTCTCACCGAGATCCCCCTGGCCGGGCTCCAATCGGCGATCGAGGGGATACTGCTGGGAAGACACAAGTTGCGGTCCCGGATGCGTCTGCGCGTCGAGATGATCCGCGGCGAGCAATCGGTGGTGGCCTCCCACGACGCGCTCAACGACGTCGTCGTCAACAAGAGCGCGCTCGCGCGGATTCTGGACATCAACGTGGAGGTGAACGGGAGATTCATGACCACCTTCAAGGCCGACGGTCTGATCGTGGCCACGCCGAGCGGCTCGACCGCCTACTCGCTGTCGGCGGGAGGGCCGATCGTCGATCCTTCGGTCGACGCCGTGATCCTCTGCCCCATCTGCCCGCACACGCTGACCAACCGGCCCGTCGTCGCGCCTGGCCGAAGTCTCGTCGAGGTGGGCCTCGAGGAGAACCACGGTGATGTGTACGTGACGATCGACGGACAGATCGGTTCGCCATTCCTGCACGGCGACCGGATCCGAATCCGCAAATCGAGCAATCCGGTCCGGCTGATCCAGTTCCCGGAGAAGGACTACTTCGAGGTTCTCCGTCAGAAGCTGAAGTGGGGAGGACGCGTCCCGCGTCCCGCCGGCTCGGCGCTCCCCGCCGACCGCTCCCGCCGCCGCTGAAGGTGGAACGCTAGGAGTGTGTCCGAGTAATGGCTTGGGCCCGAGCCATTACTCGGACACACTCCTAGGGCTTGGCGGCCTCGCCGTAACGCGCGATCATCGCGGCCTCCACATCGGCCGGCGCCTTGCCCTCATCCACGAGCTGCTGCAGGTACTTCTTCATGTCGCGGCTTCCGGGGGTCTTCTCGCAGCTGCACGTCGCGAGGATGTCCTTGCAACCGCAGACACACGTGAAGCGTTCCGCGAGGATCCGGGCCTGCGGAGAAAGCATGATCTCCTCGACCTGCGCGGTGATGCTGGCCCCCTCTTTGTTCGAGCTTTCCGGCGAGGGGGTGCCGGAAGAGGTGATGGGTGCCTCGGTGGGAGCCGAGGGGGCCGTCTCGGCCGCGCGCTCGCCTTCTGGTGCTGGCGCCCCACCCCGAGAGGAGTAGAGCGCGGCCCCGGTCAGCGCCACGAGCGCGCCGACGGCCGCCAGACCCGCGACCTGGCCTCTGGACAGTTTTGCCACGCTGCTCCCCGGGTACTTTTCGAGTGCCCGGAATATACGGGACGGCCCGCGCGTTGTCAAAGCGCGGCACCCTGGGATAGAATCCGCGCCCTATGGCCAGGAAGGCTGGGACGTCTCGCGTGTCCGTGGCGGCGCCCCCACGCGAGATCCCCGCCGCGTGGAACCACGGCGCCCTGATCCTCGCCTTCGCCGGTCTCGCGCTGCTCATCGCCTCGCTGACGATCTTCAAGATGTCGAACAACGACATCTGGATCCACCTCAAGACGGGCGAGAACGTCCTCAAGACGTGGAGCGTGCCCGACAAGGACCCTTATTCCTTCACCGCCTCCGACCACGACTACGTCGCGCACGAGTGGCTCAGCGGAGTCCTCTTCTACCTCGTCTACGCCGCCGGCGGGGTGAACGGCCTGATCTTCTTCAAGTCCGCGATAATCTTCGCGACATGTGCGGCCCTCTGGGGCGCCTGCCGGTTCCGGCGTGACGATCCACTCATCGTATTCCCCTGCTTCTGCCTGATGCTCTTCATAGGGTCCGCCCGGTTTCTCGAGCGTCCGCACATCTTCTCGTATCTGTTCGAGGCCCTCTACCTTCTCTGCTACTTCGGCTACCGGGAGGGCGGACGCGACGTGCGGTGGTTGTACGCCATCCCCGTGCTGCACATCCTCTGGACGAACCTGCACGGCGGTCACTACCAGGGGATCTTCATGCTCGTGATGCTGGCCGCCGCCGAAGCGATCATGTACGTGCGCGCGCATCGCTTCGGTCTGGCGACGACCGACGCCATCCCGCCGCGCGATCTCGCGATCGTGACCGCGCTGCCATTCGCCTGCCTCGTCACCGCGTTGGTGAACCCCTACGGCTACCGCCTCCTGACCTTTCCCTTCGAGCTGACCGGTCAGGAGATCTTCATGCGGGGGATCTACGAATGGCAGTCGGCCCTCTACACGTCCTACAACCTTTCCTCGATGTTCCTCTATTACGTCTTGTGGATCGCCGTGCTGTTCGGCTCCTTCCTGCTCGTGCGCGGGCACAGGGAGCTTCGCGGCGGGCTCAAGGACGCCGCCCTGGTGGCCAATCTGCTGCTCGGCGTGGTCTGGGTCGCCTTCGTCTATCAGCTCGCCGGGGTCTACTGCAACCCGGCGGTGCCCAGCGCCATCGAGAGGCAGGCTCCCTTCTGGTATTGCATGGTCGGAGTCTTCCTGCTCGCGAACCTCCATCGCCTCCAGTTCCACCACGCCGGTATCGTCGCGCTCTTCTTCGCAATCTCCCTGAGGCACAACCGCGGCGTCACCGACGCGGCGGTGGCGACGCTTCCCTCCCTCTCGAACAATCTGAACCAGGTGCTGGGCCGATTCCCTCAGTGGAAGCGCGCCGGGCCCCCCTGGCTGCGGCCCGTCGCGCTGGCGATGATGGGAGCCGTGATGCTGTGGCTGGGGTACTTCACCTTCACCCATTCCTATTACTTCGGCTTCCGGCCGCCGTCCAAGCGCGACATGGGGCTCGGCATCGCCGAGAACATGCCGGTCGGCGCCGTGGACTACATCGCCCGCAATGAGATCACGGGTAACGGGTTTCCCTCCTACAACGCCGGCGCGCTGCTGCTCAACAGGATGTGGCCGCGCGTGAAGGTCGCCATGGATTCCCGCAACGACGTCTATGGCGAGACGCTCTACCGGGAGTACGTCGGCGCGCTGGCCGGCGGGACCGCGCTCGAAGCCTATCTCCGGAAGTACCCGGTCGACTTCTTCCTCATCACGTACGGCAACGATCGCAGCCCTGAGTTCTTCCGCTGGCTGGACGCTTCGCCGGACTGGAGGCTCGTGTACTTCGACGACCGGGCCATCGTCTACCTGAGGAACAACGCGCGGTTCCAGCGGATCATAGCCCGGGACGCTTACGACCTGATCCACCCCGCCGTGGCGGGCGCGAGGGCGATCCGGACCGAGGACGCCCCGAGGTGGCTCGTCGAGGCCGAACGTGCCGTCGCCGCTGCGCCCCGCGAATGGAGCCCGCTCCAGTACAAGGCCAAGGCGCTTCTCGCGCTCGACCGGATCGACGAGGCCGAGGCGGCCAACGAAGCCCTGCTGCGACTCAACCCGGCGGCCTATTTCGCGTGGGCCGACCTGGGGATCATCTACATGGTCAAGAACCGGCCCGCCGACGCCGAGAGGGCCTTCATCGAGTGCCTCAGGATCCAGCCGGAGTTCACCCCCTGCCAGGAGTATCTGAGCCGCCTGAAGAACCCCCGCTGATCGCCCTCTCCCGACCCGCGGTGTGGATCTCCTTGACGATGTAGATCGGCTTGTGCTGGGACTCGTAATATGTCCGCACGGAGATCTCCGCCAGCAGGCCGAGCAGGATGCTCTGACCTCCCAGGATCACGAACATCGCGGCCAGCAGCAGCAGGGGCGACTGGATGAAGCTGATGTGCTCCGTGTACTTGAGCCACGTCAGCCAGAGCATCGTCAAGACCCCCACACCGATGAAACCGAGCCCCAGCGCGCCGAAGGCGTGCAGCGGTTTGGTCCCGTGGGTGCCCAGGAACCGCACGGTCATCAGATCCAGCAGGACCCGGTAGGTTCTCCTCAGTCCGTATTTCGAGAGGCCTGACCGGCGCGGCCTGTGGTTGACGGGGATCTCGCAGATCCGCGCGCCGACCCAATGCGCCTGCGCCGGCAGGAAGCGGTGCATCTCGCCGTACAACGTGAGCTGTTCGACGATCTCGCGGCGATAGGCTTTCAACGTGCACCCGTAGTCGTGGAGCGGCACGCCGGTCACCAGCCCGATCAGCCAGTTGGCGACGCGCGACGGCAGCCTTCGGAGCAGGAGGGGATCACGACGCGCCCGGCGCCAGCCGCTCACCACGTCGAACCCCTGGTCGATCTCGGCCACAAGGAGGGAGATGTCGG
>DASXTC010000019.1:0-2329 GCA_036505635.1 Candidatus Polarisedimenticolia bacterium
GAACTCCCCGAACGGCCCTTCCAGCTCGTAGGTCGCCGGGTCGTCGCTGACGAAGCCCTCGATGACGATCTCGGCCGAGGCGGGCACCTCGAGGTCGACCGTCTCGCAGCGCACCAGCTCGGCGGGCTCGCCCCGGTAGCCACCCATGACGTCCCATTCACAGACGCCGGCAGGGATGGGAGAGCCGGCGAGGAACGGCATGATGGGGTCCCAGCCGATGACGCAGGCAACCGGCATGGGCTCGCCGCGGGCACTGTACTTGAGGAAGTGCTGCCCCCAGTGCTGGCCGCCCTTGATCAGGAGGAACGGCGTGGTGTTCTTCTTGCCGATCATCCCGCGGTAGATGCCCACGTTCATCACGCGGCTGTCCGGGTCGCGGGTGACGATGCCGGAAAACGTGTGGATGTAGCGGCCGCCCTCGAGGTAGTGCCACCGGGGGACGGGGAACTCCGTCTGGTCGATCTCGGCGCCGCGGAGGATGATGTCCTTCACCGGTCCGCCGCTGAGGATCCGAGGTGGCACCACTTCCCGGTTCTTCTTCATCACATACTGGACCAGCTCCGCGTTCGAAGTATCCGGTGGGAAGCCGAGCGCCAGGGCCATCCGGCCCCGGCTGCCAAGGCCGCCGGTGAGGAGCCGCGTGCACCGCCCCCTCTCGTAGCCCTTGATGTGCTCGAACAGGAGGGCGGGTCCCTTCTTCTCGAGCACGCGGCGCGCGATGGCGCCGATCTCGCGGTCCCAGTCGACAACCGCCGCGATGCGCCGGACGCCGGCGCCCTGCTTCTCCAGCACCGCCAGCCACTCTCTCAGATCCATGAAGCCCATGCTTCGCTCCCTTGAGGGATGCCCTCTCCCCCTCGGCGGGGGAGAGGGGGGCCAGGCAGACTCCCTCTCCCTCGTGAAGACTCGTGAAGGGAGAGGGTGGGGTGAGGGGTCCTCGATGACTCCTATCTTCCCGTGTACTTCGGCGGGCGCTTCTCCAGGAAGGACGTGACGCCCTCCGCGTAGTCGTGCGTCGACCTGAGCCAGGCGTACGCCTTGCGCTCGAGCTCGAGCGCGGTCTCCAGCGGCGCCTCGGCCCCGCGGTCGAGCACCATCTTGAGTGTGCGCAGTGCCAGCGGAGCCCGCTCGGCCAGCTCGGTGGCCAGCGCGTCCACCGCCTCGTCCAGCTTGTCGTTGGGCACCGCCTGGGTGATGAGCCCCCACGCCTCGGCGCGCTCGGCGGAGACGCGCTGGCCCGTCATCATGAAGAGCTTGCCGCGCGTCATCCCGATCAGCCGGAGCGCCCGCTGGGTGCCGCCGCTGCCCGGGATCATGCCGAGCCTGATCTCGGGGAAGGCGAACTCCGAGCGGAGCGTCGCGATGCGGAAGTCGCAGGCCACGGCCAGCTCGAGGCCGGCCCCCAGGGCGTAGCCGTCGATGGCCGCGATGACCGGCTTCCGGCACCGCTCGGCGGCGGTCAGCGTGTCCCCCCACCGCTCGAGGTCGGCCGGCGCCAGGGTCAGGAACTCGGCGACGTCCCCGCCGGCGCTGAAGGCCTTGCCTCCCGCGCCTCTGACCACGATGACGCGCACGCCGTCGTCGGCCTCGAGCCCGCCGAAGATGGCCGGAAACTCGCTCCGCATGGCCACCGTCATCGTGTTCATCTTCGGCTGCCGGTCGATCCAGAGGGTCGCGACCGCGCCCGTGCGCTCCACCCGCAGGAACTCGCTCATGCGTGGACCTCCACGTAGCGGCTCTCCCGGAGCCGCCGTCGCAGGATCTTGCCCGAGGCCGTCTTGGGGATCTGCTGGACGAAAACTGGCTAGCTCGGGACGAGCAGCACCTTGCCCTTGTTCTTCCGGTCCAGCACGTGCTGGACTGCGGCGCGCGCCTCCCTGAGCGTGAACGCCCGGTCGATGACGGGCTTCAGGCGACCGTCCACCAGATGCTCGAGGATGGTCTGCAACTCCAGGATGGAGCCGAGGTTGGTACCGAGGATCCTCAAGTTCTTGGAGTAGACATGGCGCAGGTCGAGACGCCCCCAGTGCGTGTCGTGCGAGCCGATGGTCACCAGCGTGCCCAGCCGGGTGAGGGCGTAGACGCTCCGCTCGAGCGTCTCCCCGCCGATGTGCTCGATCACGATGTCGACGCCGCGCTTGCCGGTCCACCGCTTCGTCTCCTCGACGAAGTCCTGCGTCCGGTAATTGACCACATGCTCGGCGCCGAGCGCCCGCGCGAAGTCGATCTTGTCGTCGGACCCCACCGTCGTGATCACGCGCGCGCCGCAGAGGCGGGCGATCTGGATGGCGGCGCTCCCGACGCCGCTCCCCGCCGCCTGGACCAGCAC
>DASXTC010000020.1:0-116743 GCA_036505635.1 Candidatus Polarisedimenticolia bacterium
CTCCCTCCCATCCCCACCACTTGGCGATCACCAGGACGAGCGCGGCGAGCAAGGACGCGAGCAGGATCACCTCGCGACGGTCGACTCGCCGGGCGGCCCAGAGGCCCCAGGGAAGCATCAACGCCACCGGGGCGTACGGGACGAGGCCCCGGTTCGGCCCCAGGAGCAGGTAGTAGAGGCCGGCCGCGAGAGGCGTGGTGAACTGGCCGCTCTCCCTGCCGTAGCCAAACTCCAGAAATGATCCGAACCTGTGGAGATTGACGCCGGCGATCAGGAGACCCCATGCGGCCAGCGTCAATCCAAACCACGCGAAGGTGAGCGCCCGCCGCCTGGCGGGGCCCGTCAGACCGGTCCAGAGGTACAGAGCGAAGGCGGGAGCGAGGATGAGGAGCGTGGGCTTCGTCATGACGCCGAAGCCGAGCGCGGTGGCGGCCATCGCCAGATCGAGCCTGGAGGCGGGCCGTCCCTTCGCCGCGCGCACCGAAAAGAAGAAGGCGGCCGCCACGCAGAGCCCCTGGACCGGCTCGCTGAAATCATAGGAGACGTAAGGCCAGACGAAGGTGCCGAAGGCGAAGGCCGCGGCGGCCAGGGCCCCGGTGCGGAAGGGGCGGCCCATGGCCTGAAGCGAGAGCGCCACCAGAAGCGCCGTCAGCCCGATGACCAGCATGTTGGTCATCGGGAACAGGACATTGCTGCTTCCTTCTCCGAAGATCCGCTCCACCGGTCCCACGAAGAGGATCGGGATCTGCTCGACCAGCGAATAGCCGACGCCGTACCGGCCGCCGCCCCCCACCTCGGGAATGATCCCCTTGTCCTGGTCGAGCGTGTAGCCGACGATCAGATCGCCGAACTGGTGCAGGTTGACGGCCATGTCGAGCATGACCTGACCGTCTCTTATCGATCCGAAGTCGGTGGCGTTGAGGGTGCAGAGGTATCCAAGGCAGATGACGAGAAAGAGGATCGCGTGGCGCTTCATCCTGGTGAGGGTACCACCACCCGGCGGGGCGTCCGTCCAGGCGCTTTTCGGCTATCCTGTGCGCCATGAACCGCCGCGGCTCGCTGCGAGTCACCGACGTGCACGTTCACATGCAGCCTTTCGAGACCTTCCGACCCGAGACGCTCGACAGGATGCGCAAGGGGCGTCCCGACTTCGACGCCATCATGGCGATGAGCCGGGACCCGGCTGCATTTCTCCGCCACCTGGACTCGGCCGGCGTGGAGCGCGCGGCCCTCATCAACTACCCCGCACCCGACATCATGGGGTTCGGTGCGGAGACCAACGAATTCGTCGCCCGCTACGTGGAGGCCGCGCCGGATCGGCTCATCGCGGTGGGGGGAGTCCACCCGCGCCTGACGAGCGACGCGGCGGGAGACGTGGAGCGGCTGGCCGACAGAGGGATCCGGGCTCTCAAGCTCCATCCGCCTCACATGGCCATCCGGCCCGAACAGTATCTGGAGTCGGGCCCGGTGGGGACAGCGCTGGCGGCCATCTACGCGACGGCCTCCGCGCGGCGGCTGCCGGTCATCTTCCACACGGGGACCTCGATCTTTCCCGGAGCTCGCAGCCGTCTGGGGGAACCGATGGGGATCGATGACGTGGCGGTGGACCATCCCGATCTGAGGATCGTGATGGCCCACGGCGGCCGGCCCCTCTGGTGCGGGGCCTGCTTCTTCCTGGTGCGCCGGCATGGCAACGTCTGGCTCGATCTCTCGGGAATCCCCCCGAGGAGCCTGCCGGAGTACTTTCCGCGCCTCGCGGAGATCTCCGACCGGACGCTGTTCGGCACCGACTGGCCCAGCCCCGGCGTTCGGGACATCGGCGCCAACATCGACGCGTTCCTCGCGCTGCCCGACGACTACCTGGGCCCCGAGGCCAAGAGGGCGATCCTTCAGGACAACGCGCTGAAGCTCTACCCGGCGTGATTCACGGACAGGCCGCCGGCGAGAGCGTCCTGGGCGGATCCCCCGTGCGGGTCTGCTGACCCGACGGGTTCACGGCGGTCACGATGTAGGCGAAGAGCTGACCGGGGCCGGGCGCCGCCGTGTCGCCGCCCGGCCATTGTGGGGCGGCCGAGGCGAGGACGCAGGTGAAGGTCCCTCCCGGCGCGCCGCGGTAGACTCTGTAGGCGCTCACCGGATGCCCCGTCGAGTAGAAGAGGTTCTCCCATGTCCAGGTCGCCGGCGCGAGCGTGAAGGGAGTCGCGGAGCCGTCGGCCGACACCTCGAGGTCGGTGAAAGGGGGCACGACCTTCAGGATCGTCCCGTCCCGGTCGATGATGTGGATCTCCCCCTCGTCGTCCACGCCAAAGCTGGTGAGGCTGTTGACCAGCGACGTGCCCAGGCCCAGCTCGCCCGTCCGATCCAGCTCTTCGGTGGGCACCCCGCCGACGACCCGGAAGCTCTTCACCCACCCGGCGCAATAGTCGCCGTAGAAATAGATCCCCGCGAAGAGGGGCATCGAGCAGCCGCGGTAGACGTATCCCCCCGTGACCGAGCAGGCGCCTCCTGAGTGCGGGTAGTCGAGGATCGGCTGGATCAATGCGGGGTCGTCGCAGTTCGGCACTCCCGAGCAGGCCACGCCGTTGGGATCGCAGTTGATTGGCGTGCCCGAGCGGAAGCACTGTTTCCCCTCCATCTGGCGCCAGCCGTAGTTGACACCGCCCGCCGAGCCTCCCGGCTCGTAATCGACCTCCTCCCAGCATGACTGGCCCACGTCGGCGATGTAGAGATCGCCGGTGAGGGCGTCGAAGCTGGAGCGCCAGGGGTTGCGCAGGCCGTAGTCCCAGATTTCGTCGCACCCGCCCCCCGTGCCGTCATTCACGGGGTTGTCCGAGGGGATCCGGTATCCAGATGGTCCCCCTCCGCAATCGGGCACGCGGCTCAGCGGGTCGATGCCGCGGACATCCACGCGAAGCATCTTGCCCAGCAGGGTACCGAGGCTCTGCCCGTTTCCGCAGGTGGCGTGGCCCGTACCGCTGTCCCCTCCCCCGCCTCCGTCTCCGGTAGCGATGTAGAGGAATCCGTCGGGGCCGAAGGTGAGCTGGCCGCCATTGTGGTTGGACTGCGGCTGCAGGAATCGCAGCAATCGCGTCTCGCTGCCGAAGTCGCCGCTGTTCGGGTCCCCCGCGGTGAGCGAGTAGCGGGCCACCACCGTGAACCAGGGCCCGCCGAGAGCCCCTTCGGTGTAATTCACGTAGAAGTACCCGTTGGTCGCGTGATCGGGATCGAACGCGAGCCCCAGCAGGCCCATCTCGTTGAGGGAGGTCGACGCCTGAACCCTCGAGGTGAGGTCCAGGAAAAGTGTGTTCTGTCCGACAGGCTCGCCGCGTCTCTTGATCCGGATCGTCCCGTTCTGCTCGACGATGAAGAGCCGGTCGCGGTCACCGGGAGGGGCGGTCACGAAGAGGGGGCGACCCGCCAGCCCGGTGGCCACGGCCACGGTCGTGAGGGTCGTGTTGCTGACGGGAGGGACGCCGGCGCAGTCGGCGAACGCACCCTCCGGATCGCTCAAGAGAGCCAGGGCAAGCATCGCCCCTGCCGCCATCACGCGCGCGCCACCGAGTCTCATCTGGCCTCCTTGAAGCTCAGGCTGCCGCTCGCCCGGCACCCGGCCGCCCCGACCGCCTCCGCCTCGAAGACGAGGTCGGCTCCGGCGCCCCAGGCGCGTGCCGAGACGAGGACTCCCGCATCGAACTCGAAACGGTACCGCCGCGGTCGCGCCGACTCGGCCAAGAGGTCCATGAGGAGGTCGCCGTAGCTCCGGGCGTCGAGGCGCGGCAGAGGGATGCCTCCTGACGCGACGACCCGATCCCAGAGGCTCCGCATGGCGGCAGGGTCCCGGCCGCTGAGCAGGACCGTGGCCGCGTCCCCGCGTGGGGAGAAGCGCAGGTCGATGGCGCTCCTGCCCGACGCCGTCCTGACGTCGATCGCGGCGGGAAGAGCGGGCAGGGCGAGGCGCGCCTCGTGACGCGGCTCCGGCGAGAAGAAGGCATCGTCTCCTTCCAGCTCGAGCCTCCACGTGCCGGCGGTGGGGACGAGCCGCAGCGAGAGCTGGCCGGAGCCGCACCCGAGGACCTCGAACGCGTTGCGGAGCGACCCCGTCTCGCCGGCGGGATGGGTGACGAGGAGATCGTAGGGCCCCGGCGTGAAGCCGGCCGGTACCGTCTGGGAGATCTCGAAGGTGGAGACGGAGTCGGGCGGCGGCAGCCCAGGGTTCGGACGCACCACCCTGACTCCACCGCCATCGGCGATGAAGACCAGCCCCCCCGAGAACGCGACACCGCCCGCCGCACCGGGCGTGTCGTACCGTCCCGTCAGGACCGGAGCCGCGGGGTTGGTCACATCCAGCTCGAGCAGCCCGGCGTACCCGTCGGCCACGAACAGACGATGGCCATCGATCGCCACGCCGCCGGCGGCGCCAGGGGTCCCGTAGCCCGCCAGAAGCGCGGGCGCGGCCGGGTTCGACACATCCACCACCTGCACGCCCCGGTTCAGATCCGCCACCCAGGCAATCGATCCTTCGACCGCCACGCCGACCGCGCGACCGGGCGTGTCATACCTGCCGGCCAGGATCGGGGCCGCGGGGTCCGTCACGTCGATGATTTGCAGCCCCCTGAAATCATCCGCCACGTAGGCGTATCGACCCTCGATCGCGATCCCTCTCGCGGTCCCCGTTGTGTCGACCGACCCGATCCGTGCGGGGGCCACGGGGTGCGAGACGTCGAGGATCACCAGCCCCTGCGGACCATCCGCGACGTAGGCAAGCCCTCCCGAAACCGCGATGTCCGATGCGTCCCCCGCCGTGTCGATCTCCCCCACAATGGACATCCCGGATGGATCGGCGGTATCGATCGCCCGGACTCCGCTCAGGCCATCCGCCACCAGCGCGATCCCTCCAGAGAGCGCCACCCCCTTGACCGTTCCCGGCGTATCGAGAAGACCGGAAGCGATGGGCGCGGCCGGATCCGAGAGATCGACCCGCCGCAGCCCTTCCTCTCCCCCCGTCGCGAAGAGGTCCGTGCCCGCCACTGCGACATCCCCCACGCCGCCCGTCAGTTCGAGCCCTCCGACCGGCGCCGGCGCGGCCGGGTCGCGAACGTCGATGACCTGCAGGCCGTTGACGAGATCCGCGACGAAGGCGAAGCCTCCCGACACCGCGACGCCGAAGAAGTACCCCGAATTGCCGTACTGTCCCGCTCCGCCGACCGGGCGGGGATGGAGAGGATCGCTGACGTCGAAGACCTCGAGCCCGCTCGCCCCGCCAGCCACGTACGCCAGCACTCCCGACACCGCGACGCCGTTGGCGGCGTCGGCGGTCCTCGCCTGCGCGACCGGCGCCGGATGCCGCGGGTCGGCCAGATCGAAGACGAGGAGCCCCGCCGCCGTGTCGGCCGCGTACAGGTAGCCGCCCGACAGGGCCACGCCCGCCAGGTCGATCCCTGCCGGGGCGTATGAGGCGGCCGGCGAGGGCGCGTTCGGATCGCTCACGTCGATCACCTGGAGCCCGCCGGCGCCGTCCGCCACGTAGGCGATGCCGCCGGCGACCTCCACGTCGCGCGCCGAGCTCGGCGTGTCGTAGCTGCCCGCCTGAATCGGCGACGCCGGGTCCGCCGCGTCGATGATCTTGAGCCCCTCGTACTGGTCGGCCACGTAGGCATAGCCCCCCGCCACGGTGATCGCCTGAGGGTCCGAGAGCGTGTAGAAGGTCCCGAGCCTCAGCGGGGAGGCGGGGTCGGCCACGTTCACCACGTGCATGCCGCCGAGGAACGTGTAGGGGTTGAGAAAGGCGATGTAGGCGATGTGATCGGCCACCTGGACCCCGACGCCACTGTCTCCCGTCTCGAAGGAGCCGATCTTGACGGGGGCCGTCGGGTCGGTCACGTCGAGGATTTGGATCCCTCCCAGCTTGGATGTGTGGTCGTAGTAGGCCACGCAGGCGTGATGGCCCGTCACCTCGACGGCGCGAGCCCCTTCGGTCAGGGGAAAGCCGCCTGCCACGTAAGGACCCCCACCCAGGAGCGAGACGCGCGCGCCAGGCTCGAAGGCCTCACCGGAGATCAGGACCCGTGTGGCGGCATCGGAGAGGCCCTGCGCCGGAACGACATTCAGCGGGCGGGGGATCGCCGCGCCGGCCGGGTGACCGGACAGCATCAGCGCCGCGCCCAGAGCGCAGACCCCTCGTGTGGTTCGACGCATACCGGGCCCCCCTGCCGGTCTATCCTATCAGCCCCAGCTCCTGAAGCCCCAGCGAAGAGTAGCCCGGAAAGACCAGGTCGGAGGTGCCGGGGGCCGCGCCCATGTGGTCTCGGAGGATCTCCCAGAAGATCGCCCGGTAGTCGGTCCGCACCAGGAGATACCGGCCCGAGTCTCCGAACATCACGCCCGAGGGCCACGTCGACGGGTCGCAGTTGTAGACGCCGCCGTTGACGGCGCCCCCCGCCGCGAACAGGCAGGAGGCCGCCGCGTGGTCGCTGCCGTTGCTGCCGTTCTCCTTCGTCGTGCGGCCGAACTCCGACAGCGTCACCACCACCGTGTCATTCCAGATCGCCGGGTACCCGCGCGGATCGTTCGCCGCCCCCGACAGGACGACCCGTAGCGACCGCATGCCGTAGGCGAGCCATGAGAGGAGCTCCGCCTGCGTGCCGGCCACCTGCCCCTGGGTGTCGTGCGTGTCGAACCCGTTCAATTCGGTGCCGGCCACCCTCGTCCCGTTGAGGCTTGCCGGGTCGCTCTCGAGAAACGACAGCGCGCAGACCTTCAGCGACTTGAAGAAGGAGTAGGACTGGTTGGAGAACTTGAGCCCGCCCGGGCCCCCGGGATCGGGCGGATTGGTTGCGTCGCTCACCGGAAAGAGGGACCAGCCCGTGTTCGGGTCGAGGGGGTTCCAGTTGACCTGGTCCCAGGCCCGGTACTCGTCCAGCGTGTCGATGAGCTTCACGCTGGTCTGCGACAGGAGCGGGCGGAACGGCTCCAGCCCCGTCAGGTCCGTGTACTGGCTGTCCCAGCCGGCCGCCAGCTTGCTCCGCTTGGGATCCCCGTACAGGATGTCGAAGGAGTCCGGATTGGCGATGTTGACGAACGGTTCGGTGCCGCGCAGCAGGACCGGCTGATTCGCCTGGACGCTGAGGACCGGCAGCTTGAAGCCGGCTGCCACGGCGTTCTCCTGGACGTACCGATAGAGCCACCCTTCGTACGACTTGGAGCTTGCCGGGTCGCCGTTCTCCCAGACCCGCTGATCGTCGAAGTGGGAGCGGCTGTTGTTCGGGAATCCCACGCGATGCGCCACCGCGAGGTCGCCGGCGTTGAACACCTCCATCAGGTCGGTCATCGCCGGATGGAGACGGGCGAAGCCGTTCAGGTCGATCGAGCTCGTGTTGGGGATGTAGAGCGTCGGGCGATTGACCAGGCTGTAGTCCGGGTCTCCCGCGGGGATGACGGTGTTGATGCCGTCGTTGCCTCCCCGGCAGAAGATGAAGAGCAGACGCTTGCCGTCGGACGGGCCGGCGGCCAGGGCGTGTCTTATGAAGCCCCCCGGAAAGATCGATTCGAGCCCGAAGCCAGCCAGGGTCAGTCCGGCGCCCCGCAGGAACGAACGGCGCGTGCAGTCGCATCCCTTGTCGGACATCGTCCCTCCTACTGCTCGAGAAACTGAGCGAAGCCCATCATGAACCCGTACGCCTCGCGGATCCGGGCGTCGTCGTAGTTGGCCGGCGCGCCCAGGTCATTCGTGCTGAGATAGTCGATGGCGAGCTGGCGTTCGGCAGGCGTCAGGGCCCCGCCGAAAAGCGCACCGGAGTAGAAGTCGACGATCGCCGGCGCGTTGTTCGGAACAGGCGCCGTGGAGATCCCGTTGGCCGTGAGAAGGCCGATGACGTCCGCGCCGAAGTTGTTGCCGGTCTTCGAGGTCATGTCGAGGCCGAAATTCAGACGCTCGAGCATGTTGTTGGTGTCGAGCCAGTCCCCTCCCAGCTCCGAGTATCCGGTGGGGACCGGGTTGAGGTGGAACTGCTCCTGCATCCGCAGCAGATAGGTCCGCGAGACCGTGACGCCGTCGGTCCGGCCGCGCGCCGCCCGGAATCCGCTCACCACGTGTTCGAACGGGGTCTTGATCTTCCCGGCGTACTTGTCCGGGTCGTGGAAGGCGGACTGCGCCAGCACAGCCCCCAGTACCGCCCTCAGGTCTCCCATGCCGTGGGGGTTGGCGGCGTTGTTCCAGACCGCCACCACCGCGTCGATCATCTGCTGCGTGGGGTTCTCCGCCACGAACTTCTGCAGTAGTTTCGTGGAGATGAAGCGGGCCGTGGCCGGGTGGGCGACGATGGCGTCCAGGGCGATCTGGACATCGTCGACTCCGGCGCTCGGGTTGGCCGTCGTGTCCGGGATGATCGCCTGGTACGGCGTTCCAGCGAAGAGCACCTTCTGAGTCGTGTCGTGCTGGTTGGTGCGGAAGTTGTTCACCCAGAGGCCGGCGGGCTCGGTCGTGGTCCCATAGGTGCTGCGCGGGATACAGACAGCCAGCGGGTCCCCCGCGACGGAAGCGTCCTTCTTGCAGACGTTCCACCCGGTGAAGACCTTGGCGAGCTGCACGATGTCGGCCTGCGTGTAGCCGCCATCCACGCTCATCGTGTGCAGCTCCAGCAGCTCGCGGGCGAAGTTCTCGTTTGGTGCGCTCTTTACGTTCACGGCCGTGTCCAGGTAGAGGATCATCGCCGGACTGAGGGCCACGGCCTCCACCATCTCCCGGATGTTGCCGTTGAAAGCCAGGTCGCGCAGTGTGTTCTGGAGATCGTAATGGAGGGCCGTGGCCCGCAGGAAACGCGTTGCCGGGAAGAGGGTCTGGTAGAAGCCGAAGAACTGGTAGCTCTCCCGGTAGTCCGTGTTGAAGTGGTTGTCCCAGAAGAGGGTCACCTGCTGCTCGAGCTGGCGCCGCGCGTAGACCGCGTTGACGACGTCGAGCCCCTGCAGCTCCTGGATGGTGTCGGGCGGGACCAGGGCCGCCCGCCGCGTATTGAGGTTGCTGTTGCCCGACTCGTCGATGCTCGCCGGGTCGAGCTGCTCGTTGATGTAGCCTTGCAGGCCAAGCGCGGCGACCCGGTCGCGGGCCCATTCATCCCAGCCGTAACCGACGCGGTTGAGCACGTGGGTCTTCGCGACCGCATCGCACCCGCCGCGCAGCAGGTGGGGAACGCCGGTCGAGCCGGCCCCGGGGGTTCCCTCCCCGGCGGTGTTGGACTCGGCGGTGACGAGGTAGAAGTACCCCTCCCCCGCGCCGGGGTTGGCCGGACTGGTGAAGGAGGTAGCGGCGATCTCGTCGCCGTGGCACTTCGCGGTGTTCCCCGCCGCCAGCCAGGAGATCAGTCCACGGTAGACGTTGTAATCGTCCGCGCCCGGCGCGGGGTCCCAGGTCAGGTTCGAGGCCAGGTCGATCTGGAGCCCCGTCACCTCGGGTGGCGCCTGGGCGTGGAGGATCCCCCCCGACGCCAGCAACATCAGAGATACGGCCCCAGCCTCTCGCATCCTCTTCAGGTGATGCCGCATATGATCCCCCCTATACCAGACGGCCACCCCCTTGTACCCGCGATCACCAAGACAGGCCAGATCCCAAAAGGTTGAACCGGGCGAACCTGGCCGGGATCTTGAGCGGCGCCCGGGAGAGCCGCGACCCTTCAGTCGGGGTCGAAGAGCCGGCGGTACTCGTCCATCGCGTAGCGGTCTGTCATCCCCGCGATGTAGTCGGCGATGACGCGCTCGCGCCCCAGCGCGGAGATGCGGGCGCGGTGCTCCTCGGGAAGCAGATCGGTGTTCTCGAGGTACCGCTTGAACAGCGCGATCATGATCCGCCGCGCCTTGTCCTTCATCGACTCGATGTGGTGGTGCCGGTAGAGGTGCTCGTGGAGGTACCGTTTCAAATCGAGATTCCTGCGCGCCATGTCGGGGGACAGGCTCACGAGGGGCTCGGGCCGGCGCCTCACGTCGTCGAGCGAGGTCACGCCGCTCGCCTCGATGGCGTGGCGGGTCGTATCCACGAGGTCGGTCACGAGCGCGTCGATCATCCGGCGCAGGGCGACGGTCACCTGCTGGCGGGGGGCGGCGGCCGGATACCGGACCAGCGCCTCGCGGTACGGATCGCCCCACAGCGGGATCTCCTCGGCCAGAGCGCGAGGGTCGAGCAGCTCCGACTCGATGCCGTCGTCCACGTCATGATGCTGGTAGGCGATCTCGTCGCACAGGTCGATCATCTGCGCCTCGATCGGCGGGCGCTCCTCGGGATGGTACTGTGCGTACTCGGGAGCGATCCGCGGGTCGCACGGCCCCGAATGCTTCGCGATCCCCTCGCGTATCTCGTAGGTGAGGTTGAGCCCGGGAAAGTCGGGATATCGGTCCTCGAGCTGTTCCACGATGCGCAGCGATTGGCGGTTGTGGTTGAACCCGCCGTGGTCCCTCATCAGGTGGTGTAGCACCTCCTCGCCCAGATGGCCGAACGGGGTGTGCCCCAGGTCGTGGGACAGCGAGAGCGCCTCGGCCACGATGGTGTTGAGGTTCAGCGCCAGCGCCACCGTGCGCGACACCTGCGACACCTCGATGCTGTGGGTCAGCCGGGTGCGGAAGTGGTCTCCCTCGTGGTTGACGAAGACCTGCGTCTTGTATTCGAGGCGGCGGAAGGCCCTGGAGTGGATGATGCGATCGCGGTCCCGCTGGTAGGGGGAGCGAAAGGGATGCTCGTCTTCCGGGTAGCGCCGGCCCCGGCTGAGGGCGGAGCGCAGCGCCCAGGGTGCGAAATGGGCTTCCTCGGGGAGCATGGTGGGGAGACTAACCGATCGTTCCGGCCGATGCAATGCGGGCGCGGCGCGGGTCGCCGCGCGTGTAGAATGACCCGATGCCTGAGGCAAAGCCTATCCTGATGGTCGCGGCCGCCGTGGTGTTGCGCGGGGGTCGGGTGCTTCTCACCCGCCGGAGCGCCGGCTCGCACCTGGCCGGCCACTGGGAGTTTCCGGGGGGCAAGGTGGAGCCCGGGGAGGACCCGCCGGGGGGGCTCGCCAGGGAGATGCGGGAGGAGCTCGGGGTCGAGGCGACCGTCGGCGCGCCCTTCGCCTTCAACTATCACGAATACGCGGATCGGCGCGTCCTGCTGCTGACCTATCTCACCGAGATCTCGGGGACCCCCCGGCCGCTGGGTTGCTCGGAGCTCGGATGGTTCGGCGCGCGGGAGATCCCGGATCTGGCGACACCGCCGGCCGACGTGCCGATCTTCGAGCGTCTGAGGCCGATGCTCAGTCCTTGATGATCGGAAGCTTGTGCAGGCGCTTCTCCTCCTGCCGCTCGGCTTCCTCCTCCTCTCGCTGGACCTCGAGGATCACCGCCTCGGCGCGGTCAAGCGCCGCTTCGAGGAAGGCCCTCTGCTCCGGGTTCGCGTCGCGCTTGAGGCCGGCCATGGCCACCTTGCGCATCTGGTCGAGCACCAGCGGGTCGCCCGATTCGTGCCAGGCGGCGTCGTACGCCTTGAAGAGGACGACGTAGGCCTCGACGTTGGCGGGGTCCGCATCCAGCGAGGCGAGCAGACAGCGGATCGCCTCGACGTATTCGCCTTCGTCGAGGAACCGTCTTGCCGACTCGAAGTCGAAGTTGCCCATCACGCGCCGCTCCATGCGGAGGGTACCATAGCTCCGCGCGACGTTCGTCTTGACATCCCCCGGTTTGATGGTAACGATACGGGAGATGCGGATGACCGAAGCGCGGACGCGGTTCCTCGAGATGATCGCGCGCCCGGAGGCTCAGATCGATCTGACCACCGCCGCGCTCCTCATCGCCGGCGAGGAGTACGCCGACCTCGACGTCGAGGGATACCGATCCCGTCTCGACGCCCTGGCCGAGCGGGCGCGGCCCCGCGTGGGGGCCGCCGGCGGCAATCCCTTCGCGGCCATCGACGGGCTCAATACCTTCCTGTTCGACGAGATGGGATTCCGCGGCAACACGAAGGAGTACTTCGACCCGCGCAACTCCTACCTCAACGAGGTGCTGGATCGCAAGCGCGGTATCCCGATCACGTTGTCGCTGATCTACATGGAGGTCGGCACGCGGGTCGGGTTCCAGGTCGAGGGGGTGGGGTTCCCCGGTCACTTCCTGGTGCGGCACTCCTCCGACGGCCGCCACATCCTGATCGATCCGTTCTACCAGGGGCAGATCCTCGTGCCCGACGACTGCCAGCGCCGACTCGTCGCCACCTACGGCGAGGAGGTCCCGCTGGAGGCGCGCTTCTTCGAGCCCGTCGGCAAGAAGCAGATCCTCGCCCGGGTGCTGCACAACCTCAAGGGGATCTACCTCAAGGCCGACGACCACGAGCGGGCGTTGAGCGCCATCGAGAGGCTCCTGGCCCTGGAGCCGGCCGATCCGAACCTCCTGAGGGACCGCGGCCTCACGCACATGAACCTGAACCACCACGGCCGCGCCGTGGCCGACCTGGAGGGCTACCTGCGCATCTGGCCCGCGGCGGCCGATGCCCCGGCCATCCGCAAGCAGATCACGGCGATCTGCCGTCTGACCGCAAGCCTCAACTGACGGGGCCCTCGATGCAGATCGACCCTGGGACGCTCTCGCGCCGCGACGGCTACCAGTTCATGATCTCGGCGATCGTGCCGCGCCCCATCGCGTTCGTGTCGACCTGCGACCCCTCGGGGACCACCAACGCGGCCCCCTTCTCCTACTTCACGGGGGTGTCGGCATCGCCGCCATCGCTGCTCATCTGCTCGGGCCGCAGGCGCGAGGGGCTCAAGGACACCGAGCGCAACATCATCGCGACGGGCGAGTTCGTCGTCAACGTGGTCGTGTCGGAGATCATGCGGGCCGTCGTGATCGGCGGGACCGACCACCCGCCCGACGTCTCCGAGATCGACCTGGCGGGACTCACGACCGCCCCGGGGGTGCGGGTGAAGGCGCCCCGCATCGTCGAGTCGCCCGTCAACCTGGAGTGCCGGCTCGCGCAGGTCGTGGAGGTGGCCGGCTCGGCGATCATCATCGGCGAGATCGTCTGGATCCACGTGCGCGACGACCTGATGATCCCCGGCGGCGGCGGGCCCGGTGTCATCGACCCGGCCGCCTTGAAGCCTGTCGGCCGGCTTGGCGGGGATCTCTACGCCACGCTCGGGGAGGTCTTCGAGCGCCGGCGCGATTGACCGTCACTTCTCCCACCTCCGGCTGATGACGCAGGCGTTGATCCCGCCCACTCCCATGTTGATCTTGCCGAGGTAGGTGCCGGTGAAGGGGACCGGCTCGTCGAACACGAAGTCGGTGTGCAGCGCGGCGACCGCCTGGTTCAGCTCGCCACGCGAGAGGATCGTCGGATAGAGGACCCCCTCCTCCGCACCCAGGTGCTGAGCGGTGAGCTCCCAGGCCCCTCCCACCGACATCCCATGGCCGAAGGTCCCCTTCCGCGCCGTCATCGGGATCCCGGCGGGGAGCAGCTCGCGCACGGTCGCCACCTCCAGCCAGTCCCCCGGCGTCGCGGTGGCGTGGAGGTCCCACGTGTCGAGCTGGTCGGCCCCGATGCCGGCGTCCGCGAGCGCCTTCGTCATGCAGAGCAGCGGCCCGTGCCGCGTCGGCGTGATGATGTGATGCGCGTCGGAGCTCAGACCGATCCCCGCGATCTCGAGTCCGACCGATTTGTAGCCGCGCGAGCGCATGAAATCGGCGTCGCACACCAGCCATATCGTGGCGCCGCCCGCCACGTGCGTCCCCTTGAGCCCGGCCAGAGGCTTGCTCGGCTCGCCGTCGGCGGAGAGTACGTTGGCGCGGTAGAAGGCCCCCACCAGCAGCGGGTGCGGCGGCGGGTCGGTCATCCCCACCACGACCGCCTTGGCCTGCCCCGACCGGATCGCGTCCTGCGCGAGCTTGAGCGCCACGCCGAACGAGGAGCAGGCCCCCACCGGAGCGAAGGCCGGCCCCTGGATCTGGCCGACCATCGAGATCTGGGCCGCGGGCGAGTTGTGGATATTCCAGATGAGGTTGGGATGGACCGCGTTCCAGGGCTCGGTGGGGCAGCCCCACTTCAGGTTGAGCTTGCGCATCTCGGTGAGCTTGCGCTTGATGAGCCGCTCCTTGCCCGTCTCGATGTCCGCGCCCAGCGGCACGGCCTGTATGGTCCGGGCCGCCGCAAGGTACTCCCGCAGCCCCTCGGACCTCGCGCACCAGAAGACCTCCCATACCTCCCGGGCGGTCTCGCGCTCTGCCTCGTCCTCGAACGACCCCGGCTCGGCCGGGATGGAGTGCTCCGCGCGCAGCTTCTCGCGCGCGGCCGGCGTGGCCGCGAGGTACTGGCTCCTCAGCCGGCATCGTTCCGGCTCCCCCCAGAACCGGTTCCAATGTCGTTGCGCCTTGTAATAGACGATGCTCACCTCGTACATCGTGGGAAGATCGCCCACGCCGGTGCCAACGTAGATGTGGGTCTGCTGCCCCAGATACCGCAACGTTTTCTCGATGCCGGGGTTCTGGCTCAGCGAGTCGATGAAGGCCCCCACGGCGTAGCGCACGAGGTTGCCCGAGTGCTTGGCGAGCTGGGAGAACCGGGCCGGCTTGAAGCGCTCCTCGATCCAGGGGCGGTACTGGTCGAAGTCGAACTTCGGCACGCCGACGAGGAAATTGTTGGGGCCGAAGCCGTCGAAGGGCTCCATCCAGGTGCGGTTCGAGCGGAGGTTCTCGCGGAACTCGTCGACGTTGCGCGAGCGGGGGGCGACGACCCCCCAGCCGAAAATTCCGATCCGTGGTCCGGGTCCGGTCATGAGCCCTCCTGAGCCCTCCTGCCGGCGGCATTCTATCGCATGAGCGGACGCGTCCAGTTTCTTTCACGGTATATTCCGATCGATGCCTCCTCCCGCGCGAAAGTCGTTCATCCTCTTCCTCCTCTGTTCGGCCTGCACCCTTGGAAGGGCAGGTGCCGCCGGGGCCGCGGACAGGGTCCCGATCCCCCCCGGCCTTCGCCCGGAACCGTTGATGGCACCGGCCGCCCTCCCCCAGGCGCCGGTCAAGGACCCGAGGTTCGACTCCCTGCTGGGCCGGCTCGTCGTCGAGCTGCGCCAGCCCTGTTTCGCGACCGCGCTGTCGGCGGGGGATCCGTTTCCCGTGGAGGCCTTGTCGCCGTCCCTGCGCGGCGCCATCGACGCCGGGCTGCTGCGCGTCGACCCTGACGACGGGATCCAGGTCTACATACAGGTGGAGACGACGGCATCAAGCTCGCTGGTCGCCGGCCCCGCTTCCCTCGCGGCTTCGCTCCCGGGTCTCGGCGGCTCGCTTCAGACGCAGGATGCGGCCCGTGGGATCGTCCAGGCCCGAATCCCGCTCGAATCGCTCGAGGCGGCGGCCGCGCTCCCCGGCGTGCGGCGCATCTTCCTGCCGGATTACGCCACGACCGACCTGGGGTCGAAGCTCACGGAGGGAGACGCGATCCTGAGGGCGCTCCAGACCCGGACGCAATACGGGGTGGACGGCTCCGGCGTGCGGATCGGCGTGATCTCCGACGGGATCTACGGACTGGCCACCGCGATCGCCTCGGGCGATCTGCCGCCGACGAGCTTCGTCCGAGCGGCGGCCAAGCTGGTGGCCACCAGCGGCGGCGTCACCGGCAGGTCGTTCCGGGCGGACGGAGATCTCGAAGCGGGGCTGAACGGCGGCCGGGGCGCGGAAGCGGTCGCGATGCTCGAGATCGTCCACGACCTGGCGCCCGGCGCGTCCCTCTCGTTCGCCAACTTCGGCACGAGTCTCGAGTTCAACCAGGCGGTCAACTACCTCGCCGCCAACTGCGACGTCGTCGTGGACGACATCTCGTTCTATGGCGGGCCGTACGACGGCACCAGCGCCGTTTCGGCCAACGCCGCATCCGCGCTCAACGATCCCGCCAACCCGATCCGGGCCTTCTTCACGTCGGCCGGCAACCGGGCTCTCGATCACTACGAGGAAGGGTACGTCCCCTCCGAGCTCGACGGCGAGACGTTCGTGGGCGCTCCGGGGAGGTTTCACCAGTTCGAGGCGACCACGAAGACCTCGGATGCGCTCGCCCTCGGCCCGTCCCCTCAGAACGAGATCTACCTCTTGAGGAACCAGGCCGTCGCGATCATCATGAGCTGGGACGATCCGCCCGATGCGTCGACCAACGACTACGACCTCTACCTGTTCCGCAACAGCACCGGCGCCCTGGTGGCGGCCAGCGGCGCGGCGCAGGACGGCACGCAGGCGCCCCTCGAGGCGATCTTCTTCACCAACACCGGAACCCAGGGATTCTTCGACCTGAGGGTGCAGAACTACCTGGACCGGGCCGACCCGCGCACGCTGGAGATCTTCATCATCGAGTCCCCCTTCCGCACGGTCTTCCCCGGCGGCGCGACGCTGAACTATGACACGTCGTCGGGGAGCGTCGCCATGATGGCCGATTCGGGAGGCGGGGTCATGTCGGTGGGGGCGATCGACGCCTCCGATCCGGACAACGATACCATCGAGGGGTTCAGCAGCCGCGGGCCTACCGGAGATGGCCGGCTCAAGCCCGACATCGCGGGCATCGACGGTGTGGCGGTGACCGGCGCGGGTGGATTCCCAACGAGCTTCTTCGGGACCTCGGCGGCGGCGCCGCATGCCGTGGCGGTCGCCGCCTTGCTGCTGCAGATGGCGCCCTGCCTCCAGGGGGCGCCGTCCGATCCGGGCGCGGCGGAGGAACGCGAGCGGCTCGGTTCGTTGATCAGGAGCCGGGCGATCGACCTGGGAGAGCCCGGGCCCGACGAGACGTTCGGGCACGGGCGGACCGACGCGCTGGCCTCCGCCGCGCCGATGCTGCCGGCGGCCGACCCGGGGCCGTCCCCGCTGGTGGCCGAGTGCACCTCGCTTGCGGGCGCCCTGGTGGCGCTCGATGGGACGAGGTCGGTGGCGATTGATCCGACCTGCCCGCTCCTGTTCAACTGGACGGGGCCGTTCGGGGTCTCTCAGGATCCCTCCCCCGTCGTGTCGATGCCACCGGGCTCGCATGACGTGACGTTGGAGGTGAGCCAGAACGGCGGCGTCACGTGGGCGGCGGCGGAACAGACCGTGGTCGTGCAGGACACGACGCCTCCCGTCATGACCGGCGGCCCGAGTGCTCCTCTTCTTTGGCCCCCCAATCACCGGCTCGAGACGATCACCACCGCGGCGACGATTGCCGATATCTGCGACCCCTCGCCGGCCTTCCAGCTCGACTCGATCCAGAGCAGCGAGCCGGACGACGCCGCGGGTGAGGGGGACGGCCACACGTCAGGGGACATCCGTGAGGCCGCGTTCGGCGAGTCCGACATCGAGTTCCTGCTGCGGGCCGAGCGGGACGGCGCCGGCCCGGGACGTGAGTACGTCATCCATTACACCGGGCGGGACGCCTCGTCCAACACGGCCCGGCTCGACCTCTCGGTGCGAGTGCCGCACGACATGGCCGGGACCGGGACAGAGCCGCTCGTGCTGGAGCTCACCGGCGCCGGCGCGCTGAGTTGGAGCCCGGTACCGGGGGCGGCCCGTTATCAGGTCGTCCGAGGGCCGCTCGATCCGGCGGGGGCGGTGCGGACTGCCAGCACGATCGATCTGGGCCTGGCCGAATGCCTCTGGTCGGGACCCACCTCCGCGATGCCGGCATCCCTGGCCGACGCCGCCGCACCCGCGCCCGGGCGCGCGTTCTTCTACCTCGCCCAGTACGACGACGGACTCGGGTACACGGGCTTCGGCACCGCCGCAGCAGGCAGCGAGCTGAAGTTGACCGCCTCCGGATGCCACTGAGGAGCGCCGCCGCGGCGACCGGGGCGCCTCCGAGACGTCTGAGTCTGCAAGGCATATTCTCATGCAGAACGCCTGCTTCAAGGTACGTCACCGCTGCGCGTTCTGAGCCTGCGCTACGACCCGGCGCGTCGGCGCGGATCATGTTCCGGGCGGCGGTGTGCCTGGGGTGCTGAAATAGCCGCCCCTTGATGCCTGCCTTGTCGAGCGCTTGGTTCCATGGCTTGTCGGTGCCCACCCATGGACGTCCGTACCGGTGGAACACGTACAGGCTGGCTCCGGCTATCTGCCGCACTCGATCAGCGCTATCAGGCCCGTCGAGGTCTGCATGAAACCCGTGCATCGTTTTCTCGACCTCTAATGCATTGAGAGACAAGCACTTCTATGATAATGACTTACATCAATTCCACCCTTGTTCTTATGTAGTTTAGTTAGTTTATCCCCGCTTGCTAAACTAACGAAATTCTGTATAATCCCGGCCATGGATCCTCTCTCCAACCCTTTCGCACCGGGCGCAGGCACACGGCCTCCGGAGTTGGCGGGCCGTGACGATCTCCAGGAGACAGTTCGTGTAGCCATCGAGCGGACGCGGCGCGGACGACCCACCAAGAGCGTCCTGATGGTGGGGCTGCGGGGTGTCGGCAAGACGGTCTTGCTGGATCAGATGAGGGACGACGCCGATGCGGCCGGGATCGAGACCTTGCGCATCGAGGCACCCGAGAACCGTTCCCTCCCCTCCATCCTTGCCCCGGAGTTGCGCCAGTCTCTCTTGAGGCTCACGCGCAACGAGATGGCGAAGGCCTTTGCACAGCGGGCGCTTCGGGCACTCGCGGGGTTCGTCAAGTCGCTCAAGGTCAAGTACCAGGACATCGAGGTGGGGATCGACTTCGACCCGGAGCCCGGGCTTGCCGACAACGGGGACCTGGAGCATGACCTGCTGGCGCTGCTGGAGTCCGCCGGAGCGGCCGCCCAGAAGGCCGAGACCGTGTTGACGATCTTCGCGGATGAGATGCAGTACGTGGAGGAGGACGAGCTCGCGGCACTCATCATGGCGCTCCATCGGACCTCGCAGCGGCGGCTTCCGGTGATTCTCGTTGGGGCCGGCCTGCCGCAGCTCAGGGGCCGATCAGGCCGCGCGAAGTCCTATGCCGAACGACTGTTCGACTTCCCCACGATTGGTCCCCTCACCGCCGAATCAGCCAAGTTGGCCATCACCAAGCCGGCAAAGGATCAGGGGGTCGATGTCACGCCGGAGGCGTTGGATCGCATCGTGAAAGAGACGCGCGGTTACCCCTATTTCGTGCAGGAGTGGGGGAAGCATTCCTGGCAGGTGGCGCACGCGTCTCCCATTACGCTTGAGGACGTGCAGAAGGCATCGGCCACCGCCGTCGCCGCCCTGGACGAGAGCTTCTTCCGCGTCCGGTTCGAGCGGCTCACTCCGGTCGAGAAGCGCTATCTCCGAGCCATGGCGGAGTTGGGTCCCGGCCCGCACCGCTCGGGCGACATCGCTGAAGAGCTCGAGCGCCAGGTAACCTCCCTCGGTCCCACGAGGAGCCAGCTAATCGTCAAGGGGATGATCTGGAGCCCAGCACACGGCGACACGGCCTTCACTGTGCCGCTCTTCGACGAATTCATGCGCCGCATCATGCCCGGGGAGGATTGGAGGGCGTAGCGATGGGATTTCCCCTCCGACACTCGCTATGGAGGAGGGGCTCTTGTCGCTCGCGCAGCTGCTGAGTCGACAGCGCTACCGATCATGCCGCCCGACCCATCCGGTCATTCGAAAGACCGCAGCCAGTCACGGCCCCAGCGCACTCGTACGGCGACAATGACCAGTAATAGACTTCAGCTCGCTGTGCCGGTTCTGTGACGGAACGCCCGCCGAACACGGCCAAACCAGGTCCACGCCGCGCGGCGTAACACGCCGCTGCTATTGGTCCGAATCGGTTGGCGTGGCATCCGGATTCACGTTCGATTCGGACACGCCTTCAGCATCGAAGGATTCGGCGAGCGGGCATGCCATAGCCGCGACAGACCTCAGTCCAATCCTCGAACACGGTGGCACAGGCCAAGCGATCGTCGGGATCTAGGCATTCACGAGCGCCAGGCGGGCGCTCCCCTCACGCCGTCGCGGAGGCGCCGGCGGCGCGGATCTCGTCGAGCATCCGGTCCACGTGGCGCTCGCGGGAGAGGTAGGAGGTCACGCAGGCGCGGATGACGCGCCGCCCCGCCAGGTCCGAGGTCGAGATCCAGGCGCGGCCGGCGCGCTCCACCGTGTGCTGGATCGTCATCTGCAGCGCGTCCAGCGCGGCGTCGTCTCCCTTGAGCGCGGGGGGGACGAACCTGAAGCAGGCCACGCCGAGGCTCGGCTTCGACATCAGCTCCAGATCCGATGAGGCGGAGACTCGCCGCGCGAGGTATTCGGCCAGCTCGACCTGGCGGTTCACCGCTTCCTCGTAGCCACGCCGCCCGTGCTGGCGCAGCGAGAGCCAGACCTTGAGCGCGTCCAGACGGCGCGACCCGGCCACGCCGTGCTGGAAGAAGTTGAGGTCCTCGTGCTCGGCGAAGACCCGGTCGGTCGTATAAAGAGGTGTCACCCCGAACGTGCGCCTCAGGGCCC
Source organism: Candidatus Polarisedimenticolia bacterium (assembly GCA_036505635.1). Taxonomy (GTDB): domain Bacteria; phylum Acidobacteriota; class Polarisedimenticolia; order JACPZX01; family DASXTC01; genus DASXTC01. The sequence continues at coordinate 20,390 of DASXTC010000020.1, forward strand.
CGCCGTCCTTCGTGACGATAGCGCCGGCCGTGTAGGGGACCGAGAACCACTTGTGAGGATCGAGCGTCACCGAGTCGGCGCGCTCGATCCCCGCGAGGAGCCCCGAATGGGCTCGCGACAGGCGGGCCGCCCCGCCCCACGCCGCGTCCACGTGGAACCAGAGGCGGTGCCGCGCGCAGATATCGGCCAGCTCGGGCAACGGGTCGATCGCGCCGCTGGTCGTGGTCCCCGCGATCCCCACCACGCAGAAGGGAAGCCGGGCGGCGTCCCGGTCGGCGAGGATCCGCCGCTCCAGCGCCGCCGGGATGATCCGCGCGCCGGCGTCGCACTCGATCTTGCGCATCCCCTCATGCCCGAGGCCGAGCAGGTCGGCCAGCCGGTCGATCGAGTAATGCGCCTGCGTGGACACATAAAAGGTAGGCCTCGCCTCGGCCGCGGCGACCCCGATGCGCCGGACCTCCGGGACTTTCTCGTTGAGAGCCACCTTCATCGCGGTGACGTTGGCCAGAGTCCCGCCGCTGGTCAGGGTGCCGAAGGCCCCGGGGCCGAGCCCCACCAGGTCGCACATCCACCGGATGACGGTCTTCTCGATCTGGGAGCCGGCGGGCCCGTGGCTCCAGGCCGCCATGTTCTGGTTGATGGTGGAGGCGATCGCGTCGGCGAAGATGCCGATGACGGTGGGCGTGGGGTTGAAGAGGCCGAAGTAGGCGGGCGAGCCCAGGTGAAACGAGCCGGGGATGACGCGGTCGCGCACGTCCGCCAGCAGCGCGAACGGGTCGGTCCCCTCTTCAGGCAGCGGCTCATCGAAGAGCCGGCCGAGCTCCTCGGGCCTGCGCGGCGTGATCCGGACCGTCTCGAGCGCGGCGTAGTAGCCGGCGATCAGGTCGGCCACCTCCCGGCCGAACCGGCGGATCTCCTCTTCGCTCCAATGCATCGGGGTGATATCCTCAGGCGGATTGTCGAGCCACAAGGACGCGCAGTATACAACGATGACCCTTCCTGCCTCCCGGATCGCCGACGCGTACGCGCGCTGCCAGAAGATTGCGCGGGACCACTACGAGAACTTCCCGGTCGCCTCCCTGCTGCTGCCCCGCGCCCAGAGACGCCACGTGGCCGCCATCTATGCCTTCGCGCGCCAGGCGGACGATTTCGCCGACGAGGCATCATACGACGGGCGGCGTCTGGAGTTGCTGGCCGGCTGGCGACGCAAGCTCGACGAGGCCGCCGCGGGCAGGGCCGAGGATCCCATCTTCATCGCGGTGGCCGACACGCTCGCGGTGAAAGGTCTGCCCGTCGGGCTGATGCACGACCTTCTGTCCGCCTTCGAGCAGGACGTCAGGGTGAGCCATTACGAGACCTTCGACGACCTTCTGGCCTATTGCCGTCTGTCGGCCAACCCGGTGGGCCGGCTCGTGCTGCACCTGTTCGACCGGCGCGAGGAAGATCTCATGGCTCGATCCGACGCGATCTGCACGGGCCTCCAGCTCGCCAACTTTTGGCAGGACGTCGGCGTCGATCTGGACAAGGGACGCTGCTACATCCCACGGGAGGACCTCTCGCGCCACGGCTGCACGATGGAGGAGCTCGCCGCGCGGAAGGCCACGCCGGCCTTCGTCGAGGTGATGCGCTTCCAGGTCGAGCGCACGCGTGAGCTCTTCTCGCACGGGGCGGGGTTGCCGCGAGAGGTGGGGGGTCGGCTCGGGTTCGAGCTGAAGCTCGTGCGTCTGGGGGGCCTGAGGATCCTCGAGAAGATCGAGCGATCGGGATACGACGTCTTCGCGAAGCGCCCGTCGCTGAGGCCGCCCGACTGGGCGCGTCTCCTGATGCGCGCGGCGATGGTGGCGGCGTTTTGAACGAGCAGGCCTACGTCACCCGCCTCACGCGCGCGAGCGGCAGCAACTTCTACTACTCGTTTCTCTTTCTGCCGAGGGCGCAGCGCGAGGCGATCCACGCGGTCTACGCCTTCTGTCGCGAGGTGGACGATTCGGTGGACGGCGCGGCAAGCCCCGAGGAGGCGGCGCGACTCGTCGCGTTCTGGCGGGCCGAGCTCGCTTCCGCCTGCGGCGATGGGAACGGGCCGACCCATCCGATCGCCCGGTCGCTCGCGGCCCACCTGAAGGCCTATCCGATCCGGCGCCGCGATCTGGAGGAGATCATCGAGGGCGTGGCGATGGACATCAGGCCGGGACGTTTCCGCACCTTCGAGGAGCTGCGCGGCTACTGCCACCGCGTCGCCTCGGCGGTCGGCCTCGTCTGCATCGAGATCTTCGGCTACCGCGATCCGGCCGCCCGCGACTACGCCGTGACGCTGGGGCTCGCCTTCCAGCTCACCAACATCCTGCGCGACGTGAAGGCCGACGCCGAGCGCGGGCGGATCTACATGCCGATCGAGGAGATGGAGCGCTTCGGGTGCCGCGAGGAGGATCTGGGCGCCGCGAGCCCTCGGGCCCCCTTCGTCGAGCTGATGAGGTTCCAGGCGGGCCGCGCCAGGGACCTGTTCGCGCAGGCGCGGAGCCTGCTTCCCGAGCGCGACCGCCCGAGCCTCTTCGCCGCCGAGATCATGCGGGCGATCTACGAGGCGATCCTCGACAAGATCGAGAAGCGCGGCTACGACGTGCTGCGAGGCCGGGTCTCGCTGTCGAGGGCCCGGAAGCTCCTCATCGCCACGAGGGTCTATCTGAAGTCCCGCTCGCTCCCCGCCACCGCCGCATGAGCCCACCCAGGCACGTCGTCGTCATCGGTGGTGGGTTCGCGGGGCTCTCCTGCGCGGTGGCCCTGGCCGACCGCGGCCTGCGCGTCACCGTGCTGGAGGCGCGCCGGACTCTCGGTGGCCGCGCCGGCTCGTTCGTGGACGAGGCCACCGGAGAGGTGGTGGACAACGGCCAGCACCTCTTCATGGGGTGCTACCGCGAGACGCTGAAGTTCCTGCGCGCGGTGGGCACCGACGGGCTGGTGCGGTTCCAGAAGCGTCTGACGGTGGACTACCTGCGCGGCGAATTCCGGGCGCGACTCCAGTGCCCTCCCTTGCCGGCTCCATGGCACCTGCTGTCGGGGGTTCTGACTCTCAAGGGACTCCACCTGCGGGATCGGATCAGCCTTCTGAGAGCGGCCCCGGCGCTGCGCCGCCTGCGCGCTCCTTCGGCGGTGGCGGCCCTGGAGGGGATCTCCGTGTCGCGGTGGCTCGATCGGATGGGGCAGACCGAGGGACTGAGGAGATGGCTCTGGCACCCGCTGGCGATCGCCACGTTGAACCAGAGCCCCGAAACGGCGCCGGCCTCGCTTCTGGCCGCCGTGCTGCGCGAGGGATTCCTCTCCCGCGCGGACGACTCCCGACTCGGTCTCGCGACCGTCGGTCTGGGGGATCTCTACGCCGACCCCGCGCGGCGCCACATCGAGGCGCGGGGCGGGGCGGTGCGCTGCGGGACTCCCGTCGTGGGCCTCGCCCTCTCGGGCGACAAGATCGAGGGGGCCATCACGCGGGAGGGGGAGTCGATCGCGGCGGACGCCTTCGTGAGCGCCGTGGCGCCGGCGGCTCTCGCCAGGCTCGGCGTGATGGGCCTTCCCTCCGAGCGGTATGACCTCTTCTCCTCCTCACCCATCCTCTCGGTGAACCTCTGGTTCGAACGGCCCGTCTCCGAGATCGCCCCGTTCGACTTCGCGGCGGTGATCGGCGGGCGCGCCCAGTGGCTCTTCAACAAGGAGAGGATCCTGGGGGGACACGCGGGCCATCTGTCCGCCGTCATTAGCGCGGCGGGGGATCTCGCCGAGCGCACCAACGAGGAGATCGCGAGGATGGTGATCGAGGACGTGCGCGCCTGCCTGCCGGTCGCGCGCGGCGTCGGGGTCGCCCGGTCGATGGTGGTGAGGGAGCGCTCGGCGACCTTCGCGGCCAGCGTTCAGACCGAGCCGCTGCGGCCCGGGCCCCGCACGCCCTACGGCAACCTGCTGCTGGCCGGGGACTGGACCGAGCGCGGGATGCCCGCCACCATCGAGACGGCGGTGCGGGCGGGGCATCGGTGCGCGGACCTGATCACGCGGTGAAGGGCTCCAGGAGCTCCCGGCTCCGTCGCACCAGCCTGCCGGGCACGGCGAGAAGCGAGTAGTGTCCCTGCTCCTCCCATCGAATGGCCGGTCGGCCCCAGCTCTCCCAGAGGCGCGCGACCGAGGAGCGCAGCATGATCCGGTCGTACAGCCCTGAGACCATGAGGATCCTCTCCTTCGGCACGCGCGGCGCAAGACGACCGGGCGAGATGATCCCCCAGGCGCGCTCGAGGTCCTCGCGCCGGTGCATCCCCGACGACGCGAGGTCCTCTCGCACGTTGGCCCCCAGGCCCGTGTCGAGGATCGGGGAGACCACCGAGTCCCCCGCCGACCCGATCACCACGAAATCGAGGTCATCGCGCAGGCATGCGGTCAGGGCCGCGAAGTATCCGCCGAGCGAATAGCCGAGCAGCCCGGCGGCGCCCCGGCCGGTGTCGCGCAGCCAGTTGATCAGTCCGATGAGATCGGCCACCCCCTGGCGGAACGCCTCCACCGTCAGCACGGCGTCCCCCGTGACCATCAGCTCGCCGCTGAATGTGCCGGCCGGCGTCCGCTCGAAGTGGAAGGGATGCGCCGGGACTGCCACGGAGAAGCCGGCCTTCAGCAGCGGCTCGACGAAGACCACCTCCACGGGGCGCATCGCGTCGTGAGCCCAGCCGTGGGAGACGACCGCCACCGGCGCGTTGGGGCGCGTCTTGTGCCGGTAGAGACGCCCCGCCGCCCTGTTGGTCTCGGAGAACGGATACCCCTCGATGGGGTGCAGCGTCGGGTGGCTGTAGCGGGAGACCTCGCACAGCGCGGTGGACCGATCCGGCGTCACGGTGATGTCGGGCACGCGCCCATCGGCGGCGTAGACCCGGCGCGGGTCGGCGTAATGCTCGGGACGGTCCAACCCCTCCCAGTCGCGTCCGAGGGTCCTGAGGATCCGCCCGCGCTGGAACGTGACCTTGTGCCAGATCAGGGAGGCGTCGACGAGCTCGGCGAGCGGGCGGAGCAAGAGTTCGATCCCTCGCGAGAATCAGTTCAGCCGGCCCCCGCCGCGCCCTCGCTCTGCTCGTGCGCGTGGTAGGAGGAGCGCACCAGCGGGCCCGACTCCACGTGCCGGAAGCCGCGCGCGAGCCCTTCGTCCTTGAGGCGGGCGAACTCCTCGGGCGTGTAGAAGCGCTCGACCGGCAGGTGCCCCATGGTGGGACGCAGGTACTGCCCGACCGTCATGATCCCCACGTCCGAGGCGCGCAGGTCGTCCATCACCGCGAGCAGCTCGTCGAGCGTCTCCCCCAGACCGACCATCACGCCCGACTTGGTGATCATGGCGGGCGCCTCGCGGTCGCGGAAGGCGGAGGCCCTCGCCAGCAGATCCAGCGAGCGCCAGTAGTCGGCGCCGGCCCGCACGCGCCGGTAGATCCGCGGCACCGTCTCCACGTTGTGGTTGAGGATCTGAGGGCGCGCCGCAAGCACCATCCGCAGGCACTCCTCGTCCCCCTGAAAGTCCGGGATCAGGACCTCGATCCGCGTCCCGGGGACGAGGGACCGGACCTCCTCGATCGTCCGCACGAACTGACCGGCCCCCTGATCGGGCAGGTCGTCGCGGTTCACGGAGGTGATCACCGCGTGACGCAGGCCCATCGAGCGCACCGCTTCGGCCACGTGACGCGGCTCGTCGGGGTCGGGAGGGGTCATCGCCCCCTTGCCCACGGCGCAGAACCCGCACCGTCGCGTGCAGTTGTCCCCCAGGATCATGAAGGTCGCGGTGCCGTGGGAGAAGCACTCGAAGATGTTGGGGCAGCGCGCCTCCTGGCAGACCGTGTGCAGCTTCAGGTCCCGCACCATGTTGCGGACTTCGTTGAAGCTGCCGTCCGTGCGGACCCGGATCCGCAGCCACTCGGGCTTGGGCCCGGGGGGCGCGAGCCGCGGCGTGAAGGTTCCGGGCTCGCTCACGCCGCCTCCTCCGAAGCCGGCGCCATCTCGCGCTCGAAGACCTCGCCGAAGCGGGCGGCCGCGCGCCACGCGACCTCCGCGACCGTGACGTCGCGCCCCGTCAGCCGGGCCAGCGACGTGACGCCGTACTCGGCGATCCCGCAGGGCACGATGAGATTGAAGTAGGACAGATCGGTGGTGACGTTGAAGGCGAAGCCGTGGCTGGTGATCCACCGCGAGAGCCGCACGCCGATCGCGGCCAGCTTCTCGCGGCCCACCCAGACCCCGGTGAGCCCATCGATCCGCCCCGCCGTCACGCCGAAGTCCCCCGCCGTGCGGATCAGGACCTCCTCGAGGTCGCGGACGTATCGCCGCACGTCGCACCGGTCGGGCCTCAGATTCAGGATCGGATAGCCCACGAGCTGTCCCGGTCCGTGGTAGGTGACGTCGCCGCCGCGTCCCGTCGGATAGATGGCCACGCCGCGCGCCTGCCGGGCGGCCTCCCCCGCCAGCACGTGCACGGGCTTCGCGTTGCGCCCCAGCGTGATGACGTGAGGGTGCTCCAGCAGCAGGAGGTGCTCGCCGGATCCCCCCGCGACCTCGGCCACCAGCCGCTGCTGCAGCTGGGAGGCCTCGGCGTAAGGGACCCGTCCCAGCCACCTCGGGGCACACCGGCGCATGTCCTGCATCCGCGTCAGACTCCCAGATCGCCGAAGGCTGCCGTCTGGAGGACCTGCTTCACGTCGGCCATGTAGCGATCGGCGTCGGCCCCGTCGATGATCCGGTGGTCGAACGACAGCGCGAGGTAGCACATCGTACGGATCGCGATGGCGTCGTCGATCACGATGGGACGCTTCTCGATCACGCCCACGCCCAGGATCGCCACCTGCGGCTGGTTGATGATCGGCGTGCCCACCAGGCCGCCGAAGCTGCCCGGGTTGGTGATCGTGAAGGTGCCCCCCGTCACGTCGTCGGGCGAGAGCTTCTTCGTGCGCGCCCGCTCGCCCAGGTCGGTGATGGCGCGGGCGAGCCCGAGGATGTTCTTCTCGTCGGCCTTCTTGACGACCGGAACGATCAGGCCCCAGTCCAGCGCCACGGCGATGCCGAGGTGGACGTCCTTCTTGTAGACGATGTTGTCCCCATCCACCGACGCGTTGATGATCGGCCGGCGACGGATCGCCTCGATGGCGGCCTTCGCGATGAAGGGAAGGTAGGTCAGCTTGATCCCCTCGCGCGCCTCGAAGTTCGCCTTGTGCCTCTCGCGCAGCTTCGAGATGTTCGTCAGGTCGACCTCGAAGAAGGTCGTGACGTGCGCCGAGGTGCGCCGGCTCATCACCATGTGCTCGGCGATCTTCTTGCGGATGGCGCTCATCGGCTCGACGCGGGTGCTCTCTCCCGGCTTGAAGATCGACGGGATCGGGGCCGCCGCCGCGGGAGTCCGGGCCGCAGGAGCGCCGGCGCCACGCTCGACGTGGGCCATGATGTCCTGCCTGGTCACGCGCCCGGAGATCCCGGTCCCTTCGATCCCGGAGATGTCGATCCCGTGCTCCGCGGCTATCTTCCGCACGAGTGGAGAGGACCGCGTGCGGCGCAGCTCCTCGCGCGACGGCGTGCCCCCCGCCGCGACCGATGACGGCTGGGGCGCGGCCGCGGGCGCGGCCGGCTTCACCGCGGCCCTCGCCTCGGGCTTCGCCTCGGTCTTCGTCTCGGCCTTCACCTCCGACTTCGTCTCGGCCTTCGCCGCGGCGACGGCCGTCCCCTCGGCCGCGATACGGGCCACGACCGTGTTGATCCCGACGGTCTTTCCCTCCTCCACGAGGATCTCGGCCAGCACGCCGGCCGACGGAGACGGGATCTCGGCATCCACCTTGTCGGTGGAGATCTCGAAGAGGGGCTCGTCCCGCTTGACCGTATCGCCCGCCTTCTTGAGCCACTTCGTTATCGTTCCCTCGGCGATGCTCTCGCCCATCTGGGGCATGATGACGTCGACACTCATCGGTTCGGCTCCATCTCAGTCACTTCAGTAGTTCACGAGTTCTTTAATCGCCTTCGTGAGCTTGGCGGCGTTTGGCATGAAGGCCTCCTCCAGCGGCGGGCTGTAGGGCACCGGCGTGTCGAGCGAGGCCACCCGCACGACCGGCCCGTCGAGGTACTCGAAGGCCTTCTCCGTGATGATGGCGGAGATCTCTCCCCCGATCCCCCCGCGCCGCCGGTCCTCGTGCAGGACGACGATCTTGCCGGTCTTCGCGGCCGATGCCAGAATCGCCTCCTCGTCGAGCGGCAGCAGTGTCCGCAGATCGACCACCTCGACCTGGACTCCTTCCGCTTCGAGCCCGGTGGCCGACTCGAGCGCCGTGTGGACCATCGACCCGTAGGTGATCACCGAGACGTCGGTCCCCTCGCGTCGCAGCGCGGCCTTGCCGATCGGCACCACGTAGTCGTGATCGGGCACCTCTTCCTTGATGCGGCGGTAGAGATACTTGTGCTCGAAGTAGAGGACCGGGTCGTCGTCGCGGATGGCCGCCTTGATGAGCCCCTTGGCGTCGTACGCCGTGGCCGGCTCGACGATCTTGAGCCCCGGCGTGTGGAAGAAATAGGCTTCCATGTTCTGCGAGTGGAACGGCCCGCCGTGCACGCCCCCGCCGCATGGCCCGCGCACCACCATCGGCACCGGGGCGCCCCACCGCCAGTGCGTCGAGGAGACCATGTGGGTGAGCTGGTCGAACGCGCACGCGATGAAGTCGATGAACTGCATCTCGGCCACGGGGCGCATTCCGTTGAGAGCCGCCCCCATGGCGGCCCCCACGATGGCGGCCTCCGAGATCGGCGTGTCGATGACGCGCGTCTCGCCAAACTTCTCCAGGAAGCCGGCCGTGACCTTGAAGGCACCGCCATAGACACCGATGTCCTCGCCCAGGAGAAAGACGCGCTCGTCCTTCTCCATCTCCTCCCACATCCCCTGGCGAATCGCCTCGAGGTAGGTCATCAGGGCCACGTCGTCAGCCCTCCGCGTAGATGCCCCGGGTGAGGGTCTCCGGCCCGGGAAGCGGGACCGCCTCGGCCCAGGCCTGAGCCTGGTCCAGCTCGACCTCGATGCGCGCGTCGAGCGACGCGATCCCTTCCCGCGTCGTGACCCCCTCCTCGATCAGGCGCTTCTCGTACCGATCGATCGGGTCGTTCTTCTCCCACCGGGCGAAATCCTCGGCAGGGACGTAACGGCGCGGGTCGTCGTGCTCCGAGTGGCCCAGGCGCCGGAAGGTCTTGGCTTCGATCATCGTGGGGCCCCCCCCCTCCCGGGCGCGCTCGATCGCCTGTCGGGTAACCGCGTGGACCGCCTCCACGTCGTTTCCGTCCACGACGACGCCGGGGATCCCGTAGGCCCTCGCGCGGTCGGCCAGATCGGTCAGCCGCGTCTGGCGCTTCACGGGCGTGGAGTAGGCCCAGCCGTTGTTCTCCACGATGAGCACGAAGGGGAGAGTCTGCGCGGCCGCGAAGTTCACCCCTTCGTGCCACGATCCCGTGGAGGTCTGGCCGTCACCGGAATAGGTGAGAGCGACCTTCCTCTCGCCGCGCATCTTGAAGCCGAGCGCGACACCCGCCATCACGGAGACGAGCCCGCCGAGCGGGCTGATGGTGGAGACCATCCCCTTGTCCAGGAAGCCGAGGTGCGTGCCGGTATCGCGTCCCCCCGCCGGGAGCGAGCGGCCCATGTGCTGCGACATGATGAGCCGTGGCTCGATCCCGCGCACGAGGCACGTGCCGATGTTGCGTATGACCGGCGCGAACCAGTCCCCCGGCCCGAGAGCGTAGGCGGAGCCGACCGAGATGGCCTCCTGCCCCAGCCCGCGGTAGAGCCCTCCCGGCACTTTGCCCTGCCGCAACATGTTCGCCAGCCGCGTCTCGAGCGCCCGGTCGAGCTTGAGCCAGTAGAGGAGCTCCTGCCGCTGCGTCGAGGCGAGCTCGACCACCGGCGCGGGGGCCCGCTTATCCGTGGATGGCATGGCCGAAGACCCCGCGGGCAGCTTCCGGCATCGCCTCCGACAACGTCGGATGCGCGTGGATCGTGCGCTCGATCTCCTCGACGGTCGCCTCGGTCCGCAGCGCGACGCCGGCCTCGGCGATCATCTCGGTGGCGCGCGGTCCGATGATGTGGACGCCCAGCAGCTCGCCGTATTTCGCCTCCGCCACAATCTTCACGAACCCGTCGGTGGAGCCGAGGATTGGGGCCTTGCTCGAGTGCGTGAAGGGGAACCGGCCCACCTTCACCTCGTAGCCGCGCTCCCTGGCCTTCGCCTCGGTCAGGCCGACGCTGGCGACCTCGGGCTCGCAATAGGTGGCCCCCGGGACCTGGTCGTAGTTGATGGGGCGGACCTCGCGCCCCGCCGCGTGCTCCACGGCGAGGATCCCCTCGGCGGAGGCCACGTGGGCCAGCAGCGGCGTGTTGACCACGTCGCCGATCGCGTAGACGCCCGGCTCGGCGGTTCTCATGTACCCGTCCACCTTGAGGTATCCCTTCTCGGACACCACGGCGGTGCCCGCCAGGCCGACGTCCTCCGTGAGGGGGCGCCTGCCCACCGCGACGAGCAGAAGGTCCCCCTCCACCTTGCCCGCGGACCCAAGGTCCACGCCGACCGAGTCCCCCGTCACTTTGAAGTTGGAGGCCGTCGTGCCCGTGTGGATCGTCATCCCCTGCTTCTTGAAGACCCGGGCCAGTTCGGCGGAGACCTCCTCGTCCTCGAGGGGCACCACGCGCGGCAGCATCTCGACGATGGTGACCTTGGAGCCGAACCGGTGGAAGATCGAGGCGAACTCGACGCCGACGGCGCCCGCCCCCAGGACGATCAGGTGCTTCGGGATCTCCTTGACGTCGAGGATCTCGTCGCTGGTGACCACTCGCCGGCCGTCGGCCTTCAGGCCGGCGATCAGACGCGGGACCGAGCCGGTGGCGATCAGGACGTTGCCGGTCTCCAGCGTCGTCACCTTCCCGTCGCCGGCGGTCACCGAGACCTTCCCCTTGCCGGCGAGGCGGCCATGTCCCAGGAAGGTCTCCACCTTGTTGGACTTGATGGCGAGCTCGACCCCCTTGCCCATCTTGCGGACGATCTTCGTCTTGCGATCCATCACGCGCGACAGGTCCAGGGTGACGTCGCCGGTGACGATGCCGAACTCCTTCCCGCGGCGCGTCTGCTCCCAGACGGTGGCGTTCTCGAGGAGGGCCTTCGTCGGGATGCACCCGCGCCACGTGCAGGTCCCCCCGAAGTAGGGGTCCTTCTCGACGATGGCGGCACTCAGACCGACCTGGGCGGCGCGCACCGCGGCGACGTATCCGCCCGGACCGCTGCCGATGACCACCACGTCATACCTGGGAAGGGGCATCGCGTCTCCGATAGGGCCGGCATCTGGGGATAGGTCGCACAGGATACCCCACCCGCGGAAGGGGCATCAAGCCGCGGCGGTGAGGAGGCGTTGTCCTCGAGGCTGAGTGATGTCGGCCCGGTCGGGATCATGCCGGGTCGGCGGTCCCACACGCTGTGGACTTACGAAACATGATCGGGCGAAAGTAATTGACAAGCTCCCGCTCTCGCCGTACCTTCCCGGCAGTCACTTCCGCAAGAAGATCAACCGGCCCTGTCGAGACGTCATGCGCGCAGCCATTCTGAACGACCCGGCGCTCCTTCTTGATGAGCGAACGGACCTCATCGAAGACGAAATCCTAATGGTACCCGAGCGCGGGGAGCGCACCGGCCGGTGGCGCGACGCCAGGGCGTTCGAGGTCCACACGGCGCTGAGGGAGGTCGGCGCGGCCCGTCATCTCGTGGATGTCTGTCTGGCCAGGCTGCTGCGGCTGATGCGCGACGCGCAGGGGTACCGGCGCTGGGGGATCACGAAGCTGCCGGCCTACCTCAACCGAGGGCCTGAGGCAGAAGTCGGCGCGCCGCTTCCAGTACCTGGTCGCGATCGACGAGGCCATCGCGACTCGTCCGCTGCCGCGGCTCGCAAGGGCCTGGCGCCGCGGGACGGTGACGGTGTCGCAGGCCCGCGAGCTGATCCGGGTCCTCACCCCGGACAACGAGACGAAGTGGCTAAGTCTCGCCGGGCGGGTCAGCGTGAGAAAGCTTGCTCGGCTGGTCGAGAACGCGATGGAGGCGGGTCAGCCCTCCGGGGAGCCGCGGCCCGAGGACGAGCGGGCGCGCTGGCGCCGGGAGCTGATCGCGGCGACGCGCCCGGTGGATGCCGCCTGGCAGACGGCCGTCGAGACCAGCCGGCGGATGGCCGGTTACGACCTTCCGGTGCACGAGTGCGTGGACGACTGGACGGCGGAGTATGCCTCCGGGTGCACCGTGAGGCAGGCTCCCGGGCCGGCCGGCGCGGCCGGGCCCTGCGGGGGGCGCGACGAGCTCGATGCGCAAGCCAGAGCGGGCGCGAGGTGGATCTCGCGCGAGCTCGATCCGGCCGACGACGATCTGCGCTTCCTCAGGAAGGTGGGACGGGAGGTCCGCCTGGCCATCGACCCGCTCGAGGGAACCGAGGGTCCGGACGCGCTCGACCCTGCGGAGATAGACAGGCGGATCCGGTGGCTCCTGCGTCTCGAGGGCAGGCTCGTCTGGTACGAATGCCGTCTGCTCCGCGTGCTGGCCGGCCTGAGACTCTACCTGCGGCTGGGGTTCAGCTCGCTCGCCCTGTACGCCACCGAAGCGATCGGGTCTTCCGAGCGCCGGGCCTGGTGGCTGGTGAGGCTCGCGAAGGACCTGGACGATCTCTCGAAAGTGGCCGACGCGCTCCGGCAGGGACGCATCACGGCGCTTCAGGCCGAGCTGGTCTGCAAGGTGGCGAAGGGATCGACCCAGGACGCGTGGGTCGCCCGCGCGCGCACGGTGACGCTCGCGGCTCTGAGGGAGGACGTGGACTTCGTCCTGGCGTTGGAGGACGAGCCGGGGCTGCCGCCGGACAGGCCGCTTCCCGAAGGCCGGTGGCCGGAGTGTCACGGTCGCGCGGGGGCCTGAAACGCGCCGAGTGGGCCGACGAGGTGCAAACGTGTGCAGCCGAGACGTCCGGGGCCGTCGTGGTTCCTCTCGCGCATCGCGTCGAGGGGTGGTACTCCGCCTTCGGCGAGGACCCGGACATGGTCGCCCGCGAGATGTTGTCGGACGCAGGACGCAAGCGGCCGATCTGTTTTCTCGCACCGGAGGAGACCTCGCTGCAGTGGGCGCTGACCCTCTCGCACTGCCGCGCGGCCTTCGGGATGGATGCGGCTCCCAGCGACAGTCAGGTCGTGGCTGTGCTTCTGTTGAACTTCCTTAGCCAGTGGGCCGCGCCGGAGATCCTCAAGGAGTCCCGGAAGCACACGATCTTCACGCGCGATGGCTGGATCTGCCGGGTCCCGGGGTGCCGCTCGCGCGCCGACCTGCACGCCCATCACCTGGTGTTCCGCTCCAGGGGCGGCCCGGACGCCGCATGGAACGTGGCCACCGTCTGCGCCCCGCATCATCGCATGATCCACGCGGGGTTCATTCAGGCAAGGGGCCGCGCTCCCGGCGACCTCGAGTGGTGCATGGGAGTCAATGCCGCCGGCGACGTGCGCGAGCGATTCCGAAACGGGACGCGCGTGGAGTGCGACCCGGGCTGGCGGGCCGGTGCGGACTCGAGCCCTTCGTTGCCTAGCGCCGCCGCCCGCGGATAGAATGCCTCGATGTTCCGTCGCATCCTTGTGGCCAACCGAGGAGAGATCGCGGCGCGCGTGCTGCGCGCCTGCCGCGAGATGGGGATCGAAACGGTGGCGATCCACTCGACCGCCGACGCCGGCTCGCCTCACCTGCGCCTGGCCGATCGCACCGTCTGCATCGGGCCGGCCCAGGCGGCCCGCTCCTACCTCGACATGGACGCGATCCTCCAGGCGGCCGACCAGACCGACTGCCAGGCGATCCATCCCGGCTACGGCTTTCTCGCCGAGAACGCGCTCTTCGCCGCCCGCTGCTCCGCGCAGCGCGTCACCTTCATCGGTCCGCCGGAGCGGCTCATCCGCCTTATGGGGGACAAGGTCGAAGCGCGCCGGACCATGAAGGGGGCCGGCGTCCCTACCATTCCCGGCTCGGACGGGGTGGTGACCGGCGCGAGGGAGGCCGCTCGCGCGGCCGCCGAGGTCGGCTATCCGGTCTTCCTGAAGGCATTGGCCGGCGGTGGCGGCAAGGGGATGCGTCGCTGCGAGGACGAGGCGTCCCTCGAGCGAGCCTTCGCTCAGGCCGCCAACGAGGCCGAGAAGGCCTTCGGCAACGGGGCCCTCTACCTGGAGAAGGCGATCATCGGCGGGCGGCACATCGAGTTCCAGATCCTCGGGGACGCCTGGGGCCGGGTCGTGCACCTTGGCGAGCGCGAGTGTTCGGTGCAGCGCCATCATCAGAAGCTGGTGGAGGAGTCCCCTTCCCCCGCCATCGACGAGGCGACCCGGCGCGCGGTCGGGGCCCGCGTGGCATCGGCCCTCGCCGCGCTCGGCTACCGCAACGCGGGGACCGTGGAGTTCCTGCGCGACACCGCCGGGCATCTCCACTTCATGGAGATGAACACGCGGCTCCAGGTCGAGCACCCCGTGACCGAGTCGGTCACCGGCATCGACATCGTGAAGGAGCAGATCCGGATCGCCGCCAACGAGCCGCTTCGCCTTCGCCAGGAAGAGATCCGAATGACCGGCCACGCGATAGAGCTGAGGATCAACGCCGAGGACCCGGACGACGAGTTCAAACCCTCACCCGGGAGGGTCACGCGGTTCGAGGTGCCTCCCGGCGTTCGCGTGGACTCGCACATCGGCGCGGGGGACGCGGGGTACCGGATCCCACCCTATTACGACTCGCTCATCGCCAAGCTGATCGTCCACGGGCCCGACCGGGCCGGCGCGATCGCCGCCGCACGGCGGGCCCTCGACGCGGTGCGGATCGAGGGGATCAAGACGACCGTACCCCTCCATCGAAGGATCCTCGAGCACCCGGGCTTCGTGGAGGGGGACTACGACGTGACGATCCTCGACAAGATGCTGCAGGGGGTCTGACATGGCCAAGGTCCTCCTCGAACCGATCGGCGACCCGCTGGACAAGTGCCTCGACGCGGGCGCGGCCGAAGCCAACGCGGGGGCGATGCGCGGGCTCAACGAGGCGCTCGCGGCCCGGTGCGCCGAGGTGCGCGCCGGCTGGGGCGAGGAGTACGTCAAGCGCGTCCACGAGAAGGGCCGGCTGACGACCTGGGAACGGATCGAAAGGCTCAAGGACCCCGGCACGAAGGTCCTGCCGGTGGGGACGCTGGTGAACTACGGCGTCACCTTCGGCGACAAGAAGCAGACGTCGCCGGGCGCCGGCGTGGTGACCGCGTTCGTCCGCGTGGAGGGACGTCTCGCGGTCGTCATCGCCAACGACAACACCGTCGCCTCGGGCTCGTGGTGGCCCCGCACACCGGAGAAGATCGAGCGGGCGCAGGAGATGGCGCTGCGTCTGCGCGCGCCCGTCATCTACCTGGTGGACTGCAGCGGGCTCTTCCTGCCGGAACAGTCCCACACCTTCCCGGGCAAGATGGGCGCCGGAGCGATCTTCAAGATGAACTCGAAGCTCTCCGACGCCGGCGTGCCGCAGATCGCGGGCGTTCTGGGCGACTGCATCGCCGGCGGCGGCTACATGCCGATCATCAGCGACGTGGTCTACATGACCGAGCAGGCCTACATGGTGATCGCCGGGGCGGCCCTCGTGAAGGGGGGCAAGTCGCAGAAGATCACCTCGTTGACCATCGGTGGGCCCGACGTCCACGTGCACCTGTCGGCCTGCGCGGACCACCGGGTTCCCGACGACGAGACCTGCATCGCCGCCATCCGCTCGGAGGTCTCCCGCCTGCCCGGCTCGGCCGCACCGTACTACCGCCGGGGGGCCGACCCGGAGCCGCCGCGCTTCCCTCCCACCGAGATCGACGCCATCTTCCCAGGGGATCACCGGATGGTCTACGACGTGCGACAGGTGATCGCGCGGCTGGTCGACTCGAGCCTCTTCTGGGAGGTCATGCCGAACGTCGGCCGCGAGATGATCTGCGGAGTGGCGCGGCTCGGCGGCCTGTACGCGGGGATCATCGCGAACAACCAGCTCCTGACCGACCACCCGGACCGCGAGCACGCGCGCCGGGCGGGGGGGATCCTCTACCGGGAAGGGATCGCGAAGATCTCCACCTTCTCGCGCGCCTGCAACGACGACGGGCTGCCGATCCTCTGGCTGCAGGACATCTCCGGCTTCGACATCGGCCCCGAGGCTGAGAAGCAGGGGCTGCTCGGGTTCGGCTCGAGCCTGATCTACACCAACTCGACGAACACGGTGCCGATGATCACCGTGCTCCTCCGGAAGGCGTCCGGCGCCGGCTACTACGCCATGGCCGGCCATCCCTACGATCCGGTGCTGCAGCTCTCCACGCCGATCACGCGTCTCGCCGTGATGGAGGGGCGCACGCTCGCCATCGGGGCGTTCCGCACGAAGCTCGACGACAACTTCAACGTCCTGGCCGCCACGCCAGAGGAGGCCGCCAGGATCCGCCAGGGGATGGAGGAGGTCGAGGCGCGGATCACCGGCGACATGGATCCGGTGAAGGCCGCCTGCAGGATGGACACCGACGAGGTGGTCCCGATGGGCGCGATCCGCGACTACATCGTGGCGGTGGTGGAGATGGCCCACCAATCGTACGGGTATCGTCGCGTGAAGAACCCGCGCATCTGGTCGCTGCACGATCTCAAGGTGCTGGCGCCATGAACCCTCTGATCGAGGCGCTCGTGGAGCCGGCAGCCGGAGGCGGCTGGGTCGTGCGGGCGCCGCGCGTCGGGATCTACCGCGGGGCCCCCCGCTCCGGCGGGCGTCGGGCGACGGGGGACGTCGTTGGCCGGCTCACGGTCCTCGACCGCACCGAGGAGGTGCTCCTGCCGGCGGGCGTGGACGGACTGGTGACCGGCATCGAGGTCCACGACCGGGCCGTCGCGGTGGAGTATGGACAGGCGCTCTTCACGCTCGCGCCGGCCACCGAGGTCATGACGCCCTGGGCGGTCGTCGATCCGGAGAGGGACCTGCCCGATGGATCTTATGCCGTCGCCTGCCCTATCGACGGCGTCTTCTATCGCCGCGCCGCTCCCGGCTTGCCACCGTACGTCCAGGCGGGGGACATCGTGGAGCCGGGGCGCACCCTGGGCCTCATCGAGGCAATGAAGAGCTTCAACGCCGTAGCATATGGAGGGCCGGGCCTGCCCGCGCGCGCCCTCGTCGAGGAGATCCGTGCCGCCGACGCTTCGGAGGTCAGGCAGGGATCGGTGCTGTTCGTGGTACGCCCCGCCCCATCAGGATGAAAAAATCATTGAAATTGATGCTGATCCGGAGGCGACTCACCGGTTATAGTGCCGCGTGCCACAGCGCATGATGCCACCGGGCGCAGAGTCCTTTCCCCTCATCGCACGAGAATCCACCCTTGCCGGGTCGATCGTCCACGTGGGCCGGCGGGAGGTGGGCGGCGCGTACCTCGCCGTCATCGCAGGCCCATGCTCGGTCGAGAGCGAGGAGCAGATCCTCGCCACCGCCCGCGCCGTCAGGAAGGCCGGGGCGGGATTCCTGCGCGGCGGCGCCTTCAAACCCCGGACCTCCCCGTACACCTTCCAGGGACTCAAGGAAGAGGGGCTGCGGCTGCTGTCGCTCGCGCGCAAGGAGACGGGCCTCTCGATCGTCACCGAGGTGCTGGATCCCAGGCATCTCGAGCTGGTGGCCGAGCACGCCGACCTGCTCCAGATAGGATCACGCAACATGCAGAACTTCACCTTGCTCGACGAGGTGGGAGGGTGCGCGAGACCGGTGCTCCTCAAGCGCGGGATGTCGGCGACCCTCGAGGAGCTGATGTTCGCCGCCGAGAGGGTCGCGGCCAGGGGCAACGATCGGATCATCCTTTGCGAGCGCGGCATCCGCACGTTCGAGCCGGCCATGCGGAACACCCTGGACCTGGGGGCCGTGCCCTGGCTCAAGCGCTACTCCCGCCTGCCCGTCATCGTGGACCCGAGCCACGGCACGGGGCACTGGTGGATGGTCCCGCCGCTGGCGCGGGCCGCCGTGGCCGCCGGGTGCGACGGCCTGATGGTCGAAGTGCACGTCGATCCCGCTGGAGCGGCGTGCGACGGTTTCGAGACACTGACACCGGAGCGCTTCGAGCTGATGATGCACGAGGTCCGCAGCGTCGCCGTCGCCGTCGGGAGGCAGGTCGCGTGACCGCGGAGCTGCTCCCGGGTCTCGCCCCGCACGCCAACGAGTCGTGGGACTCGCCGGTCCAGTCCACCCTCGTGCCCGGGCGCGAGGCCGCCGAAGCCCACATCTGCGCGCGGCCCCGGACGGCCGCGGTCCCCTTCGGGCAGCAGGCGCGTTCGATGTACGAGGCCCTGGCCGGCGAGCTCCGGGCGATGGGCAGCTCTCCGCGCCATGTCGTCGCCGAGAAGGTATTCCTCCAGGATATCGAGGTTCAATCGCATCAGCTCCTGCAGGTCCGCGCCGAGATGCTGCGCCTGGCGGGAGGTTCCGGCCAGCCGCGGCCCGCTCTCACGCTCGTGCAGCAGCCACCGGCCCGGCCCGGCCAGATGTGCGAGGTCCAGGCCCTGGCCTTCATCCCGGCGCGCGGAAAGGCGCTGACCTCCCGCGGCATCCCGGGGCTGCCGGCCGGCTGCTCGGGAAGGGTCGTGGAGATGGAGGGCGCTAAGCACGTATTCCTCTCGGGCATCACCGGCGGCGTGCCCGGCGACGACTCCGACTTCGAGAGGCAGGCCGGCGCGATGTTCCTCAGCGCCGACCGACATCTGGGACTCGTCGATCTGACGTTCCGGAACGTGGTGCGGACCTGGATCTACGTGAAGGACATCGACGCCGAATACGGGATCCTGAACCTCAAGCGCCGCCAGTATTTCGTCGAGCATGGCATCGAGCCCTCGCCCGCGAGCACCGGCATCAAGGGCACGACTCATCTCACCGACCGCGCCTGCGGTCTCGACCTGAGGGCCATCGTCGGAGAGGGCCGCGTCGCGGTCCGGCCGGTCCATGCTCCCACCCTCAACGAGGCCCCATCCTATGGCTCGGACTTCTCCCGGGGCACGCGCGTGGACCTCCAGGGCCGCTCGATCATCTATCTCTCCGGCACCGCCAGCATCGACACCGGCGGATGCATCGTCGCCCCGAGGGACATCGAGGGGCAGGTGGAGAGGATGCTGGTCAACGTCGAGGCGTTGCTCGCGGGTCAGGGAGCCACCCGCGAAAACCTGGTCTCCGCTGTCACCTACCTCAAGCGCCCCGAGTACATCGACACGCTCCGGTCCGTCTGCCGCCGCCGCGGGCTCCCCGAGCGGTTCCCCAACACCATCTGCGTCGCCGACATCTGCCGGTTCGAGTGGCTCTGCGAGATGGAGGCGATCGCGATCCTGGCCTGATCCGCATCCCTCACCAGGCGACGAACTCCAGGGGAAGGCGCCTGATGTCCCGCATCCAGACCACCTGCGCCGCCTTGGCCCCGGCGAAGAGCAGGCGGGTCGTTGTGGAGCGCAGGGCCCGCTCCCAGTCATCGGCGGCGAGCGCCAGCGACGGAAGGCCGGTCCGCCTCGCCAGGACGCGCATCTGTATGATGTGCGTCGCATGGTAGTACGCCCTGGCCAGGTAACGCCGCCCATGGGCTTCCAGAGCGTAGTAGGACCACCCCAATGGCGCGGTGAAGCCCGCGATTCCGCCGGACAGGGTCCCCTCGACCTCGCGTGCGACGCGCGCCGCCTCGTGATGTCCCAGCGCATCGGCCGCGTCGTACAGACCGAACAGCCCGTAAAGGCAGCCGTTCAGGATGTGCGACACGGGACTGCCGGGCATCTCTTCCAGAAACGGCCCACCCGCCAGCATCGAGAGCGTTCCGCCCTGCCCGACCGGTCTGATGAGCCGGTCGACGGCGCGGTCGATCAGCGCCGCCAGATCACGGGAGGGCCGGCCTCCGCAGAGCCGGATCAGCGAGGAGATGACGACTCCCTGGACGATGCAGGAAGGGCGCCCCACGCTCATCCGGTCGGGCGAGGATCCCGTGCCCCACGTCGCCGTCGCGGCCCCGGAGGCCACCAGGAAAGGGAGCATCGCCGCGGCCCGTCGCGCGGCCACCGCATCCCCGGTCGCCGACGCCACGTCGAGCATCCTCATCGCGTAGCGGGCCACCACCAGCGGATGATAGACGGGCCCGGCCTGGCTCTCGCTGAAGGGGATCCCCTGGTCGTCGAAGCGGTTGGCCCGGGTGTAGCCGCCGTGGCCGTCGGGGTTTTTCAGTGGACGTTTGATGTAATAGGGCGCGCGCGGCTCGCCCCATGGGCGTGCGGTGATCAGGTACGAGCCCGTATCGAGGCCGGTGAGGAACTCACCGGCCTTCCCGAGCCTGGCCGCGACGCCGCGGGCACCCGCCATTGCACCGCTCTCGACTCCCGAAAATGGGAAGGGACCGGTCCATCGTATACCTGTTGGACTAGAATGCGGCGTCGATTCCGCCACATTCGAAGGGATGTCGAGGAGGCTGCCGGCGGTGGACGTCTCGATACTGCTCACCGAGGATCAGCTCGAGACGGATCTGATCGCCCACCTGCGAGCGGGCCGCATCCCGGAAAAGTACTTCTACTGGTCCCCCCTCTCGGCCAAGGCCTGGCTGGCCCTGTGCCGATCGAGCGCCTACCGCAACTACGAGAGGTCCATGAGCCTGATCGCGCGCGAGGCGGAGGCCCTCGCCGGCCTGGCCGCCGGCGCGTCGTGCTGGATCGGGCTGGGCTGCGGGCAGGCGGATAAGGACCTGCTCGTCCTGCGCGCGCTGGCGCGCGGCAGGGCGGCGCACGCGGTCCCCGCGTTCCTCGGAGTCGACTCCAGCCTGTGGCTCCTGGAGCGCGCGCTGGCGGCCGCGGCCGAAGAAGGGATCCCGGCCCGCGGCGTCAAGGCGGACATCGAGCGGGCGACGGACCTGACGGCGGCGGTGGACCTCGCGGGGGGCGCGGCGCGGGGGGCGGCCGTCTTCGCGCTCCTGGGAAACACGCTCGGCGCGATCGACTACCGGGAGTTCCTGTCGAACCTCGAGCCGTTGCTGCGCCGCGACGATCTCGCCCTCGTGGACGGTGAGATCTACGACGCGGACTCGGTGGCGGGGGGCTACCTCAACGAGGACAACAGACGCTTCGCCGTCGCCCCGCTGCGGACCATCGGACTGACCGAGGCCGATGGCGAGCTGATCTTCGAGCTGCGCCCCGATCCGGGCGGGCTTGCCGGGCTTCACCTCCTGCACAAACACTTCGAGGTGGCCCGCGACCTGGTCCTCACGGTCGGGGGCGAGGAGATCCCGCTGGCGCGAGGCTCCCGTCTCGACATGGGACACTCGTGCAAATACACTCCCGTGGCCTTCACCTCTCTTCTGGAACGGACCGGAGGACTGACCGTGGAGCGGACCTTTACCTCTGACGATGGCCGATTCCTCCTCGCCGCCGCTCGCCGCCATCGAGTTTGATCAGGTCCGCAAGCTCTACGGCGGCCGCGCCGTGCTGGACGGCCTCACGCTCCAGGTGCGCGCGGGAGAGACGATGGTCCTGCTGGGGACCAGCGGCTGCGGAAAGACCACCGCGCTCAAGATGATCAATCGGCTCGTGGAGCCTTCCTCGGGCCTGGTGCGCGTGGAGGGGCGGGATGTCCGCGAGTGGGATCCGATTCGCCTCAGACGCCGCACCGGCTACGTCATCCAGGAAGGGGGCCTCTTCCCCCACTTCACGGTGGAGCGCAACATCGAGCTGGTGCCCCGCCTGGAAGGGTGGGATCCGGGCCGGCGCGCGGCGCGGGTCACCGAGCTTCTCGAGCTGGTGGGGCTCGACCCCGCGCGGGACCGGGGCAAACGGCCACAGGAGCTGAGCGGAGGCGAGAGGCAGCGCGTCGGCGTGGCGCGCGCGCTGGCCGCCGATCCGCCGGTGCTCCTGATGGACGAGCCGTTCGGCGCGCTCGACCCGATCACGCGGTCGCGCCTCCAGAGGGAGTTCGCCGACCTGGCGCGACGCCTCTCGCGCACCATCGTCTTCGTGACGCATGACATCGTCGAAGCCTACAGGCTCGGCACGCGCATCGCCCTGATGCGGGACGGGCGCGTGCTCCAGGTGGGCAGCCCCGCCGAGCTGCGCGACGCGCCGGCCGACGAGTTCGTCAGGGAGTTCGTGAGCAGCCATGTCCTTTCCTGAGTTCGTGCTCGAGCGCCGGGAGGAGATACTCTCGCGCACCGGAGAGCACCTCTGGCTCGTGGCCGTCTCGATCCTCGCCGCCGTGATCATCGGGGTGCCGCTCGGAGTCTTGGCGACGAGGCGCCCGAGGCTGGGCCGGCCCCTGCTCGCCGTGGCGGGGATCGTGCAGACGATCCCGAGCATGGCTCTCTTCGGATTTCTGATCCCTCTGCCGTTTCTCGGCGGCATCGGCGCGCGCACCGCGATCATCGCCCTGGTGGTCTACGCGCTGCTGCCGGTTCTGCAGGGGACCTTCACCGGGCTGAAGGGTGTGGCGCCGGCCATCGTGGAGGCCGGCCGCGGCATGGGGATGACGCCACGCCAGCTCCTGCTCTGGGTCGAGCTGCCCCTGGCGCTCCCCGTGATGATGGCCGGCATCCGGGTGGCTGCCGTGGCCTCGGTGGGGATCGCGACCATCGCGGCCGCGATCGGCGCCGGGGGCCTCGGCACGTTCATCTTCCGAGGCGTGGCGATGGTGGACAACCGGCAGATCCTGCTGGGAGCGGTGCCCGCGGCCGCGATGGCGGTGGTCGCCGACCTGTTGCTGGGCGTGGTGGAGAGACGGCTGGCCCCGGCCGCGCGCCCGCGCCGGAGCCCCGGCATGGTCGCCGCCGCGGTCATCGTCGCGGCGCTGGCGCTGGCCGGCGCGATCCACCTGCTGGCTCCGCTCTATTCCGCCCGGACAGGCGCCGCGGGCGCCTCCGGCGGCGGTGAAGGGGGGGCCGGCACCATCGTCATCGGCTCGAAGAACTTCACCGAACAGGTGATCCTCGGGGAGATCCTCGCGACCCTCATCGAGTCGAGCACCGAGCTCGAGGTGGTCCGCCGCTTCGATCTCGGGGGGACCTTCGTCTGTCACAAGGCCCTGCTCGCGGGGGAGCTGGATCTCTACGTGGAGTACACGGGCACGGCGCTGAGCGCGATCCTGGAGTCCCCTCCCTCCACCGACGCCGGGGCCGTCTATCGGATGGTCCGCGAGGAATACGCGCGGAGGTTCGACCTCGTCTGGCTCGCGCCGCTGGGGTTCAACAACACGTTCGCCCTGGTGGTACGCTCCGACGACGCCGGGAGGCTCGGGCTCGCGCGCATCTCGGACCTCTCGAAGGTGGCGGACCGGTATCGCGCCGGATTCGGCTACGAGTTCATCGAGAGGGCCGATGGCTACAAGGGGCTCGCCGCCGCCTACGGCCTGCACCTCAAGGAGAGGCCGCGCGAGATGGATCTGGGCCTGATCTACCGTGCGCTGGCCGAGCGTCAGGTGGACGTGGTGGCCGGCAACTCCACCGACGGCGTCATCGAGCCGCTCGGGCTCGTGACCCTCGAGGACGACCGGCACTACTTCCCGCCCTACGACGCCGCGCCGGTCGCCCGCGCGGAGACGCTGCGCCGGCATCCCCAGGTAGGAGCGCTGCTGGACGAGCTGGCGGGCCGCATCTCCGAGGCCCGGATGCGGAGGATGAACTTCGCCGGCGACAGCGAGCACCGGTCCCCGCACGCCATCGCGGTGGAGTTTCTCTCGGGAGAGGGGCTGGCCCGTCAGCCGTGATGGTCCGGACGGGCCGCTCTGTACTCCCGGGCCGCCCAGCCCAGGCAGCCCGCCGTCAGGAAGATCGTGGGAAGCATCAGGTACGAGACGTCCTGGCCCGAGATGAAGGTGTAGCCGAGGTAGGGGAGCGGCAGGGTCATCCCGACGTAGAGCAGCGCCTTGGCGCGTCCCATCCTGTCGAACACGACCTGATCCGGACGGAAGCCGGGCATAGGCCCCGTCCCGGGGCCCCCCCCAGCCGCCGGCAGGAGCGTCTCGACGTCGGTCACCACGTCGTGCAATCTCCGTTGCAGCCGGTATTCGAGCGGGATGATCGCCAGGAGGTACAGGTAGGCCGCCGTCGCCAGCGTCACGTGCGCCCACATGGGCACGCGGTTCAGGTGAGCCAGGCCGCCGACGATGGAGGCGGCCGCCGCCAGCGATGACCCCACCGCGGCCATGGGGATGAGCTTGTGGTAGACCTCGTTGAGCCGGTCGATGAGGGCCATCGGCATGCTGTACCGGCCCACATGTTCCTTGATCAGCTTGGAGGCTCCCAGAAATAGCGCGATCACACCCGACTGGACGAGGCAGGAGAAGATCGCCGCGAAGACCGCGACGCGCACGTGCGAGGCGGAGCCGGCCCACCCGGAAAAGGCCGCGGCCGTCATGAAGAGGGCGCTCCAGAGGTTGCACCCGAGAAAAAGCCGGTGCATTCGGGCGGCCTCCTACTCGCCGTAGATCCTGTGGCTGGGGCGTCCTGCCAGGATCTCCTCGCTCCCCCAGCGCGTGACGTCGGCGAACTCCCTGGACCGGATGAAGGAGACGAACGCCTCCTTCGTCTCCCATTCCGAATGGATGAGATAGGAAGTTGGGTTGTTTATGTCCTTGAAAAGGCGAGACTTGACGTGTCCGGGCATCCCCGCCATCACCGTCAGCACTTGGCGGAAGCCCTCCTCGAAGAGGGGCCCCTTCCCCTCACGTACCTCGTAGTTCATTCCCACCGTGACCATGCCGCCCACCTCCAGAAAGGCCCGACTCATCGTACCCTTGCACCCCCTTCCGGTCAACGGAGTCTATACTTGACAAAAAAGTCTGCTTTATGTACTTTTTCGGGTGTGAGTTGAAATCCGGCATGCAGACCAGGGGAACAGGAATATGAAGGTCACCGCTCAGGAAGAATACGGGCTTCGATGCATGATGCAGCTCGCCAACTCCAGCCCGCAGAGGCCTTTGACAATCCACGAGATCGCCGAACGCGAGGGGCTCTCGTCCGCCTACGCCGGCAAGCTCATGAACCTGCTGCGTGATGGCGGGCTGGTGGATAGCGTCCGCGGCCGCTCCGGCGGCTACCTGATGGCCCGGCCCCCTGATCGGATCAGCGTCTCGGAGATCATGGCCGCCCTCGGCGGCATCATCTACGAGGACCATTACTGCGAGCGGTTCCCCGGCGACGAGGACACCTGCGTGCACGTCGGCGACTGCTCGGTCCGGTCGCTGTGGGGGATGTTGCAGGAGACGGTCGAGCGCGTCCTGTCCCGCACGACGCTGGCCGACCTCATGGACACCGAGCAGCGTGTGAGCGCCGACCTGGCGAGCCGCCAGAAGCGGACCCTGCCGATGGCTCCCCATGCCGACCGTATGCCGACCCATGTGGGGCCTATCACGGTGGTGATGCCGGCCGCCGGTGGCCCGGCGAGTCCTCCCGCCCCGCCGGAGCCGGACAAGCCCGAGCCCAGGTGACATGTGACAGGTGAGAGTGTTGTGACGGTGGAGAGGAGGCGAGGACGATGACATCCTCCAGGACGATTCAGGACCTGGCGACCCAGGAGTACAAGTACGGCTTCGTCACGTCGATCGAGGCCGATACCGTGCCGAAGGGTCTCAACGAGGAGACGATCCGCCTGATCTCGGCCAAGAAGAACGAGCCGGCGTTCATGCTCGATTGGCGCCTGAGAGCCTACCGCCACTGGCTCACGATGGAGGAGCCGACCTGGGCCAACGTCCACTACCCGCCGATCGACTACCAGGAGATCATCTACTACTCCGCCCCGAAGGTGAAGAAGAGCCTCACGAGCCTGGACGAGGTGGATCCCGAGCTCGTGCGCACCTACGAGAAGCTGGGGATCTCGCTGGAGGAGCAAAAGCGCCTCACCGGCGTCGCGGTCGACGCGGTCTTCGACAGCGTGTCGGTGGCCACCACCTTCAAGGGGAAGCTCGCAGAGATGGGGATCATCTTCTGCTCGTTCTCCGAGGCCGTGCTGGAGCACCCCGAGCTGATCCGGAAGTACCTCGGCTCGGTGGTCCCCTACAGCGACAACTTCTTCGCCACGCTCAACTCGGCGGTCTTCACCGATGGATCGTTCGCGTACATCCCGAAGGGCGTGCGCTGCCCGATGGAGCTCTCGACCTACTTCCGCATCAACGCCGCCTCCACGGGCCAGTTCGAGCGGACGCTGATCGTCGCCGACGAGGGCTCCACCGTGAGCTATCTCGAGGGATGCACCGCTCCGATGCGCGACGAGAACCAGCTCCACGCTGCGGTGGTCGAGCTGGTCGCCCTCGAGAACGCCACCATCAAGTACTCGACGGTGCAGAACTGGTACCCGGGCGACAAGGAGGGCAAGGGGGGCATCTACAACTTCGTCACGAAGCGTGGCAAGTGCGCGGGGCGCGCCTCCAAGATCTCCTGGACGCAGGTGGAGACCGGCTCGTCGATCACGTGGAAGTACCCGAGCTGCATCCTTCTGGGCGATGACTCGGTCGGCGAGTTCTACTCGGTGGCCGTGACCAACAACTACCAGCAGGCCGACACCGGCACCAAGATGATCCACATCGGCAAGAACACGCGCAGCACCATCATCTCGAAGGGGATCTCGGCCGGTCACGGGCAGAACTCCTATCGGGGGCTGGTCAAGATCAACAAGAACGCGGAAGGCGCCCGCAACTACTCGCAGTGCGACTCGCTGCTGATGGGCGACATGTGCGGCGCGCACACCTTCCCTTACATCGAGGTCAACAACAGCACCGCAAAGCTGGAGCACGAGGCGACGACATCCAAGATTGGCGAGGACCAGCTCTTCTACTGCCGCCAGAGAGGACTGTCGTCCGAGGACGCCGTCAACATGATCGTCAACGGCTTCTGCAGAGAGGTCTTCCGCGAGCTGCCGATGGAGTTCGCCGTGGAGGCCCAGAAACTGCTCGGCGTCAGCCTCGAGGGCAGCGTCGGATAGCGCGGCGCCCAACCAAGCAATCACATAAGGAACAGCCAGATGCTCGATATTCGGAATCTGCACGCGACCGCCGGTGGCAAGCCGATCCTGCGCGGCATCAACCTGAAGCTCAGACCCGGCGAGGTCCACGCCATCATGGGCCCCAACGGCTCCGGCAAGAGCACGCTGGCCCACGTCCTGGCCGGGCGCGACGGTTTCGAGGTGACCAAGGGCGAGGTACTCTACCAGGGACGCGATCTGCTCGCGATGGCCCCCGAGGAGAGGGCGCGCGAGGGGGTCTTCCTGGCGTTCCAGTACCCGGTCGAGATCCCGGGCGTGAGCAACATGTACCTGCTCAAGGCGGGCCTCAACGCGATCCGCAGGCATCAGGGGCTCTCCGAGCTCGACGCGATGGACTTCCTCGCCCTGGTGAAGGAGAAGATGGCGCTCGTGGAGATGGACCAGAGCTTCATGAACCGCTCGGTCAACGAGGGGTTCTCCGGCGGCGAAAAGAAGCGCAACGAGATCTTCCAGATGGCGGTGCTGGACCCGAAGCTGGCGGTCCTCGACGAGACGGACTCGGGCCTCGACATCGATGCGCTGCGGGTCGTCGCCGGCGGCGTCAACGCACTGCGAAACAAGGACCGCTCCATGCTCGTCATCACCCATTACCAGAGGCTGCTCGACTACATCGTTCCCGACTTCGTGCACGTGCTGGCGGGCGGGCGGATCGTCAAGTCGGGAGGCAAGGAGCTCGCCCTCGAGCTGGAGAAGCTCGGCTACAGCTGGCTCGAGGAGCCGGCTCAGGCCCCCCGGCCGGTGAGCCCATGATCGGCGTGACCCAGGACCGCGATGCCGCCACGGCGGCCTTCGCGCGGCTGTGGGAGAAGACCCCCTCGGGCGGGCGCTCCTGGGTCGACAGGGTCCGCACAGAGGCGATGGCGCGGTTCTCGCAGCTGGGCTTCCCCACCACGCGCGACGAGGAGTGGAAAAAGACCAGCGTCGCGCCGATAGCCCGGTCGGACTTCCGGCTGCCGGAACCGGCGCCCGTCCCGGCCTCGGTCGACGCGGACTCTCTGGAGCGTCTGACCTTCCGCTCCGAAGGCTGCGCGGTCATGGTCTTCATCAACGGGAGCTTCGCCCCCACCCTCTCGCGGACGGGGCCGCTTCCCGAAGGTGTGAGGGCCGGCAGCCTCGCCGCGGCCTGCGAGACGGCCCGCGAGGTCGTCGAGCCCCACCTCTCGCGCTACGCCACCAGCGATGGCCACGCCTTCACGGCGCTGAACACAGCCTTCCTGCGCGACGGCGCCTTCATTTACGTTCCCGACGGGTGCGTCGTCCCGCGCCCGATCCACGTGGTCTTCGTGACCATCGCCCCCGAGACCGCCGACGGAGCGCCCGTCCTCATGCTGAGCCCGCGGGTCCTGGTCGTGGCCGGCCGGGCCGCCGAAATGACATTGGTGGAGAGCTACGCCTCCGCCGGTCCGGGCCGCTACTTCACCAACGCGGTGACGGAGATGGCCATCGGCAGGGACGCCTCGGTCGACCACTACAAGCTCCAGCGCGAGGCCGATGAAGCCTGGCACGTCGCCGTGCAGCAGGCGCATCTCGAAGGCACGGCGCGTCTCGCGTCACATTCCATCTCCCTGGGCGGCGGGCTCGTGCGCAACGAGTCGAACGTGGTACTGGCCGTGGAGGGGGCGCAGTGCGCGCTCAACGGCCTCTACCTGGCGGGCGGACGACAGCACGTGGACAACCACACCTTGATCGATCACGTGAAGCCCGGCTGCGTGAGCCGGGAGGTCTACAAGGGCGTGCTCGACGGCCGGGCGCGCGGCGTCTTCAACGGCAAGGTGATCGTGCGGCCCCTGGCGGCCCGGACCGACTCGAAGCAGGCCAACCGCAACCTCCTGCTGTCGGACGAGGCGCTGGTGGACACCAAGCCCGAGCTGCAGATCTTCAACAACGACGTCAAGTGCACTCACGCGGCCGCCATTGGACAGCTCGACGAGACGGCGATCTTCTATCTGAGGTCGCGCGGTCTGGGACGCGAGGCCGCCCGCAGCATTCTGATCCACGCGTTCGTCAGCGAGATCATCGGCGGGATCAAGGTCGCGCCCCTTCGAGGGAGCCTCGAGGCCCTCATGATGGCGCGCCTGCCGGAGCCCCTCCCGGCCGGCATGGAGGTCTCGCCGTGAAGATCGCCGCCCGGACGCGGGACGCCGCCCCCCGGCGCAGGACGCCGTCCGCCTTCGACGTGGATCGGATCCGCGGCGACTTCCCGGCGCTGCATCAGATGGTCAGGGGCAAGCCTCTCGTGTACCTCGACAACGCGGCCACCAGCCACAAGCCCCGCGCCGTCATCGACGCCGTCAGCCACTTCTACGAGCGCGACAATTCCAACATCCACCGCGGGCTGCACGAGCTGAGTGAGCGGGCCACGGCCGCCTACGAGCTGGCGCGCTCCAAGGTGCGGCGGTTCCTGGGGGCCGAGGACGATCACCAGATCATCTTCGTGCGTGGAACGACCGAAGCGATCAACCTCGTGGCGCAGACCTACGGACGCCGCCACGTCGAGGAGGGCGACGAGGTCCTCATCACCACTATGGAGCACCACTCCAACATCGTCCCCTGGCAGCTCCTGTGCGAGGAGAAGAACGCCAGGCTCATCGTGGCGCCCATCAGCGACTCGGGCGAGATCCTGCTCGACGAGTTCGAGAAGCTCCTGTCGCCCCGCACCAGGATCGTCTCGGTGGTGCACGTGTCGAACTCGATGGGCACCGTCAACCCCGTCAAGCACATCATCGGCCTGGCCCACGCCCGCGGGATCCCCGTGCTCGTGGACGGAGCGCAGGCGGGGCCCCACCTGGCGATCGACGTCCGCGATCTCGGTTGCGACTTCTACGCCATCTCCGGGCACAAGATGTTCGGGCCGACCGGAATCGGGGCGCTGTACGGCAAGGCCGCGCTGCTCGAGGCGATGCCTCCCTATCAGGGGGGCGGCGACATGATCAGCTCGGTCACGTTCACCAAGACGGTCTACAACAAGGTGCCGCACCGGTTCGAGGCGGGCACGCCCAACATCGCGGGCGCGATCGGTCTGGGCGCCGCGATTGACTACCTCGAGTCGATCGACCACGCGGCCCGCGCGGGCTACGAGAACGACCTGCTCGCATACATGATGGCGTCGCTGAGCCGGATCCCCGGGGTGAAGCTGATCGGGACGGCGCACGACAAGATCAGCGTCCAGTCCTTCACGCTCGATGGGGTCCACCCGCACGACATCGGCACGATCCTCGATCAGGAAGGAGTCGCCATCCGCGCGGGGCATCACTGCACGCAGCCGCTCATGGAGCGGTTCGGCCTGCCGGCCACGGCGCGCGCCTCGATCGCCTTCTACAACACGCGCGAGGAGATCGACGCCCTGGCGGCCGGGATCCGGAGGGTACGAGAGGTCTTCGCGTGACCACCGAGCTGAGCGCCCTGTACCAGGAAATGATCCTGGATCACAACAAGAGACCGCGAAAT
The DNA here is from genome assembly GCA_036505635.1 of Candidatus Polarisedimenticolia bacterium. Classification (GTDB taxonomy): domain Bacteria; phylum Acidobacteriota; class Polarisedimenticolia; order JACPZX01; family DASXTC01; genus DASXTC01. The sequence continues at coordinate 50,904 of DASXTC010000020.1, forward strand.
TTCCGCAGGCTCGAGGGAGCCGCGCATCACGCCGACGGGTACAATCCGCTCTGCGGCGACCGGGTGACCGTCTACCTGGACATGGAAGGCGAGACCCTCAGAGAGGTCACCTTCGAAGGTTCCGGGTGCGCCATCTCGAAGGCATCCGCCTCCATGATGACCGAGAGCGTGAAGGGGAAGACGCGGCCTCAGGCCGAGGCGCTCTTCGCCGCCTTCCATGAGCTGGTGACGGGCCAGAAGGGCGGGTTCGAGGGGGCCGACGCGCGCGGCGCGGCCGGACCCGCGCCAGCCCTCGGCAAGCTGGTCGTCTTCTCGGGCGTGAGGGAGTTTCCGGTCCGGGTCAAGTGCGCCACGCTCGCGTGGCACACGCTGCGCGCCGCCTTCCTCGACAGGAGCGTCGAGAAAGTCTCCACGGAGTGACATCGCCATGGTGGTCATCACGAACGACAGTCCCGAAAAGGACCTCGATCAGAAGGTCGTCGAAGTCCTCAAGACCTGCTTCGACCCCGAGATCCCGGTAAACATCTACGAGCTGGGGCTCATCTATCAGATCAAGATCGATCCCGCCGGCAAGGTGCACGTCGTCATGACGCTCACGTCGCCGATGTGTCCGGTTGCCGGTTCCCTGCCGCCGAACGTTGAGATGAAGGTTCGAAACATCGAGGGAGTCGCCGACGCGTCGGTCGAGGTGACCTGGGAGCCTCCCTGGACTCCCCAGATGATGACCGAGGAAGCGAAGCTGTCCCTCAACATGTTCTGAGGGACCGCGGGGGCGACGTGGAAGAGCATCCTCCCAAGGCACCGGACCTGCTGGAGCACGGCGCGCCCGTGGAAGGCTCCCCGCAGGCGCTGGACGCCCGTCTCTACTTTCAGCTCCAGGTCTTCACCGGATGCGCCGATCCGGGCCCCGCGGTCGAGGTGGTCAAGGCGAGCGGGCTTACGACCGTCGTCTACCTTAACCTGAACGACCCCCGCGGCATCGGCGTCCTGGTGGTGACGGAGGATCCGGCGGTCTTCACCCTGGCGGCCCGGCGGATGCTCAACTCCCCGCCCTTCGACCGGCTGGCTCTTCTGCCCGACTTCACGATGCTGGGGCGGACCTACTCGACCGGGCGCGAGGCCGATCTCGAGGACTGGCTGCTGCGCAGGGCCAGACGCAACGCCCTGAACCCGGAGCACCCGTGGGCCGTCTGGTACCCGCTGCGCCGCATCGGGGCCTTCAACCGGCTGTCGCGCGAGGAGCAGGGCAGGATGATGCTCGAGCACGCGGTGATCGGGCGCGGCTACGGCGAGGCCGGCTACGCCTTCGACATCCGACTCGAGTGCCACGGGCTGGACCGCGACGACAACGAGTTCGTCCTGGGGCTCGTCTCGGGGAGGCTCCACGCGCTCTCGAAGCTGGTCAAGGAGATGCGTCGCACGCGGCAGACGGCCGAGTTCATGGAGCGGATGGGCCCCTTCTTCGTCGGACGGGCCCTCTGGCAGTCGCCGATGCCGGCCCATCGTACGGCTCATCGCTCCCCGACAGATCGATCCTCAGCGCCGCGGTGAACCGGTTCCAGTAGTTGGCCAGACCGATCACGCAGGTCAGCTCCAGGATCTGCCCGTCGCCGTAGTGCCGCTTGAGCTCCGAGAAGAACTCGTCGGTGACGTCGTGCGCGTCGGGCGTCATCAGATCCGCGTAGCGCAGCGCCGCCTCGACCGCCGGCTCGAAACGCCCTTTCCTGTCCGCGCCGCCCAGAGCGTCGATGTCCTCCTGCGTGTATCCTATCTGCCCTGCCAGGGCAGTGTGACCGGCCCCTCAGTACCGGTTCGCGTTGAGCCTCGTGACGTGCAGGAACACCAGCTCCTTGAGCTTGAACGGGACCTCGCCGGTGAACATGACGGCCCGGTAATGGGCGATCATGGTCGTCAGGTACGACGGGATGCGCGCGAACGTCTTGAAGGCATTGGGGACGTTGCCCCGCTCCCTGAGGTAGGTGTCGTAGATCTGCTGAATCTCCGGTCCGACTTCATCGCGCTCCAGCTTCGGCAGTCTTCCCATGATCCTCCCCTTCCCTTCCGTCTCGCGGGATGCGTCACTATGGTCCACCCCAGGGTCCGGCGCCATCTTGACAGATCCGGCGGAGCAAGGGTAGGCTGAGCACGATGCTTTAGATTTAAAGCATCCTCTCGGAGCCGGCGGTGAACGGATGACGGCATCTGTATCGCTCTCGGGGCGCCGGGCGCTGGTGACGGGCGGCGGGCGCGGCATTGGACGGGCCGTCGCCCTGGAGCTCGCGCGGGCGGGCGCCGATGTCGCAGTGGTCTCGCGCACCGCCGCGCAGACCGGCGCGGTGGCCGCCGAGTTGCGCGCCGCGGGACGCCGGGCGCTGAGCCTCACCGCCGACGTGACGCGAGCCGGCGAGGTCGAGGCGATGGCCCGCGCCGCCCAGCGCGATCTCGGACCGATCGACATCCTGGTGAATGCGGCCGGCGAGGCTCACAGCGCCCCTTTCTCGCGCACCGACCCGGACCTGTGGGAGCGGATGATCGACGCGAACCTCACGGGCGTCTACCTCTGCACCCGCGCCTTGCTCCCGCCGATGATCGAGCGGCGCTGGGGGCGCGTCATCACGATCGCGTCGCGCGCCGGGCTCGCGGGATTCGCCTACGTGACCGCTTACTGCGCCGCCAAGCACGGTGTCGTCGGTCTGACCCGCGCTCTCGCCGTCGAGCTGGCTGGCACCGGTGTGACGGTCAACGCGGTCTGTCCCGGCTACGTGGACACCGACATGACGCGGCGCGCCGTTGACCGTATCGTCGAAAAGACCGGGGGGACCCCCGCGGAGGCGAGGACCAGGCTGGCTGCCATGAACCCCTCGGGCAGCCTCATCACCCCCGAGGAGGTGGCGGCCGCGGCCCTGCGGCTGACATCGGCCGAGGCGGCCGGCGTCAACGGGGAGGCGATCGAGATATGAAAACCAGGACGGGGAACGGATCGCCGGGTCTGAGCGTCTGGCTGAGGCTCATGAAGGCCTACAACCTGATCCTAAGGGAGGCACGCCACAGCGTGGAGCCCTCCCTCACCCTGCCCCAGTTCGATGTCATGGCGCAGCTCTCCCGCAGACCGGAAGGGGTGACCTTCGTGGATCTGAGCCGCAGCCTGCTCGTGTCGCCCGGCAACCTCACGGGGATCGTGCGCCGACTGGAGGGCGAAGGGCTGGTCGCTCGCGAGGCCCACGAATCGGACCGCAGGGCGGCGCGCCTGCGCCTGACGGCGGCCGGGAGGAGGAAGATGTCGGCGCTGTTGCCCCGTCACGCGCGCGACATCGCGAGACTCTTTTCGCCGATGCCACGCGGCGAGGTGGCCCAGCTTCGCCGGTTGCTCGGAAACCTGACCCACCTGCTGGAGCCGGCCCCCCCGGCCGTCACCGCCGTCGCAAGAAAACCAGGAGGAGGCACGCCGTGAGCGCCCATCCCTTCAAGCCCGCCTCGTTCCTCTACGAGGAGAGCGGACCGATCGCACGCATCACGCTGAACCGTCCCGATGTCCTCAACGCCCTCACCTTCGATACCTACACCCAGCTGCGGGACCTCTTCGCCGGGCTTAAGGATAGGCGTGAGCTCCGCGTGGTGATTCTGACGGGAGCCGGACGTGCCTTCTGCAGCGGCGGGGATGTCAAGGAGATCATCGGCCGCCTCCAGGGGCGCCCCGACGAGGAGCTGCTCTCCTTCACCCGTCTCACGTGCGAGACGGTGCTGAGAATGCGAGAAGCGCCCCAGTTGATCCTCGCGTCCCTCAACGGCGTGACGGCGGGGGCCGGAGCCGCGCTGGCGCTGGCGTCGGACTTCCGGATCGCGTCGGACGCGGCCCGCATCGCGTTCCTCTTCGTCAAGGTGGGCCTCTGCGGGGCCGACATGGGCGTGGCGCACTTTCTCACGCGCTTCATCGGCATCGGTCGTGCGACCGAGCTGATGATGACCGGCGAGTTCATCGACGCGCGCACCGCCGAGCAGTGGGGCCTGGTCAACCGCGTGGTCCCCGCCGCCGACCTGGAAAGCGAGACGAGGTCATGGGCCGAGACGCTGGCGGCGGGTCCCGACCCGGGGCTCCGCATGACCAAGGAGATCCTGAACCAGACCGCCGGGTTCAACCTGCCCGAGGCGCTCGACCTCGAGGCGCGGGCCCAGGCGCTCTGCATGAAGAGCCCCGACTTCCAGGAGGCGTACCGCGCCTTCCTCGAGAAGCGCCGGCCCGACTTCGCGCGGAGCCGGAAGCGGTGAGCCCGATGGCTCCATCGATTCTCACCGAATCGGAGCGGGCGCTGGCCGCGGCCGCCCGTCAGGCGGTGGCCCGTCTGGAGGTTCGGGAGGCCCCCGCCGGCGACCATGCGGCCGAGGAGGCTGCGGCGCGTCGCGCGCTGGAGGTGCTCTCGGAAGCGGGCCTGCCCGGTCACGCGATGCCCGGGCCATCGGGCCGGCTGGCGGTGCGCTCCATCTGCGTCATCCGCGAGGAGCTGGCGTGGGCCTCGGGGCTGGCCGACGCCATGTTCGTCATGCAGGGGCTCGGTTCGTGCGCATTGGCGCTGGCCGGCACGGACGAGACCAGGCGCAGATATCTGCCTGGGGTGGCGGGCGGAAGGATTATCGCGGCCCTGGCGCTGACCGAGCCTCACGCCGGCTCCGATCTCGGAGCGATCGCGACGCGGGCGAGGCGCGACGGCGGCCACTACGTGCTGGACGGCGTGAAGACCTATATCTCCAACGCCGGGATCGCCGGCCTCTACACGGTCTTCGCCCGGACCTCGGAAGGGGGCAGGCCGCAGGACGGCATCAGCGCATTCGCGGTGGACGGGGCGAACCCGGGCCTGAAGGTGACCGAGCGCCTGACGGTCAGCGCCCCCCATCCGATCGGCACCATCGAGATGTCCGCGTGCCGGGTCGAGGCCTCCGGCCGGCTGGGGGAGGAGGGGGAGGGGCACGGCCTCGCGCTGCGCGTGCTCGACCGGTTCCGTCCCACCGTCGGCGCGGCGGCCGTCGGGTTCGCCCGCCGGGGGCTCGAGGAGTCGGTGAGTCGGGCTCGTTCCCGGCGGCAGTTCGGCCGGGCGATCGGGGAGTTTCAGGCCATCCGGTTCAAGCTGGCCGACATGGCGGTCTGGCTCGACGCCGCCCGTCTCCTCGTGATGCGCGCGGCGTCCCTGCTCGACGCGGACGCGGGGGACGCGGCGTCCCGCTCGCCGGCCGGGACGCGCCGCGCCTCCTCGATGGCCAAGCTCTACGCCACCGAGGCCGCGCAGCGGATCGTGGATGAGGCGGTGCAGATCCACGGGGCGCTCGGCGTCACGCGGGGCCACGTCGTGGAGCGCCTCTACCGGGAGGTTCGTGCGCTGCGTATCTACGAAGGGACCTCCGAGATCCAGCGTGCCATCATCGCGCGGACGCTTCTGCAGGAGGGCGCGTGAAGCTGCTGGAGCCCTTCGACATCGGCGGCATGCTCCTCCCCAACCGGATCGTCCTGCCCGCGATGGTGACGCGCCTGTCGGGCGAGGACGGGTACGTCAACGATGACATCCGCGACCGGTACCTGCGCTTCGCCCACGGCCAGCCCGGGCTCATCGTGGTGGAGGCGATGTCGGTGCACGGCGGCCGGAGCGGTCCGCTCCTGAGGATCTCCGACGACACGTTCATCCCCGGGCAGGCTGAGATGGTCAAGGCGATGCACGAGACCGGCCCGTCGAAGGTGGCGGCGCAGATCATCCACTTCCTCAAGATCGCTCGCAGTGGCTGGCGCCAGAAGGTCGGCGACCTGAGCCGCGAGGAGATCGGCGCCATCGTCCGGCAGTACGCCGAGGCGGCCGGCCGCGTGCGGCGCGCCGGATACGACGCGGTCGAGCTGCACATGGCCCACGCCTACACGCTGTCGTCCTTCCTGTCGCTGCGCAACCGCCGGCAGGACGAGTACGGCAGGTCCCTCGAAAACCGCATGCGCCCCATGACGGAGGTGATCCGGGCCGTGCGCGCCGAGGTGGGCGCCGGTTTCCCCGTCGGCGTGCGCTTCGACGCGGAGGAATGCATCAAGGACGGCTACACGTTGACCGACTCGCGCCGGATGGCCCTGCGGATGGCGAGGCTCGGCGCCGACTGGATCAGCGTCTCGGCCGGCGGCAAGTTCGAGGATGCGGTGCACAAGGCGGGCGAGCCGCTCTATCCTTACACAGGTTATTCGGGCGACCGGTGCATGCCCTCGGTGAACTACCCGGACGGGGCCAACGTCCACCTCGCCGAAGGGATTAAGCGGTTCATCAACGAAGAGGGGTTCAGCACCCCCGTGATCGCCAGCGGCAAGATCCGCACCCCCGAGCTGGCCGAGTCGATCCTCGCCGAGGGGCGCGCCGATCTGATCGGGATGGCCCGGGCCCTCCTGGCCGATCCGGACTGGCCGCGCAAGGTGCGCGAAGGGAGCTCCGACCGCATCGTACGGTGCGTCTACGGCAACGTCTGCAAGGCGCTCGACGAGAACTTCAGGAAGGTGCGGTGCGTCCTGTGGCCGAAGGGAGCTCTGCAGGCGCCCCTCGTGGAGGACTCCACACCACCGGTCTGGACCTACGGCGAGGCGAACCTCGCGGCCGTCGAGGTGAAGGGGCGCGCGCAGCTCAAGTGGAACCACGCGACCGACGACACGGCGATCTACGGCTACGAGATCTACCGCTCGGCGGACGGTGGCCCGTTCGACCACGTGGGGTCGGTGAAGGGGGTCTTCTACGTGGATGAGGACGTCGTGGGAGGCGTGCGGTACCGGTACTGGGTGCGGGCCTACGATCCGGCCGGCAACAGGACCCCGCCCTCAAACATCGCCGAAGTGACCCTCCCCGATGCGGCCGTGGTGCAGGTGACATGAACTCCGGCCCGTTCAACCTCGCTGACTACCTTCTGAACCACAACCTCGCTTGCGCGCGGCGGGACAAGCCCGCTGTCCTCTGCGGTGGCGCCCGTTACACCTACGCCGAGGTCGCCTCGTTGGCCTGCCGAGCGGGCAACGCCCTGACGGGGCTCGGCGCCGGCATGGAGGACCGCGTCCTCGTCGTCCTGCCGGACGGGATCGAGTTCGTGGCCACCTGGCTCGGCATACTCAAGATCGGCGCGGTCTTCGCGATGGCGAATACGGTGCACACCTCCGATGACTACCTCTACTACCTCGACTATACGCGCTCCCCCGTGGCGGTGGTGCACGAGTCGGTGCTCGATCGTTTCGAAGCGATCCTGCCGAAGGCGCGCCACCTTAAGGCGTTGCTCGTCGTGGGTCGCGCCGGCGGGCACGCTTCCTTCGACGCGGAGACGGCGCGGGCCGGGGACCGGCTCGAGACGGCGCCCACCGAGGCCGACGACATCGCCGGGTGGCTCTTCACATCGGGGAGCACCGGCAAGCCCAAGGCGGCGGTCCACTTCCACCGCGACTTCGCCTACAACATCCAGACCTACGCGAAGCAGGTCCTGCTTATGAAGGAGGACGACATCACGGTGGGCGTGCCGAAGCTCTTCTTCGGATACGCCACGGGGACCAACCTGATGTTCCCCTTTGCCGCCGGCGGCACCGCCGCCCTGTTTCCCGAGCGGTCGACGCCCGAGAAGGTGTTCGAGATGATCGAGACGCACCGTCCGACGTTTCTGACCACCGTCCCGACCATGATCAACGCGATGCTCAACATCGCGGACCAGGACCGCTCCCTCAGGCGCGACCTGTCGTGCCTGAGGGTCTGCGTCTCCGCGGGCGAGGCGCTGCCGGGCGAGCTGTACCGAAGGTGGAAGGAAACCTTCGGCGTCGAGATCCTCGACGGGATCGGCTCGGCGGAGATGTTCCACATCTACATCTCGAACCGGTTCGGCGAGGTCCGCCCCGACAGCCTGGGCCGCGTGGTCCCCGGCTACGAGGCCATGGTAGCGGGCCCCGATGGAAACGAGGTGGCGCCCGGCGAGCAGGGCACCCTCTGGGTCAGGGGGGGCTCCACCGCGCTATGCTACTGGCAGCGGCGGGAGTCGTCGCGCGAGACCTTCCGCGGCGACTGGTGCGTGACCGGGGACCAGTTCGTGAGGGACGAGGAGGGGTACTTCTATTACCGCGGGCGCACCGACGACATGCTGAAGGTGAGCGGGATCTTCGTCTCGCCGCTGGAGATCGAGGACTGTCTGCTGGGACATCCGGCGGTGCGCGAGGTCGCGGTGGTGGGCCACGCCGACGAAGGAGGCCTCACGAAACCCAAGGCGTTCATCGCGCTGAGGGACGGGCACCGGCCATCGCGCGAGCTCGCCCTGCAGATGAGGGCCTTCGTGAAGGATCGTCTCTCGCCCTACAAGTACCCGCGCTGGATCGATTTCGTGGAAGGGCTGCCGCGCAGCGACCGCGGCAAGGTGCTGCGCGGCGAGCTGAGGCAGGGGCTCCCCTCCCTGTTGAGCGTGCCGCTGTCGGCGGGCGGAGAATGAGCCTGTGACGCGCGAGCGGGACCTGGCGGCGCGGACCTATCCGGAGGCCGGCTCCGCGCTCAAGCGCCGCGCCGTGGCGCTCCTTCCGATCGGGTCGACGGAGCCCCACGGGCCTCACCTGCCTCTCGACACTGACGTGATCATCTCCGTGGAGGCGGCACGCCGAGCCGCCGCCCGTCTCGCCCGTCGAGGTATCGACGCGCTGGTGCTTCCCCCTCTGGCATACACGATTGCGGAGTTCTCGCGCGGGTTCCCGGGAGCCATCTCCGTCTCCGCCGAAACGACGCGGGCCCTGCTGTCCGACATCTGCGCCTCAGCGGCCGCGCAGGGGTTCGCGGCGATCTGCTTCGTCAACAGCCATCTCGAGCCGGACCACCTGGCGGCCCTGCGGGAGGCGGCGACGCTGGGGACAGCCGCCACCGGCAGGCCCGTCGTCTTTCCGGACAAGACCCAGCGGCGCTGGTCGGCGACCCTCACCCCCGAGTTCCGGTCGGGGGCGTGTCACGCCGGACGGTACGAGACCTCCCTGGTGATGGCGGCCGCCCCCGAGGCGGTGCGGGAAGCGCAGCGGGTCGAGCTGCCCCCCGTTGCCATCAGCATCGGCAGGAAGATCAAGGAAGGCGCGAGGACGTTTCTCGAAGCGGGGGGGGACCAGGCCTACTTCGGGGATCCGGGCGCGGCCACCATCGCCGAGGGGGATTCGACCTACGAGGCGCTGGCCTCGATGGTGGAGACCGAGGTGGTGGAGGCCCTGGCGCAGACCTAGCTGAGCCGCAGCACCGGCGTATCGCCGGCGGTCCCCCGCAGCCAGAACCTCTCCCCTCCCCGCCTCGTGATCCGGTGGCGCGGGATGCCGGCCACCACGAACCGCTCGAGGACCACCGCCGTGGTGTAGCCGATCCGCGCGTGCGAGGCGCGCGAGGCCGTGTTGAGGTGGGACACCGCAGCGTAGAGCCGCGTGACGCCGCGCGACTTGAACAGCGCGAACATCGCCTCCATCAGGACCACGAAGGCCCCCTGCCCTCGATGCTCCTCGAGGACGAAGGTGTCGTAGCCCCAGCAGGCTCGCACGGGAAGCTCGATTCGGCACCCCAGCTCGAAAGGGCGGTCGCGATCGGAGCCGACCCAGCCCATCGCGATGACCGAATCGGCCGACTCCACCAGAAGGCACTCATCGCCGCCTTCGAGCCGCCCTGCGTATTTGTCCGCGCTGTGGGGAAAGAGACGCACCAGCTCCGGCAGGTCGGCCGCCGTCGCCATCCTCGCCGAAAGATCGGGTCTGAGCTGCCGCGCCTTCTTCAGGGAGGGGCGCTCGCTAAGGAGCGTCGTCTCGAGGATCAGCATCCGGTCGAACCGCGCGACGCGCAGCGGCCGGCTCGCGAGCATCACTATCCCCGGCAGGTCCCCCTCGCGGATCGCCGCGGCGAGCCGGCTCCATCCTTCACGGGTCACTTGCGATCCGCTCGACCGGCGATGAATCGCGTCATTGATCCCAGGGTGCCGAAGTTGTCCGGGGTGATCTCTTCGGCGGCGATCGTCACCCCGTAGGTCTCCTCCAGGTGCACCATCAGCTCCAGCACGGCGATCGAGTCGAGCAGCGGCCCCCCCATCAGCCTCGTATTCTCGCGGATGGCGCCGGCACGGTTCCCCTTCGCGAATGTGTCTCCGATGAACCGCGCGATCTCGCGGCCGATCACCGCGCCATCGCCGCGCGAGCCCTCCGACATCTAGGCCTCCTCATCGAGGAGGTCCTTGCGCAGGAGCTTCCCCGTGGGGCTCCGCGGCAGCTCGCTCCGGAGTTCGACGACACGGGGCACCTTGTATCCTATCAGCCGCTCGGCGCAGAAGGCCCGCAGATCCTCGGCCTCGACGTGCCGGCCCGGCTTCAGCACGACGGCCGCCTTGACGATCTCCAGGCCGTGGGACGCCGGAACTCCGACCACCGCCGCCTCGGCCACGGCCGGGTGCTCCTCGAGAACCGACTCCACCTCCAGGGGATCGACCTTGTTTCCCCCCGAGTTGATGTGGAGCTTCACCCTTCCGGTGATGTAGAGAAGCCCGTCCGAGTCGAGTCGTCCCAGGTCGCCGCTGAGGAACCATCCGTCGCGGAACGACTCGGCCGACTGCTCGGACAGGTCCTCGTAGCGCCCCGCCCCGGCGGGACTCCGCACGGCCACCTCGCCGACCTGCCCGCACGGGGCGTCGCCCCCCTCAGGCGTAAGCACCTTCACCTTCACGCCGGGCAGCGCCGTCCCCACCGAAAGCGCCGACAGCAAGGGATCGTCGGAGACGTTCAGCGTGGCCGAGCCGACCTCCGAGGCTCCGTAAAGCTGTCGCACGCTCAGGCCGAACCGATCCCTGAACTTCGTCAGGACGGCCTCGGGTGCGGCCGCCCCGCAGGAGAGGCACCAGCGCAGCGACGACAGGTCAACGCCGGGGCGGCGCGTGAGCCCTGCCATGATGCTGTAGTGAAAGGGGGAGCCGGGCAGCACCGAGGCGCGCTCGCGCGTTATCCATCTCATCACGGTCTCGGGCTGAAACTCCTTGAAGAGCCTCGCCCGCGCCCCGCTGCGAATGCAGGACAACATCACGCAGCACAGACCGTAGGAGTGGAAGATCGGCGGCACCCCCATGATGATGTCTTCCGGTCCGAGCTGCACCGCCCTCTGATACTGATCCGCCTCGGCGGACATCATCGCGTGGGTCCTCCTCACGCGCTTGGGCCGGCCGGTCGAGCCCGTCGAGAAGAGGTAGAACGCCGGCCGATCGGGATCGGCGGGCGGATCCGGGATCGAACGCGGTTGCTCCCCCTCCATCATCATCTCCTCGATCGGAGCCACATGAGGGAAGAACGCCGCGAGGCCTCCCGCGAGCTCCTTCTCGCAGAGGACCAGGCGCGGGCTGCAGGCCGAGAGCATCCGGTCGACCTCTCCTGGCCGGAGTCCAGGGTTCAGTGGCACCGCGGTCCCCCCCGCCCCGAGCACGCCGTAGATCGAAACCACCGTTCTGATCCCGCGCTGCAATTGGAGCCCGACCACGTCGCCGGTCCCGACGCCGGCCTCCCTCAACCTGAAAGCAAGTGCCGAGGCGCGCTCAACCAGCTCGCCGTGGGTCAGGTCGATATCCTCCTCCGAGAGGACGACCCGGTCGGACCCGCGATTGGAAGACGAGACCAGCATGCTCCAGAGCATGGCGAAGTCTAAATCTCATCGAGCGAATTCCGGCGTCAAGCAGCCTGAAGCGCGGCGTCCCACGCCGATTCCCGCATAAGCGGAACATCCATAAATAACCGTTTTGGTACGGATTCTTTCAGAATCGTTCAAAAAAGTGTTGACACCATTTCGAGTCGGAGAGCAAACTCAGGGCTCACTCAGCACCAGCTTCATCAACCTTTTTCGTGGAGGGCGGACTATGTGCGCGCTCTTGCACCGTGCATGTCTCATCGCGTTGGTGCTCCTGGCGGCGACTGCACCCGCTGTCTCACAAGGGGTTGGGATGGTTTCCGGACGGGTGACAGACGAGGCGGGGCAGCCCGTCGCCGGCGCGCTCATCACCTTGTCCGGTCCCGGCATCATCGGCGTCCAGAGTGCGGTGTCCGACGTCGTCGGACGGTACCGATTCCGAGCGGTAACCGGCAACCAGCCATTCACCCTTCGAGCCGAGGCGGCCGGTCGGGTGCCCATCGAGTACGTGGGAAACTCCGCCCGGCGTGACGGTGTGGTGGCCATCGACTTCCGGCTGCGCTCCCCAGGCTCACACGAGGTCCTCGTCCTCCTGGAGGGGGGGATCCCGTACCACCGGCTGGCCCTCGAGGGGGCCTTGTCGTCCATGCCCGGCCGGGCCGAGACGCTCGAAGTGAACGACATGAGCCTGGCCACGATCCGGGAGGTGCATCGTCGGATCGAGGAGCGGCCCAGCGCGGTCCTCGCGATCGGCGACCTCGCCGCGCGTCTCGCGCGCCGCCATGTCCGCGACGTTCCGGTCGTGTACGCCATGGTGCCCGCGCCAATCGATTCGGACCTGACCACGCGGAACATGTGCGGCGTTCCCCTCAATGGCGGATTCGACCGCCAGATCGAGCACTTGCGTCACCTGGTGCCCGAGGCGCGGAAGATCGCCACGGTCTACGACCCGCGCCGACTGGAGAACTGCGTCACGGAGCTGAGGGAATCGACCCACGCGGCCGGCATCGAGCTCATCACGGGCAACGTCTACGGGGAGGGCACGACGGAGGACCTGCAGGCCGCTCTGGACGATCTCGCGGGCGAGGAGTTCGACGCCTTCGTCGTGCTGCTCGATCCACGCGTGGTGGATACGGAAGGGTTCGAGCGGATTGCCCGGTTCGCCGAGGCGCGCGACGTGGTGCTCGTCGTGCCCGATCCTTCGTTGGCCGGGCCGAACAAGAGCTTCTCCTTCGTCCCGGGGTTCTGGGAGCAGGGAGCCTTCGCGGGACTGCTCGTGAGGCGGATCCTCGAAGGCAAGGTCCAGCCATCCCAGATCGGAATGGCCTTCCCGGCCAGGGAGGATCTGCAGCGTATCTCGGAAGGGCGCAGGTCCAGGACACCGCGGGAAGTGTTGCCGCCCGGTGGTGCCGTCGCGGCCGAGGCGATGTCGGCTCAGCCGCCCGAGTAGGATTACGCTCCCGCCCCGGCGCCCGCTCCACCGCCCGACGGGCGGCTGGAGGGCGCCGGGCGGGAGGCGCCCTGTCCGCACCACCCGGCCGAATCCCTTATAATGGCCCGCATGAAGAAGGAAAAGCAGAGCGACGCGCCCAGAACCGCCTACGAGATCGCGATGGAGAGGCTCAAGAAGCAGGATGCCGAGCGAGGCGAGACGCGGGGGCGGTTGACCGAAAGGCAGAAGGAAGAGATCGCTCAGGTTCGCCGGTTCTACCTGGCGAAGGTGGCCGAGCAGGAGATCCTCCACCAGTCGGAGCTGCGGAAGGCTCGCGCCACACGCGAGGAAGAGTCGATCCGGGCCGTGGAGGAGAGCTACCAGAAGGATCGCCGGCGCCTGGAGGAGGACATGGAGTCGAAGATCCTCGCCATCAGGCAGGCGGGCGAATAATCCTCATCAGTACCACGTCAGGTCGAGGTCCTTCCTGAGGATCCCTTTGACCTCCACGAAGAGCGTGGCGTCCCCTCCGTCCGGCAGATCTCTCGTCGTCTCCGCGGTCCAGCTCCGGCCTGATTCCTCCTGGACCGTGACTCTGAAGAGGTGTTTGCCTACCGGGACCTCCAGCCGGCGCGTGAGGGTCCCCTGCATCCGCATGCGACTCCTCTCGCCGCTGAAGGACTCGGCCAGAAGCACCCGATCATCCATCGTAATCCTGAGGCGACCGGCCTTCAGGTTGTGGGCGAGGCGCACCGTCAGATCCACCGGAGCCGCCACCCCCTGCTCGGCCAGGGCGGCGGCCGGGTCCGCGGGAGCCTGGCGCAGCAGGGCCGTCATGAGGATGATCGTCAGCGCGAACCCGGCCACGGCCACCATGGCGAGCAGCGCCTTGACCTGAAGGGGCGTGCGACGCGGGGCGGTCGGGGCGCGGGTCCCGGGATCGGACGTGGCTTCCGCGATCACCCTGTCCAGCTCGATCTCGGGGATCTGCTTGTCTCCCGTGACCACGAGGAGAGGATCCACGCCGGTCGGATCGCCGGCCGCGTGACGCAGCGGCCGTCCCGTCTCGATGGCCCTGAGATCCTCGATGAGCTGGGCGGCGCTCGCGTACCTGTCTCCAGGGCTCTTGGCGAGCAGCTTCAGGACGATCTTGTCCCACTCGAGGGGAACCGCCGGATGGACCCTGGAGGGAGGCTCGGGGGTCACCGCGATGACGCGGTGGTAGAGGGCGGCCAGGGTCTCTCCCTGGAACGGCTTGCCCCCGGTCAGGAGCTCGTAGAGGATGACCCCCAGCGAGAAGAGGTCGGCCCGACCGTCGGTCGGCTGCTCGAGCAGAATCTCCGGAGCGATGTAGGCGGGCGAGCCGACCGACTGGCCCGTGCGAGTCAGATCCGAGACATCGATCCGCGCGACGCCGAAGTCGGCCAGCTTCACCAACCCATCCTCGCGGATGAGGATATTGGCCGGCTTCACGTCCCGGTGGATGACTCCTCTGCGATGCGCGTAGTCGAGGGCCCGCGCGACCTGGAGGGCGATCTCCAGGACCATCTCGGAGGGCATCGGCTTTCCGGCGTGCGCCATCTGCCGAAGAGTCCGCCCTTCCACGAACTCCATGGCGATGTAGGAGAGAGTGTTGCCGTCGGCGCTGCCGACGTCGTAGACGGTCACGATGTTCGGATGGGAGAGGAGGCCGGCGGCGCGGGCTTCTCGCGAGAATCGCTCCAGCGACTCGCTGCGGACCGGCCCCAGTCCATCGTCCGGGCGGTGAATCGTCTTGAGGGCCACCACCCTGCCGATGACCGGATCGAGCGCGCGATAGACCACGCCCATGGCCCCGCGGCCGATCACCTCCTGGACCTCGTATCGGTCGATACGGGTCTGCTCGTCGATCATATGGGGCCTGAATCTAGGCCCCGCAACGGGTTACAGCAACCTCAGCGGCGCGATCCCGGACAGGATCGCGCCTCCTCACTCCTCCACCTCCGAAGCGTAATCAAAGGCTACGGGGAAGGTGCTGAGGATCTCAAGGCGAACGTGGCACTTGGGACATTCGGCAGCGTCGCCAATTTCGGCTTCATCGTCGATCTCGATGTTCTCTTCACAGTCCGGACAGGTCCCCATCGGGCGTTCCTCCGGGTTCGGCACCAGGGGGTATTCGTACGTCCCGGCGTGGGGGTCCGTCAAGGGCAGGCGGGATGCCCGTCACGCTCCGGCGTGCCATAGGTGCCCGGCCCGCAGATGTTGCGTGCCTTCACCATGTAGTACCACACCACACCGACCGGCGGCCCCTGCCGGCTGTCTTCAACCTGTGGGTCCGTCACCATCGACCCCACGCATCCCCCACCGGCAAAATCCACCTGCCCGACCGTGTCGATCTGGCCCGTGGCCACCTCGTAGATTGTCGCCGGACCCAGCACCTGCTGCTGCCAGCTCACCGTCGTGGCGGCCCCCTCCTGCACATCCACCTCCAGCACTTCCGTCGGCATCCCCCACGCACCCGCGTTCAGCGGCGCGCAGTCGGAACCGTCGGCCACTCCATCGTTGTCGTCGTCCGGGTCCACACAGTCGGCCTGAAGGTCCCCGTCCGCGTTCGGGTACCCTTCGTCCACCAACTGGTCGCAGTTGTTGTCCAGACCGTCGCACACCTCCGCGACCGGTGTCCCCGGCGTGCAGGTCTGGCTCACGCCTCCCACGCAGTTCTGCACCGTGCGCTGGCACTGCCCCACTCCGCAGGTGGTCGCCCCGAGCCCCTCGTCGATGCCGCCGACGCAGTTGTTGTCCACTCCATCGCACAACTCCTGCCTCAACGGCGACACCGCCGCGTTCGCGTCGTTACAGTCCAGGTCCGACGGCGAGCCATCCGCGTCGGCGTCCACCACGCCTGCCGCGCACACGTCCCCTGCTCCGGCCGCGTCAGCCAGCGCGCTTCCCAGCGTCCCGTAGCCGCACGCGTTGGCCGACCTCACCTCGTAATACCACCCGTCTCCCAAAGGCGGGCTCGGCCTCCAGTCCTGCCACGGCGCCCCTGTCAACGCCGGCGCGATGCAGAAATCCTCCTGAAATCCCGCCGTCTCTCCCAGCCGGCTCAACAGCCCCACCACCACCTCGTAGCGCGTCGAGGTACCGATGCTCTGCACGTCGAACATCAGCCCCGCGGGTGCGGCTCCCGTCACCACCAGGTTGGTCACCTCCACCGGCATCCCGTAGGAACCCGCGTCCACCGGCGCGCAGTCGGAACCGTCGGCCGCTCCATCGTTGTCATCGTCCGGATCCACGCAGTCGGCCTGAAGGTCCCCGTCCGTGTTCGGGTACCCCTCGTCCACCAACTGGTCGCAGTCGTTGTCCAGACCATCGCACACCTCGGAGGAAACCACGCAGCTCGGTCCGAACTCGTAGGCTCCCACGTCCACGTCGCCGGCCACCGGATCGTTCGGCACCCCGTTGCCGTCCCGGCCGCGCGGCTGGTTCTCGTAATCCACGGGAGGGGCGCCGGCCGCGGTGGCAGTGTCGATCGCCGGGGAGTTCGGATCCAGGTGGAAATCACGCGCGGCCTTGTTCACGAAGCGCGGATTGAGGGAGAAGTTTCCGTTGAACCCGATGACAGTCCCCTCGACGTGCTCGATCACCGTGTCGTTTCGATCGTTGCCCACGAGGTCATTGAAGTTGATGTTGGGATCGAAGTTGGGGTCCAGATCGAGGCTGTAGATGCCCCCGCCATTGCCGAACTGAACCAGGTGGTTTCCCTCGATGATATTGTTCGTGATCCTGACCGGCAGCGTGGTGTCGCTCTGACCGGTATAGATGCCGCCGCCGAGGAAGGCGGTGTTGCCCGTGATCGTGTTGTTGATCGTGCTCGACCTGTTGAAGTAGGTATAGATTCCACCGCCGTTCTTGTCCGTTGTGTTTCCGACGATAACGTTGTTGGTCACCACAGCCAGCGCCCCGGTGCCGCGCTGACTGCCGAGGGTGATCCCCCCGCCCATGCTGTCAGAGTAGTTGTCGGCGATCAGGTTGCGGTCGACGATCGGCCCCGGATGGCTGGAATCTCCGGGCCACATCACGATCCCGCCGCCGGAGCCGATCGAGTAGGCCACGTTGGGATCCCCCGCCCGGTTCCCGGAGATGATGTTGCTGGTGATGACCGCGTCGGCGTTGAAGTTGATCCAGATCCCTCCCCCATACCCGATTGAGGCCACCGATAAGGAGATTCCGGGCCCCGGAATCGCACGGTTGCCGGTGATGGTGTTTCCGGTGATGACCGGGGAGCCCGCGCCGATGTAGACTCCGGCTCCCTTGTACAGACGCTGGCTGCCCGAGAGCACGTTGTTGGTGATCACGTTGTTGGCGACGGTCGGCGAGCTGAAGATGTAGACGCCGCCCCCCGCGACGTGGTTGACCGACCCGGTCTGCTCCAGGCCCGCCCCACCCGTCACCGTGAACCCCTCCAGACGCGTCAACAGCGTGTGACCGGTCGAGAAGGTCACGGCGCTGCACCTGTTCGGGCTGGCAAGTCGGACGCAGTACGCGGGGATGCCGTTCTTGTCGACACATGGCTGGTTGGCCGCGTTGATGGTCGTGACCCCTGCTCCCCCCTGGCTGATCAGGCTGACCCCCGGTCTCATGCGCACCGCCTCGGGGTAGGTGCCCGGCGCCACGCTTACGGTATCCCCCGACACCGCGGCGCAGATGGCGTCCTGGATCCTGCAGAAGGGGCTGGCCGGCGTCCCATTGCCGGTGGCCGGGCAGGTGTTGTCGTCCACGTAGCGGGTCGTCCCGACCGCCACGAGCAGGGGTGTGCCGAAACCGAGCAGGCCGAAGATCACCACAGGCCAAAAGTGGGGGAAAACACCACGCTTTGGTGAGATTACTCTCAGGAGATCAAGCCGGCCAGTTCCACGAGTATGATGCATCGCTCCGATCCGCGGGCACGCTCGCCGGACGGGTGCGTTCTCCGTTTATGAGAACGGCAACATATTCTTATGAATCAGAACCTTAGTGAGACTTGGTGCCCCTGTCGGGTCTGCTGCTTTATACGATGATCCGCGTCGCAGTCAAGTCATTCTCTGCCCCGACTCGGTGTCTCCGAGAAGGTTGTGCTAGATTGTTCATATTATTCTGAGGATGAACGCCCGGCCTGGCCGCGGGGTAGATCAGTTCGAAAGCGGCAGGAGCGGGTTCTTTCCGTGACGCATGAGATCAAGTCTTGACAGCGTCGGATCTCGCCGTACATTGCCGACAAGGTCGGCTTTCTTTCGTGTGGGTGTGCCGGGAGGAGTGGTATGCCGAAAACTCTGAGGGGGGCTTTAAGGCTTCTCACTCTGGTGCTGGCCGTCGGGCTGTCCCTGCCGGTCGGCATGTCACTGGTGAGAAGCGACGCGGGACGTGATTTTCCCCGCTGTATCCACGCCTGCAACGATACGCGCCAGGCGTGCTACGATCGTTGCACCGTGGACTGCACGGCGTTGTACCCGAACAACCTGGGGCAGCGCAACGCGTGCATCGGGGCGTGCAAGAACATCTGTGAAGCTCAATCCGACGACTGCAAGCTGGTTTGCGGACAGACGCCGCCGTGCGATTCGCCGCCCTGCTCGTCGGAACCGTAAGCCACCGAATTCAGAACGAACCAGGATCGCAACCACCCTTCCCGGCCCCCGCAAGTGGGCGAGGAAGGGTGGTTGTATTTATGGGGCCCTCGGGGCCGCTTCCGCCGACAGCTCGAAGATAAGCCTCTCCGCCCCCTCGTAGTCCGAGCTGACCTTCCGATAGGCCTGGGCGTAGGCAAGCGCCTGCTTCGCTCTCCCGTGGCGGCGCATCTGCTCGATCGTCCTGAGATAGGTCGCCGGATTGTCGGGAAACCTCCTCACAGCCGCTATGTAAAGCCGCTCCGCCTCGGCGCTCTGCCCTACCCGCTCCAGCTCTCCCGCCAGGTCCATGTAGCCGGCCAGCGATCCCGGTGCCAGCTCGAGGTGCGTGCGCAGAAGCTCGATCGCCTTGCCAGAGTCCCCCAGGCGGGAATAGGCCAGCCCCATGTAATAGGGGGCCCAGATCCCCTGCGGCCCCGACGGGGCGGTCCGAGCGACGCGCTCGAGGTATGGGAGACTCTCCTTGTACCGCCCCTGCCGCTGCTCGAGCATGCCTAGATCGAGGTCGCATTCGGCCGAGATCTCCTCGTCGCCGACCCGGCGCAGCTCCTCGAAGGCGGCGATGGCCTCCTCGATCCGCCCCAGCCTCTCCATGATGCGGCCACGCGCCCGCGCCGCCATGGCGGGCCCCGCGTAGGGACTCGACGCTGAGAGATCGATCCCTTCCAGGATCGGCTCGACCAGCTCCCGGATGAGAACCATATCCTCCAGGATCGGGTGGGCCTCGACCCGAGGCCACAGAGCCATGCTCTTCCGAATCTCTCGCGCGGCGTCCTCCCTCAGACCTCTGTCGAAATAGAGATTCGCCAGATAGTCATGGTGGAAGAAGTAGTTGGGCTCCAGGTCCAGGGCCTTGATGTCGGCCGCCATGGTCACGGCATCCTCCGGTCCCAGCCCCGCCGGCGCGGCGGCGGCCCCCGCCGGTGCCTGAGGCGCCGGGTCGGCTCCCTCCCGGACACCCGCGGCCTCTCCGGCGCGCTTCATCATCTCGAGGCGGAGCTTCCCTGCCCGGAACCCCTGGTAGAGGTCCCCGAGGATGAACCACCCCCATGGATCGGCCGGGTTCAGAGCTATCCCCTGCGCCACGGCGGCCACGCCAATCCCGAGCCTCTCGATCGGCTCGTGCCCTTCGATAGCCTCGATCGGAAGGCCGTTGGCCTGCGCGAGCTGGATCGTGCGGCCGATCAGGACGTGGCTCTGAGCGTCGGACGGCTGCCAGGCCACCGCCGCGCGGAGGCTGAGGTAGGCCTGGTTCAGGTCGGCGCTCGCGAGAGCCAGAGCACCCCGTTGCCGGTGGCGGAAGGCAATTGCCTTCACCGCGCCCCAGTAGGTGTTCAGGGCCAGCAGAACCATCAGAAGGGTTGTGACGAATCCTCGGGCCCTCACGGCATCTCCTCCGGGCCTGGAGGCGGTGAGCTCGTCTCATTCCTGCCCCGAGAGCGGCGCGGTCCCAGGGACGCGAAGAGCCCGGTGAGCGCGGCGCCGAGGACCGTCAGGAGCAGACCATTGGCGGGTATCTGTAGATTTGAGCTTATGGCCGAGTGGAGCAGCAGTCCGGCGATGCCGGCAACCATCCCCATGTAAGAGAACCGCTCCGAGCTGCCGCGGAACGCACGCGCCCTGACCAGAGGGGCGGCCCACGCGGTCAGCCCGATCAGAAAAAGCGCCGCGCCGGCGAGCCCGGTGTCGCACAAGAGCTCGAGAAACTCGTTGTGCGCCGTGTCCCACCAGCCTTCCCCGGGCGGCGACGATCGCATGAAGGCAAACGCGTAGGTCCCGAGCCCTGTCCCCAGCATGGGGTTCGCCGCGATGAGATCCATGGATTTCCCCCAGGTGACGATACGCGTCGCCATCGAAGGCACGCTCTGTCCCTCCGAGAGAGTCCCGACTCGCTCGATGACCTTCTCCGGGCCGATCCATCCGAGGAAGGCCGCCGCCGCGATCGCGAGGATCGCCAGCACCGCCAGCTCCCGCGCGCTCCTGCCATAGTAAAGAAGCAAGCCGGCGATGATGGCCAGCGATAACGCCGCGGAGAGGATCCCGCCGCGCGAGAGCGAGTAGAAGATCCCGCAGGTCATCACCACGGACGCGAAGCCCCACAGAACCAGGCGCGGTAACGCCCCGGTCCGCCCCTGCTCTCTCTGCCGGAGAAACCCGAGCGCCGCGCAGAGGGCCAGCGGGAGGATCGTGCCGGCGTAGGCGGCGTAGCTGTTCCGGTTGACGAAGGGTCCGAAAGGACTCAGGTAGGTCCCCTCTCGAATCCAGTAGAGCTTTCCATTCCAGGTCAGCTTCTGGATGATCCCGAAGATCGAGACCGCAAACCCCGTGAAGGCGGCGGTGCCCAGAAGTCGGCCCAGACGCTCCCTCGTGCGATAGTAGCTGCTCACGACGGCGAAGATCCCGACGTAGCACAGCAGGAGAGAGAGGCGGCTCCAGGTCCCGTAGGGGTAGATGCTCAAGGTTCTCCAGGGGGAGATCTCCGTTGCGAACCCGGAGGCGGCCATCGGAGGAGCGAGCAGGTCCGGTTCCACCGGCGCCTGGGCCCCCGGAGCCGCCGGCATCCGTTCGCGGGCACCGGCCAGGACCCAGGCGGGGAGCTCGGCCGGCTCGTAGGGACGCCCCTGAGCGTATCCCGGGATGGTCTGCGAATAGAGCGTGTAGGTCTCGGGAGAGAGGGACCTGATCCATCCGGGGGGCATCGGCACGACCTGCAGGACGACCAGGATCAGAAAGAGGCCGATGGCTGTCCACAGCACGCGGGAGGCCGCCGGGACGCCGGCGCCCGCCCCCGCCCGCGCCTCGGCGGGAACCCAGCCCGTGGTGCCGGCCCCGCGGAGGTCCTGCACCCAGGCCACGACGATGACGCCCGTGACGATCTGGAGGATTCCCTGCGCCCACAGCTCGACGCCGCCGAAGGCGAAGGGTGTGAACAGGAGCAGGGCGTAGAGTCCGCCCTCGATGATAAGGCCCGTCACGGTGGTTTCGTCAATGGGCCGACGCCGGGGGAAAGAAACCGGCGATCCTGCGGCCGCACGGGCATGCCCCGTCCACGATCCGGTTCTTGATGACCCGGTGCCAGGAGCGGAGGATGAGCGGCTCGCCGCACGAGGGGCACCAGGTGGTGCTCCCTTCGTCGCACATGACGTTTCCTTCGTAGACGTACCTGAGGCCGGTCTCCCGGGCGACACGACGCGCCTCGTGGAGCGTCTCGTGGGGAGTGGCGTGGACGTCGAGCAGCCGGAAATCCGGATGGAAGGCCGTGAAGTGGAGCGGCTGCTCCGGCCCGAGGTGCTCGAGGATCCACCGCGAAAGCTCCCGGATCTCGCCCATGTCGTCGTTGAGGCCCGGGATGAGCAGCGTGGTGACCTCGACCCAGACCCCCATCGACTTCAGAAGCGGAAGGGTTTTCAGGACGGGCTCGAGGTGCGTGAGAGTGATCTTGCGGTAGAACCCTTCGGTGAATCCCTTCAGGTCGACGTTGGCGGCGTCGATCCACCCGTAGATGTCGGCGAGCGCCTCCTCGGTGACATACCCGTTGGTGACCATGACGGTCTTGATCCCCCTGCGGCGCGCGACCTTCGAGATGTCCACGACATACTCGCCCCAGATCGTCGGCTCGTTGTAGGTGTAGGCCAACGAGGGGCAGTCGTTGTCGATCGCCGCGGCGACCGCCTGAGAAGGAGTCAGGAGACGGGAGCGGACCTGGTCCTCACGGGACTTCGAGATCTCCCAGTTCTGGCAGAACTTGCAGCCCATGTTGCATCCCGCAGTCCCCATCGAGAGGATCGGTGTGCCCGGCATGTAGTGGAAGAGGGGCTTTTTCTCGATCGGGTCCACGTTGATCGCGCAGGGCTGCGCGTAGGCGAGCGAGTAGAGGGTGCCACCGATGTTCTTCCTGATGAAGCAGAAGCCGGCCTGTCCTTCGCCGATGCGGCAATAGCGCGGGCAGAGGGTGCAGAGGATCCTGCCCTCCTCCTCCGGCCTCCACCAGCGGGCCTCCTGCATCCCCTCCGGCCGGTCGATGGAGCCTGTGACGGTCTGGTTGTCGCTCATCGGGCGTCCGTCTCAAGGTGTTGAAAGGTCGTTGCTTATGTTAACTCCCGCGCCCCGATGCGTCAACGCCCGTTGAGGCGCCATTCACCTCCCGCCCCGGTCCGCCGCCTTGACATCGAGCCCGTCGTATAGATGATTCCCTCGCCATGCAGACCGTCGGGGAGTTGCTGGTTTATTGCGGTCGCCGCCTGGCCCCCTTCGAACGTTTGAGGGTCGGCAAGGTCGGCTGCGGGGCCGCGCTCGGCGCTATCGCAGTGACGGGCGCGATGCTCGCGTTCGGTCTGTGGGACACCGCCGGATCCTGGAAGGCCGGGTTCCGGTTCGTCGTCCTCTCTGCCCTCGCGACGGTGATCCTGCTGTTCGTCCTCTACGCGATGGCCGAGACGGTGGTGGAGCGTTCGGTTCGACGTGGGCTCCGGTCGTACCTGCGTGAAAGCGGCATGGATCTCGAGACGCTGACGCGGGCCGCGGAGATCAGGAGCGGATCGATCGCGGGCGGCCACCGGCTCCTCGCGCTCCTGAAGGAGATCGGCTCCCCCTGACGCCACGGCCCCTTCCCCGGGGCCAGGTCACGCTCGGATGAGGGCGGCCAGAGTATCGAGCGCCACGTTGCCCCCGCTGACGACGATGGCGGTCGTGCCGCCTGAGCCCGGCGGGATCTTCCCCGACAGGAGAGCCGCGGCCGCCGCGGCCCCTGCCGGTTCGGCGAGGACCTTGCACCGTTCCAGCAGGGTCCTCATGGCCGAGCGGATCTCCGAATCCTCCACCAGGACCAGATCGTCCACGTACTTTTCCACAATCTCGAAGTTCCGGGCTCCGGCGAACGGCGCGGCGAGCCCGTCGGCGATCGTGTCGGCTCTCTCCAGTCGCGCGGGCGAGCCCTGCCGCCTGCTCAGGTGCATCACCGCCGCGCCCGTCGGCTCCACGCCGATCACCTTGACCGAAGGACGGCTCTCCTTGATCGCGAGGGCGACACCGGAGATCAGGCCGCCGCCCCCGATGCCGACCACCACCGTGTCGACCCCGGGCAGGTCGTCGAAGATCTCGAGCCCGACGGTCCCCTGCCCGGCGATCGTGGCGTCGTCGTCGAACGGGTGTATGAAGACCAGGCCCCTCTCCTCCCTGATCTCCTCCATCCGCCTGAAGGTCTCGGATATCTCGCCGTGGAGGATCACTTCAGCGCCGTATCCGCGCGCGGCCTGAGCCTTCGTGACCGAAGCCGCGGCCGGCATCACGACCACCGCGCGGATCCCCAGCAGCGACGCCGCCCAGGCGACCCCCTGCGCGTGGTTGCCCGCCGAGATCGTGATCACCCCGCGGCGGCGCTCGTCGGGACCCAGCCGCATCATGTTGTTGAGGGCCCCGCGCGGCTTGAATGACCCGGTCTTCTGGAGGTTCTCGCACTTGAGATAGACCGGCCGGCCCGCCATCTTCGAGAGAGTCGCCGACCCGAAGAGCGGGGTGCGGTGCACGAGAGGGCCGATCCGCTCGCGCGCCTCCTTTACGTCGGCGAGCGTGATCATCGGGCCCGGACTGGCATCTCGCGTTCGGTCACGAGCTTCGGCACGGTTTTCCCCCTCCTCGAGCGGATGATTATACTCGACTCGATGAGCGCGGCGAACCGGCGATCGATCCTCCTTCCCTGCCTGACGACCGTCCTGTTCCTGCCGTGCGCCGCGCTCTGGAGCCTCGCGATCCCGCCGTTCGAGACGCCCGACGAGCCGGGCCACGCGCGCTACGTGAACTTCCTTGCCGCCGGCGGTCGGCTGCCGCTCGCCGGGGAGGAAGCGCCCGGCGAAGCCCATCAGCCGCCCCTCTACTACGCGCTCGCGGCGGGCGTGGCGCGCGTCGGGCGCCTCGGGGAGATCCCCGTCGAGCCGGTGAGGAACCCTCGCTTCCGATGGTATGGAGGAACGCAGGAGAACAAGTACCTCCACGACGCGGCGGAGAGCCTGCCACCGCTTCGCCGGCTCAGGCTCATGTCGGTCGCCATGGGCGCGGGCACCGCGGCGCTCATCTACCTGATGGGCGCCGGCAGTGGCGTCCTCTCCCTCAGATCTGCCGCCATCGCCGCCGCCGCGGCCGCCTTCCTCCCGCAGTTCACGTTCATCTCGGCGAGCCTCAACAACGATAACCTCGCGAATCTCTTTTCGGCCGCCGCGCTGGCGAGCCTGACCGCCGCGATGCGGCGACCCGCCCGACTGGCGCCGTGGGGAGTGGCGGGATCCTTCGCGGGGCTCGGGCTCCTCGCCAAGTTCACGGGGCTGACGATCCTGCCCTGCGGTCTGATCGCGCTCGCGCTGGCGCGGCGTGCCGCGCGGCGGGAGGCGCAGCCCGCGCCCCCCGCCCGCGCCGCGGCGCTCTTCCTGTTCCCCGCGCTCCTGATCCCCGCTCCGCTGCTCCTGCGCAACGTGCTCGTCCTCGGAGATCCTCTCGGCGTCTCGGCCCTGGCCAGCACGCTTCCCAACCTTCTCGACCCGAAAAACCTCGCCTCGGCCTACTTCCTCACGGAGTTCCCGGTCGTGCTCTTCGAGTCCTTCTGGGGAAGGTTCGGGTGGATGTCATTCCGCCTGCCGGCAGTCCTCTACCTTGGCGCGCTGGCAGCCACGCTCGCCGCCGCGATGGGCCTCGCCCTCAGGTGGCTGCGGCGCGTGGATGCCCTGCAGCCGTCACAGGTCCTTTTCGCCGCCGCGATCGCCATCCAGCTCGCACAGATCGTCGCCTACAACCTGACCTTCACCCAGGCGCAGGGTCGGTTCCTCTTTCCCGTTCTCGGGCCGATCGCGATCCTTCTCTGCTCTGGCATGACGGAGCTGGCCCGCCGCCTCGGCGGAGTCCGGATGAACGATTGGCGCGGGGCGATCCTGATCGCCGCGCTGGCCGCGGCGAACCTCTGCATCCTGAGGTTCGTCGTGATGCCGGGCTATCAGACGGCGGCCGCTCCACCCTGAGCCTCCCACGACCGGCGCAGGAAGGCCCCCGTGCGGGAATCCGCCACACCCGCCACGGCCTCGGGGGTGCCCTGCGCGACGATCCGGCCCCCGGCCTCGCCGCCACCCGGCCCCAGGTCGATGACGTGGTCGGCACCGGCGATGACGTCGAGGTTGTGCTCGATCAGCACGACCGTGTTGCCCTGGCCGACGAGCCGGTGCAGCGCGAGCATCAACCTCGAGACGTCGGCCATGTGTAGACCCGTTGTCGGCTCGTCAAGGAGGTAGAGCGTCCTGGAGCGCGATGGCTTGCCCAGCTCCGAGGCCAGCTTGACGCGCTGGGCCTCCCCCCCGGATAGCGTCGGGGAGGCCTGCCCCAAGGTCAGGTACCCCAGCCCGAGCTCGTCCATAATCGTCACGAAACGAGAGATCGCCGGGACGTTCTCGAAGAAAGGGACGGCATCGGCAACGGTCAACTCCAGGACATCGGCCACGCTCTTCGTCTTGAAGCGGATCTCCAGCGTCTCGGCGTCGAAGCGCCGGCCGCCGCAGACCTCGCACTCGACCCAGACCTCGGGCAGAAAGGTCATCTCGAGCCGCACGCGTCCCTGCCCCTTGCACGGCTCGCAACGCCCACCCTTCACGTTGAAGGAGAATCGGCTCGCCGTGTACCCGCGCGCGCGCGCCTCGGGCACCATCGCGTAGACCCCTCGGATCTGATCGAAGAAACCGACGTAGGAGGCGGGGATCGAGCGGGGGGTCTTGCCGATCGGGCTCTGGTCGACCTCCACCACCCGTGAGATCGCCCCCGCGCCGCGAATCGCCCGGTGCCGGCCCGGGGCGCGCCGGTCCTCGTGCAGGAGCCGTCGCATCCCGCGGTAGAGGACGTCGCGCACGAGCGTGCTCTTGCCCGAGCCCGACACGCCGGTGACGCACGTGAGGGCTCCCACGGGAAAGGCCACATCGATATTCCGGAGGTTGTGCTCCGCGGCGCCAACCACCTCGATCCGGCCCGTCGCGCCGCGGCGCGTCCTGCCGGGGCCTCCGCCAGCCGCGGCCGCCAGGCACCGGCCGGTCAGGGAGGCAGGCGTAGCGACGATCTGTTCGAGAGTCCCCTGCGCGACGAGGCGGCCCCCCTCCCTGCCGGCCCCCGGCCCCAGGTCCACGATCACGTCCGCGGCCCGGATCGTATCCTCGTCGTGCTCGACGACCACGATCGTGTTGCCCCGGTCCCGCAGCCCCTTGAGCGTCCGGATCAGCCGCTCGTTGTCGCTCGGGTGAAGACCGATGGTGGGCTCGTCCAGGATGTAGCAGACTCCGCGCAGGTTCGATCCGAGCTGCGCCGCCAGCCGGATCCTCTGCGACTCCCCTCCCGACAGCGTGGTCACGCCGCGGTCGAGGGTGAGGTAGTCGAGGCCCACCTCGCGCAGGAACTCCAGGCGCGGCACGATCTCCCTGAGGATTCCGGCTCCAATCGTCTCGGCGCGGCCCGCGAGGCGCAGCGAGACGACCCATTCCAGGGCCGCCGTGACGGTGAGGGCCGTCACCTGGTGGATCCCCAGCCCAGCTATCGTCACGGCCCGGCTCTCGGGCTTGAGGCGCGCTCCCCGGCACGCGGGGCAGGTCTCCCCCCGTTCCTCGCAGGAGACGACCTCCTCGGCGACCTCGGCCAGGTGCTCCGCCCCCTCCAGGTCGCGCGCCGCGTGAATCCGCACGCCGTACCCGGAGCACTCCGGGCAGGCGCCGTGGCGGCTGTTGAACGAGAAGTGCGTCGGATCCGGCTCCGGAAAGGAGATGCGACAGCTCAGGCAGGATCTCTCGAGCGAGTAGAACCTCTCCTCCCGCGAGCCGGCCCCGTGGGGCGCGACGTAGAGGGCCCCCCGGCCCACCTCCAACGCCCGCTCCACCACCGATTCGACCGCCTCTCTCTTGCGCGGGCTCACCTCCACGAGCCCCACGAGCACGTCGATGCGATGCTCCCGGAACCGGTCGAGCTTCGTCACCTTCGCCAGATCCTGGAACCTGCCGTCGATGCGCGCCATCCGGAATCCCGTCCTGCGCAGTTTCTCGAGGACATCACGATGCAGGCCCTTGCGGTTGACGATCACCGGCGCGAAGATCCGCGCCAGCCGCCCCGAGACGCTGGAGACGATCTCGTCGACCATCTGGACGGCGGTCCAGGCCGCCACCGGCCGCCCGCATTCGTGACAGTGCTGCGAGCCCAGCTTCGCGTAGAGCAGCCGCAGGTAGTGGTAGCACTCCGTCACCGTGGCGACGGTCGATTTGGCTCCTCCCTGCGACATCCGCTGCTCGATGCTCACGGTGGGAGGGATGCCGGAAACCAGATCGACGTCAGGGCGGTGAAGCTGGCGGATGTATTGTCTCGCGTAGGCGGACAGAGTGTCGATGTAGCGTCGCTGGCCCTCGGCGAAGAGGATGTCGAAGGCAAGCGTCGACTTCCCCGAGCCCGAAAGGCCCGTCACCACGATCATCCTGTCTCGCGGCAGGGTGACGTCGATCCCCTTGAGGTTGTGCTCCCTCGCGCCGAGGATCGTGATGCCGCCGGTCGTCGGTCCGCGCGCCGGTGTCGCGGCGCGACGCCCGGTGGGGGCCGCGTGAGGCGCCGCCCCCAGTGCCTCCGCGAGGAACCGGCCCGTCAGCGACGCGCCCTCGCGCGCCACCTGCTCCGGGGTCCCCACGGCCACAACACGGCCCCCCGCCTCCCCCGCCTCGGGCCCCAGATCGATCACCCAGTCGGCGCACTTGACCACCTCGAGGTTGTGCTCGATGACCACCACCGAGTTGCCGGTCTCCACCAGCCTGTCGAAGGCGCCGAGCAACAGCTTCACGTCGTCGAAGTGCAGGCCCGTGGTCGGCTCGTCGAAGAAGAAGAGGACGCCCCCGCGCCCCCCCGACGCCAGGTGACGGGCGAGCTTGAGGCGCTGCGACTCGCCGCCGGACAGGGTGTTGATCGGCTGGCCGAGGCGCATGTAGCCAAGACCCACCTCCAGCATCGGCGCGAGACGTTGCGAGACGGCGGTCGCCACCGGCGAATCCGCGAAGAAATCGATCGCGCCGGACGCCGTCATCTCGAGAACGTCCCAGATGCCCCGTCCGTGGAACTTGATCTCCAGCACCTCGGCCCGGTAGCGGCGCCCGAGGCACTCGGGACAGGTCACGAACACGTCCGACAGGAACTGCATCTCGATCCGCTGGAATCCCTCGCCCCGGCAGGCTTCGCAGCGCCCTCCGGGCGCGTTGAAGGAGAAGGCGCCGGGTCCCAGACGGCGCTCGCGAGCGCCCGGCAGCGAAGCGAACAGACCGCGGATGGCGCCGAACGCCTTGAGATAGGTGACCGGGTTGGCCCGGGGCGTGCGGCCGATGGGAGACTGGTCGACCAGCACGACGTCCGATATCCGCTCGAGCCCCTGGATCGCCCGCACCGTGGCTGGCTCCTCGTCGCCGGCGATCGCGACGATGTCGGGGTCCGGCTCCGGCGAGGCCGCGCGTCGAGCGGTCCCCGTCCCCAGAACGCGGATCGTGTCGTAGAGGATCTGCTGCACCAGCGTGCTCTTGCCGGAGCCGGAAACCCCCGTGATGCACACGAACCGGCCGAGCGGGAGCACGAGGTCGAGGTCCTTGATGTTGTGGCACGTCGCGCCAGCCAGCCGCAGCGCGTGGAGCGGTTCGGGGGGGCGGCGGCGAGCCGGCACGGCGATCGAGGCGCGCCCGGACAGGTACCTGCCCGTCAGGCTCCGGGCCGACCCGAGGACCTCGCGGTAATCGCCGTTGAAGACGATCTCCCCTCCGTCCACTCCCGCGCCGGGCCCCATGTCGATGATCCGATCCGCCACCCGCATGACGTCGGGCTCGTGCTCGACCACGAGGACGGTGTTGCCGAGGTCCCTCAGCCCGCTGAGGATCCGTATCAAGCGTCGATTGTCGCGAGGGTGCAGGCCGATGGAAGGCTCGTCCAGCACGTAGAACGTGTTGACGAGCGAGGATCCGAGCGCGGTGGTCAGGTTGACCCGCTGCACCTCGCCTCCCGACAACGTGCGCGACGGGCGGTCCAGCGTGAGGTACTCGAGGCCGACCTCCACCAGGTATCCGAGACGCGCGCGGATCTCCCCGAGCAGCATCCCGGCGGCCTTCCGCTCGAAGGGGCTCAGATCGAGTCCCTCGAAGAATCGGGATGCCGCGCCCGCGGGCAGGGCGTAGATCTGCGCGATGTCCCGATCCCCGATGCGGTAAAGCAGCGCGTCCGGGTTGAGACGCGCGCCGCCGCAGGCGGAGCAGACCACGTAGCCCCGGTATCGCGACAGCAGCACCCGGATGTGCATCTTGTAGGTCCTGGTCTCGAGCCAGCGGAAGAATCCGCGCACACCGTACCAGTCCCCTCCGTCCCCCTCGCCGTCGATGATGACGCGCTTCTGCTCCGGGCTCAGCGACGCGAAGGGCGCGTCCATCGGGATCGCGCGCCGGCGGCAGAGGCGGGCCAGGTCGCGCGCCTCCTGCTGGTAGGCGCTGGTCGTCCAGGGTTTGATCGCCCCCCGGGCGATCGCGAGGCCGGGGTCCGGGATCACCTTCGCCATGTCGATCTCGATCACGCGGCCGAAGCCCTGGCAGGAGGGACAGGCCCCGAGCGGATTGTTGAAGGAGAAGAGCGGGGGGACCGGTTCGCGGTAGGCGATGTCACAGGAAGCACAGTGCCGACCCGAGCTGAACCGGAGGGACTCTCCCGAGTCCGGCAAGTGGATGGTCATCCGGCCGGCGCCGTAGCCGAGGGCCTGCTCCACCGAGTCGTACAGCCGGCGCCGCTCGGATGGCCTCCAGGAGAGCCGGTCCACGACCACTTCCATCTCCGTGCCGGGCCTGTCCGCCGGGTCGAGCTCCGAAAGCGCCGCCGGCCGGCCCTCCACGAGGACGCGGGTGAAGCCGAGCCGGCCCAGCTCCTCCCGGAGCTGCTTCCATCTCCAACCCTCCGGGGCCTTGTGTCGGAATGTCACGATGAGCCGTGCCCCGGGAGGCAGGGTCGAAAAGCGGCCGGTCACCGCTGCGGCGGTGTCGGGGACCACCTCACGACCGCAGGAGCGGCAGTGGAGCCGGGCCAGGCGCGTGAAGAGCAGCTTCATATAGTCGTTGATCTCGGTCATCGTGCCGACGGTCGAACGGCTCGACCGGACCGGATCTGCCTGATCGATGGCGATGGCCGGCGGTATCCCCTCGATCCGCTCGACGGCAGGCCGATCCATCCTCTCGAGGAACTGCCGGGCGTAGGCCGAGAACGACTCGATGTAGCGGCGCTGCCCTTCTGCGTAAAGGGTGTCGAAGGCGAGCGATGACTTGCCCGATCCGGAGGGTCCGGTGATCACCACCAGCTCCCCGATGGGGATCTCCAGGTCGAGCCCGCTGAGGTTGTTCTGGCGGGCGCCGATCACTCTGATGACGGGAGTCGTGCTCATGTGGGTCGCAGGGCGCCGGGCGGTCGGAGTCTCTCCAGGGAAAACGCTCAGTATATCTTCCGCCGGCCGTGATTGGCGCGGCTTTACGCCAAATCTCCTGTTTGTTATCTTGACGCCGCCCCGGCGAGGCCGCGGGAGGCTTCGCGTCCGCCGTCGTTCTCTCGGTGGAGCCCGCTCATGAACGAGACCCTCTCCCGGATCTGCGCCCTGCTTGGGAGCCAGAAGTCCGAGCACCAGATGGCGGCCGCGCTGGTGCTGGCCGAGCTGGAGGCGAAGGAACCCGCAGTGGTGAGGGCCTTGTCGGCGGCCCTCGCCACGGGATCGCGCCCGCTCCGCATCCTGATTCTCGAGACGCTCGCGCGGGTGGCCTCTCCGCTCGCCGTGCCCGATCTGCTGCCCCTGATCGAGGCGGCGGACGAGGAGATCCGCGACAGGGCCACCAAGGCGCTGATCGCCATCGGGCCTGCCGCGATCAAGCCGATCGCTGTCCAGGTTCTCGACGCCACGCCGGCGGCGCGCCGCGCGCTCATCGCGGTCCTCTCACGGGTCAAGAGGGCCGACTCGGTCCAGACCCTGGTCACTCTGGCCGGCTCCGGGCACCCCGAGGCGGCCCGCGAGGCGGCCGGCGCTCTGGTGACGCTGTCGCACACCATGAGCCGCCCCGAGCAGGTCAGGCTGCGGGGGATGATCGAGAAGATCCTCAAGGCCCCGCCCGACAAAGCCCCTTCGGGGTCCCTCTCGGCCGGCCTTCAGGTCATGGCCGGTGTCGGCCAGGCCAGCTACGCTCAGGCCCTCCTGCGCTTGACAGGTGGGAAGTACGCCGAGACGGTCAGGAGGGATGCCCTCCTGGCGATCTCGGGGGTCCTGAAGGGGGGGCCGCTCCCCACGGGGGTCCTGGCGGGCATCCTCCCGATCATCACCGAGGGGCCCTCCCCGGCGCTCCGGTCGGCGGCGCTGGAAGTGCTCGGGACCATCAAGCTCCCGCGGTCCTCGCTGGAGGCGCTCCTCAAGCTCCTCGACCACCGCGACCCGGCGGTGCGACGGTTCGCCGCCCGCAGGCTCAGCGGCGACGGGCTCGGCGGGCTCAAAGCGTGCCGCCGGCTGATCGCGCTCCTGGCCGACGCCGACCCTTCGCTGCGTGACGCGGCCTCCGATTCGCTCGGGAAGATGCCCGAGGCCGGCCCTCTGCTGATGGATGAGCTCGCGCGGTGCCAGGAGGTACACCGCGGCTGGACGATCGCGCACATTCTGAAACATCACGTCGGCCGGCTGCGCCGGCCTGCCGTACGCGCTCTCTTCGATAAGGCCGTCAAGGCTCTCGTGCGCGATGAGCGCGTCTGGGAGCCGTACCTATACGTCGTGCGCCACCACGACCCGAAGCAGGTGTACGAGTGGCTGATGGAAGAGGCCGCGCGGTTCAAGAAGGTGCGCAAGTACTCGGAGGCGGAGGCGTGCCTCAGGCCGCTGACGAGCGGCGAGCACTTCGACAGCGAGGCTCGATTCGCCCTGGCCCTGGCCGGCATCAAGGCGGCCCGGACGCGGGGAGCGGGCGTCTCCCGGGGCGGCGGCAACCCTCTCGATCTCTTCAGACAGCTCGTGCGCGATCCCTCCTTCCCTCTGCTGGAGCGCCTCAAGAAGGAGCGAGCCCACCTCGAGACGCAGGATCTGTACTACCTGGGGTTCAGTCTCGCCGAGGGGCCGCCGGCGGAGAAGGAGGTCGGAGGCGAGCTTCTCAAGCTCGTGGCGGCCCGGGCCGGGGCCTCGAAGCTGGGCCGATCGGCCCGCAACAAGCTGCGCTCGGAAGGGCTCGCGCTCTAGAGAAGGCGGACGCGCTCCCGACGGGACGGGCCTCCACCGGGGTCCCCGGGAGATATTGCTCTATCATCCCGCCCCGCTTCCATGTATCGTGACATCGTTCGGGGCAGCGAGGGACCGAAGGCCGTGAAAGAGTCCGAGTGCCGGCATCCCGCCAACGCGCTTCTCCCCTGGTTCGTCCGGAGGACGCTCCAGCAGGACGAGATGGAGTGGGTCAGGAGCCATGTCGAGTCCTGCACCGTCTGCACGTCCGAGTGTGAGGAGCTCGCCGAGGCCGCCGCGGAGGATTCAGCCGGGCCGGCCCCGGGTGATCAGCGGGCCATGCCTCCCCCCCGAGCCAGACGCTGGGCCACCTGCCGTCCATACCTGCTGGTCGCCGCCCTCGCTCCGCCCGCCCTGCTTGGCGCCTGGTGGGTTTACCTTGGCCTGCCCGGGATCGTGGGGGTCGACCTGCCTCGCCTGAGCCCGGCCCTCTACCTCGACCTGGCCAGCGGTCCATCGAGGGCCGTGGAGCCCCTGGCTTCGGTGGTCCTGCGCTCCGGCATCGAATCGGTCGTCCTCTCGTTCCTGCCGCCGTTGATCGAGCAGGCGCACCTTGCCTTCGACCTTCAGGGTCCTCATGGGGCGGTCATCGTGAGAGGCGAGCCGATCGAGAGGGTCGACGAGGAGGGCCGATGCTCGTTCAGCCTGCCGGCGCTACTGTTAGAGCCGCCTGGCGACTACGCAGTCGTCGTGCGTGAGGAGTCGGCGCTCGGAGAGGTTCGCCTCTATCCCTTCCCCTTCCGGGTCGAGAAGGAGAGCGCGACGGATGCATGGAAGGCGCGCCCCCCCGGGGGCGCGCCCTCGCTCTCATCAGGTGATCAGTAGAGACACTTCGACTGCGTGGAACCGACCGCCGTGCATGCCGTCTTATTTGCGCTATTGCACGCCGTGGAGCTTCCCGCCGCACCGGTCGGCTCGAAGTTCAGCGACGAGTCGCCGTCGCCGTCGAGCAACTGGTCGTGGCAGTTTCCAGGCAACGGCAGGCAGGCCGAGGTATCGAGACACGCCGCGCCAACCTTGCATGGCGAGCCGCTCCCGGCGCAGACGCCGGTCTGGCAATACCCGTTCGCGAGCAGACGCCCGCCGTTGTTCAGACAGTCGATCTGCCCGATACAGGACGTGACCAACGCTGTGCTGCTCGAGCTGTTCGCGCAGACGGCGTTGCAGCTCGCGAAGGCCGACGCGAAGAGCGGTGTGCTCGAGCAATCGGCATCACCGTCGCTCGCGACGCAGTTGAGCGCCGCCGCCGTGAGCTGGCGGGCCAGCTGCAGCCGGATCGTGGCGCTCGGACTGACGCAGATCGCCTCCACCGCCGATGCGTCATCGTTCACGATCGTGGTGGAGATCGTCTCGCCACAGACCGACAGCGACCCGACCGCGTTGATGACCGCCTGAGTGATGTTGCGGCTGCCCGACTTCTCGGTTCCGGCGTGCGTGCCCCAGAATCCCGGAGTGCGGCAGGTTGCCGCGTCGCACTCGTCGGGAGGCGGGTTGGTCGTCTCCGGGGAACACTCCCCCGTGGAGGGCTTGCAGGCCACCGTCGTGCATGGATCCCTGTCCTCCTCGCAAGGTTTCGGGGAGCCCGACTCGCACTCTCCCGTCGAGGGCACGCAGGATTCCACGGTGCACCGGTTGTCATCCTGCGGGCATTCCACGGGGAGGCTGTGATCGCACTCTCCGGAGGCGGGGTTGCACCGCTCGATCGTGCACAGGTTGTCGTCCTGGTCGCATTCCACCCCCTCGTGCGTGCAGCCCCCGGTGGACGGGTTGCAGGAGTCCACCGTGCAGGGATTGTCGTCGGCGCACGCCACGCCCGTATGGGTGCACTCACCCGTGGACGGGCTGCACGAGTCCACCGTGCAGGGATTGTCGTCGGCGCACGTCGCCCCATCATGGACGCACTGCCCGGTGGACGGGTTACAGGAGTCCACCGTGCAGGCATTGTCGTCGGCGCAGACCACCGGGACCGACTCGCATCTCAGAGTCTCGGGATTGCATCTCTCGATGGTGCACAGGTTGTCGTTCTGAGGGCACGCATCCGGCGAGGACGGGTTGCAGGAGCCCGCCGGTGGATCGATCTGGGCCCATGCCGCGGGGGCTGGACCAAGGACCAGAAGGCCCAGGACGATCGCCGCGCACGCGGCGAGGGTCCGTCTTGGAACAGTTGAATGCACGGTACAACCAGATTCTCCGGTGTTCATGCGCTTGAAGCTCCTCCTCGAATTGGGGTGGTTGGGTTGCAAGGTCCTGGTTCATTGCCTCCGAATCGGTGCGGATTGGTCGCCATGCGAGCGGGCGCGCGTGCCCGTTCGAGGCTCCCGTAGCGGCAGGGTTCCCTGACGTCCTCTAAGGAGAAGCCGTCCCGCCTCAGTGGCGTGTGTGGGAAGCGGGGCCTCCGGACTTTCGAGTCAGTCGAGTGGTCTCTTGATACACTGAGACGTGATTCTTTTCAAGTCAATTCGACGTGATATCGCACGGATTGTCATGCCGGGCTGACGGTTGATCCGAATTGGCGCGACGGCCTGACAGGGGCCCCACCGGCTCCGGGGGGTCTAGGAGTGTGTCCGAGTAATGGCTCAGGTCTCGTTGCGAGCGCCGCGGGGTCGGATCCGAGGAAGCGCGACGATGTCGATGCGAGACATCGTCGAGGAGCGCTGACGAAGGAGACGGCCCCGCGCCGCGTCTCGAGGATACTCAGGCCGGCAGTCCTGATTGCCTCGGCGGTGGAGAGGCCCTGGAGGCGCCCCTGGTAGAGCTGACGGACCCATCCCCGGGCGTCGTGGTCGGTCACGGGCCAGAGGCTCAGGATCAACGTTCCGGCCCCGGCCAACGCGAGCCCGGAGAGCAGGAGCGGGCTCCCGCCGGTGGCCATCCCCCGCGTCCGGCAACCCCCCGAAAGGGCCGCCCCCCGCACGACCCATCGAGGAAGAAGCCGTGCGTCGCCAGGTGGAGGACCCTTCGGCCTGGAGCGTTCTTCTTGAACGCCGCCTCGTTGGCTCGCGCTCCGGTCAGCTTGATCGCGGTGTGGTCCGCCTTCAGCCAGAGGCTCTCCACCTCGTCGGCCTCCAGGCGTGAGCTGGGGAGCGGCGCGAAGGTCATGGAGCCGGGGCAAGGCGGGGAGGCGTCCCTCCCGTTGGCTGGGGACGGCGACGCGAGGACCCCTTCCTTGCCCTCGCCTCCCTTCTGAAGGTCATCCCGTCGCGCCTCGCCGAAGTCGGCTCCTCCCATGACCAGCAGGCCGCGGCCCGTCGGCCGACGTTCAGCATCGACGAGGTCCCGTTCAGACGAGAGGTGGTGCAACAGAGGCCCCGTCTCGAGGAGGTACCTGTCGCCCGAGTCCGGCAGCGTGGCGAAGTTCACGAGGTCGATCGCCCCGTCGGGGACGATGAACAGCTCGCGCGCCGAGGGGATCTCCCGGACCACGGGATCCCAGACCGCCTCGCGCAGCCCTGCCGCTGCCCGGCGGTAGCGTCCGAGGGCGCGCGCTCCGCCCGCAGGCATCTTGATCGCCTCTCTCCACCTCCCGACGCGCGATTCGATCTCGTCGGCGGCTCCGAGCGGTACCGCGATGACCCTCCTCTCCCCAGCGCGGAGGATCAACGCGAGATAGGACGCGACCGAGGCCGGGGCGCCGGCGGCGGGGCCGGCCGCCCCACGTGCCAGGCGGGCATAATGGACGTACGAGACGAGGGCGCTCCCAGGGGGCAACGACGCGGCAATCTCCGCGAGCCCGACCCGGTCCTTCGCCTCCTTGCGCCTGAACAGGGCGCTGCGGCCGGCAAGGTCCCGTTCGTCGCCCTCCATCGCGGCGCGCGCATCCTCCACCTGCGACCTGTATCGTGCGGGGTCCTCCCAGGGGCGCCCTCGCGCGACCAGACGCGTGAATCTCTCACGGGACTCGTTCAGATTCGTGAGCAGATGATCCATCTCGGGGGATTCCAGCTCGAAGACAGCGCGGTGTCGCGCCGCCATCTCGTCCAGGACCAGGGCGCGCGAGCGCACGACCTGCTCCCAGACTCGTTCCGGGGCACCCGGAAAGGACCCGACGCGCCGGCCCTGGTCCGCCACCACCGACAGCGCCACATCGAGTCCGCGGGAGCGGATCCTCTCGTAGAGGAGCGCCTCCCGCTCCGACAGGGCGCGCGCGGTCCTCCGGACGTGCTCCCTCAGGAGCGACTCGGCCTGAAGGGACCGATCCAGAGCGCTTTCGGCCTCCCCTGTCATCCAGTCGAGCCTCGCCAGATCCGCGAGGTTTTCTGCGACCTGGGGATGGGTCGCCCCGACCGTCTCGATCCGGATCTTGAGGGCCCGCTCGTAGAGGACTCTCGCTTCCGCGCTCCTGCCCTCATCCCTCCGCAGGTGCGCGAGCCCGGTCAGGCATCGCGCGATCTCCGGCTCGTTGGCCGCGGGCGCCTTCCGCAGGATGGAGAGCGCTCGCTCTTAGAGGGATCCGGCCGCGGCGCGGTCGCCGCGCTCCCTGAGGAGATCCGCGAGATCCTCCAGCTCGAGGGCCACCAACGGATGGTCGGGTCCCATACTGTGTTCGAGGATCCCCAGCGCGCTCCTGAGGAGTCGCTCGGCCTCCCCCTCCTCGCCCATCGCGTGGAGCAACCTCCCCAGGCCGGCCCCGGCGAAGGCGCAGAATGGATGCTCCGGCCCAACGGTCGCCTGCCACATCCCCAGCGCGCCGTCATAGAGCTGCCGCGCCCGGGCGAAATCGCCGGTGTCCTGCAGCAGACGTGCGAGATTGCTCATCGCCTCGGCGACGCGCGGGTTGACCTCCCCGAAAGCCTTGCGCCTGGTATCGAGCGTTCGCTCGTACAGGGCCCGGGCCCCCGCGTAGGCCCCCGTCAGATGCATCAGCTCGGCGAGCTGCCCGAGCGTGACGGAGGTTTCGGGATGCCCCGGGGGAAGCGACGCCTCGCGAATCTCCAGCGCCTTGCGGTGCGCCGCGATCGCGCCCGGGTAGTCGCCGCTGTTGCGCAGGACCACTCCGAGGCTGTTGAAGGTGAGGCCGAGGAGCGGATCGCGTGGCGGCAGGGACCTGGAGCGAATCGTCAGAGCCCGCTCCAGGAGCGCCCGGGCGCCCGTCAGATCTCCCGTGTCCTGCACGACCAGAGCCAGGTCGTGGACGGAGGCGGCCACGTCCAGGTGGTCGGGGCCGAAGCACTTCTCGCGAATGGCCAGAGCCTGATCGAGCGCCGATCTCGCCTCCTTGTACTCGCCGGCCTGCCTCAGCAAATGAGCCCGAGGTTGGGAAGCGTCGCAGCGACGTCCGGATGATCGGGCCCCTGCAGGCGCTCGCGGATTCTCAGGGCCAGGTCGGCGGCAGGCCTTGCCCCGGGATCCTTGCCCCTCCAGGCTCTCCAGAGAGACTCCGAGAGGAGGTCCAGCGCCCGCGCCGCCTCGAGCGACTCCGAGCCCGAGGAGGAATCCGCGAGGGCCAGCAGCGCGCGAGCCGCGGATTCGGCCTCCGCGTAGAGGCCGGCGTCGAGAAGCTCGCGGACCCGGCCGGCGGACGGCTCCCCGGCCCCCATGCACAGCGCCGC
Source organism: Candidatus Polarisedimenticolia bacterium (assembly GCA_036505635.1). Lineage (GTDB taxonomy): Bacteria > Acidobacteriota > Polarisedimenticolia > JACPZX01 > DASXTC01 > DASXTC01. The sequence goes on from DASXTC010000020.1 coordinate 89,471, forward strand.
GGCCAGTCCGATCAGGAGGAATGGGCCTCCCCGGGCTCCGCGGATCGGCCGGGAGATCATCTGGCCCGTTTGAGGGTCAACGAGCCGAGGAACCGTATCTGGTCGGCCGCCAGATAACCGCGCGGCGCCTCGGCCTGTGACCCTGCGGCCAGCACGGCCTCGACCTGGAACCAGTAGGCTCCATCGAGCGGCGCCTTGACCCGCTGGATGAAGCGCAGCTCCACCCCGTCATCGACCGAGACGCTCCCGAGCGGGATCTCGTAGGCGCGCTCGACGTTCGGCCTGTCGCCGCCGATGCTGTAGGTCTCGCGCACGCCGCTGCTCGAGATCTCGCCGAAGTCCCTCAGGCGGACCGGGCCACCGCCCCGCGACACGGCGAAAAACCGCCCCGCCCGCCCGCCGTCGATCGAAGGGCAGGGCATGCTCGTGGGCCGGGTCTCGAAGCGGATGACGGCGGCTTCACCCAGCGGGAGAAACTCGCTGATGACCAGCGTGTCGACGCCGCATGGCGCCAGCACCCTCAGGAGCTGGCCCTCGTATCCCAGACCCTGCTTCCTCCTGGTGAGGCGGAGGATCTCCTCGCGCGAGGACAGGTCGACCCCCACAAGCGAGTTGGGCGGGCCCGCCTCCGGCACCTTCATCTCGATCTTGCGCGATGGGAGATCGGGGATCTCCAGGTCCCAGAGGCCCGTCAGCGGCTCACTGATATTGTTGAACACCCTCATGTCGACCGGGCGGCGCGCGGCCGGCTTGCCGCTCTGCGGCGCGCCGGCCGTATTGGGATCAGGCGTCTGCACTTCGTTCGGACAGAGCAGCGCCAGCAGCACCACAATCGAGGGGAGCATCATCGCCTCTGACTATAGCATCGTGGGGCCGGGCCCTGAGATGAGACGGGAGAGTCCCCGGGCCGCGCCGGCGCCGTGTGTTACGATGCGAGCCTCATGAAGATAGGGCTTTTCGGCTTCCCGGGCGTCGGCAAGACGACCCTGTTCAATCTGCTGACAGGCGCCCACGCCCAGACATCTCGCTTCGGCTCCGGGCGCTCCGATCCCAACCTCGGGATCGCCAGAGTGCCCGACGCCCGGTTGACCCGTCTCAGCGCCCTGTTCAAGCCGAAGAAGACCACGCCGGCCACCTTCGACTACGTGGACATTGTAGGGCTCCACAAGGGAGACGCGAAGGGATCCCTCTCTCTGGCGGTGCTCAAGCCCATGGACGCCCTGGCGCACGTTGTCCGCGCCTTTACGGACGAGGAGATCCCGCACAGCGAGGGCTCCCTCGATCCCGCTCGCGACTTCGACACGATGGAGATGGAGCTGATCCTCGCGGACCTCGACGCGGCGATGCGCCGCATCGAGCGATTGAAGGTCTCGATCCCCAAGACCAACAAACCCGAAGAGAAGAAGGAGCTGGCCGCGCTCGAGAGGGTACGCGAGCATCTGGAGGGGGGCGCCCCCCTGCGCGAGATCGAGCATGCCGCGGAGGACGAGAAGCTTCTGAGGGGGTTCGCCTTCTATTCGGCCATGCCGCTTCTGGTGATCATCAACCTCGGCGAGAACGACATCGTCCACGTCGCCGATCCCGCCGCCCACTTCGGCCTCCAGAGGGCCGCCTCCAGGCGGAGTGTCACGGTCGCGGCCGTCTCGGGCAAGATCGAGGAGGAGATGGCATCACTGTCGGAAGACGACGCGGCCGCCTTCCGCAGGGAGCTCGGCGTCGAGGTGCCGGCGCTGGCGCGGATCATCCGCTCGTCCTACGAGCTGCTCGGTCTCGTCTCGTTCTACACCGTGGGGGATGACGAGTGCCGCGCGTGGCCGATCCGGAAGGGCACCACCGCCCAGCGCGGGGCCGGCACCATCCACTCGGACCTGGAGAAGGGGTTCATCCGCGCGGAGGTGGTGCGCTACGAGGAGCTCGTGGCCTGCGGGTCGCTGGCCGGCGTGAAGGACAAGGGCCTGCTGCGCCTGGAAGGAAAGGAGTACATCGTCGCCGACGGCGACGTGATGCACATCCGGTCGGGGCTCTAGAGTCGGCCGGACGGGGCCGGGCTCAGGCCGACCCGGCCACCGCGGCGATGAGATCCTCCTCGTCCGCGGGCTCCACAGTGCGCAGGTCGAGGATGAGCGCGTCCTCATGGATGCGCGCCACCACCGGCGGCTTCCCCGCGCGGAGCCTCTCCTCCCACTGTGTCACCGACCCTTTCGCGCCGGCGGCCGGACTGATCCGAATCAACGCGGTGGGGAGATCCTCGGTCGGCGCGGCCCCGCCGCCAACGCGCGAGACGCCGTCCGTCACGGACACCTCGCAGGCGCCGCCGAGCCGACCCCGAAGCGCCACCGCCACCCCCCGGGCCCGCTCCGCGATCTCCGCCTTCGTCGCGAGGGTCATTCTTATCACGGGCACCTCGACCCTCTCGGTCCCCTTGACGTAAGCGTCCAGCGTCGCCTCCAGCGCCGCGATGGTCATCTTGTCGAGACGCAGGACACGGTGCAGAGGGCTCTTCTTCATTCGCTCGATCAGGTCGACCTTCCCGAGCAGAAGTCCCGCCTGCGGCCCGCCCAGGATCTTGTCGCCGCTGAAGGTGACCACGTCGGCCCCCTGGTCGAGGATGGAGCGGACTGTCGGCTCGTCCTTCACGCCGGCTCCGGCCAGGTCGAGCAGGCATCCGCTTCCCTGGTCCACCAGGAGGGGCAGACCGTGTCGATGCGCGAGGTCGGCCAGCTCCGCGATCCCCACGTCCTGGGTGAATCCCACGATCCGGTAATTGCTCGGGTGCACCTTCAGGATCAGGCCGGTCTCGGGGCCGATCGCCTCCTCGTAGTCCGAGAGCCGCGTGCGGTTGGTCGTGCCCACCTCCTTCAGCCTTGCTCCGCTCTTCGCCATCACGTCGGGGATGCGGAACGAGCCACCGATCTCGACCAGCTCGCCCCTGGAGATCACGACCTCGCGCCGCTCGGCGAGGGTGTTCAGCGCCAGAAAGACCGCCGCGGCGTTGTTGTTCACCGCGAGAGCCGCCTGATCGGGAAAGAGGTACGACAGGCGCCGTTCGATGTGGGACGAGCGCGAGCCGCGCCGCCCTTCCGTCAGGTCATACTCCAGTGTGCTGTACGAGGAGGCGACGCGGGCCACGCGCTCGCACGCCTCTTTCGAGAGGATCGCGCGGCCCAGGTTGGTGTGGACCACGATCCCCGTGGCGTTGATGACCCGTCGCAGCGACGACTCGGTGCGGAGCCTGATCGGCTCGTCGAGCATCGCGCGCAACTCGTCCATGAAATCCGGGGCGCCGGCCCCACCCGCCCGCGCCCGCCCGGCGCGGATCCGTTCGATCGTCTCGCGCACCGCCTCGGTCACGACCGAACGGCCGTGGACCTCCAGGAGGGCCCTCACGTCGTCGCGGCGCAGGACGGCGTCCACAGCGGGGATCCCGCGATACGCGTTCGCTCGCTCCTTGCCCAAGCTCGCCTCTCCTGACGCCGTCCACATCGAGGGGGTTCGGTTTGATTCGCCCCCGGCAGCCCCCTATATTATAGGCTGCTCCCCAGGCGCCCATCGCGGCCCATGACGGACGGACTCGCACCGCATGCCCGATCTCAACACCATCGAAGAAAGTCTCAGCAAGATCGAGACGGGCATCCGCCAGCTCAAGCTCCAGTACGACATGTTCTTCGCCGGTGTGCAGCCGCGCCAGCCCTACGAGCTGCGCAAGGACCTCGAGATCGCGCTCAAGACGCTGGGCAACACCGCCATGCAGCGCTTCTCGGACCGTTACCGGTTCAACTCGCTGGCCACGCGCTACCAGACCATGGCCGAGCTCTGGGGCAAGATGCTGAGGGCCAAGGAGGAAGGGCGCCTGAGACCCGGCATCCCCGGATTCGTCGAGCCGGTGAGAAAACGCGCTGCGACCCCGGCGACCCCCGCCGCGGGGGTCAGGACGGCCGAGGGGCCTGTCGTCCACCGGTTCAGCACGTCAAGACCCTCGGCCGAGGATCCGTCCCTGCGGATGTTCTATGATAAGTTCGTGGAGGCGAGCAAGACGAGCAGAGCCGGTGATTCGAAAAGCGTCTCGTACCGCAGCTTCCTCAAGCAGATCGAGGCCCGGACGAAGTCGATCAAGGAGAAGGCGGGATGCGACACGGTGAGCTATTCCATCGTGGTGAAGGACGGCGGCGTGACCCTCAAGGCGATCCCCGGAAAGCGGAAGGACGGCAGCGAGTGACCGCGCGCGGCGGGCGGCCCGGCCCGGCCGCGCTGGCGACGGCGGCGGCCCTGGTGCTGCTCCTGCCCGCCTGCGCCGGGCGGCGCCCGATCGCGGAGACCTCCGATACGGAGGCCGTGTCGGTGGACATCGGCACCCTCTGGAAGCAGGAGGCGGCCTCCGATCCGATCACCGCCTACAGGATCCGTATCGCCTCGGACCCGGACAACGCCGGGCTCCACAACAACCTGGGCAACCATTACGTGTTCGAGAACCGGATGGACGACGCCCTCCGGGAGTTCAGGACCGCGGCGAGGCTCGACCGCCGCTCCCCCATCCCGTGGAACAATCTGGGAACCACCTACAAGAAGCTCGACAATCTGGGCGCCGCGCTGGACGCCTTCCAGAAGGCGGTGCACATCGACGAACGCTACGCCCTGGCCTACTACAACATCGGGACGGTCTACGACCAGAAGGGCGACTACGACAACGCCATCGAGTATTACCTGAAGGCCCTTGCGCTCAGGCCCGAGCTGACCGAGGTGAGGGTCAACCCCCAGGTCGTCGAGAACAAGAACCTCATGGTGGTCAAGCTGCGTCATTACCTCGAGGAGTCGGGCAACATCGCCCTTCCCCTGGACCGCCTGCCCGAATAGCCTCCGCGATGAAGCGTCTCCCGGCCATACTCCTTGTCGTGTCGGCGGCCGGATGGCGGGCGGCGCCCGCCTGGACTCCCCCGATGGACGAACGGATCGCGGCGGAGGCCACGCGTCTGATGCCGCGGGCTCTGCGTTCGATCCTGGAAAAGCACGCCGATGACCTGCGCGCCGGTCTGCGCGAGACGGCCGGCGACGAGACTCGAGGCGGCGCCGCGGCGCGCGCCGACGCCCTCGCCTCGGAGATCGTGGCGATGATCGACGGGCACCGCCCCTTCGAGGAGGTGGCGCGGAGGATGGGCGCGCTGGCCCGGGTCGTGGGCGACCTGAACAATCCCCTGCTGGCCTCCGACGAGGACCCGCACGAGTACCGGTACGTCCTGGACTTCGAGGAGTACGTCGAGAGCAATATCGATCGTTATCCGCTCGTCTTCTACGGATGGCAGAGCGAGGCGCTCGACTCGGCAGGGCCGGCCGGAAGCGGCGACGTGAGGCGGTTCGCCGCCGAATCGGTCAACCGGGCCAGGCGGTACTATCGCCCCATAGGCCGGGCCTACGCCCCCGACAACCCGGAGCCGCTGGCGCGGCGCTTCGATGTGCGTTCGCTCCCCTTCGGCATCGGGTCGCTGTCCTACTCCTACTCGGTGACCGACACGGCCAGGATCTGGCGCCACATCTGGAGGAGGGCGCACGGAGACATGAGCGGGACGCCATACCTGGTCGTCCAGACGCGGCCGGCCAGTGGGGACGCGATGGGATCCGCACGGGGAGACAACAGATGACCGGGGCCCGGCCGAGAATCGGGCGCGCGTTGCTGAGCGTATTCGACAAGACGGGCATCGTCGCGTTCGCGCGGGGGCTCTCCGAAGGGGGCGTCGAGATCATCTCCACCGGAGGCACCGCGCGCGCGCTTTCGGAGGCGGGGGTCGCCGTCCGCGAGGTGGCCGACCTGACCGGATTCCCCGAGATGCTGGATGGACGGGTCAAGACGCTCCACCCGCGGGTGCACGGCGGGCTCCTGGCGGTGCGGTCGAACCCGGATCACATGCGTCAGATCCGCGAGCAGGGCATCGAGCCGATCGATCTGGTGGCCGTCAACCTCTACCCGTTCGAAGAGACCGCGCGGCGCGGCGGAGCGGACCTCGACGAGGTGATCGAGATGATCGACATCGGGGGGCCCGCGATGATCCGCTCGGCCTCCAAGAACTTCGCAGGCGTGGCGGTGGTGGTCGACCCGCGAGACTACGAGAGGGTGCTTGCCGAGGTGAGCTCCACCGGGTCCGTCTCGGAGGCCACGCGCCTGGAGCTGGCCGCGCGCGCCTTCGCCCATACGGCCGCGTACGACGCCCTGATCGCGGACTACCTGTCGCGGCGGGCGGAGCCTGCCGGACGCTCGTCGTTTCCCGACGTGCTCCCGCTCGCCTTCACCAAGGCGCTCGACCTGCGCTACGGGGAGAATCCTCACCAGGCTGCGGCGCTCTATGCCGATCCTCTGGAGAGGATTCCGTCGGCCGCCGGGGCGCGGCAGCTCCAGGGCAAGGAGCTCTCATTCAACAACATCCTGGATCTCGATGCCGCCTGGACGCTCGTCTGCGATTTCACGGAGCCGGCCTGCGCCATCATCAAGCACACCAACCCCGCCGGGGCCGCGCTGGGCTCGAGCGTGGCCGACGCCTACCGGCGGGCTCTGGCTGCCGATCCAGTCTCGGCCTTCGGCGGGATCGTGGCCTTCAACCGCCAGGTGGACGCCGAGGCGGTGAGAGAGATGTCGTCGCTTTTCCTCGAGGCGGTCATCGCGCCCGGATTCAGCGTCGAGGCCCTCGAGGTCCTGAAGGCAAGAAAGAACCTGCGCGTGATGGAGACCGGCTCGACGGCGCGCATCGCAGCAGGGCGCGACTACAAGCGCGTGGCCGGCGGCCTTCTCGTCCAGGAGCGCGATCGGGGCTCCGAGGAGCCCGCCCCCCTGAGGGCCGTGACCCGGCGCGGGCCCACGCCGGCGGAGCTCGAGGCTCTCGCATTCGCCTGGACCGTGGTGCGCCACGTGAAGTCCAACGCGATCGTGTACGCGCGTGGCACGGCCACCGTGGCCGTGGGCGCCGGGCAGATGAGCCGCGTGGACTCGGTGAAGCTCGGCGCGGCCAAGGCCTCTCTGCCGCCGAGAGGATGCGTGCTCGCGTCGGACGCCTTCTTCCCCTTCCGCGACGGCGTGGATGAAGCCGCTCGAGCGGGTGTGACGGCCATCGTGCAGCCGGGCGGCTCGGTGAAGGACCCCGAGGTGATCGCGGCCGCAGACGAGCATGGCATCGCCATGGTCTTCACCGGCAGGCGCCACTTCAGGCATTGAGCGAGGATGTCAGGGCTGGTCGAGAGTCCGGAGGACCAGCGCGCCGGCGAAGGCGTCGTAGACTGCGTCCCTCTGCCGGCCGTGGAAGCGCTTGGAGAAGTCCCGCGCCCTGGCGGCTTCCCTGTCATTCGGGGAGAGGTCGAGCACTTCCTTGAACCTCTCGCTCGCCTCGTCGGCTGAGCCATCCTGAAGCAGGGTGACGCCCCAGTCGAACCAGGAGTTCCTGATGTAGGTGTCGAGGACCCTCATCTCGGGATGGTCCTGCTGGAGGCGATAGAACTTCTGCAGGGCGGTCCCATAGTCCTTCTCGTTGAATGCCTTCGTGGCCTGTCCCATCTCGCGTTCGATCCGGGCCTGTTTCTCGAGCTCCACCATCGATTTGTCGAGAAGCTCCTGCTCGTTGAAGTCGACCGGGTCGGTCGCCAGCGCCTTGCGGAACGCCAGCACAGCCTCGGCCCACCTCTTCTGCTGGTAGAACTGACGGCCCTCCTGGGTCAGCGCGGCCGCCTGGCTCTTCAGCGTCTCGGGATCGAGTGGTCCCGGGCGCGGATCCGGCACCGGATCCGCCTGGGGTGCGCCGGAGACCACGTGCGGCGGTTCGGAGGGACCGTTCTGGCGCTCCCCCTTCGCCGGAGGGGTCGGCCCTCCCGGAGCCAGCCGAGCGGGCCTTTCAACCGGCGCCGGGACAGTGGCCCTGGCCTCGGGCATCGAGCCGCTGTCGCTGCCGATCCAGAGCCAGGCCCCCACACCCGCCAGCGCCACGAGGACCACCCCGGTCGCGGCGGCCAGGAGACGCCCCGCACCGCCGCCCCGCGGCGAGACCTGGGCCTGCCTGCGGATTGGAGCGGTTGCGGCCCCGGAGCCCTTTACGCTCTCAGCCTGGACCCGAGGAGGATACGGCGATTCCAGGCCGATTCCCGCCAGCGGGACAGAGGCGACATCCACGGGGCCTCGTTCCACGGCATCGGCGGCGGTGTGCTTGCGCTTCTCCTCGGCCGCTTCCTTGGCGGCGCCGGGGTCCACGCGGATCGCGTCGCCGAGCCCCCCGAGGCGCAGGTTGATCTCCTCGATGAAGGAACGCGCCTCCAGGTGATGCGGGCTGATCGCCAGAACCTGTTCGAACAGGCCGAGCGCCTCCTCGAGTCGATTGGCCTCGTTGGCGTCGACGGCGTGGTAGTACAGCTCGTCGACGTGCCGCGCCTGATCCTCGACGGCGGCCTTGGCTCTGTCGATCCTGGCGCCCGCTTCGGCGTTGGTCCGATCGATGGCGAAGATGCGCGACCAGATCTCGATGGCGTCCTGAAAACGTCCGGCGTCGTACAGCTCCTGGCCTGAGACCAGCAGCCCCTCGATCCGGCCATTGGCTCCCGGCGCGACCGAAGCCGTAGGCTCGTGCGGCCGGTGGGGCTCGTCCTCGATGGAGATCGGCCCTCCTTCCAGGTCGAACGCAGGCATCGGCCCGGTCTCCGCACCAGGCGCCGCGGGCCCGGCGATCTCGGGATCATCCCCGACGAGGGAGAGGATGCCGCACGCTTCCATGTTGGACGGATCCGCCTCGAGGGCGAGGCGCGCCGCCTGCGCGGCATCGGAGTTCCTGCCGTCGGCGAGGGCCTGTCTCGCCCGCTCCAGATGCCGTTCCATCGGAGGGGAGGCCTGTGCGGGAGCGCGCGCCGGCGCCGGCCGGGCCCCCGCCGGCTTCGGCCGGGTCCCAGGACCGGCGGGCCTCGCCGCCGCCTGCTTCACATCCTCGGCCAGCTGCCGAACCACATCGAGATTTGGCGCGATCTCCTGTAGAAGCGCGCACCCTTCGGTCGCCTCGGCGATCTGCCCCGCCCCCACCAGCTCGCGCACGCGGGCGATCCCGGCCTCGATGCGGGGCAGCGTGTCATCGGCCCGGGAGTCCGCCTGCGACGCTGCCTCTTCCTGCGACCGGTTCGTTGGCGCGGCCCAGTCCCCGGTCAGGAGGGTGGCCATGCGGATCCCTTCCTGCGCCTTCTGGTTTGCCGGGTTCTGGGCGAGCACCTCGCGCCACAGGGCGATCGCCTGGTCGTACCGGCCCTCGTTGTACCGGTCTGAGGCCTCTTCCAGGAGGGGGAGTATCCGTGCCTCGTCCATCTCGGGACTCTCCATGCGCGGACAGATGGGTTCGCCGCCCGGCCGATCGGGGCGCAGGACCCGAATAACATGGTGCGCGGATTGTGGAGAGGCAAGCCGGAGCGCGGGGGAGAGATGGGCGGATCGGCGCGGCGGTGCGCGCTTTTCAGGCTCCTGTAGCAGGATCGATCCGATCCACGATCCCGATGATGGCCGCGTCGAGCGGCGCATGCCTGTTCCGGACGGCGTCGCCGGCCGATTTCCCCTCGACGACCACCAGCACCCGCTCGCCCACGCCGGCGCCTACCGAGTCGACAGCCATGATCTCGGCGCCCGAAGGACGGCCGTCAGGGGTCACGGGCTGGACCAGGAGCATCTTGAAGCCTTCGAAGCTGTCATGCTTGGCCGTGGCCACGACCGTGCCGATGACCTCAGCGAGGAGCATCGGAATCCCGCTCCAGCGTGGCATAGTCCACGATCCCGACAATCCCGGCGTCGGTGGGGACGTGGTCGGGCAGGAAGGCGTGAGCCGCCTCCCGGCCGCGGACGTAGATCACGACCTCGGCGGCGCCGGCCCCCACCGCGTCCACGGCGACAAACATGGGCCCCGAGTCGGCCAGCCGCGCGTCGAGCGGCTGCAGGAGCAGGAGCTTGCGGCCGGCCAGCCCATCGTCCTTGTGGGTGGAGACGACGCGGCCCGCGACGCGCGCGAGGTTCACGGCCGGCCCCCGGCGCCCTGACGGGTCGCCAGAGCGCTGTCGAGCGCCACGGTGTCCACGATCCCCACGATGGCGGCATCCACCGGAGCGTCCTTCGTGCGCGCCGTCATCCGCGCCGAGGACCCGGCAACCACCAGGACCGTCTCCGTGTACCCGGCGCTGACGGTGTCGACCGCCACGACCGGGTTGCCGGTATCCTTGCCCGAGGGATCGAGCGGCTGCACCACCAGCAGCTTGAACCCCTCCAGCCTGTCGTCCTTCCGGGTGGCGACGACCGTCCCCAGGATGCGTGCGAGGTACATCCGGATCTCCGATGGACGCTCAGGTGCGAACGGTCTTTCCGATCGGCAGGCGATCCTCGAGGGCGGCGTGCGGCCGCGGGATCACGTGCACCGAGACGAGCTCGCCGACCTTGCGCGCGGCTGCGGCCCCCGCGTCGGTGGCCGCCTTCACGGCCGCCACGTCGCCCCGTACGATGGCCGTCACGAGCCCCGAGCCGATCTTCTCATAGCCGATCAGGGTCACCTTCGCCGCCTTGACCATGGCGTCGGAGGCTTCGATCATCGCGACGAGCCCGCGGGTCTCGATCATCCCCAGGGCCTCGCCCATGCGCTCCTCCCTCTCGTCCTTCATGGTTTCTCCGTCACGGACGTCACATGCTCCCGACCACGTCGGTAATGAGATCGATCAGCTCCTCCCGCGTGAGCTGATAGAGCCCCCCGGGGGCCGGCTGCGTCAGCTTCGACGAGATCGCCTGCACGCGATCCTCGAGGACCTGGCAGCTCAGACACGAGCCCGCGGGTGGCTGGAACTTCTCCCTGATCTGCTGCAGCTTCGCAACGTGCTCCTCGGACAGCGGCCTTTCGGTGCCGAGCATGCGGGCCACCAGGTAGATGTGCGCCGAGTGCTCGAGCGTCTCCATGCGATCGTACGCCTGGAAGAGCTCCGAGCCGACCGTCAGCGCGCCGTGATTGGCCAGCAGAATCCCGTCGAACCCGGCGAAGGGACGCACGGCGTCGGCCAGCTCGGGTGTGGTCGGGGTCCCGTACCGGGCCAGAGGCACCGTCCCCAGCGTCAGGATCACCTCGGACAGCAGCGGCTGGTCCATCGCGATGCCGGCCACCGCGAATCCCGAGGCGTGCACGGGATGGGCGTGGACGACCGCGCAGACGTCGCTCCTCTCCTGGTACATGACCAGATGCATCTCCAGCTCGGAAGAAGGCTCGTTGCGGCCGTACACCTTGCGGCCCCGTATGTCGGTGACCACGAGGTCCTCGGGGGTGAGCCGTCCCTTGTTGCGTCCCGAGGGAGTCGTCAGGACCCGGTCGGCTTCCATCCGGACGCTGATGTTGCCGTCCGCCGCGGCGATGTACCCCTTGTCGTAGAGCCTGCGCCCCACCTCCACGATGTCGTTGCGATGCTCGAACTCCCTCTTTCGTCGAGGTGAGGGACTCGCCGGCTCGCTCGATGCTTCGTACGTGGCCTGTCCTCCGGATCCGCCCGTCGATCGAGACGCCCGGCTCACGCCCCGCGCGCCACGCCGATCTCACTTGAAGCGCCGGCGATGTGCCGCGATCGGCACTGCTCCGAACAGAAGAAATGGACACGGCCCAACTCTCTCAGGGAGAGCGCCCTGTCCTTCGGGACGTAGGTGTTGCAGATCCTGTCACGCACGAGCTCGGTGGCGCGCCCGTCGCGCCGCCGGGAATCGCCCCCCTCGCGCCGCTCGGGTGGCGGGCCGCCGGCGAGGAGGCCGGCAAGACGCCGCAGGATCATGACGGCGGCGCCGAAGACGACCAGCGCGATCAGGAAGCGCTTCACGAAGGGGAGCCCTGGGCCTTTTCGGACTTGCCGGACTTGAGCTTCTCGATCTCGTCTTTCACCGCCTTCATGTCGAAGCTTCCCGGGTTGAGCTCGAGGACCTTGGCGAAGGCCGACTCCGCCCTGTCGTAGTCGCCCAGGTCGTACATGCAGACCACGCCGACGTTGAACCAGCTCTTCCAGTGCTTCGGATCGACGGAGATGCTCTCCTCGAACGCCTTGAGGGCTTCCTTGGCCTTCCCCATCTGGCGCAGGCACGAGCCCATGTCGGTCCTGATGTCCACGTTGCCCGGCTCGGTCTGGAGGGCCGTGGTGTAGTACTGGATGGCGCGGTCGAACATCCCGGCGTCCATGTACATGTTGCCGAGCCTGCCGAGCGCGGTGACGTTGTGGGGATCCGCCTCGATCGCCTTCTTGAGCGCCTCCAGCTCCCTGGTGACCTGCTCCATCATCTCCTGGGGAGGCGCTCCATCCATCTGCCCGGCGCCCCCCTGGGCCGGCGGCATCCCCTCCGCCCGGGACCCCGCCATCGCGGGACGCTGGCCGCCCATCGTCTCGGGGGCCGTGGCGGCCGTCACGCCTCCGGTCCGGCCGCCGTAGAACTGATACGCCGCGACGAATCCCATGACGAAGCCGAAGATCACGCCGGCGATCGCGAAGGAGTATTGCTGGCTCTTGATGGATGGAGGGGCCGACATGTCGGCAGGGTAGATGAAATGTCGGCGCACCGTCAAGGCCGGCGGGCGTGGCGTCGTTTCAAAGGCTTCTTGATCGGCCGCGATCACTGTGTTACAAGTTGACCCCTTTCGTGCTTTCGTCGAGAGGCGGGGGTGCCGTTGAGAGCGCGACGCTCATGAGAAGGTCGGGATCCCTCGCGGGCGCCGCCATCGTGCTGTTCGCAGTGGCCATCGCCGTGCTCTCCATCGAGTTCGGCGCCGAGCCGCGATCGCTGCTGGCGCGCTACGTCCTCTCCTACGGCCCCCAGGAGGAGGACCTGCAGGTGGTCGCGCCCCCCGAGCCGCCCGGCCCGCGTCATCCGCTCGGCACCGACATTCAGCGACGGGACTATCTCTCGCGGCTGCTGCACGGCGCGAAGATCTCGATTCAGGTAGGGCTCACCGCCGAGGCGATCGCCCTGTTCATCGGCCTGGTGGCGGGCGCCCTGGCGGGCTTCTACCGCGGCTGGGTCGAATCCCTCCTGATGCGAACCGCCGACATCCTGCTGGCCTTCCCGCTCCCGATCCTCGCGATGGCCGCCATCGCGGTGTTCGACACGCGTAGCATCTCGCTCGTCTTCATCGTGCTCGGGCTCATGGGATGGGCCGGCATCGCGCGCCTCGTGCGGGCCCAGTGTCTGTCGGTCAACGAGCGCGGGTTCCCGGAGGCGGCGCGCGCGCTGGGCGCGGGAGACCTCCGGCTGATCGCGCGCCACCTGCTGCCCAACACCGTCGCGCCGGCCCTCGTGGCGGGATGCGTGGGAGTGGCCGGCAACATACTGACGGAGGCGTGGTTGTCGTTCCTGGGGCTTGGCGTCCAGCCTCCCGCCGTGTCTTGGGGAAGAATGATCGTGGACGCGCAGTCCGACCTGACGGTGCGTCCCTGGCTCTGTATCTTCCCGGGAGTGGCGATCGCCATCACGGTCATGGGGTTCGTCCTGCTGGCCGACGGCCTTCGCGACGCCCTCGACCCCAGAACCCGGGTGGCGACGCACACCACATGAGAGGTGACGGGATGAGTCTCAAACGTGTCCTCGTGGTTCTTGCCCTGGCGCTGGCGGCGGTCTCGTGCTCCTCGGAGGGTCCGGCTCCAGAGAAGGCGCTGCGGTACCGCGTGCGTGAGCCGGCGCCGACGCTGGATCCCTTCCAGGCCGCCGATGACAACTCGCTCGTCTATATCTACCCGATCTTCGACGGCCTGGTGGAGTTCGTTCCGGGCACGGTCGATGTCCGTCCCGCGGTGGCGGAGTCCTGGACCCTCTCCGACGATCACCTCACCTACACCTTCAAGCTGCGCCCGGGTGTGCGCTTCCACCACGGCCGGGAGCTGACCGCCGATGACGTGGTCTACTCCGTGCGCCGCGCGCTCACCAAGGACGCCAAGTCGCTCAAACGCACCTTCTTCAACGCGCTGAAAGGAGCGGCCGAGTTCTGGGACGGTGCGACGACGGAGCTGGCCGGCGTGGTGGCGTCCGATCCTCGCACTGTCATCATGACGCTCTCCTATCCCTACGAGGCGTTTCTCTCCGTGCTGGCGAGCGAGGCGGGCTCGATCGTCCCGAAGGAGGTCTATTCCGATCCAGCCGGAGGGTACCTGAGCCACCCCGTGGGGTGTGGCCCGTTCATGTTCGAGTCGGCCGAGCCGGGCGTGTCGGTCACTCTGACGAGGTTCGCCGGACACTGGAAAAGCGCGCCCCGGGATGGGATCCAGAAGATCCTGTTCCGGGTTATCGAGAGCCCTTCCACCGCGCTGGAGGAATACCGCGCCGGGACTCTCGACTTCACGCAGGAGTTCCCGCCGGGGCAGCGCACGCGTCTGCGGCAGGAGATGCCGGACCATTTCCACAACTGGCGCAAGCTGCAGCTCTTCTACCTCGAGTTCAACCATGCCTCCGGGCCCTTCAAGGAAAAGCGCCTCCTGAGGCAGGCGATCCTCCACGCGGTCGACAAGGAGTTCATAGTCAAGACCCTGCAGGAGGACAAGGACGTCGTGGCGACCGGGATCATCCCGCCTGCGATGCTCGGTCATACCCCGGGACAGCCCTCGGCCCGTTACGACCCGGACATGGCCGCCGATCTTCTGGCTCGGGCGGGATACCCGGGGGGCAAGGGGCTGCCGGAGATCATCTACCACACCAACGACTCGATGGGGCTGCGCCTTCTGGCGGAGAGAGTCCAGTCGGATCTGGCTCGCATCGGCCTGAAGGTGTCGATCAAGATGATGGACTTCGGTGCCTTCCTCGCCGCGCTGCGTACGAATCCAGAGAAGGTTCCGGCGCTCTCTCTCGTGCGCCAGGCCTTCTACGCAGACTACCCCGATCCGGACAACTTCCTGACCGAGATGCTGGCCCCCAGCGGCAGCGGGAACACGGGCCACTACGACAATCCAGCGCTCACGAGCCAGCTCGACGCGGCCCGCCGGGAGCCCGACCACTTGAAGCGCGAGGCCCTCTATCAAGGCATCGAAAAGCTGGCGCTGGACGACGCCGCGATCGTGCCGATCTACTGGATGGGCCAGGACATCCTTCTGCGACCGGAGGTCGGCGGCTTTACCGGAAGCCCCCTCGGCCTCTTCGGGATCCCGTGGGAGGAGATGAGCCTGAACCGATGATCGCTCTCATCGTCCGGCGGCTCCTCTGGATGGTTCCGGCCGTATGGGCGGCCGCCACGCTGGTCTGGATCTTCATGTTCCTGATCCCGGGGGACCCGGCGCGGATCCTCGCGGGCCAGAGAGCGGACGAGGAAGTCCTCGAGCGAGTGCGAGCCGAGTGGGGCCTCGATCGGCCTCCCGCGGTCCGGTACGGTCTCTTCCTCTGGAAGCTGGTCCACCTCGATTTCGGCACCTCGTACGTCTATCGGGTGCCCGTTTCGGAGATGATCTTCCGGGGCCTCTTTCACACCTTTTTCCTCGCCGTGGCCGCCACCGCGCTGGCGCTCCTCGTGGGGCTGTCCCTCGGCATGCTGTCGGCGGCCCGCGGGGGAACCTGGATCGACGGCGCCGCGCTCGCACTGAGCACCGCGAGCATCTCCCTGCCAACCTTCTGGGTCGGGATGATGCTGATACTCGTCTTCTCCTCGTGGCTGGGGTGGCTCCCCGTCTCGGGCTATGGCGATGGGCCCGGCATCGGCTCGCTGAGGCTGCCCGGCCTCGCGCACCTCGTCCTTCCGTCCATCACCCTGGCATTCTCCTCGAGCGGATTCCTCGCGAGGGTGACGCGCGCCTCGTTGCTGGAGGAATCGACGCAGGAGTACGTGCGCGCGGCGCGGGCCCGTGGTCTCTCCGCGCCCGCCGCGCTGGCGCGCCACGTTCTGCCCAATTCGCTTCTGCCGATCGTGACGATGGCGGGGATGAACTTCGGGTCGCTGCTGGGGGGCGCCATCGTCACCGAGATCGTCTTCAACTGGCCCGGAGTGGGCACCGTGATCTACCACGCGCTGCACAGCCGCGACCTGCCCGTGGTGGAGGGAGGCGCCATCGCGATGACGGCGATCTTCCTGCTGGTCAACCTCGCCGTCGACATTTCCTACACGGTACTGGACCCGCGCATCCGGAGATGAAGCCTCCCTTGATATACTCCCCTCCAGATGACTCAACCTCTACCCGCTCGCCCATCCGAGCTCCTTGGCGCGGATCTGCCGGCCCTCGAGCATCTCGTCGAGGGGCTCGGAGAGAAGCGCTTCCATGCGCGGCAGATCTATCACTGGGTCTACGCCCGGCGCGTGGAGTCTTTCGAGCGGATGACCAGCCTGTCCCGGCCCCTCAGGGAGAAGCTCGCGGGGGGCCACACGCTGAGCCGCCCACGCGTAGTGAAGGTGCAGGAATCGTCGGACGGCACGCGCAAGTACCTCATGGCCGCGCCCGGCGGCGGGCAGGTCGAGTCGGTCTGGATCCCGGAGGAGGATCGTCTCACCTTCTGCATCTCCCCGCAGATCGGTTGCGCGCTGGACTGTCACTTCTGCCTCACCGCGCAGCTCGGCCTGGTCCGTCACCTGACGGCTGGCGAGATCGTGGGGCAGGTCCTCGTCCTTCTCGATGACAACGCGACCCGCGCGAGGGGACGGCCCGTCAACATCGTGATGATGGGGATGGGCGAGGCCCTCCACAACTACGACAACGCCGTGGCCGCGGTCCGCCTGCTCGCGGATGCGGGTGGAGTGGGGATCCCGCGCCGGAGGATCACGCTCTCCACCGCGGGAATGGCGCCGGGAATCCTGAGGCTCGCCGCCGAGCCGGTCCGCCCCCGGCTGGCCGTCTCCCTCAACGCCACCACCGACGCCATCAGGTCGCGTCTGATGCCGGTCAACCGCAGGTACCCTCTCGACACGCTCCTGGACGCGTGCCGGCGCTATCCTCTCGCCCCGCGCGAGCGCCTGACCTTCGAGTACGTGCTGCTGCGCGGGATCAACGACTCAGCCGTGGATCCACCCCGACTGGCGGCGCTCATCAACCGGCATCAGTTGCGCGCCAAGGTGAATCTGATCCCGTTCAACGAGGGGGGTGGGCTCGACTTCGCCGAGCCCTCGACGGAATCGGTCCAGGCCTTTCGCGACGATCTGCTCGCGCTCGGCGTGCCTGTTTCCATTCGCAGGAACCGGGGGCGGGACATCTCCGCGGCGTGCGGGCAGCTCGCCCTGACGGCAGCCGCCGGGCGCGACGCGGCTGTGGGCAAGAAGACCCCCACCCACAACTAATGGTACTTTCCACTTGACACCAGCCCAAGCCCTTGGGTATGGTCCCCCCAGTCTCCCGGGGCTGCCGCCGCCTCCGCGAACCAGGCGAACCGCTCGTCCCCGCAGGCACTACCGCACACCGGACTGATCGCTCGACACCCTCCTTGGAAGCGACCTCACCGGTGGCGGCCCCGGGAGGACCACCAGACGGCAGCACCCTCGAAGGGCGCGATAGCGGGTCACCCGGCCCTGTGCTAATTTCCGCGCACGATGCACCGAAGGCCCCTCCCACCTGCCGTCTGGCTCCTGCCTCTGATGACACTCTCGTGCGCCGGACACCACGGCGCGGCGATGAGCGCCCACCAGGACAGGATCTTCCAGGCGCGTGACCGCGTTCTGCCCGCCCTGGTCCACATCCAGCCGGTCCTGGAGGTCTACCGTGCCGGCGAGAAGGGAAAGATCGCGGTGACCGGCTCGGGCGTTCTCTTCTCCCCCGAGGGGTACGTGCTCACCAACACGCACGTGGTGGGCAAGGCGCAGCGCCTCAGCTGCACCCTCTACAACCACGAGGAGGTCGAGGCGCGGCTCGTCGGCGTGGACCCGCTCTCCGACCTCGCCATCATCAAGATCGACATGAGCAAGGCGGGCCCGGGCGTGCATCACGCGCCACTGGGTGAATCCTCGAAGCTCCAGGTGGGGCAGGTCGTCATGGCGATGGGGAGCCCGCTGGGCCTCGCCCGCAGCCTCACCCTTGGCGTCATCTCGAGCATGGACCGTTACTTCCCCGAAAGCCTCCTGCCCACGGGCGCCGTCACAGGCACCTACAACACCTGGATACAGACGGACGCCGCGATCAACCCGGGAAACAGCGGCGGCCCCCTGGTGAACCTCGATGGGGAGGTGATCGGCATCAACGCGCGCGCCATCCCGATCATGGGAGAGAACCTCGGCTTCGCGATCCCGATCGACATGGCCAAGGAGGTCGCGGCGGAGCTGATCTCCAAGGGAACGATCGCCCGCTCGTGGTTCGGCATCTCCTGGCAGCCTCTCAAGGGCCTGGGCGAGCACTTCGGAGTGTCCGACGATCAGGGCGCGCTGGTCGGCAGCGTCATCTCCGGCTCGCCGGCCGCCGAGGCGGGTCTGCGGGCCGGAGACGTCGTGACGACGATCGACGAGCAGCCGGTGACCGTCAGGTATGACGAGGAGCTGCCGCAGCTCCAGAAAAGGATCGCGGATCTGCCGATCGGGCAGAGCATCCCGGTCGCGTTCATGCGCCACGGCCGGGCGCTGTCGGCCACCCTTCTCACGCGCGACCGGCCCGCGGTGGAGACTCCCGAGCTGGAGTGCCGCGACTGGGGATTCACGGTCACCGAGGTCTCCGAGGAGGCGGCCCAGGCCTTGCGCCTGCCGGATCGCAAGGGGGTCCTCGTGTCCGGCGTCAAACCCAACTCGTTCGCGGACGAGGCCGGTCTGCGAAGAAACGACGTCATGATGATCATCGAAGGGCGCGACATCGATGGCCTCGAGCAGTACAAGGACATCTACGAGGGATTGACCGCCTCCAGGCGCGACCGCGTTCTGGTGGAGGTGCGCCGCGGAAGGCTTCGCACCTACCACGTGCTCAAGCCGGTCTACGTCCCCGAACGCGGAGCCCGGGAATCCGGAAGCAAGGGAGGAATGTGAAGGCCCGAGGAACGGCCCTCCTTTCCCTGGCGCTCGCAGGCGCGGCGCCGGCCGCCGATGCGGTCGCCTCCCCTGGAGGGACCGGCGAGATTTACGAGACCTACCGCGGAAACGTGGTGGCGATCACCTACACCCTGCGCCCCCTGGAGAAGCCGACCGGGGGGGAGGGACGCAAGGTGGAGAACGCCATCTGCGGCGTCCTCGTGGACGCGGGGGGCCTGATCGTCACCACGGCCGATCCCTTTCCCGATCCCGGCGGCGATCCTCGCACGACGCTCGCCCCCGTGGAGTTCAAGGTCCGCCTGGCTGGCGGCCGGCCGCTGGACGCCGAGGCGGTCGGGATGGACCGCGATCTGAACCTGGCCTACCTGCGCCTGAAGAATCCGCCGCCCGGCCTGCGTGCGCTCCATTTCTCGGAGCGACCGCGGCTCGATGTCGGGGACGAGGTGATCGTGATCGGCCTGATGTCACGCGAGTACGATTACGAGCCGATCCTCTACAAGGGGATCGTCAACGCGGTGGTGGACAAACCGCGACGCATGTACAGCATCGATCTCTACCTTCAGGATCTGTCGATCGGTGGGCTGGTGATCTCCCGCGGCGGCGAGCCGGTCGGCATCATCGGCGAGGATCTCCTCAAGGAGACACCGCCTCCGGACCGCACACCGTCCAACGTCCTGTCGATCTTCGGATCCGCGATCATGGGGGGGCGCGTGGGCTACCCGATG
Organism: Candidatus Polarisedimenticolia bacterium; assembly: GCA_036505635.1. Classification (GTDB taxonomy): domain Bacteria; phylum Acidobacteriota; class Polarisedimenticolia; order JACPZX01; family DASXTC01; genus DASXTC01. The sequence continues at coordinate 109,098 of DASXTC010000020.1, forward strand.
ATCTTCCCCTATCCGGTCTTCGCCGGTCAGCTCGCTTCGCCACCGCCGATCGAGAAGCAGGAGAAGCGGACCTGGCTCGGCATCGTCATGCAGCCGCTCAACGAGGATCTGATCGACTACTGGAAGATCGACGCCGCCGGCGGGATCATCATCAGCTCCGTGGTGGAGGGATCCCCGGCGGAGAAGGCCGGGCTGCGACAGGGGGACATCCTCGTCGAGATGGAAGGAGAGCCGCTGCGTGTGACCAAGGACGATCAGCTCGCCGACTTCAGACACCGGATCGAGCGGACGGGGGACACCCGGCCGGTCGATCTCGCGTTCCTGAGGCGCGGGGAGCGGATGCGGCTGTCGCTGACATTGGGAGAGGCACCCAAGACCGCGTGGACCGCCGAGGAGTTCAAGGACGAGGATTTCGGCATGACGACGCGGGAGATCACTATCGACGATCTGCAGGGACAGAACCTCGACGCCACCACCCGCGGCGTGGTGGTCTCCGAGCTGGAGCAGGCCGGATGGGCGCAGCTCGCCGGCCTGCAGACGGACGACATCATCCAGTCGGTGGACGGCACCGAGACCGTGGACCTGGCTTCCTTCAGGGCCCACGTCGACCGCCTTCGCGAGCAGCACCCACCGGAGATCCTCTTCTTCGTCCAGCGCCGGGGCGACACGCTCTTCGTCCTCGTCAAGACCTCCTGGCCCAAGGCCCGCTGAACCCACGAGCGCACATCATTCGGAAGATGACGCCCCGGAAGGAACTCCCGGCGCCGCTAACTGAATGAGAGATCCACCTTCCTCCAGCGAACCTCCCAGCCCCACGCCCACTGAACCATCAGCGGAGAACGAGACACCCATCCCTTTCGGGCCGACGGGGAACATCTGCCCGAGGGCCGTCGAGAGCGAGCCCGATTGGCGGAGCCGGGCGACGCCGGCGAGCGAACGTCGAGGCGAGCACGGCCCGGGGCCGCGCGCAGCCGTGCCCGAGGGAAGATGGTTCCCCATCGATCACCCGTGAGACATGAGGAAGGAGTAGTCAGAACGGCGAGACGAGGTGGTTCAGCGGGCCGGCGCCTTTTCCGATGCGACTCGCGTGGCTCACCGCCCTCGACACGTACCGCTTCGCGCCGTCCACGGCATCGGCCAGATCGATCCCGCGAGCGAGTTGGCACGCCAGCGCCGTCGAGAAGGTGCAACCAATCCCGTGCGTGTTGTTGGAGGTGATCTTCGTGGAATCGAAAACCGCCATCCGGACGCCGTCGAACAGCACGTCGATCGCCCGGTTGCCGAGGTGCCCGCCCGTGACGACCACGGCGCGCGCGCCCAGCTTGTGGATGGCGCGCGCGGCCTCCTTCATGGAGGGAAGGTCGACCACGTTCAGCCCGGAGAGGATCGAAGCCTCCTCCATGTTCGGCGTCACGACGTCCGTCACCGGAATCAGCTTCTCGCGCAGGGCCGCTATCCCCTTCTTCTCCAGCAGGGGCGTTCCGCTGGTGGAACGCAGCACCGGGTCCAGCACGACGTTGCGCAGGCCGAGAGACTGAATGAGGGTGGCCAGAATCGTGACCGTCCGCGCGGTCCCGAGCATCCCGATCTTGACCGCGTCGATCTCGATGTCCGAGACGACCGACTCGATCTGCTGCGCGACGAACTCCATCGGCAGATCGTAGATGGCCTGGATCCCGACCGTATTCTGGGCGGTGATCGACGTGACGACGGCCGCGCCGTGATGGCGGTAGGCGGCGACCGTCAGCAGGTCCGCGGCGATCCCCGCGCCTCCGGAAGGGTCGAGCCCGGCGATCGCCAGGATCGTGTGGTTGAGCTCCGGCGCGGTCACGGATCTGACCGACCCGGCGGTGAGGACCGGAACCGCCGGTTCCGGCAGCCGCGCGCCCCCGGGCGTCCTCATCTTGTGAGACGGGCCCCTCTTCCTGTTGGATCTCGTCATCCCCGCCCTCCGCGCAGTCCGGCCACGGCCTGCCCCATGTCCCCGGCCAGCAGGACGGCCGAGATAACCGCCACGCCGGCGATCGGCAGGCCGGTGAGACGCGGCAAGGTCGAGAGGTTGATGCCGCCGATGGCGAAGACAGGCGTGCTCACGTTGGAGAGGACCTCCGAGAGCCTCCCCACGCCCGCCGGCGGACCATAGACGCGCTTCGAGGTGGTCTCGAAGACCGGCCCGAAGGTGATCAGGTCGGCCCCCGCCGACTGAGCCTCCATCGCCTCATCCAGGTTGTGTGTCGAGACCCCTATCCGCAGACGTCCTCCCCACAACGCCGCCACATCGGAGGGCGGAAGGCCCGATGCCGGCAGATGGACTCCGGTAACCCCGGCGGCCACGGCCACGTCGGGGCGCGAGTTCACAAACACCCGCGTACCGGCCGGAACCACCTCCGAGGCCCGCCTCGCGCATCCAAGAAGGGCGGCCGCCGTCAGGTCCTTCTCGCGGATCTGGATCATGTCGGCCCCGGACCCCGCCACGGACTCGACCAGACGGTTGAGGCTCAGGTCGGGGCGCAGCCGCCGGTCCGTGATGACATAGATGAGCATCCGAGCGCGCGATGTTACCACGCCCCGTCAGGGCTCTGCTAGAATGGCCTCCCATGCTCAGGACACGCCTCGCCTCGGTCTCCTACCTCAACGCGCTGCCTCTGACGTGGGGATTGACGCATGGCGCGCGACGCCCCGGGTTCGAGATCCTCCTGACGCCCCCCGCCGATTGCGCCAGGCTGCTGAGCGACGGGCTCGTGGACGTCGCTCTGATCCCCTCGGTCGAGTTCGGACGGATCCCGGGCCTCATCTGGGTCCCGTCGACGGGGGTGTCCTCCCGCGAGGAGGTCAGGTCGGTCCTGCTGCTGACGCGTGTGCCCCCCGAGAGAATCGAGACTGTCGCGCTCGACGTCAACTCCCGCACCTCGGTGGCGCTCGTGAGGCTGGTCCTCGCGCACCGCTACTCCTGCCATCCCCGGATGGAGCCCATGGCGCCCGATCCGGACGCGATGCTCGCGAACCATGATGCGGCCCTGCTCATCGGGGACCACGCGCTCGCCGCATCCGTGGAATACGCGCGCGGCGCCTCGGATTATCCCGGAAGGCCCGGCACGCGCGTGCTGGATCTCGCCCGCGAGTGGCACGAGATGACGCGGATGCCCTTCGTCTTCGCCCTGTGGGCCTGCCGACCCGTCGTCGACGCCGCGGAGATGAGCGCGCTGCTCGACTGGTCCCTCGAGGAGGGCCTCGCCCATATCGACGACATCGCCTCGTCGGAGGGCAGCCGGACGGGCCTTCCGGCGCCGGTCATCTCCTCATACCTGCGTCATAACATCAGGTACCGCCTCGGGCCCGCCGAGGCCGACAGTTTGAGGCTCTTCTACAGGATGTGCCGCGACGAGGGGATCCTGCCCGGCACCGGCGCGAAGGCCGCCGCGGGCTCGGTCAGGGCCTCCGGGGCGGCTGATCGTCCAGCAATTCGGAGACCCGGAAGAGCGGACAGAAACGATAGCCGCTGAGGGCCTCCAGGCCCCCTTCCTCGCGATCCACGAGGCAGAGGACGGCGACAACGCGGCACCCGATCTCCTCGATCGCGCGGATCGCCTGCAGCGTCGACCCGGCCGTCGTCACGACGTCATCCACGACCACGACCCGGTCACCCTTGCGCAGGTCCCCTTCGACGCGCCTGCCAGTGCCGTGCCCTTTGGCCTCCTTTCGGCCGATGAAGGCCGACAGGGGGGTCCCCGCCAGGTGGGGCTGACCGCAGCCACCGCTCCGGCCATCGGATCGGCGCCCATGGTGAGCCCACCGATCGCGTCGGCTTCGATCCGTTCTCGCTTCAGCGTGTCCAGGGTCACGCACGCGACGAGATAGGCGCCTTCGTGGTGTAGGGTCACGAGACGCCCGTCAAGGTAGTAGCTGCTCCTGCGGTCCGAGGCGAGTGTGAAGTCGCCGTGGTTGATCGCCCGCTCGCGCAGGAGGTCGCGAAGGCGGGCCCGTCGGCCCTCGGGGGTGTCCGACATCATGATTCGAGGAGTTTCTTGAGATCCCTCGAGGGATCGGGGCTTCCCAGGAGCTCCGCGATCCTGTCGTGGTCAACCCTCTTGCCGGCGAGCCGGAGGATCTGGGAAAGGGAGACCTTCCGGTCGAAGAGCCGCTCCAGGTCTGCACGTTCGGGAACACCACTCAGCAGATCCTGGATGTCGGACGCGCTTCTTTCGAGGGTTGGGAGGCCCTGTGACCGGCGGCGGGCCTGGTGGCGTCTCAAGTGCATGCGAGCCTCCTCACACCAGATGCGACCCCCATTCTAGCGCAGACACCCTCCGGCCGTCGACCCCTTTCCCCGGGTGGCGCCATCGTCTGGATCTTCCTGCGTCCACTGAGTTACTGTTTGACTTCGCCTGACCCATCCCCTAGATTTCAATCCGTTCTTATTCCTGTTGGTTGGCATTCATCATTCAAGCTTCAGTTTACGGCGTGAGGCGGACCCATGTCCGAAGGGGCGACGGAAGGGATCAACAAGAAGGAGATCGGGGCGAGGATCAAGAGATTGAGGAAAGAGGCCGGCCTGAGGCAGTGGCAGCTCGCCGAGTTGATCGGCGCCACGCAGCCGGCGATCCACATGTACGAGCGGGGCGTGTTGCCGGAGCCCAAGCGCCTGCTCGAGCTGGCGCGCATCGGCAACACCAGCGTCGAGTGGATCCTGACGGGCAGACACTGGGAGAACGGTTCGGAGGAAATGCCCAGGGTCTCCGAGGAGATCTACCATCTCGCCTTTCAGCTCAAGGAGTACGGCGAGGAGGATCGCGAGGCGATCGAAGCGGCCCTCGAAGTCATCAACCAGGCGGCGAGCGCCATCGGCAAGTCCCGCGGCGAGGAGGCCGCCCGGATTCCGATCGACGAGATCGCGCGGCATCTCAAGGGCCTTGCCGATGGGACGCTGCAGGCGCTTTCCTCGGCCGTGCAGATCCACGAGTCGGTCATGCGGGCCCTCAACGCCCAGGGGATCAGCCGGATGCAGCGCTCGGGCGTCTATTCGGGCCAGGATGACCACGACGACGCGATAGAGCTGTTGGAGGCGGGGGTTCCGGCCGCCCGCAGAAAACGCCCGGCCCGGAGCCGGTCGACGAGCATCGAACCGATCCGGGGACATATATTCAAGGTCGACGGATCGCTCCTCATCATCAAGGACATCCTGAAAGACAAGGAGCTGCGCGGGGAGTTCGAAGAGAGCCTCGCCCGGCTGAACGGAAAGCTCGAGTCCAAGAGAGCGAAGGTCCTGAAGATGAAAAAGGCTCAACGCGGCAAGTAAACCACGACTTCAGCCCCGCACCGAGGTCAAGACAGCATGGAAACCGTCGTGATGGTCACCATCCTGGCAAGCGCCATCCTGGTGAGCATGGGGCTCGGGGCGCTTGCGATCCTGGGAATCGTCAACCTCGTTTCACGCAACATCCCCAAGTAGGACGCGCCGGCGGCCCTGGAAGCCGGGGCGGGGCTTGACAGGACTTGCTTCCCCCGTCGAAGATAGACGCTGGGGAGGCTACGCGTGGGTTCAGAACCAGACAGCTCCGCGGCCCCGCCGGCGAGCGCGATGCGGGCCGCGCTGAGGACCGTCGCCCACGATCTGGGCAACCTCGCCTCCCGGCTGACGCTGCTCTCCGCCAACCTTCAGGCCCAGATCCCCGACGAAGGGCGGCGCAGCGAAGCGGTCTCCCTGCTCGAAGACACGGCGATGAAGATCCGCCAGGCCATCGGGAAGCTGCGTGAGGTGGAGCGCGATGTCTGAGACGCGGGCGCGCCTGCTCATCGTCGAGGATGACGCGTTCCTGAGACGGCAGATCGCGTCGTTCTTCGCCGGCCGGTACGAGATCCTGGAGGCCGCCGACCGCGAGCAGGGGCTCGCCATGCTGAGAGGGGCCGAGGTGGACCTCGTGCTCCTCGACATGCGTCTCCCTCCCGACACCGATTCGATCGAGGAGGGCCTGCGCACGGTCGGGGAGGTCAGGCGACTTTCGCCAGGCACACTCACCATCGCCATGAGCGGCGACCAGGACCGCAAGACCGTCCTGCGCGCGGCCGAGGCCGGGGTCTACGACTTCTTCACCAAGCCGCTCGACATCGCCGAGCTCGAGATCATCATCCGGCGCGCGCTCGAGCGCCGCCACCTGGAGGTGGAGGTCCGGCGCCTGCGCGAGGAGCTGACCAGGCGCTACGACTTCAGGAACCTCAAGGGAAACAGCCAGCCGATGCAGGCGGTCAAGAACGCCATCCGCAAGGTCGCGGACAGCAGCGCCACCATCATGATCCGCGGAGATAGCGGCACGGGAAAGGAGCTGGTTGCCCGCGCGATCCACTTCAACAGCTCCAGGCGCGGCGGGCGGTTCGTGGCGCTGAACTGTGCCGCCCTGCCCGAGCATCTGGTCGAGGACGAGCTGTTCGGGCATGAGAAGGGGGCCTTCACGGGCGCCCTGGCGAGACGGGAGGGGCGTTTCGAGATGGCTGACGGCGGAACCCTCTTCCTCGACGAGGTGGGGACCATCACGGCCGCCATACAGGCCAAGCTCTTGCGCGTCCTGGAGACTCGCGAGTTCGAGCGCCTGGGAGGCAAGGATACTGTGAGGGTGGACATCCGGCTCGTGACGGCCACCAACCAGGATCTCGAGAAGGACGTTACAGAGGGCCGCTTCAGGCAGGACCTCTACTACCGCCTCAACGTCGTCTCAATCCAGCTTCCTCCCCTGCGCGAGAGACGCGATGACATCCCGTTGCTCGCGGACCACTTCCTGGATCACTTCTGCGGCGAGAACAACATGCCCCGCAAGCACCTCTCGCCCGAGGCGCTCGAATGCCTGGTGGCGCACGAATGGAAGGGGAACGTGCGGGAGCTCGAGCATTGCATCGAAAGCCTCGTGCTCCTCTCCGAGCACAACGTCGTCTCCTCCAAGGACCTGCCCGCGGAGCTGCGCAACCACTCCCCTGTCGCTGCGGCGGCGGGCATGGCCCTGCCGGATGCGGGGATCATGCTGGAAAAGCACATGGCCGAGTTCGAGCGATCCCTGATCTCCAGCGCGCTGGCCAGGACCGCCGGCAAGAAGAAGGAGGCGGCGACGCTGCTGGGCCTCAACAAGGACCAGATGAAGTACCTCTGCCGCAAATACAACCTCTGATCCCGCCGGCTCTCGTTTTGAGCTCCGCCTTTCCTATTGCCCCGCCCTCTGTGTCTCAGAACGAGACTGCCCCGCGTCCAACCCATCGCTCCCAGACGAAACACCGTTCCCTGCAATGACTTTCGAGGAGATCGCCGTCCAGTCGATGGCATCGAGAGTGCAAGACGGTCGGGATGCGGGCCGCCTGAACCTGAGTTCGGGAGGTTCGTCGCCTGCCACGGTCGCGCGAAGGGTCTCACCCTCCCTTCGCCCCGTGTCGTTGGGGGTCCCGCCGACTCACGCGCCGAGCCACGGGCGGTTCGGCGTCCGGCGGGATCCCCAGCTCCTACCTCCCGCTTCAGCTCAGGGGAACCGTGGGGGGGAGCTTCTCGATGAGATCGAGGTAGGTGGACAGGGCGCTGCCCCGTTCATCGAACCGGAGCCGGAAGAGCGCGGCGATCTCCTCCCGATCGATGACCCCATGGTGGTATCCGTCGTAGAGCTGCTGGCCGA
>DASXTC010000021.1:0-253893 GCA_036505635.1 Candidatus Polarisedimenticolia bacterium
CCGGGGCGGCAACCGGGCTCGGTCCGAGAGCCCCCTTCGGGAGCGTCACCTCGCCGAGCCATCGACTCGATTCTTCTCAGGACTTCTGACTCGGGTCCTGGCCCCCTGTCAGGTACTTCTCGAACCACCTCACGATCGAGACGGTCGAGCGGATCCGGTTGGGGGTCTTGCGGAAGCCGTGTCCTTCGTCGGGGAACAGGACGTACTGGACCGGGATGCCGCGCTTCTTCAGGTTCTCGACGACCTGCTCGGCCTCCACCACCGGCACGTTCGTGTCGTTGGCGCCGTGAAGGACGATGGTGGGCGCGACCACCTTATCGATGGCGTGGATGGGGGAGAGATCGCGCAGCATCTGCTTCTGCGTGACGGGGTCTCCGTATTCGATGGTGGAGATGGCCGCCATCCACGGCTCGGTGTGCGCGAAGAACGTCTCGAAGTTGACCACACCGAAGAGGTCGGCCCCCGCGGCGAAGATCTCGGGGTAGCGAGTGAGTCCGGCCATGACCATGTATCCGCCGTACGAGCCGCCCATGATCCCGATGCGCCGGGGATTGGCGACGCCGGCCCTCACGGCGTAGTCGGCGCACGACTTGATGTCCCGGACGCCGTCTGCCCGGAGCGACCCGTTGTCGAGGTTCACGAACTTCTTGCCGAACCCGGACGAGCCGCGCACGTTGGGGGCCAGCACCGCGATGCCGCGCGATACCAGCGCCTGGTAGGTGCTGTTGAAAGACGGGCGTTCCTGACCCTCCGGCCCGCCATGGAAGCTCAGCACGAGTGGGCCCGGCGCGCCCGCGCCGCGCGGGCGGTAGAGCCAGCCGGTCAACTCGAGGCCGTCATGCGCCGGGAACCTCACCAGCTCGGGGCGCGCCAGCGCGTCCAGGTCGACCCCCGCGTGCGGGCTCTCGGTCACGCGTGTGAATCGCCCCGAGGCGCGATGCAGGATCCAGATGTCGGGAGGGGCCGCCGCTCCCGAGGCGGTCATGGCGATCAGGCCGGCGTCCTTCGAGAAGGTGACCCCGCCGACGATCTCGCCGGGAAGATTGGGCACCGGCGTCAGCTTTGACGTCGCCAGATCGAGCAGCGCCATCTCCGAGCGTCCGGCGATGTTCCAGACCAGGGCGGCAATCTTTCCATCCTCGCTCACCGCGTACGCCGAGAGCTCCGCGCCGTCCCGCGAGGCGACCACCTCGATCGGCACGGGCGTCCCGTTCGCCCCCAGACGGACCCGCGCGAACGCCTGAAGGTCCCGGTCCTTGTCCGAGCCGAGATAGACGGTGGCGCCGTCCGGGGAGAAGGTGCCGCCATCGAAGGAGCCGGGCCCTTCGTGCGGCGTCAGCAGCGTCTCTCCGCCCCCCGCGGCGAGATCGACCAGATAGAGGTCGCTGTCGCCGCGGCTCTTCACGCGGAAGACCACGCCGCGCCGTCCGTCGCGGCTCAGGTCGGTCAGCCCGCCGACTCCTCCGTTCTTCACCGCAAGCGTGGTGCTCCCCGAGGCGACGTCGAAGAGATAGGCGTCGATCGAGGAGGCGTTCTCCCGATTCGAACCGAGCGCGAGGAGCCGTCCATCGCGGCTCCAGCCGTCGAGCCGGTTGTTCTCCTTGCCGCCGGCGGTGATCCGTTTCAGGCCCGTCCCGTCGGGGCGCGCCAGGTAGACCTGAGCGTTCATCCCGCCGCCCGGCGCCACCGACAGCGCCAGCCACTGCCCGTCGGGAGACCACTCGACGGTGCCGACGGGATCGTCAAACGCGGTCACCTGCGTCGGCCAACCCCCCTCCGAGGAGACCGTCCAGACCTGCGGCACTCCGCTGATGTTCGAGACGAAGGCGAGGCGACCGCCGTCGGGCGAGAAGCTCGGTGAGGACGAGTAGCCGATCTTCGCCATCAGCGCCACGGAGGCTTCCATGTCGTCTGCCCGAGTCGAAACCATCGCGCTGGACGACGCAAGGACAACCAGGACGCCCGTGACCACCCTTCTCCGGGCCATCGATCCCTCCTCCTCAGTTCTTCACGGGCGGCGCCGGCCGCGGCGGGAGCCTGCGCGGGTTCTTGCGAATCTCCTCCATGACGACCTCGATTCCCTTTTCGAGCTGCGGGTCGCGTCCCTTCACCACCAGGTCGTCGCGGTTGTCCACCTCGATGTCCGGGTCGACCCCGTGCCCCTCGATCACCCACTGCGAGTCGAGGCCATAGGTGCCGAACTCGGGCTGGGTGATGTACCCGCCGTCGAGCAGGGGCTTGCCGCCGCGGATACCCACGACGCCGCCCCAGGTGCGCGTGCCAATCAGCGGACCCAGCCCGTATTTCCTGAAGTAGTAGGGAAAGATGTCGCCGTCGCTCGCGCTGTAATGGTTGATGAGGCAGACCATCGGGCCGTAGAAGACCTGCGCCGGGTAGGTCGAGACGCCCGCGTTGCGCGAGTTGCCCATCCCCGACAGCACGCGCCGCAGCCGCTCGAGGATCATTTCCGACACGAACCCGCCGCCGTTGTTGCGCACGTCCACGATGAGCCCTTCCTTCCGGATCTGCGGATAGAACTGCCGGACGAACTCGTTGAGCCCCTGGCCCCCCATGTCGGGGATGTGCAGGTAGGCGACGCGCCCGCCGGTGGCCGTCTCCACCTTCCTGCGGTTCGCCTCGATCCGGTCGTAGTAGCGCAGGTCCTCCTCGTCGGAGATCGGCTTTACCGTGACCTCGCGCGCGCCGTCCTCGGTCCGGTCCGAGGGCTTGTCATTGACGAGGAGCGTCACCGTGCGGTCCGTCTTGTTTTCCATCAGCTCATCAGGGGTCAAAGGGGGCAGGAGGTCGACCCCGTCGACCTTCAGCAGGAACGACCCGGCCTTCACGACCGTGCCGGGCTCGGTCAGGGGCGAACGACGCTTCTCCACCCAGTTTTCCCCCTCCAGCACCCGCGCGATCCGGTACCGGCCCGACGCGCGGTCCACCTCGTAGTCGGCGCCGAGCATCGCGAGCGGGACCGACTTCGCGCGGGGCGTCTCGCCGCCGCCGACGTAGGCGTGCCCCGCGTTGAGCTCCCCGATCATGTCGCCCAGGATGTAGGTCAGGTCGGACCTGTGGGCGACGTAGGGAACGAGCTCGCCATACCTTTGCTTCATCAGCGTCCAGTCCACGCCGTGCATGTTGGGCACGTAGAAGAAGTCGCGCTCCAGACGCCAGACTTCGTCGAAGATCTGCCGCCACTCGGCGCGGTGGTCCACCCGCGCCTGCAGGCCGTCGAGGACGAGGGCGCCATCTCCCACCTTGACCGACCCGGGGGAGGCGGGAGCCTTCGCGTCGACGATCCCGTACTTGCGCGCGGCGCCGTAGATGACCTTGGTCGCGTCGGGCGACAGGTCGAAGTTGTCGATCCCCGAGAGGAGGGTGTGCTCCTTCCGTTTCTCCATCTCGAAGAGCCTGAGGTCGGAGTGGGACGGGCCCGGTCCGCCGGTCAGGCCCGACTCGGGCCTCGACATGTACAGGACCGCGGTGGGGGTCGCCTTCAGGCTGTCGTAGTCGCCCGGCCCGATCGGGAATCCCGCGATGCGGGCCTCGATGCCGGTCAGGTCGATCTTGACGGGCTGGGGCGTCCCCTTCGCCTCGTCCTTCTTCGCCGCGTCCTTCCCGGCCGCTTCGGAGGGCTTCTCCTCCTTCTTCTCCTCCGAAACCTTGACCTCGTCGGACTCGGGGGCGAAGGGGGAGGGGGCGTCCGCCTTCAGCGTGAGCGCGTAGATCCGCGTCGGTCGCTCATAGACGTAGGAGAGGTCGGCGAACCCTAGCGTGGCGTTGAGGTCCCGGTTGGAGAGGAAGTAGAGATAGCGTCCCTTCGGATCGAAGGAGGGCGAGTGGCTGTCGGTCATCTCCGAGGTCACGCGCGTGACGGCGGCGGAGTCGAGCGAGTAGAGGAAGATCTGGTGGTAGGCCTGCGGGTCCAGCTTCGAGTAGGCGAGCCACCGGCTGTCGGGCGACCAGACGTAGTCGGTGATCTCCCATTCCTTCGCCCTGTCGGCCAGCGTGACCTTTTCGGTTCCGATGTCGAGGACGAAGAGCCTGAGGTCCTTGTCGGCGAAGGCCAGCTTCTTGCTGTCGGGCGACCAGACGGGGGCGAACCGGTACCCGTCTCCATCGCTGGTGAGGCGCCGGGGGGCGCCCCTGCCATCCTGGGGAGCCAGCCAGACTTCGTACTCTCCGGTGGCGTCCGACAGGTACGCGATCCACCTGCCGTCAGGGGACCAGGAGGCGCCGAGCTCGTGCGCCCCCGAGCTGTTCGTGAGGTTGCGCCAGTTGCCCTTCTCGGCCGGAACCGTGAAGACATCCCCGCGCGCCACGATCACGGCCCGCTTGCCCTCGGGCGCGAGGCCGTACTCGCTGATACGCTCGGCCACCTGGATGAATTCGGGACGGGTGAAGCGGCGATCGGCCGGCACCCGGACGCTGATCTTCGCGGACTTGCCCGTGGCGAGATCGAGCAGGTGGATGTAGCCGCCGTTCTCGTAGACGATCCCGCCGGGGCCGTCGCTGGCCCACCGCACGTCGTACTCGCGATGGTCGGTCAGCTTGCGCGTCTGCCTGGTGGGCAGGTCGATGGAATAGAGATTCGCCCGCTGCTCGCGGTCCGAGGTGAAATAGACCCTCTCACCAATCCACATGGGATCGATGGACATGTTGTCGTTCTCGGTGAGCTTCTCGAGGGTGTTGGCCTTCAGATCGTACAGCCAGAGGTTCTGCGTCATCCCGCCGCGGTATCGCTTCCATGTCCTGAAGTTCTGCCAGATTCTGTTGTAGACGATCCGGGCGCCATCGGGCGAGAAGGCGGCCTGCCCTCCCTCGGGGACGACCAGCGGCTCGGGAAGGCCGCCACCCACGCCGACGGTGAAGAGACGTCCGGCGCGCGACTCCCATGCCTGATGGCGCGAGCGGAAGAGGACCTTCGCGCCGTCGCGGGTCCATCCCATCACCATGTTGTTGGGCCCCGAGCGCTCGCTCTGCGTGCCCACGTCCCGCCACCACGTGAGCCGCTTCGGCTCGCCCCCCTCGGACGGGATCACGTAGACGTCGCGGTTGCCGTCGTACTCGCCGGTGAAGGCGATGTAGCGTCCGTCCGGTGAGAAGCGGGGGAACCACTCGATACCGGAGTCGGTGGTGAGCTGGCGGGCGATGCCGCCGGCGCGCGGGGCGATCCACAGGTCTCCCGCGTACACGAAGGCGATGCTTTCGGCGGACAGCGCAGGGAAGCGCAGCAGGCGCGCTTCGTCTTTCGAGAGATCCGGCTGTGGGGCGGCGCCGGACGAGCTGAAGCAGACGAGGGCAAGACACAATAGGATGAGTCGGCGCATCCGTGCGACTCCTGTATAAAGGTATGAATCTGGCCGGTGAGCCGCGAGGGTATCATAGGGGGGCCGCGGGCCGACAGCGGCGGCGGGAGGAGGCGACGGAAACCTTGCGCAAGCCCGGGCGCGCTACACTGTGCGCTTCGGCGAGCCGGGCCGGGTCGAGGAGCGGGCCGGCGTGGATGGCTTCACCTGGACGAAGCGCGAAGGGCGGTGGAGGATCGTATCGTTGGCGTTCGCGGGGGACAGGTACCTGCCCCGCGTCATCGACAAGGAGGTTCGAGCGTGAGACGTATCGTGATGGTGGCGGCGCTGTTGGCTCTGGCTGCGGCTCCGGCGGTGATGGCGGCGGCACAGACGCAGGTCATGGGCGGGCCTCTGGACGGAACGAAATGGAACGTGAAGGTGACCCCTGACGAAGCGGCGATGAAGAAGGGGGAAAAGGTCTTCGACGACGTCCTGGTCTTCGACGGGGGCTACGTCTCGATGAGCGAGTGCCTGAAGTATGGGTTCAAAGCCTCGAAGTACACGGCCGACAAGTCTGGGGACGGCTGGTCGTTCCAGACCGAGCAGATGAGCAAGAAACAAGGCAAGTCGATATGGACCGCGGACGTCATGGGGGACGCGGTCAAGGGGAAGATGGTCTGGACCAAGGCGGACGGCACGGTCCTCGGCTACATGTTCGAAGGCAGGAAAGCGGTGAAGTAGCCCTCGCCGCGCCCCCTCAGCCTTTCTTCTCGAACTGCTCCGCCTCGGTGGAGCCTTCCATGCTGAGGATCGAGGAGAGCCCGCCGGTGGCCACCTGCGTGACCTCGTCGAAGTACCCCGTGCCGACGAACTCCTGGTGCCGGGTTGCCTCGTAGCCGTCCTTCTCGGCCTCGAACTCCGCCTGCTGGAGCTTCGTGTACGCGGTCATCCCCTTGTCCCGGTACTCGCGCGCGAGCTGAAACATGCTGAAGTTGAGCGCGTGGAAGGCAGACAGGGTGATGAACTGGAACTTGAAGCCCATCCTGCCGAGCTCGGACTGAAACTTCGCGATGGTGGCGTCATCGAGGTGCTTCTTCCAGTTGAACGACGGCGAGCAGTTGTAGGCGAGCAGCTTGCCGGGGAAGGTCGTGTGGATCGCCTCCGAGAACTCCTTCGCCTCGGCCAGGTCCGGCTTTCCGGTCTCGAACCAGAGCAGGTCCGCGTAAGGCGCGTAGGCGAGCGCGCGCGAGATCGCGGCCGGCACGCCGCCGCGCACACCGTAGAACCCTTCGTGCGTCCTCTCTTTCGTGAGGAACTGGTGGTCGTACGGGTCGATGTCGCTCGTCATGAGAGTGGCGCTGTTGGCGTCGGTGCGTGCGATGAGCAGCGTGTCCACGCCGCAGACGTCCGAGGCCAGCCTCGCCGCCACCAGCTTCGTGATGAACTCCCTGGTGGGCACGAGCACCTTGCCCCCGAGATGGCCGCACTTCTTCACCGAGGCGAGCTGGTCCTCGAAGTGGACCCCGGCGGCGCCCTCCTCGATCATGTCCTTCATGATCTCGAAGGCGTGGAGCGGGCCGCCGAAGCCAGCCTCGGCGTCGGCCACGATGGGCGCCAACCAGTAGGCGCCGTTGCCTCCCTTCATGTGGTGAATCTGGTCCGCGCGCAGCAGCGCGTTGTTGATGCGCCGGATCAGGTAGGGCACGCTGTCGGAGGGATAGAGGCTCTGGTCCGGATACATGTGCATCGAGTTGTTCATGTCGGCGGCGACCTGCCAACCGCTGGCGTAGATCGCCTTGAGCCCGGCCCGCACGTGCTGTATGGCCTGATTGCCGGTCACCGCGCTCAGGACGTGAACGTAGTCGTCCTCGTTGAGCAGCTTCCAGAGTCGCGTGGCCCCGAGCTTGGCCACCGAGTACTCGATCTCGAAGGAGCCCCGCAGCCGCCAGACGTCCTCGGCGGTGTAGGGTCGCACGATCCCGCTCCACCTCGGCGAGATCTTCCAGTCCTGGGTCAGCCTTTTGGTGAAATCGCTCTTGTCGATCATGATCGCGCTCTCCCTTCGGTGATGTCGTCTCAGTCGATGTGCTCGTAGGCGACCAGCGTCAGAAACTCGGGATACTCCGGCGTCGTCGTCATCTCCTCGAAGATCTTCGAGGCAAGCCTTGAGGTGTCCGTGGCCGGCATCCGGGACACCTCTTCCCTGATGGCCCGGCGGACCAGGTCTGCGGTCACGGCCGCGCCGCCCGACATCCGCGCACCGTGTCTCATCCATTGCCAGACCTGGGAGCGCGAGATCTCTGCCGTTGCGGCGTCCTCCATGAGATTATAGATGGGCACGCAGCCGGTGCCCCGCAGCCACGCCTCCAGATACTGGATCCCGACGTCGATGTTGTGCCGCAGCCCCTGCTCGGTGATCTCTCCCTCGGGGACCTCCAGCAGGTCGGCCGCCGCCACGCGGACCTCGCCGCGCGAAACTCCGATCTGGTGCGGGCCGGTCATGTGCGCGTCGAAGATCTCCCGGGCCACCGGGACGAGCCCGGGATGAGCAACCCAGGTGCCGTCGTGCCCGGCTCTCACCTCGCGGAGCTTGTCCTCGCGGACCTTGCCCAGCGCCGCCTCGTTGGCGGCCGGGTCGTTCTTGATCGGGATCTGCGCCGCCATGCCGCCCAGCGCGTGGGCGCCGCGCCGGTGGCAGGTTTTCACCAGGAGATCCACGTAGGACTTGAGGAAATGCCGGTCCATCGTGACGCGGCCGCGGTCGGGGAGCACGAAGTCGGCCCGGTGCCTGAATTTCTTGATGAAGCTGAAGATGTAGTCCCAGCGGCCGCAGTTGAGCCCGGCTGAGTGCTCGCGCAGCTCGAAGAGGATCTCGTCCATCTCGAAGGCCGCCAGGATCGTCTCGATCAGCACCGTGGCGCGGACCGTTCCGCGCGGGATGTCGAGGGTCGCCTGGGCCGCCGTGAAGACGTCGTTCCAGAGACGCGCCTCGAGGTGGCTCTCCATCTTGGGGAGGTAGAAGTAGGGGCCTGTGCCGCGGCGGATGAGCTCGCGCGCGTTGTGGAAGAAGAAGAGGCCGAAGTCGAGCAGCGAGGCCGAGACCGCTTCGCCCTCCACGCGCATGTGTTTCTCAACGAGGTGCCATCCGCGCGGGCGGACCATCAGCGTCGCCGTGCGCTCGTTGGGCTCGTAGCGCTTTCCCTCGGGGCTGACGTACTCGATCGTGCCGGCCACCGCGTCCTTCAGGTTGGCCTGTCCTTCGATGTTGTTGCGCCAGGTGGGGGAGCTGGAGTCCTCGAAGTCGGCCATGTAGACCGAGGCTCCCGAGTTGAGCGCGTTGATGATCATCTTGCGATCGACCGGACCGGTGATCTCCACGCGGCGGTCCAGCAGATCCCCGGGGATCGGCGCGACCTTCCATTCGGCCTCGCGGACTCCACGGGTCTCGGGCAGAAAGTCGGGAAGCTCCCCTTCGAAGATCCGTTGCTGCCGGATGCCTCGACGGCGCAGGAGCTCGCGGCGTCTCGGCTCGAAGCTCCGGCTCAGGGCGGCGACGAAGCGCAGCGCCTCGGGCGTGAGGATGCGGTCGTCCGCGCCGGTCGCCGGGCCGGCGAGCTCGATCCCCTCGCGTTTCAATTCGGCGGCAATCTGGGCCATGCAGGTGGAAAGGTACTCGCTTTGTGGGACGAGGCAACGGGCGCGATCGAAAATCCTCTTCGCAAGCGCCGGGTTACAGGGCGCGGGCGCCCGTCCTGGCGCTCGTTCCACGGGAGAACGCCGACAACCGGCAGAAACGTCGCGCCAGGAGGGCGTTCAGGAGATCGCCGAGGTCTCGGAGGAGGGGAGGTTCCGGGTCGCCCCGGAGATCCGAGCATAGTCGAGCATGTCCCGCACGATCCGGGCGAGCTCCCGAGGCATGTAGGGCTTGTTGAGGCACACCACCGGTCCGGGGGTGCCGAGACGCTCGAAGGCCTCCTCGGTGGCGTAGCCGGTCGAGATGATGATCGGCAGGTCCGGCGCCAGCTCGCGCATCTGCCGGAAGACGTCCTCACCGGCGAGCCGTGGCATCAGCATGTCGAGGATGACGAGGTTGACGCGATCGAGGTTCTGCCGGAAGAGCTTGAGGCCCTCGACGCCGTCTTCCGCCAGCAGGACGGTGTAGCCGAGCGGCTCCAGCACCTGCTGCCCCAGGACGCGCACCAGGTCCGCGTCGTCCACCAGCAGAATGGTCTCACTCCCGCCCCGGGTGCGCCTCTTCTGCTGTTCGACCTCGGCCGCGGTCTCGCCGACCTCCCGCGGGAAGAAGACACTGAAGGTGGTCCCCCTGCCCGGCTCGCTCTTGCAGTCGATCCAGGCCCTGTGCTGGTGGACGATCCCCATGACGATCGGAAGGCCCAGCCCTGTTCCTTTGCCTTCCGCCTTCGTGGTGAAGAAGGGCTCATAGATCCGGGCTATCACCTCCGGGGACATGCCCGCGCCGGTATCGGAGACGGCCATCACGACGTACTCTCCCGGGGGCTGGCCCGCGCTGGCCCGTGCGTCTCCGGTGACAACGGTGACGTTGGCCGTCTCGATCAGGATCCGCCCCCCTCCGGACATGGCGTCCCGCGCGTTGACGCAAAGGTTGCTCAGGAGCTGATTGAGCTGTCCCGGGTCGGCCAGGGTTCGCCAGAGGTCATCGCAGGTCCGGGTCTCGATCGTGATCCGCGGATCGATGACCCGGCCGAGCAGCTTCACCGTCTCGGCGACCGGCTCGCGCAGGTCGAGCGGGC
The DNA here is from genome assembly GCA_036505635.1 of Candidatus Polarisedimenticolia bacterium. Classification (GTDB taxonomy): domain Bacteria; phylum Acidobacteriota; class Polarisedimenticolia; order JACPZX01; family DASXTC01; genus DASXTC01. Next base: position 10,067 of record DASXTC010000021.1, read on the forward strand.
GCGGCTCGTTGGGGGTCCGGCGGCTGAAGTTGAGCATGGACCCCGTCAGATCGGAAGCGCGTTCCACCGCCCGATGCGCGATGACGAGCCCCTTGTAGGCCTGCCCGTCCTGCCTGACCTCGCGCATAGCCAGCGCGACGTGCCCACCGATCCCGGTCAGCAGGTTGTTGAAATCGTGGGCGATCCCACCGGCCAGCGTCCCGAGGACCTCCATCTTCTGCGCGTGCTGCTGGTCCGTTTCGTGGGCTCTCTGGGAGGTCACGTCGCGAAAGCGCCAGGCGCGGGCCACCAGGCGGCCGTCACTCGTAACGACGGGCCAGGTCCCGCTCGACAGGAGCGTGCCGTCCTTCAGATCGAGCATCTCGTCCTGATACGATTCGAAGGGGTTGGCCTGGAGCCGGCTCATGAAGTCGATGAAGGCCTTCGAGTCCCTGACGCGATCGAGAATCCAGGCAGACGGGTCGAGCCCTCCCTCGGTGGCGCCGAGCGCCTCGAGGGGGATCTTCAGGATGTGCAGGAACCGGGCGTTGTACTCGAGAAGGGACCCTTTGGTATCGACGATCAGAAGGCCGTCGGGGATGGCCTCCTGCTGCGCCTTCAGCATGGCGTGGGAACGCTCCAGGTCGGCCACCGTCTCCTCGCGCCTGCGGATCTCCGCCCGCAGCGCGCTCTCGATGCCCTCCTCTTCGAGAAACCTCCGCAGCTCGGCGGCCCGCACCGTGCCCCACTGGCGGACCGAGCGACCCACCAGGCGGCAGACGCGCCCCCCCTGGATGGCACAGGACTCCTCATCGAAGTAGACCGGAGCCCCCATGAAGGCCGAGGCGAGCCCCGAGAGGGTTCCGGTCAGGACCCAGCACCCGCCCGAATGGGGCCGCGTGGCCTCGAGTGAGTCGGTGGCCTCCGCGATGTATTCGAAACGTCCCGTAGCGCGGTCCTGATCCGCGGTGACCGGCTCGATCATCGCCAGGGCGCGGACCATCGGGATGGATTTGGCCCCCGAGAGCCAGGGGTCGTCTCCGGAGGCGAGCTCGCGGCGCTTGAGGGCGGCCCCGTACCCCATCTCGTATCCGAGCCGCGTCAGGAAGGTCCGGGCCATGTCCGGCCCGAGCGCGCGGACCAGCTCGCGCCGGAGCCGCCCCACCGCCTCGGCGTCCAGCGCAAGGGCTCTCTCCATCTCCTGACCCTCTGTTCGAAGGGATCCGTGGAACAGCTCCATATCGGCATCTCGGGTGGATCGCTGGACCGGGATCTTCAGAGGTGGGGTCGATTCCTGATTGAAGGATGGGTCAGGGGATCGAGACCTTCACCGTCTCGCCGGCCACGACCACCACCGGCTTTTCGGCGATCCCGCCGGCGGACATCGAGGCGCGCAGCCGGTAGGCGCCAGGCTTCACGTCGCCGAGGGGGGTCGGAACGCCCGGTCGCAGCAGGAAGGTCGGCTCGGCAAGAAACGTGTTGAGGTGGACCGGGCGTCCCTTCGAGTCCAGCAGCACGGCGCGCGCCGTCTCTCCGGGTTTGAGGCTCGTGGAGGCGGCCTCGATCGAACCGCCCGGCCCCATGGAGATGGAGATCTCGGGGCCCGGCACCACCACGTCGTGAAGCGTCTCGGTGCCATACCCCTGTCCGCCAAGCACGACCCGGTAGCGGCCGGGCTGAAGCGAGTCGAGCCTGAAGACGCCCGTGGCGTCGGCCGAGAGTCGCCCCTGGTAGACCGCGGTGGCCCCGGAGCCGGAGGGGGCCAGCGGGTCGCCACCGCCGGAAAGCACCAGCGCCCCGAGCGAACGGGGCGGCAGGCCGGTCACGGCGTCGATGGCGCGAAGCGCGAAGGCATCCACGCGCGCCAGGTCGAAGGAGATCTCACCGGGCGAGATCCCGGGCCCGAGGGTCACCGAGCGGGAGAGAAAGCCGTACCCCTGCCGTCGGGCCGTCAGGGTCCAGGTGCCGTCGTCCAGACCCTCTATTTCGTAGTAGCCCGTGGCGTCGGTGGCCGCCTCCTGTCTGAACATGAAACCGGCCCCCGCGGAGGCCGGCGCCGCGCCCTCCCTCTTGATCGTGATCGTCGCGTCGTCGAGGGGATGGCCCGTCGAGGCATCGGTGACGAACCCAGCGATCTTCGCCAGCGGCACCTCGATGTCGAGCTGCTTGTCTCCCTTGACGCTCGCCCTGGTGGAATGCGACAGGCCCGCCGTGAACTGAAGGACGCTGACGTTGTACTCCCCGTCGTCGAGGTCCTCCGCGGTGTAATGGCCGGAAGTGTCGGTGGTGGCCGTCACCGTGGCGCGCGTGGCGGCGTCCATGAAGATGACCGTTGCTCCTTCGACCGGCTGTCCACCGCGCGTCACGATCCCCTCCACGCGGCTTCCGCGCGGAAACTCGATCGTCGTCTCGAACGTCGCCGTCCCTTCCGGGATCGCGACCGTCCTGGTCGCGGACTTGCCGCCGAACATCCCCGAGCCGGCCAGCAAAGTCAGCGTGCCCGCCGCGAGTCCTTTCATCTCGAAGCGCCCGGTCGCGTCCACGGCGGCGGTCGTCCCGAATCCGCCCATGCCTCCGGACATGGCGCGCACCGTGAACCGGGAAAGCTCCGATTCCTTCACTCCCGTGATCGTCCCGCTGAGCGTGACACCGCCCCCGAGGCGCAGCTCGATGGGCGGGGGGGACGCTCCGGCGGAGACTACGAGATCGTCGAGCAGAGCCGGTCGCAGACCGGGCGCCTCGGCGCGCAGGCTGTAGCGGCCTGCGCCGATCGATTCGAGCAGGAAGGCCCCGTCGGGCCCCGTCGTCGCGGGGCGTGCGCCGCCGAATCGGTCGGAGCCCGCGGCCGTGGCGGCCACGGTGGCGCCCGGGACCGGCGAGCCGTCGGCCTCGCGCAGCACGACCCCCGAGAGCGTGGCGCCGCGGGAGAGCGACACGCGGAGCCCCTCGATGTCGCGGGAAGTGTCGACGTCGTGGTCGGCCGCCTCGAACTCCGGATGCGCGAAAGACAGGGTCATCAGGCCCCGCTCCAGGCCGGCAAGCAGGAAGTTTCCGTCGCCGTCGGTCGTCGCCCCGTCGTCCCCCGTCATGCCCCGCATGGTGAACCCCATGCCGCCGGAGGCCTCCTTCTTGCGCACCTCCACGCCGGGCAACGGCCGGCCCCGGTCGTCGCTCACCGTCCCGGAGACCGAAGCGGATCTCTCCAGCGTGAACTCGAGGTCGGCCATGTCCCTGCCCGTCGGGATCTCGAGGTCGCGCATCGTGAAGTCGCGATACCCCGGCGCTCGCGCCGTGACGGTCGCTTTGCCCGGATCCGCGTCCTCGATCGTGAAGGTGCCGTCCTCGGTGTGGAACGTCGTCTCGGGCCCTTCAATCGCCATGGCCATTCGCATGGCGCCTCCGCCGGCCCCTCGGCTGCGTGACATCGAGATTGCGAAGTCGCCGATCGGCCGGCGCGTCTCGCGGTCCAGAACCCGCCCGCTCACGCGCGAGGCGGCCGTCAGCGTGATCTCGAGATCGTCGAGGGGGGCAACGAGGCCTGCCTTCTCGACCGCGGAGAACCCGTCGGCGTCGATGCTCACGGTGAGAGGCTCGCCCGCCGTGAGGTCCCCTATGACGAAGGACCCGTCCTCGGCGGTGGTGAACTCGCCCACCGGGGAGAACTCCTTGCGCGCGAACCCCCGCGCGAAGGGGACGGGGTCACCGGCGCCGGTGACGGCGCGTCCACGGATCGCGGCGCCCGGCTGAAGCGCGATGTCCCCCGCGTCCAGCGACGACGCCGATTCCTCCAGCTTGAGCCCGCCCACCGAACCGGGGGCGTACCCATGCGCCTTGACCTCCAGGGACCAGATACCGGGCCGGGCTCCGCGCACGCGAAAGACACCGTCGGGATCGGTCTGGACAGGCGGGTACTCGTCGCCTCCCATGCCGGAGCGTACCGGCCCGCCGCGCCCTCCCGCTTTGCTGCCGCGGCCTGCGTCGATCCGGATCACGAACCCGCCGGGTCCCCCTTCCCGCTTGCGCGAGGCCGTCACGGACGCCCCGCCGACCGGCTTTCTCTCCGGATCGAGCACGCGCCCCGTGATCATCAGCCCGGCGTCGAGCAGGACCTCCATCCCGGAGCGCCGCTCGCCCGGACGCAGGCGGATTCCGGGCATCTCCCATGGGGCGAACGCCGGGGACTCGACGGAGATCTTGATGTCTACCTTCGGCGGAAGCCGCTCCAGGAGGAAGCGTCCCTGCGCGTCGCTCTCCACCGGGTCGACCCCCACGGGAAAGAAGATCGGGATCGGCACCGCGATGGGAATCGGAGGTGGGCCGGCCACCGACACGGTGGCGCCCGAGATGGGACGCCCGGTCGCGTCGCGCACGGTCCCCTCGAGGGCCGCCGCGGGACGCAGCGCGACGCCGATCGCACGGGTCTGGCCGGACGCCAGAGGCGCGGGGCCCTCTTCCTCCTCGAGGTAGCCATCGGCCTCGCCCCTCAGATCGACGTTGCCGGCCGGTACTCCGGCGAAGATGGCCACGCCGGGGCCCGCCGTGATCGCGAAACGGGGCATCGGCTCGCCGGGGGCGTTCAGAACGAGCGATGCGCCGGCCAGAGGCAGGCGCGTCTCGGAGTCAATCGCGCGCGCGTTGATGATCCCGCCCGGCCTGAGTCTGAGCAGCGGGGCGCGCGCCTGCGCGGGCGCGTTGGGATCGATGGGGACGGGAAGCGTCACGCGCGCGGGAGCCGAGGGCGCGTAGGTCGAGCGCGCGTCGGCGAGCAGCGCATCTGGTCCTTTCGCCTTCGAGGGCGCCTCATCCTCGGGGACGATCACGCTCGAGGGAGCCGACGCGGTGATCTGGACGGTCCCCGCGCGAAGGTGCTCGAATCGGAAAGCGCCCTTGCCGTCGGTGCGCGTGATCCCGTCGAGGCCTTCGTCCCCGGCCATCACCCAGGCGCCCGCGACCGGGCTCTTGCCGTCGGGGGCCGCCACCTTGCCCGCGAGCGGATGGCCGGAGGACAAACGCATGGTGAAGCCAGCCCGTGCGGGGACGTTCGCCTCCCACCCGGGGGCCATCCCCTTCGCGTAGACTCGAAGCGAGAGGCTCCTCAGAGGGGCCGAGTCGAGCATGAAGGTCCCGTCCGCGCCGGTTTCTGCCGTCACGGGAAACGAGGTCGCGACGTTTCCGGTGGCCAGCGCGCGCGCGAGTCCGGCCCCGGTTCCGCCGCGCTGCGCGCGCCGTGGGGACACGAGCCCTATGACGCGGGCTCCGGCCACGGGCGCACCGGCCGAGTCCACGACCTTGCCCGACAGGCGGCGCCCCTCGGGAAGCTCCAGCTCCCCCAGATCCCGCTGGGCCGATCCGGGAGGAAGGACCAGTGGCCGTCCAAATCGCGACCGGGCGTGACCGGGTGCCTGTGCCACGACGACGATACGCTTTCCAGGCGGGGCGGCAAGATGGAACCGGCCGCTCGAGTCGGCGGCGCCGCGCGCCAGAGGCTCCCCGACGAGGTCCCCCGCGGCCCGCAGCTCCCGGGAAGCGTCTGCGTCGAGCTGCTCGAAGATCTCGACCTTCGCGCCGGGGATGGGCTGGCCGCTCCGGGCCGAGGCGATTGTGCCCGAGACGAAGGGGCCTTGCGGTTGCGCGGGCGCGGCTGGCGCGGAGGGGATCCCGATCCTTACCGACAACAGCAGAAGCCCCGCAACCCCCGTCCACCAGCGCTTCATCAAGCAGCCTCCGGGCTTTCGTACCTTCCTTCTACGCGGTCGCCTGCCCGATGGACCCAGGAAATATCGGCCGGCTCCACATCGGCCGGGCCATGATACCGTAACTGATCATGACGGCCGAAGAGCTCGACACGAGGGTGCGCCTGGAGGCATTTAAGTTCCTGAGGCATCACCGTGGGGAACTCCATCAGAAGGTCCTCCTCACCGGATTCCAGTTTGAAGGGATACGGGTGCCACTCATGAGTCCGCAAGGGATCTTCAAGCCAGCCATCCTGCCCGAGGTCCCGCTCACGATCAGGACGGCGCCTGAAGTGAGTGGCAGGGAAAGACCTTACGACGATGATTTCGGTCCGGACGAGACACTCCTGTATCGGTACAGGGGCACTGCTACGGAGCGAATGCACCCCGACAATGTGGGGCTCCGGTTGGCCATGGAACGGGGAAAGGAGTTGATCTACCTATTCGGCACACACCAAGGCTGGTATCTGCCTATCTGGCCAGTTCAGGTGGTCCATGACGACCCTGATAACCTCCTCTTCACAGTGGACCTGAGCAGGAAAGCTCACGAGCTCACTGAGCCGTGCTCGCTTTCCGATCCCGACGGATCTGCTCCATTCTACGTCCCTCGCACGATCCAACAGCGCGTGCAGCAGGCACGCTTCAGTGGACGCGTGTTGCGCGCCTACCAGGTGCGTTGCGCCGTCTGCCGGCTGGGACACAAGGAACTGATCGAAGCGGCCCACATTCTTCCCTACGGTCATCCACGCGGCGCCTCAATCGTGCCCAATGGCCTCGCCCTGTGTCGCCTCCATCATGGCGCCTTCGACGGCAACCTTCTGGGGATTCGTCCCGATCTGGTGATCGAGCTGCAGGATAGGATCCTGGAGGAAGAGGACGGGCCGATGCTTGTGCATGGACTCCAAGGGTTCCATCAGCAGGTCATCCACGTCCCCAGGACCGAGGGGCTGAAGCCGAGGCGCGAGTTCCTCGAGGAGCGATACGCCCTCTTCAAGAAGGCCGTGTGATGAGCGGGGCCGAACGGGCCACCACCAGCAGCGACAGATCATCCTGAAGCCGGGCCTCCCCGATGAAGCGTTCGATCTCGGCCAGCAGGCGGGCCCCCGCTTCCCCGGCGGAAAGACCCTGAAGGCCGGCCGCGATTCCACGCAGGCGCTCGGCGCCGAGCTCCTGGTCGCGCGCGTCGCGGGCCTCCGTCACGCCGTCCGAGTAGGCCACCAGCATCTCCCCTGGCGCCAGCTCGAGGCTCTGCTCGACGAAGCGGGCCGATCCAAGCATCCCCACGGGAGGAGAGGCCGCGTCCATCGTCTCGATCCCCGATGCGCGCAACGCGAAGGGGGGATTGTGGCCGGCGTTGAGGTAGCGGAGCCGGCCCGACTCGGGCGCGATCTCCAGATAGAAGAGGGTCGCGTACCGGTTCTCGAGGCCGTCGCGCAGCAGGATCGTGTTGAGCCGATCGCCGAGGGCTTCCAGCGATGGGATCTCGGGCGCCACGGCCCGCAACGTGGCCTGGAGCTTCGCCATCAGAAGGGCCGCCCCCAGCCCCTTGCCCGCCACGTCGCCGATCGCGATCCCGAGCCGGCCCTCCATCTCGAGGTAGTCCACGAGATCTCCGCCGACGTCGTTGGCGGGGCGCGTATAGCTCCAGACCGACCAGCCATCGGGACGCGGGTGACGCCGCGGCAGCAGGGCAAGCTGCACCTGCCGGGCGATCTCGATCTCGTCGCGGGCGAGCAGCTTGTCCTTGAGCTCGAGCATCAGAACGATGATCAGAAGCGCGACGCCGAGCACCCAGACGTACAGGACCAGGTCGAGGCCGGGGAGGCTCAGGTGCATCCGCCTCAGAAGGACGAGCAGCAGCGCGGCGAGCAGCGCCAGCCGTCTGGCCGGCGTGAGCTTCATCAGGAGGCTCCTGAAGAGCCAGCCGTAGAAGAGGACGCCCCGCTTCAGCCATCCCATGGAGGCGAGCCGATCGCGCCGCTCCTCGTCGAGGTAGAAGTGGTAGAGATCCTCCAGCTCCCGGGCGAAACGGCCCGGGATGCCGGTCTGCCTCATGTCCCGCAGGACGACCTCGCGCAGGCTCGGGTCCGGCCGGGCACCGGTCCCCGCCCCCTTGTCCTTCGTCATATCATGACCTCTCCCCGTCAATCGGCAGTGTACCAGCGCCGAGGAGGCGCGCCGGGGATCGGCGCACGTCATCTCTTAGAGAGGAAATGAAGGTGGGAATCCATTCCTCGAGCAGATGGCTCGCGCTGGCGGGTCTGGCGCTGCTCCTGGCCGCGCCGGCTCGCGCCGACGTAGGGCTGGGAAAGGACGAGAAGCTGAGGGTCTTCGGGGATTTCAGGTTCCGGCTCGAGTCGGACTGGGACTCGCAGACCCCAGCCGGCGACGAGCGCCCGGATCGAAATCGGGCGCGCGTGAGGGCGCGGCTCGGCTTCCGGTACGAACCGACCGCGGGGATCAACCTCGCCCTCAGGGTGAGGACCGGCAAGCAGGCGAGCCAGCAGTCCCCCTTCATCACCGTGCTCGACTCGGACAACGGCTCTGTGGCGGAGAACGACTACTTCTGGGACGAGTGGTACCTCTTCCTTAAGAAGCGTGGGGCCTGGACGACGCTCGGCAGGGACACCTTCCCGTTCTGGAAGCAGAACGAGATGGTTCTGGACGATGACTTTACCCTGGCCGGCGTCTCGGGAGGCTACCGGTCCGAGCGGGACGCGAACCATGTCGAAATCACCGCGGGCCACTTCTCGCTGCCCGACGGGATGACTCGCGCCATCGGCAATCTCGCCGCCGCCCAGCTCGTCTATTCGAGAGTGGAGCAGCGCTGGGGCGTGACCGGGGCGCTCGGCTCCTATCTCTTTCTGGGATCCCCCAACTCCATCAACCTGATCAACGGCAACGGAGGGCGGGACTACGCCCTCTGGGTGGGGTCGCTCCAGGGGAGGATCTTCGCGGGGAGTTGGCCCGTGACGATCGGTCTGGACGTGGCCCACAACGCCCAGGATTACTCGCGCGAGGACTCCGATCCGTTCACCGTGGCCAACCGGAGGCACAAGGACGGCTACGTCCGGTCTGCCTCCACGGGCCGGATGAAGGAAAGAGGGGACTGGCTCTTCGCCTGGTACTACGCGCGGATCGAGACTCTGGCGGTCCACGCGTCTTACGCGCAGGACGACTGGGTGCGCTGGGGGGGGCGCCACGCAGGGGGCCAGCAGCGACATGAGGGGGTACGAGCTGAGGGCCGGCTGCGGGCTGGGGAAGGGGCTCACCCTGCTGGCGCGCCTCTACGTGGCCGAGGCGATCACGAGCGCGCAGGACGGAAAACGCGCACGCCTCGATCTGGGGTGCGAGTTCTAGTGTGGTGAGTCAGAAATACCGTCAAGTACCGAAGGCGCGGGAGCGCCCGGATGGCAAGGAGCGACGAGGGCGCATGCGTCGTGCATGTAACCGAGGAGCGACGCAGCCATCCGGGCTGATACGGCGACCGAATACCACGGTATTTCTGGCTCACCACACTGGATTCCACGCGCTATGATAGGGCCATGGCCGACTCCACACGCTGCGTCCTGCTCTTTTCCCGGAAGCCCTCGGAGGAGGTTGCCGCCAAGGGTCTGCGGCGGGCCCGTCCTCTCTTCGAGCTCGCGGGCCGCCGGATCAGAGACGCCGTCGCGCTGCTCCCTGACACCGATCTGCTGATCCCGCGACAGAGAGGCGGCTCGTTCGGCGAGAGGCTGGCCAACGCATTACGCGACGCGCGGGCGCTCGGATACCGCCGCATCGTCGCGGTGCCGGCGGATACACCGGCCCTCGGTGAGAGGCACCTGCGCGCCGCCTTCGAGGCGCTGGAGTCGCGCGACGTCGTCCTCGGCCCCGCGCCCGATGGCGGTGTCTACCTGATCGGAGTGGGGGGCGGTGTCGAGGTCGAGCCTCTGTTGCTCGGCGTGCGATGGAGGACCTCGGCCGTCCTGAGGGACCTTCTCGCCGGCGCCGGCGCCGCGGGCGCGGCGCTTCTGCCGGACTGGCTGGCCGATCTGGATCGCCCGGCGGATCTCCCGGGCCTTCGGGTCGACCCGGCCCTCGACCCCATCCTCGCGGAGTTGATCAAGCGGGTGCTCACCGCGGCCCCCACCGCAGCGCCCGAGGCAGGGGGGCCCCCCGGTCGGCAAGCCCTCGCGGCCCCGATCTCGCTCCGCGGGCCTCCCGCCCTCCTCCTCGCGTAATCCGGCCGTCCGCGCTCCCGGCACCTCACGCACGCTCATACTCTAAGGAGGGTTCCGTGCCCAGCTACTACCTGTCCGAGGATCTCGCCCGCTTCGGCGAGCTGTCGAAGACGCACCCCCACCTGTTCGATCTCTTCCAGAAGTGGTACGGCGCCACGATGGAGAAGGGCGCGCTCGACGAGCGCACCAAGAAGCTGATCGCTTTGGCGGTCGCCTTCGCCATCCAGGAGCCCTACTGCATCGACTCCTACGCTTCCGCCTGCGCCGACGCCGGCATCACGCCCGAGGAGATGGCCGAGGCCGTGAGCGTGGCGGCGGTCATCCGGGGAGGGGGGACGATCGCGCACTGGGTGCAGGCCTTGAACACCATGACGCGGAAAGGCTGACAAAACCCCATGGGACGCGCGCCCGCTCGTATCGCCGTCATCGGCGCGGGGCCGATGGGGATCTCAGCCGCCCTGCTCGCCCTCGAGCGCGGCTTCGAGGTCACCGTCTTCGAGCGAGGCGAGGTGGGAGAGTCGGTGCGCCGGTGGGGCCCGTCCACGCGTCTCTTCAGCCCGATGCGGATGAACCTGCCCGCGCGGGCGCGTGAGCTGCTGGGGGGGGCCGCGCCTGATGACGACGCGCTTCTGACGGGGCCCGAGCTGGCCGATAAGGCCCTCGTGCCACTGGCCTGCCTGCCTCCTCTGTCCGGCCGCGTGAGAACGCGCCACCGCGTCGCCGCGGTGGGGCGCGCGGGGCTCACGCGGCTCGATCTTCCGGGGCATCCCTTGCGCGCGGAGCGCCCCTTCCGGCTCCTCCTTCAGACCCCCCGTGGCGAGGAGTATTTCGAGGCCGAGGCGGTGCTCGACGCATCGGGGGTCTACGGGCAGCCGGGCTGGTCCGGGCCGGGAGGCCTCCCCGCCCGAGGCGAGAGGGAGCTGGGCGCGCGCCTCATCCGCCGCCTCGGCGAGCTGGAATCGAGACGGGCCGCGCTGATCGGGCGGCGGGCCCTCCTCATCGGCCACGGCCATTCGGCGGCTAACGCGCTGCTCCTGCTCGAGCGAATGGCGGCCGATTCGCCCCAGACGCGCGTCGTCTGGGCGACACGCTCCTCCAACCGTCGCCCTTGCGCCGAGGTGGCCGGCGATCCGCTCCCCGAGCGCCAGAGGGTGGCCGCCCGTGCCAACGATCTCGCCTCCGATCCCCCCTCCTTCCTGAGCGTGCTGAGAGGGTGCTCGCTCCAGGCGATCGAGGCGGTCGATGGAGGAGGCGACGGCGCTTCGCTGCGCGCGACTCTGGCCGGCCCGGCGTCGGCGCCGGCCCGTGAGGAGATCGTCCACGAGGCGATCTCCCTGACCGGATACCGTCCCGACCTGGGCGTCCTGACGGAGCTGGCCCTCGAGATCTCCCCCGTGACGGAGGGAGGCGCCCGCCTCTCGCGCGCCCTGACCGGAGTCACAGATTGTCTTGCCCTGCCAAGAGTGCTCCCGAAGGATCTCGAGTCGGGAGAGCCCGGGTTCTTCCTCGTCGGCTCCAAGAGCTACGGGCGGTCACCCGCCTTTCTGCTCCGCACCGGTCTGGCGCATCTCGAGACGATCCTGGAGGGTCTGGCCCGATGACATCCTCGTATCCGTCGGCGCCGCTGGATGCTCTCGACACGCTGTGGCTCCAGGTATCCGGCACACTCTGCAACCTCGCGTGCACGCACTGCTTCATCTCGTGCTCGCCCACCAACCACACCCACGAGATGATGCGGTTCGAGTCGGTGATGCGCTACCTCGAGGAGGCGGAGGCGCTCGGCGTCAAGGAGTACTACCTCACCGGGGGTGAGCCGCTCATGCATCCGCGGATCATGGAGATCCTCCGGGCCGCGCTCGCGCAGGGGCCGGTCTCGATCCTGACCAACGGGCTCCTGATCCGGCCCGAGACCGCGGCGCGTCTCAAGGGGCTCTCGGACGGCTCCGAGTACAGCCTCGACCTGAGGATTTCCATCGACGGGTACGATGCAGCCACCAACGACCCGATCCGGGGGGCGGGCACGTTCCAGAGGATCCTCGAGGGGATTCGCAATCTCGCGGAGGCGGGTCTCCCACCGGTCGTCACGGTGACGGAGGCATGCGAAGGGGCGGGCACGCAGGAGGGGAGACGCCGCTTCCTGGAGCTCCTCGCGGAGATCGGGCTGCCGCATCCCCGGCTCAAGGTGATGCCCCTCCTGAGGCTCGGGGCTGAGGAGACCCGGTCGCGCGGCTACCTCCAATCCGAGACGCTCGCCGGTCTGGAGCTGACAGCGGAGCAGACGTCGGAGCTGCAGTGCTCGTCGTGCCGCATGGCGACCGAGCGCGGGGTCTGGGTCTGCCCCATCCTTCTGGACGTGCCCGAGGCGCGGATGGGCGCGACGCTGGCCGACACCCTGCGCCCCTTCGAGCTGGCTTACTCGGCCTGCCACACGTGCCACGCGCAGGGGCTCTCATGCAGGACGTGAGCCCGGGCGTCCTTTCGCTTGGCTCCTTCCGCCGGGTGGCCCTCCTCGGCGGGATCTACTCCAACCATCTCGCGCTGCGCGAGGCGCTGAAGCTGGCGCGGGAGCGGAAGGCCGAGACGATCGTCGCGTTGGGAGATTTCGGCGCCTTCGGGCCGCACCCGGATCGCACCCTGGAGATCCTGCGCGAGGAGAAGCTCCCCGCGATCCAGGGCAACTACGAGGAATCGCTCGCGGGCGGCGCGGATGACTGCCACTGCGGTTACACCGACCCGCGCGACAACCGCTTCGCGCAGATCTCGTACGACTACACGCGTGAGAAAACCTCAGCCGGGCACACGGAATGGATGGCAACTCTGCCGGGGCACATCCGGCTCACCATGGGCGGGCGCCGGCTGCTCCTCTGTCATGGCTCCCCCCGGCGCATCAACGAGTTCCTCTTTCACAGCGCGACGCCCGTCCCCTTCATCCGGCGGCTCCTCGCCGAGCATGAGGCCGACCTCATCGTGTGTACGCACACCGGGATTCACTGGAAGCGCTTCATCGAGCCGGGGCGAGGGGTGGTCAATGCCGGAGCGCTGGGCCGGCCGGCCAACGACGGGCGCGTCAACGTCTGGTTCACGATCCTCGAGGAGACGGCCGGTGGCCTCGACGCCGAGTTCGTGCCGGTGCCTTACGACCACGACAGGCTCGCGCGCGAGATGAGGGATGAATCGCTGCCACCGGAGTTCATCGAGACGATCCAGACCGGGTGGTGGACGAGCTGTCTCGAGATCCTGCCCGCGAAGGAGCGGGCGCGGGGCCGGTACTGATCCGGCCCCGCCGCATACTCGGCTAGGACCTCGGCTCGATGACGACGTCGCCGCTTCCAGTTTCCACGTTGATGCGGGTCTTGCCGTCGCCGCGCCGGTAGCCGATGACCTCCTTGTCCTTGAGGATCGGCTGCGCATCGGAGAACCGGTTCACGATGTCGCCGCTCCCCTGCGCGGCCTTCGCCTCGAAGGCGACCCCCGGGTCGAGCCGCAGGGTCACGCTGCCGCTGCCCGTGTCGGCCGTCACCGAGGCGAGCCGGTTGCCGCGGACCTCCAGGAGGACGTCGCCCGAGCCCGTGTCCGCCTTGAACTCCTCCGTGTCGAAGTCCTTGACCTCAACGTCCCCGGAGCCGGTGTCCGCGTCGATGACGCGGGCGCTCCCCGAAGCGAGGTTCACGTCCCCCGAGCCCACGTCACAGGTGATCTTGTCCCCCTTGAAGCCGTGCAGGTCACAATCGCCGCTGCCCGTGTCGCAGGTGAAGGAGCCTTCGAGGTTGGCTGCCTTGACGTCGCCGGAGCCGGTGTCGGCCGTGATGGTCCCCTTGAGGTCATCGAGAGTCACGTCGCCGCTGGCGCCGTCGAAGACGAGAGTCCCCTCGACTCCCTGTCCATGGATGCCGCCGACCAGGTTGCGGAAGGTCCCTTCCACAGCGCGGCGAGGAAGCTGCACCTCCACGTCGGCGTAGAGCAGCACGCCGCTGCCGCTCTTTACGGTCACGCGATACCCGGCGTACCTGGTGCTCGAAGAGTTGCCGAGGCCCAGAAGGCGCGAGAGCCAGTGCTCCTCCTCTTCGCCCGCCTCGGCGGGGTAGCGGAAGGTGGTGTACTTGTCGAGCGGATAGACCATCCTCAGGGTCGGGACCCCTCCCTCGCCGGACACCTGCTCGAGCTTCATGAGGTTCGCCGTGGCGTCGTCGTCGGCGTGGACGGTGGCCACGGTCACGACCTTGTCGGAGGATCCTGCGATCACGCGCATCGTGCCGGCGAGGTTTTCCACGACGAAGGCGCCGGTTGGGGCGTATTCGAGCCGCAGGGTCCGGGTCGAATCGGCCAGGACGGGGCCGGCAAGGGCGAAGGATGCTGTCAGGCAAAGGGCGGAAGCGGTTCTCGACAGGCTCATGGGGGACTCCTCCTCAGGCTCGGGATCGAACGATCTCGCCCTATCTACGGCGAGGAGGGCGGAATGGTTGCCTTTCCAGCAATGGCCGCCAGGGCCTGGTTGAATTCGGCCGGCTTCTCCAGCATCGGAAAATGGCCCACGCCGGGGATCAGGGTCACCTCGAACCGTGCGTGGCGGCGGTTCCCCTCCAGGTTGGTGGGGCGGCGGTCCGAGTTGATGGCGTGGAAGGGGATCTTGACTCCATCCATGGCTCCGGGCAGATCGTGGGCGAACAGACTCGCGAGCGCGGCGATGGCGATCTCCGGGGGGGCCGAGGCGGCCTTGCCCGCCACCCTGTCCACCAGGGCCGGGTCGGTCCCTTCGGGGAAGAAGCCGCGCATGAAGGCGTCGGTGTTCTTCTTGAAATCCTGCTTGAAGGGAGCCAGGAACGACTCGATCTGCTCCGGAGTGAACTTTCGCTCCACGTCCTGGAGGGAATCGACCGGCACGAGAAGGATCACCCGTTCTGGCATGAGCCGGGCCGCCTCCACGATGACCGAGCCTCCCATGGAATGGCCGACCAGGATGGCCTTTTTCAGCCCCAGCTTCTCGACCACCGCGCGGACATCCTGCCCGAAGGCGGGAATCGTCCATTCCTTGCGCCCGCGGCCCGAGGAACCGTGCCCGGCCAGGTCGATGGCGACGACCTGATGCGCCGGGGCGAAGTGCTTCATCTGCGCGTCCCACACGGTGGTGTCGCAGCTCCAGCAGTGCACGAAGACGAGCGCCGGGGCTCCGCTTCCTTCGGTGATGTAATGGATGGAGACGCCGTCCGCCGATGGGACCGTGCCTTCGACGGCGAGGGCGTGCCCGGGGATCACGACACAAAGGGTCAGGATGGCGAGCTGGATGAATCGTCGCATGTGGCTCCTCGGCCTTGAAGGGCGAAACAGCGCATGGAGAGGTTGCCGTACTGAATCCCGTCGTGGATCTCCACGACGTCATCCTCGGCGCCGGAGGCGCCCAGGACGAAGAAGAGCGGATCGAAATGCTCGGTCGTGGGGACGGCCAACGCGGCATGCGGCGCGACCTCGCGGTACCGGATCAGCGCGTCGAAATCGTGCCTCTCCAGCCGCGTCCTGACCCACTCGTCGAACTCCAGAGCCCACGAGTCGGCCGGCGCCTCCTTCCGCTCCAGCCGGATGAGCCTCAGGTTGTGCACGATGCCGCCGCTGCCGATGAGCAGGACGCCCTGGCTCCGAAGCGCCGACAGCGCCCGCCCGATTCGCATCAGCTCCTCGGGGGCCGAGCGGCGCGGCAGTGAGATCTCGACGACCGGGATCCGCGGCTCGGGGAAGGCGAGGCGCAGGGGGATCCAGACACCGTGATCCCATCCCCGGTCAGGATCCTCCTGCGCCGGCAGATCGGCGTCATGGAGCCGGCGGATCACCTCGGCCGCCAGGCCCGGATCGCCCGGCGCGGGGTAGGTGAGGGCGTAGAGAGGATCGGGGAACCCAGCGAAGTCGTAGATCAGAGGAGGCCGGCCGGCCGACGTGACGCGGATCGGTCCCGGCGCCTCCCAATGCGCCGACATCACGAGGAGGGCGCGGGGTGAGGGGCAAGCCTCGGCCCACCTCCTCAAGGCGCGGGCGCAGGTGCCCTCAGGTTCGAGCGCGAGGGTGGGCGCGCCGTGAGAGATGAAGAGTGCCGGCAACCTGAGCATCGGATGTCAGTTTATGATCTCCCGCGCGTGGCTGGCGATCAACGGGTCGCGGGTGCCGACCGCCAGAATCCTCTCCGCGAGACGGCGCGCCCGCCGGGTCCTTCCGCTGCGATGGAGCGCGAGGGCCAGCCGGTCCAGCGTGTGGACGTCGCGTCGGCGCCTGGCTTCCATCCTGGCGATCTCCAGCGCGCGCTTCAGGTCGGGGCGTCGCTCCAGGTAATAGAGCACCAGGTCGTGGTTCTCGTTGTCGTTTTTCGCGATGTTGGCCGACGCCAATGTCTCGAAGAGCTTCTCCGCGGCGTCCGCCTCCTTGCCGCGTCCCTGGCAGCGCAGGGCATCGGCGAGGAGCAGGTATCGCTCGGCGTGGGGAGCCGCCTTGATCGCGTCGCGCGCGAGAGTCTCGGCGCCGGCGGCCAGACCGCGGCGCAGTGCGAGGTCGGCCAGCGCCGTCAGGGCGTAATGATAGCCGGGAAACGAGTCGAGAGCCGCGCGGTAGGTCGTCTCGGCCCGGGATTCCTCTCCCATCACTTCATGCAAGTGGCCGATCTGCACCAGCAGCCACGCGCGGTCCTCGGTCTCGCGGCGATCGGTGGCCTGAAGGGCCATCCGCATCAGATCGAGCGAACCCTCGAGGTCCCCCGTCACCTCGCGCAGGTAGGCGGCGCGACTGTAGGAGGCCGGCCCCGGGCGCAGGTCGAGCATTCTCTGATAGGCCACGGCGGCCTCGTCGTAGCGGCCCAGCTCCATCAGCGCGTCCCCCATGACGCCGAGGTTCACGTCGTCGTCCGGGTGAGAGGCGGCGTAACGACGGGTGATCTCGAAGGCCTCGGAGAACTCATGCCGGCCCATCCTCGTCCAGGCGGAGACCCGGGTCGTCTCGGGGTTGCCCGGCTCGATCCTCCCGGCCTCGGCGAGGGCCGCGATCGCCCGGTCGTAGTACGACGGGTCCCCCGTCTCCCGGGCCCGCCGCGTGAGCGCCACCGCCAGCCTGTTGAGGCTCTTCGCATCGGCGGCGCCCGACTCGATGCTGGCTCGCGCCTGTTGGATCCGGGCTTCGGCGGGGCTGGCTGCCGGGGCCACGGTGCTTACGATGGGAGCGAGGATCATCAGGATCAGGCTGGTCATCGTCTTCATCGTCCTTCGTGAAGGGGCCTCCCGCCATCGCGCCCACGGGATGATGGGCCGGACGGCGGGAGGCTATGAGGCGTTGCTCGGACAGGCCCCTAGGGGTTGGCCGGACCGCCGCCCGGCTCGGCAGGGTCGAGGTGACGACGGTTCACGCCGTCGTGGGCGTACCCTACGTAGGGGAAGCTTGTCAGGTAGGGGATGTCGTTGACGTTGACGCCGTCGCCGAGCCTGTTGTTGGGGAAGCGATCCAGCGACACGCCGTTCTTGTCGGCGGCCAGGACGCCCCCCACCACGAGACGCAGGACGATGTCAGTGACGTCATCCCCCACCCTGCGCCCGTTGGGGAAGCCGGCCGGGTCTCCACCCAGCACTCCCAGCCGGCTCTGGCCGGAGTACGGTGTCGGCGCCACGCCGGTGTTGAGCCTCAGCAGGTCGGCCACGGGACCCTGGGGCGTGCCAGGCGCCGCGATCGGCGGCATGTAGAAGACCACGGGGAGCAGATCGAGCCTCGGCACCTCGGGGATCGTCAGAGCGCCACCGTAAGCCGCGTTGGCGATCCGCGCGACGAGCGGATCGAGAGCATAGCCGGCGAACCGCGCATCGTCCTTCGGCCTGGAGCGGCTCCACTCATCCTTCATGTCGGTGCCGATCAGGAGCTCGTTGAAGAGAGGGTTGCCCATTCGCTGAACCTGCTTCCAGGGGCCGGAGCTCTTGTCGGACTGGGCCGTCCGGCGCAGGGTGATGGCCTGGCGGGACGTGGTGGACCAGGTCCCGATGGTCGCGTTGGGATGATTCATGGGCAGCAGGGTGCCTGTCTTCGTCAGCAGCGTGATCGGCACCTCGACCGCGATGTGGTTCACGTTGTATCCCGACACGGAGTCGCTCACGAAATTCACCTGTGCGGCGTCCTGGTCGGCGCTCATCACGGCCGGGATCCCCGTGCTCGTGTATCCGCCGTTGCCGTCGACATCGACCGTGGGAATCACGCGGAAGTTCAGCGAGTCGAACGCGGCTCCCAGGTCGATCCAGAAGGCGTCATCGGTGGTTCCGGCGAAGGCCTTCACGCCACGTTCGAGCGGGAAGATCCCCTGGTCGACCAGGCCGGCGTATGCCGGCATCGTGCGCGGCCCGACGTTGGACGGCACGGCGTACAGAGTCCTGCCCTCGGGGTTCGTCAGCGGGATCCGCTTCGCGCCCTCGCCATGGCCGAGGATCATCGTGACGGTGTAGCGCTGGCGGAGCCCGAGCCCTTCCGAGCCCGGACCATCGAGCGCCGTGATCGCGGGTGGAATGATCGGAGCGCCCGGTGGCACCGGGGCGGGCGAGTTGAGTGGAGCCGGCACGCCGGCTCCGGCGCCCGCGAATCCGACCGGCACTCCGGGGAGTCGCAGCTCCGTGATGAAGCGGAATTCGAAGCTCACGTCCTCCAACGCGTCGTTGTCGTTGTCCACCTTGATCGCGTACAGGATCGACTCATCGAACGGGAAGTAGTTTGGGCCGTTGGCCGGTTCCAGGAACGGGTCGACGCCCATGATCATCGTCACCCTGCCAGGGTCGTCGTAGCTGACGAAGGCATAGAAGTCGGTGATGTCGGCCGTCCTGTCGATGGCCGTGAGAGGGGCCTCCCGGTGGCTCGACGCCATCGCGGCGCCGCTTGCCGCGAGAAGGCACACAGCGGCCAGGCCCTGGGCGAAACGGATGGAACGCTTCATCTGGATTCTCCTCCGAGGTGCGCCGGACTGGCCGGCGGAAACTGACGGATCCTCCGGCCCTCGTCGTGATGTCGTGCGGCCGGACCTTGCACGCTTCTACGCCGGCGGCGGCGCGATCGGATTTCGTGATAGGTTTTCAGACAAGGGCCCCATCCGAAAGCGGCCGGGCGGCGTAATTGTCGATACAGGTCCTGTAAAGACTGGCGGGAGGAGGATGCCCTCGAGAGATGGCGATCCAGGCCACGGACGCCGATGAGCCGGACCACACGCTGGTCGCGCGCATGGTCGCGGGCGATCAGGAGGCGCTGTCGTGTCTCTACGATCGCCACCGCGGCCTGGTCTTCGCCCTGGCCCTGCGGATCCTGAGGGACCGGGCGGAAGCCGAGGAGGTCCTGGCCGATGTCTACCTTCAGGCCTGGCGCGGAGCCGCGGGCTTCAACGAGCAGCGGGGCTCGGTCTCCGCGTGGCTCGTCACCCTCGGTCGCAGCCGCTCCATCGATCGCCTCCGGGCGCGCGGGCGCCGCGAGGCGGTCCTGAACGAGCACTCACGGAGCGAGCCCGCCAGGGCGGGCGAGTCCGGCGCCGGCGAGGCCGCCGGGGCCCGTTACGAAGTGGTGGCGAAGCGCCGCCGCATCACCCAGGCGCTCTCCACGCTGCCACCGGCGCAGCGATCCGCCATCGAGCTCGCCTACTATGATGGACTCTCCCACTCGGAGATCGCGGCCAGGCTGCGCGAGCCTCTGGGGACGATCAAGACGAGGATCAGGCAGGGCCTCATGACGCTGAGGGAGAGCCTCGATGCGATGTGAAGAGATCAAGGACCTGATCCCGCTGCGCGAGGTCGACCTGCTCGACACGGTGGAGGAGGCCCGGGTGCGCGAGCACCTGGATACCGGATGCCCGAGGTGCGCCGCCGAGCTCGCCGCGGCGCGCGAGCTTACGCACATGCTCCCATTCGCGCTGCCGCCGGTGGAACCCTCGCCGATGGCGAAGGCGAGGCTCATGGCTTCCATCGGGAAGGAGGGGGTGTCGGGACCGCGGCGCAGCCAAAAAGTCCGTTCGCCCTTCAGGGGGGCGGCGGCCGCGGCGCTCGCCGCCTCGCTGGTCACGGCGGCCGTGACCGTCGCGCTGATGGCGCGGCGGCAGGCCGACCTGACCGCACGTTATGAGCAGGTGACGGCCGGGCTGCGCGAGGAGATCGGTCGACAGAGCGAGGAGCTGACCTCCCTGAGCCGGCAGGTGCGCGCCGCGCGGGATTCGATCCAGTTTGTCAGCTCGCCCGGTGTCCTCACGGTCGATC
This sequence comes from Candidatus Polarisedimenticolia bacterium, assembly GCA_036505635.1. Taxonomy (GTDB): domain Bacteria; phylum Acidobacteriota; class Polarisedimenticolia; order JACPZX01; family DASXTC01; genus DASXTC01. The sequence goes on from DASXTC010000021.1 coordinate 30,236, forward strand.
TGCAGGGTCAGGGTGAGCGAGCCCGGACAGCCGCCAGGGTCTTTTGGGATCGCCGCAGGGATCAGTGGCGACTCTACGCGGGCGATCTCGCCGCGCCCGCGCCCGGGCGGACCTACCAGCTCTGGCTCGTGACCGACGCCGGCGTGAAGATCAGCGCCGGGACCTTCAGCGCGCCGGTGGAGGCGGCCGCCTCCGGAACCGTCACGGTGCCGGCAGGCGCGGGCAAGGTCGTCGCGGCCGCGGTCACCGACGAGCCCGAGGAAGGATCGAGTCAGCCGACGACGGCGCCGTTCCTGCTGGGCAATGTCTGAGGGGCTGACCTCATCCCCCGCTCAACGAGCAGAGGTGCCCTGGATCATCTTCACGATCTCCCGCCGGCCACGAAGACGGGCCAGCAACATCATGAGCTTGTCTTCCATGGCTCCGCCCGGCTTCAAGTCCGGCGCGTTCTTCAGGAGAATACGCACGATCTCCGTCTGCCCGCAGGCCACGGCGTTGGTCAGGGCGGTGGTGCGCACGTGCGTCTCGGCCCTCGGATCGGCCCCCTTGTCGAGCAAGGCGCGCACCACCTCGAGGTTCCCTTCGCCGGCCGCCATCATGAGGGCGGTGCCACCGTTGGGGGACGTGGCATTCACGTCTGCCCCGGCCTCGATGAAGGCCAGCGCCACCTTCGTCTGGTCCGTGTGGATGGCGTGGATCATCGGGGTCCAGCCGTTGACGAATCCGTCGCGACTGTCCGGATCGGCTCCCGCCGAGAGCAAGGCCTTCACGACCTCGACGTGCCCTTTCCGCGAGGCCCAGACCAGCGGCGTCAGCCCGTGGCTGTCCTGGTCGTCGGGGCCGATTCCCTGCGCGAGAAGGGTTCTCACTACGTCGAGCCGCCCCCCATCGGCCGCGGCCGTCAGGGGCGTGTCGGGGTGAATCTGGACGCACCCGCCGAGCGTCATCGCGAGGGCAAGCAGGGCTCCGGGTGTCGCGGTTTTCATCGGGAACATCGGTCCTCCTCCGCAGTTCAGCGGATGGCACGTGTTCAGGGCCGATGTATGTGGAGGATGCGACTGAAAGACATGAGCGCCCGGTGAGCGTAGCGTGAGGTGTGCCTGACAGATCGGCTCAGCGCGGACGGCGCGTCAGGCCGAGGATCAGGCCGAGCCCGAAGCAGAACCCTTCGTAGGCGCTCAGGATCGTGCGGGTCACGGGGCCCACCTCGGTCTCCCCGAAGACGCGGGCGAGCGGGGCCAGCCCCACCTGCGAGCCCTGGAAGGTGCGCGCCATGAAGTCGAGGCTCACTCCCAGCAGGTGGCCGCGGGTCCACGTGAGGAGGACTCCGGCTGCTGCGCACGCAATACCCGTGACGGCGGCGGCCTTCAGGCGCGACTGGCCCCGTGGCGTGGCCATCCCGCCGCCGCCCGGCCTGGGCGTCGCGAGGGCGTAGCCGAGCCCGGCCGCCGCGCCGATCACCACCCCCTCGAACCCGCCGCCGACGGCCGACAGGTCGCGCCCGAACAGGTCCTCGAGGGTCCAGCGCCCCAGGGCGTGGGAGAAAGCGCCGATGCCGCCGCCCCCCAGCGCGCCGCAGATCACGAGCGCGGGCCCGCGCAACGATCGCGCCAGCGCCTCCGCGATGGCGAGCCCCGCGTCCACGCCGGCGGCCCCGAGTCCGCCGATCGCGGCGCCCACGAGCGCCAGCGCCACCGGAAGGCTGGAGGGGGCGGCGGAGAAGGGGGCCCACTCGAGGGCCAGCCCGCCCACGAGCCCCGCTACGAGGCCGGCGGCCGCGCCCCCTCCGGAAGCCGCGGCCCATCGGCTCGAGGCGGCGGCTCCGGGCTGACCGAAAAGAGGCACCGGGCCGGACCCAGGGACATCCCATCGCGTGTCGCGCAGCAGGGCGCGCGCGGCCTCGTGGCCGGGGAGCCGATCGAGCCTTCGCAGAGCCTCCTCGATCCCCAGCACGTGGAGCGCCTCGGCCGCCTCGCGCCGGTCGTCTACGTCGAGGGGGCCCGCGCCCGTGGCCATGAGCAGCGGGATGACCGTCTCGAAGGCATCCTCCCGGGCGGGCGGGGTTTTCAATGGGAGGGGCGCCTCCTGGACGGGGGGCGTCTCGTCCGGTTCCTCGACCACGTCGCGGTGGACGAAGCGGTACCCGTGACGCGACACCGTGCGTATGAAGACCGGCTCGCGCACGTCGTCTCCCAGAGTGCGCCGGAGCGTGCGGATCGCCTGGCTCAGCGCTCCGTCGGAAACGACCACGTCGCTCCAGACCCTGTCGAAGATCTCCTGGCGCGTCACCGCCTCGTGACGCCGCTCCAGCAGCAGCAGGAGCAGGTCGAAGTACCGGGGGATGAGGGGGACCTCCTGGCCCGAGCGCAGAAGGACGCGGCGGGCGGGGGAGGCGTTGAACGCGCCGAAACGGTAACGGAGCCGGGCCATCGTGCGGCATTCTACCGTTTGGCGGGCCCGCGGGAGCGTGTGCTATGGTCGGCACAAACCGAACCGCCGCCGTCTGAACGGCGCATTCCTGAGGAGGAAGCACGCGATGAGAAGGCTGTTGGTTCTAGCGGTCGCCGCGATGTTCGCGTTTGGCGTCATGGCGTTCGCATCGGAGGCGCAGACCAAGGCGATGGAGAAGGGGGACCACGCCAAGGGGACCATCACGGCTTGGGACGAGGGCACCAAGACAATGAAGGTGAAGGACAAGGATGGCAAGGAGTGGACCTTCGAGTGGAACGACCAGACGATGGTCCACGGCGCTCCCAAGGTGGGCGAGATGGTGAAGCTGGATTACTCCAAGGACAAGGACGGCAAGATGTTGGCGAGCCACGTCTACGTCGGCAAGGAGGAGATCGGGAAGGCCAAGGCAGCCAAGAAGGAGTAACCGCGTGCGCCTGCGTCTCGCGGTGCTCCTGGTCGTCGTCTTCGCGTTCGGGTTCCTCTCCGCGAGACTGTCGCAGGGGGATCCCCGGCAGGCCCCGGCCGTGGATCCCCCATCGCCCGTCGCCGAGGACGGGCCGGCCTTCGCCGGTAGGGCGGCCGCAGTCACGCCCGACTCCGACCTGACTCCCGAGGAGACGCGCACCATCGAGATCTTCCGGCGCGCCTCGAGCGCCGTGGTCAACATCACGAACATCGCGCTCAAGCGCGACTTCTTCACGATGGACGTCTTCCAGATCCCGCAGGGGACCGGCAGCGGCTTCATCTGGGACTCCAGCGGGCACATCGTGACCAATTTCCACGTCGTGGAGGGGGCCAACAGCCTCTCGGTCACGCTGGCCGATCAATCGGAGGCCGACGCCGAGGTGGTCGGCATCGCCCCCGACAAGGACCTCGCAGTGCTCAAGATCAAGACCCCCGCATCCCGGCTCGCGCCGCTGCCGCTGGGGCGCTCCGCCGATCTGCAGGTGGGTCAGACGGTCCTGGCGCTCGGCAATCCCTTTGGTCTGGACCACTCGCTCACGGTGGGGGTGGTCAGCGCGCTCGGGCGAGAGCTCCAGTCGCCCGGTGGGCGCACGATCCGCGACGTGATCCAGACCGACGCGGCGATCAATCCGGGCAATTCGGGCGGACCATTGCTCGACTCGCGCGGGCGGCTCATCGGTGTCAACAGTCAGATCGTCAGCCCCAGCGGCGCCAGCGCCGGGATCGGTTTCGCCGTGCCGGTCGACACCGTGCGCAGGCTCGTGCCTCAGCTCACCGAGCACGGCAAGCCGATTCAGCCCGGCATCGGCGTCAGCATGCTGGCCGATCGGATGGCGGAGCGGATGGGGGTCGAGGGGGTGGTGGTCTACGAGGTCCGCGACGGCGGCCCCGCCGCCAAGGCCGGCCTCGAGGGGGTCCGGCGGAGCCGTTCGGGACGGATCGCGCTGGGCGACGTCATCGTGGCCGTGGACGGCAAGCCGGTCCTCTCGGGCGACGACATCTTCCACCTCTTCGAGGCGGCAGGCGTCGGAACCACCGTGAAGCTCACGGTGGATCGCGAGGGCAGGAAGCGCGATGTCAGCGTGACCCTGGTGCCGCTGGAGTAGCGGCCCTCACTTCCCCCGTTTCTTGCCGGTGATGTCGTCCACGTCGTCCACGAGAGCGCCCCCCGGCGACACTCCATGCGCGGCGATCTCGTGCGCGAGGCGGGTCGCCATCACGCTGTGGTGCCGGCTGTAGGTGAAGTAGATCACCAGCCCGATCGCCAGCCACACGATCAGCCGCAGCCAATTCTCCGGCGGCAGCGAGAACATCAGCAGCAGGCAGCTCCCGATGCCCAGCAGCGGCACGACAGGCACGAACGGCACCCGGAAGGGGCGTTCGGCGCCCGGATTGGTGCGCCGCATGATCAGCACCGCGCCGCAGACGATGGCGAAGGCCATGAGGGTGCCCATGTTCACGAGATCGAGCAGCACGTTGATGGGCAGGAAGGCCGCGAGGGTCCCGACGAAGATTCCCGTCAGGATCGTCGACTTCCACGGAGTCCTGAACCGATCGTGCACGGCGCCGAAGAAGCTCTTCGGGAGCAGCCCGTCGCGCGCCATGGCCAGCAGGACGCGGGGCTGGCTCAGCATCATCACCAGCATGACCGACGTGATCCCGGCCACGCCCGCGGCCGCGATCAGGAAGTGCGCCCATCCGAGCCCGACCTGGCTGAACGCCTCGGCCACGGGAGCGCCGACGTCCAGCTTGTCGTAGGGGACCATCCCGGTCAGCACGGCGACCACCGCGATGTAGAGAGCGGTGCAGATGAAGAGGGAGCTGACGATGCCGATCGGGACGTCGCGGTGGGGTCTTTTCGCCTCCTCGGCGTGCGTGGAGACCGAGTCGAACCCGATGTAGGCGAAAAACGCGATCGCGGCGCCCGCCAGCATCCCCAGCGGATGGCCTCCCGCGTCGGTCTGCCCGAAGAGCGTGTGACCGAAGAAGCTGACGCCGGTCAGACCGTAGGGGGCGAACGGATGCCAGTTCTTGGGGTCCACGTAGAAGGCGCCGACCGCGATCACGAAGACCACCGCCGTGACCTTCAGAATCACCATCGCCGCGTTGAAGCTGGCGCTCTCCCGGATGCCGATCACCAGGATCACCGTGACGGCCGCCACCACGAGCACCGCCGGCAGGTTGATGAGCGAACCCGTCCAGAGGAGCTTGCCGACGCTCGGGTCATAGGTGATGATCGGGCCGTTGATGGCCTGCGGGATGTTGACGCCGAAGACGTGCAGGACCGATTGGAAGTAGCTGGACCATCCGTTTGCCACGGTCGCGGCGCCCACCGCGTACTCCAGCACCAGGTCCCATCCGATGATCCAGGCGAACAGCTCCCCGAGCGTCGCGTAGGCGTACGTGTACGCCGAACCCGCCACGGGGACCATCGAGGCGAACTCGGCGTAGCAGAGCCCGGCGAAGGCGCAGACGAGGCCGGCCACGACGTAGGAGAGCATGAGGGCGGGACCGGAGACGTTGCGGGCCACCGCGCCGGTGGAGACGAAGATCCCGGCGCCGATAACCGCACCGATGCCGAGGCTCGTGAGCTGCACCGGGCCGAGCACGCGCCGGAGTCTGTGCTCCCCCTTCATCTCTTCGAGCAGCAGGGAGAGGGGTTTCGTAGCGAAGAGTCTGTTTGCCATCAGTGGTCCCTCAGGGCTCGGCCGCCACCTTCGAGAGGCTTCGCCAGATGAAATAGAAGGGGATCCCCAGCAGCACGATCAGGAGCCCCGGCCATGTCGTCTCGGTCTTGTAGAGGATCAGGACGACCATGATGACGGTCGCCGCGAGGATGTAGAGAGCCGGAACGATCGGGTACCCGAAGGCGCGGTAGGGCCTTTCGACATCGGGCCGCGTGCGGCGCAGTACGAAGAGCCCCGCGACGGTCAGGACGTAGAAGATCAGGACCGAGAAGACGACGTAGTCGAGAAGGTCGCTGTAGAGGTTGCCGTACGACTCGACGCCTGTGGCCGGGTCGACCGAACGGGTCCGCGGCAGCACGAGCAGCGAGGCCCAGACGCATTGCATCACGAGGCCCACGGCCGGGACGTGCCGGTCGTTGAGCCGGCCGGTGGCCTTGAAGAAGAGACCATCGCGTGACATGGCGTAGTAAACGCGGGCGCCCGCCAGGATCAGCCCGTTATTGCAGCCGAAGGTGGAGATCATGATGGCGATCGCCATGATCGTGGCCCCGGCCCCGCCGAAGATGACCTGGAGCGCCGCCGTGCCGACGCGGTCGTCGGGGGCGGCCTGAATCCCCGTGAGCGGCAGCGTGAAGAGATAGGCCACGTTGGCGAGGAGGTACAGGGTGATCACGAGCATCGTGCCGAAGGCCAGCGACAGCGGGATGTCACGGCGGGGGTTTCTCACCTCGCCCGCCGTGAACGTGATGTTGTTCCACGCGTCTGCCGAGAAGAGCGAGCCGACCTGTGCCACGCAGAAGGCCACCAGCAGCCCGAAAGCGCCGCCCGCCGCGGTCACGGCCGGCAGGGACGCGAAGTACCTCGACTCGATGACCGCGCCGCCCCGAGGCGTCCAGAGATCGGCGAAATTGAAGTCCATCGCCGCGGCGTTGCGCCCCACGAGGATCCCGAGGACGATGAGGGCCAGAAGGGACAGAGTCTTGGCCGAAGTGAAGACGTTCTGGATCATCTTGCCCAGCTTGAGGCCGCGCGTGTTGAGGTAGGTCAAGGCGATGAGGAGCAGGATGGCGACGAGCTGCTGCGTCGAGAGGCTGAGGGCGTAGCTGTCGGACAGCTTGATCGGCCTTACGATCCAGATCGTGGGGGAGACGGCAGGCGCCAGCACGCCGAGGAATCGTGCGAAGGCGACCCCGACCGCCGCGATCGTCCCGGTCTGGATCACGAGAAAGAGGGTCCATCCATAGAGGAACCCCCACAGAGGCGAGTACGACTCGCGCAGGTAGACGTACTGGCCTCCCGCCTGCGGCATCATGGCGGCCAGCTCGCCGTAGCTCAGCGCCGCCATCACCGTGAGGAGACCCGTGGCCACCCAGGTCATGAGCAGCCATCCGGGCGAGGCCACCTGCCTGGCGATGTCCGCCGAGACGATGTAGATGCCGGATCCGATCATGGACCCGGCGACGATCATGGTGGAGTCCAGCAGCCCCAGCTCGCGAAGGAAGCCCGATGACTCCGGCCTCGCGGGCGGGCCCTGGCCGGTCATGCCCTCGAGCCCCACCGTTCCTTCACCGCCATCGGATCGGTCTCCACGCGCGGTAGCGCCCGGCTTGTCCTGCCCGTGCCGGGCGGCGTATCTATACGTCAGGTGGGCGAGCCACGTCAAGGGAAACCGTGGTGGGGGAACGTGGGACGCTCTGGAGCATCCACAGCACGAGAAGACCGCGGAGGCTCCAGCCGGCCGTGCGGATCCAGTTTGTGGAGACGAGCGACGCGTGGGTCTTCGCGTCGAAGGCGCGTGAGAGGGCCGCGTGCAGCGGTAGCTGGATGAACGCGGTGGAGCCCCAGACCAAGGCGATGAGGACGAGCCCTCCCCAGGCCGCGACTGGCGCGACACCGGGGGGAGGTCTGCGGGTCAGCGCGACGCCTGTAGCCGCCTCGAGGATCATGATCGGCCCCATCAGGAGAGTCGAGATCAACCGGTGCGCCTGCTCCCAGGCGGGGAACTCCGCGGGTCCGATCCGCGCCATCAGAGGATAGTGGTCCACCTGGACGAACCAGACGATCCCCGCCATCATGAATGTGGCGGCGGCGTGGAGAGGGAGGAGGCCAGGGCGGCTCAACTCTAGTCCGTTCCCGGCCAGGGATAGGTCCTTCCCTTGACCGACAAACAGTTCGAGTCGAGGGCGGGCTCCAGTGGATTCACGCACTCCCCTTCAAGTGTGGGACCTTTTCCGCGAGTTTCCTCTTGACCTCCGGAGGCGATCGTCGTATAACTTTCGCGTCGTTCCCGCCATGTCTTTCGTTCTGCCCGTTCGACCTTCCGGTGCTCCGGGAGGTTCTGCGTCCGATGTCTCCCTCCGATGACCACGTCCTCGTCCTCGACGAGGATGCGAGGCTGATCCCCGACTCTGCCTGCGAGATCCCCTCGGCGCGCGATCGCGTAGGGCTGTGGCGTGACGCGAAGGCGTTCGAGGTGCACGCGGCGCTGATGAGCATACGCGCGGCGGCCCTGGCTGTCGATGTCTGTCTCGCGCGGCTGATGCGGTTGATGGCCTCGGTCTCGGGATATCGACAGTGGGGAACGGCCGGGTTCGCCTCCTACATCATGGATGATCTGCGGCAGGGGTCGCCTCGCCGGTTCCGTTATCTCGTGGCGATCGATCGGGCCATCGTGAAGCGGCCCTTGCCGAGGCTGGGCGAGGCATGGCGCCGGGGGCGCGCAACCGTGGCGCAGGCGCGGGAGCTGATCCGGGTGATGCGGCCGGGCAACGAGGAGGAATGGCTGGAGGCGGCCGCCTCGATGAGCGTCTGGCGGCTGCAGCGGGTGGTGCAGCGGGCGGTGGAGAGCCACGGTGGAGCGGGCCCTCCCGATCTCGAGGAAGGGGAGCGGCGCTGGCGCAGGAAGGTCTTCTGCGCCACACGATCGGTGGATGCCGCGTGGCAGGTGGCGCTCGAGACCTCGCGGCGTATGGCGGGTTTCGATCTGCCCGTTCACGAGTAGGTGGACGACATCCTGGCGGAGTACGCGGCGGGGGCACCGGCGGCTCCGCTGTCGCCGGCGAGTGTCCGGGAGGCGGAAGACGATGAAGGGGAGCGGGAAGGCTGGCGTCGGACCGTCGGGTGGATCGAAGACGCCTCCGGGGAGATCGAGCCGCTGCTAAGGATCGAGCGGGAGGTCAGGCTGGCGGTCGACCCGCTCGAGAGGCTGGAGGGGGAAGGGCCTCTCGATGCAGCCGACCTGCACCGGAGGATCCGATGGGTGCTGCGCGTGGAGCAGGGGATCGCCTGGCACGAGTGCCGGCTCCTCAGGTTGATGGCCGACCTGAAGCTCTATCAGCGCCTGGGATTCCGGTCGTTGCGGCAGTACAGCACGGAGGCGCTGGGGGGCGGGGGCAGGCGGCCGTGGGGCGCGGTGGCTCTGGCTCGCGACTTGGATCGGTTCCCGAAGGTGGCGGCCGCGTTCCGTCGTGGCCTGATCACCGCTCTCGAGGCGACCGAGATTTGCCGGGTCGCGCGGGGCGACACGCAGGACGCGTGGATCGCGCGGGCGAGCTGCTCCACGCTGACGGCGCTCAGGGAGGATGTCGCCTTCGTCCTGACCGGCGAGGAGGAATCGGGGTTTCCGCCCGAGAGGCCGCTGGGAGGTCATGCGCGTCCCTGCTCGGAGCCGGTGGCGGGAAGGCACTGGGTGGGAGCCGGGCCGGAGCGTAGCGAGGCGGGGGACGCGCCGCGAGTGCAAACGTGTGCACCCGGGACTTCCGATGTGGTCGTAGTGCCTCTGGCCCGGCGCGTGGAGGGCTGGTATTCGGCGTTCGGAGATGACCCGAGGGCGGTGGCCGAAGCAATGATCTCGGACCTCGGGAGGAAGAGGCCCGTCATCTTCTTCGCTCCGGAAGCCACGTCCGTGCAGTGGGACCTCACGGTGGGTCACCTCAGGATAGCGGCGGGGAAGGACATGGGGCCCAGCGACAGCCAGTGCGTGGCGCTTCTCTTGTTGAACTTCCTGGGTGTGTGGGCCGATCCGCGGCTGGTGAAGAGGTCGCGATCTTTCAAGGTTCTGGCGCGCGACGGATGGCGCTGTCAGGCACCGCGCTGTCGCTCGCGAGCCCACCTGCACGCGCACCACATCATCTTTCGTTCGCGCCACGGGCCCGACACGGCCTGGAACCTCGTGACCGTATGCGCTGCACACCACCGGATGATCCACGCCGGGCTGATTCGGGTGCGTGGGAGGGCCCCTTGCGGGCTGGAGTGGGCGATGGGGGTCAACGCCGCTGGGGATGTGCGCGAGCGATTCCGCAACGGGACCCGGGTGGAGTGTGATGCGTTCTGGAGCGCCCGTGATAGAGTAATCCTCTGATGGAGAACCCTCCGATGAAGTATGCCCGGCGGATCGCCGTAGTGGGCGGGGGGCCCGCGGGTTCGACGTGCGCCCGGATCCTGGCTTCCGAGGGGGCGCGTGTCGAGCTGTTCGAGGCGAGAGGCTCCTCCGAGAAACCGTGCGGGGGCGGTGTGCCGGCGCACGCGCTGGGCGAGTTCCCGGAGCTGGCGGACCTCTCGCTGGGCCGGCGCGTCGTGCGCGAGATCCTGGTGGTCTCGCCGTCGGGCCGGAGCGCGTCGATCTCCCTTCCCGAGGGGATCCACATCTTCCGCCGCGTCGAGCTGGACTCGTACCTGAGACGGCGCGCGCGGCTGGCGGGCGCGGCGGTGCACGAGACGAAGGTCAAGGCGGTGCGCCCGCTACCGGGGGGCTGGGAGGTGCTGACGGAGGACGGCGCGACGGGTCCTTTCGACCATCTCATCGGGGCCGACGGGGTGCGCAGCGTCGTGCGGCGCGCCGTGGCGGGCCCCTACCACGACGACCAGCTCACGCTGGCGCTCTACGCCTATCTGCCCGGAGTGGCGAACGCCGGGATGGTCCTCAGGTTCCTGGCAGGCTTCGACGGATACCTGTGGCTCTTCCCACGGACCGACCACCTCTCGGTGGGGATCTGCGCCACGCATCGTTCGATGGAGCCGGCGCGCATGGAGGACGAGCTGTACCGTTTCGTCGAGGAGCAGTGCCCCGGGGCAAGCCTCTCGCCGGAGCTGATCAGGGGGTATTTCATCCCTGCCAGCCTCGAGCCTCCCGTGGCGGGGGACGGGAACTGGTCCCTGATCGGCGATGCCGCGGGATTCGTCGATCCGCTTACGCGCGAGGGGATCTCGTGGGCCATGCGCTCCGGGACCGCGGCGGCCGCGAAACTGAAGACGCCTCACCTGCCGGACAACCTCCGATGGGCGCACCGGTATCGGCGCGGGTTCTACCGGGGGGACTTCCTCGACCGCGTGGCCCGGCTGGCGTCGGCATCAGCGGCGATCGGCGGGGTTCTGGCGGACCTGTTCGAGGGGCATCAGGGTTATCGCGGTCTCAAGCGGCGCCTGCTCCTCAACGCGATCCCGTGCGGCATCCAGGTCGGACTGCGGCTGGCCAGGAGATGACCGCGGAGGAGAGCAGGCTCCTCGAGGACTCCCGCCGCCTGAAGAACTGGAAGCGGTGGGGACCTTACCTCGCCGAGCGGCAATGGGGCACGGTGCGCGAGGACTACTCGGCCGCCGGCGAGTGGTGGGGCTACTTCCCTCACGATCATGCCCGGAGCCGCGCCTACCGCTGGGGCGAGGACGGGCTCCTGGGAGTCTGCGACCGCGAAGGGCGCCTTTGCTTCGCGCTGTCCCTCTGGAACGGGCGCGACCCGATCCTCAAGGAGCGTCTCTTCGGCCTGTCGGGACCCGAGGGCAACCACGGGGAGGACGTCAAGGAGTGCTACTACTACCTCGACTCCACTCCGACGCATTCCTACATGGAGTCGCTCTACAAGTACCCGCAGGCGGAGTATCCCTACGCCCTTCTGGTGCAGGAGAACCGTCGCCGCGGCAGGGGCGACCCCGAGTTCGAGCTGACCGACACGGGCGTCTTCGACTCGGACCGGTACTTCGATGTCTTCGCCCGGTACGCCAAGGGTTCGCCCGACGACTTCCTCGTCCGGATCACCGTGGCGAATCGCGGCCCGGAGACTCACGCCATCCACGTGCTGCCGACCCTCTGGTTCCGCAACACCTGGTCCTGGGGAAGGACGGGCGAGGGTTACTGGCACAGGGGCAGGATCGCGCGATCGGAGGGGGACCTGACGGCCGAGCACGCCACGCTCGGGACCTACCGGCTCGCCGCGGGCGCCGGACCGGACGGGCGCGCGCCCAGGTTCCTGTTCACCGAGAACGAGACCAACACGCTGCGCCTGTTCGGCGTCCCCGGAACCGGCCACTTCGTCAAGGACGCCTTCCACGAGCGCGTCATCCAGAACCGCCTCGAGGCGGTCAACCCGGTGGAGGCCGGCACGAAGGCGGCAGCCTGGTACGTCCTGGACGTGCCGGCGGGGGGCGACGTCGAGCTGCGTCTGCGCCTCTCCTGCGAGACGGTCCGGCCCGCCGATCCCCTGGGCCCCGACTTCGAGCGAACCTTCGAGGCGCGCCGGAGCGAGGCCGATGCCTACTACGACGGGAAGATCCCCGAGGGGCTTTCCATCGAGGAGCGCCGCGTCGTGCGGCAGGCATACGCGGGGCTCCTGCACACGCGGCAGTTCTTCCACTACGTCGTGAAGGACTGGCTGGAGGGAGACCCGGCGCAGCCCGCGCCACCGGATGCCAGGAGGCGCGGGCGCAACCACGACTGGGCCAACCTGCACAACCGGGACGTCATCTCGATGCCCGACAAGTGGGAGTACCCGTGGTACGCGGCCTGGGACATGGCTTTCCACATGATCCCGATGGCCCGGATCGATCCTCACTTCGCCAAGGAGCAGCTCGTGCTGTTCCTCCGCGAGTGGTACATGCATCCCAACGGGCAGATCCCGGCCTACGAGCTCGCGCTGTCCGACGTGAACCCGCCGGTGCACGCGTGGGCAGCCTGGCGCGTCTACAAGATCACGGGAGCGCGGGGGAGACGCGACCGGGTCTTCCTTCGCCGTGTCTTCCAGAAGCTGCTGCTCAACTTCACCTGGTGGGTCAACCGCAAGGACATCGAGGGCAAACACCTCTTCGCCGGCGGCTTTCTGGGGCTCGACAACATCGGAGTCTTCGATCGCAGCCGCCCGCTGCCCGACGGCGGCCGCCTCGAGCAGGCCGACGGAACGGCGTGGATGGCGTTCTACTGCGCCACGATGCTCTCGATGGCGCTGGAGCTGGCGAAGGAGGACCCGGCCTGCGAGGATCTCGCCTCCAAGTTCTTCGAGCACTTCATCGCAATCTCCGATGCGATGAACACGCTGGGGGGCTCGGGCCTCTGGGACGACGAGGACGGCTTCTACTACGACCAGCTCCATCTGGACGGCCGGGCCGCGCCGCTGCGCGTGCGCTCGATGGTGGGCCTCGTCCCGCTCTTCGCCGTCGAGATCCTCGAGGAGGAGGTCATCGAGCGGCTGCCAGGCTTCAGCAAGCGCATGCGCTGGTTCCTCGAGAATCGCCAGGACCTGGCCCGCCACATCTCGTGCATGATGAAGGACGGCGGACACCGCGAGCACCGGCTGCTGGCGATCCCATCACGCGAGCGGCTCGAGCGGGTGCTGAGATACCTGCTCGACGAGAACGAGTTCCTCTCGCCGCACGGCATCCGCTCCCTCTCGCGCGTCCACAAGGACCATCCGTACATCCTGCGGGCGATGGGCCAGGAGTACCGCGTCGCCTACGTGCCCGGGGAGTCGGACAGCGGGCTGTTCGGGGGCAACTCGAACTGGCGGGGCCCCATCTGGTTCCCGGTCAACTACCTGCTGATCGAGGCGCTGGAGCGGTACCACCATTTCTACGGCGACACGCTGCGTGTCGAGTGTCCCACCGGCTCGGGCCGGATGATGAGCCTGCAGGAGGTGGCCCGGGAGATCGCCTCCCGTCTCGGCGGGATCTTCCTGCCCGGAACAGACGGCCGGCGTCCCTGCCACGGCGACGACCGCCGTTACGCCGCGGATCCTCACTGGAAGGATCTGGTCCTCTTCCACGAATACTTCCACGGGGAGGACGGCCGCGGCATCGGCGCGAGCCACCAGACCGGCTGGACCTCGCTGGCCGTCCGGTGCATCGAGGACCATCGCCTCGAGACGCGCGGCCTCGAGCCGAAGCCGGCCTTTCAGCAGGAGGTCCCCGGCGGGCAGCAGGCCCCCGCGTCATTGCCCGCCCCGGTGACCGAGTAGTCGAGCCCCTTGGTCTCCCTCGGATGCCTCGTCGCCGTGCGGGAGCAGTCGTACGGCTCCTGTTGCGACTCGGGGATGGCTTCCAGCGGTGGCACGGGCACGATGTCGTGGGCGTAGGGCTCGGTGGTCAGGATCCTGAAGGTCTTGGCGCACACGGCGCTCCTGACGCCGCGGCGCAGGACGTGATGGTCGTCATCCTCCACCTGCTTCCAGGGCCCTCTATAGATGATCGCCTGGTTGGCCTCGAAGCAGGCCCCTTCCTTTCCCTTGCGCGCCGTGATGGTGACCGAGCGGAACTCGATGCCGCGGACGACCCGGAATGGCTCGGCTCCCCACGCGTCGATGGCGATCGCGTAGAACCCGGCCTCCTCCATCTCGCGCAACAGGTCCTGCTCCACGAAGGCGCCCGAAACGCAGCCGCTCCACAGCTCGGGATCGGCCTTCAGGTCCTCGGGCACCGCCTCGTCGCTGACGATGTCGGATATCGCCACGCGGCCGCCGGGCTTCAGGACGCGGAACACCTCGCGGATGAGGCGGCTCCGGTCTGCCTCGCGCACGAGATTCAGGACGCAGTTGGAGACGACGATGTCCACCGAGGCATCGGGGATCATCGTGTGCTCGCGGCGGAGCCCCTCGGTGGCCTCCTCCATCGCGGAAAGATCGGAGGCGGTTCGGACCGGGTGCCGCTCCAGCCACGCGTCGAGCATGTCCAGATCGAGCCGGAGGTCCTGGATCCGGCCGCGCCGGAACGTCACGTTGGCGAAGCCGGTCCGTCCGGCGACCTGCGGCGCCGAGCGGCGCGCCAACGCCAGCATCTCCTCGTTGAAGTCCACCCCGATGACGCGCCCCGATGGTCCCGCGATCTGGGAGGCGATGAAGCAGATCTTGCCGCCACCGCTCCCCAGGTCGAGCACGGTGTCCCCCTCGCGCACGTGACGGGACGGATCGCCGCATCCGTAGTCGCGCTCGATCACCTCCGGGGGGATCGCCTCGAGATGCTTCGGGTCGTAGCTGATGGGGCAGCACAGACTCTCCTCGCGCCGGACTGCCCCGTGCGCGTACCGTTCGCGGACCGCGCGCTCGACGTCCAGTGCGGCGGCCGGCTCCTCTGGTGTCATTCCTTCTCCTCTCTGCCTGCGACCGACTTCCGAATGAATGAGATGATTCTAACCGCGAGGCCCTCGGAATCCCCCGCGAAATGATGACCGCCCGGCACCGTCGCGCGCGTGAGGCCCGGTGCGGGCCCGTCGGGGCACCCCGATTCCTCCGGCGGCGATGAATCGAGGCACAGGACGGCGGTGGTCCGCACGGACCGGATCGCCTCCTTCACAGGATAGTCGGTCGGCCCTCCTCCCGCCCGGATCCAGTCCAGCGGGCTGACCTCGAAGGTCGCATAGCGGGCGGGCCCGAGCAGGACGAGCCCCTCGATGCGCGACAGGCTCGACGCGACGCCGGCGCTCAGCGACGGGAGTCGCGACACCGCCGCCGGTACCACCTCGGCGCCGAAGGAATAGCCCCCCGCGAAGATCCGCGTCCCCTCGGGCAGCGCCTCGATCAGGCGGGCCAGGTCGGCCGCGAACCCCTCGGGGGTCTTCGCCGACCAGAAGTATCGGAGTGAGTTGAATCCGACCACGGCGACGCCGCGCGCGGCCAGCGCCGCGGCGACCTCCTGATCGAGCTCCGCCCACCCGCCGTCCCCCGAGACGAAGATCAGGACGTCGCGCGCGCCGTCGGGCCACTGTATCTCGAGCGGCAGGTCGAGCGCCTCCATCCTGGCGCGGACCTCCTCCGGTGAGCGGTTGGGCACGACGTGGCGCCCCTCGTCCGGAAGCGCATCCCAGGCGGTGACCGGTTCGAGCATCGTCTCGATGGCCGCATCGTACGCTGCGCCCCAGTTGCGCGGCACCGAGAAGCCGTGCCCCACCTTCGGCAGCGGGACCAGGTGCGCCGCGGGGATCGCCGCGAGGAACCGCCCGACGGCTGCCAGATCGCAGACCTGATCCACCTCACCCGCAAGCGCGGTCCAGCGCGCGCCGCCCCCCGCTCGCGCCGCCAGATCGGGCCTTACCGGCAGGAGGCTCATCCTCTTTCTGGGATCGTAGGAGGGTTTCCAGGCGGAGCGCGGGCAGAAGGGGCGCGCCAGCTCCAGGTCCGGACAGAAGCCGAGGCTCAGGGCCCCGTCGAACGATTCGGCCGGCGCCTGGGCGAGCGCCCCGTAGACCACCGTCGCGCCCGACGAATATCCCACCAGGATCGGCTTGAGATAGCGCGGCAGCTTGTAGATCTTCTCCACCGCCTGCGCAAGGGACTCGAGCTCTCCAGCGGGATACCAGCACCGATCGGGGTGCTTCTCGGCCAGCTTCCGCCACGCGGGCATCGGGACCCCCACGACGATGGCTCGAGCGGCCGAGCGTCTGGCCATGTCCACCACGCCGAGATTCCAGCCACCGTCGCCGGAGACGAACAGGATCACGCCCCGCGTTCTTTCGATCGGCTCGGGCCGGTAGATGCTCGTTCTTCCGAAGAGCGGAAGTGCCACCGCCTCCTCGACGAAGCCCTTCGAGGCGGACGAGGCCGCCGATGCCGCCACCACCGCCGCGGCCAGAAGAAGCCACGTCATCTCGCCTCGCCCCTGGGGGCGACGAGCGCCCGCCATCCACCGGCGATCAGGACCGCCGTGCTGGCCACCGCCACCGGCCAGTCCCAGGGGCGCGGGTAACCCATGTAGCGCGGCTCCCAGACCGGATCGAACTTCTCCTTGTAGCGTCTCAACCCCTGGTAGTTGTACCACTGCTCGCCGTGGCGGAAGAAGAGATGGGCGAGCCGCTCCATGGGGCGCGCCCAGCGCTCCTCGCCCACGGCCGCGAGCGGCGCCATCCCGAGATTGAACCGGGCGTAGCCGCGTTCCTTGCCGTGCAGCATCAGCTTGAGGAAAAGGTAGTCCATCGCGTCCTTCAGCCCCGCGGCCCGTTCCCTCTCCACGCTGTAGCGCATCAGGTCGATCGAGAGCTCGCCATCCGGCCTCCCCTGAAGGACGTTGGCGAAGGCGATCACCCGCCCCGAGACGTCCCGCACCACGGCGCAGGGGAAGCGCCGCATGTAGGGCTCGCTGAAGCACCCGATCGAGAACCGCTTCTCGGCGACATGCTTGTCGGCCAGCCACTCGTCCGAGATCGCCCTGAGCTCGGGCAGAAGGGGCTCGAGACCCGCCCCATCGAGGATCTCGAAGCTCCCGCCGGTCTTCTCGACGAGGTTGATCGAGTGGCGCCACGTCTTGGCCTTGTTTCCCTTGAGGTCGAAACGCGCCAGGTCCACGATCGCCTCCTCGCCGAGCTTGAAGAACGTGAGGCCGAAGTCGTGCGCCACCGGCAGGAAGGCGGCCGAGATCTGGTACAGGATCACGTCGCGGTCGGTCGATGCCGCATGCTCCATGAAGGCGGCCAGGAGCTCGCGCTCGACGCCGGGCGGGCAGACCGGATCGGAATAGGCGACGAGGAACCGGCCCGCCGTCCGGTAGGGGATGAACCCTGCGGGTCCTGCCCCGTGCCGGCCCGTGGGCGCGCGGAAGATCTCCTTGTCGCCGCAGGCCACGAGCAGCGAGTTCGTGCTCGCCGACCAGGCGCGCACTTCTTCGACCGCGCGTCCGATCTCCGCGTCGTCGGGCAGCCGGTCGGCCGGGCGGGCGCGCAGCGCGAGATGGAGCCCAGCGATCGCGGCGATGGAGGTCAACAGGACCAGACCGCGCAGGAATCGGGCCTCGTACGCGAGGAAACCGAAGCGTCCGAAGATGACGGACATCTTCGGCGGGGCCGAGATCGAGCCGAACCCCACCGCTGCGAACAGGACGATGGCGAACGCCGCGATCGAGACCAGGAACTCCGCGGGAGGGGCAAGCCGGCCCTCCCTCGCGAAGGCCCGGTGGAAGACGAGCAGCAGGACCACCGCGGCCAGGGCCAGGAGCGCCTCCTCGAAGTCGAGCCCCTTCAGGAAGGTCGTGAGGGCGGCGGCCAGAAAGAAGCCGAGCGCGAGTCGGTGGCTGCCTCGATACCCGCGCGCCAGCCCGCGGGAGATCACCAGCAGGAGGAAACCCAGCGCGATCGAGATCCCGTGCGACACCTCCACGAGGGAAAGTGGGACCGTCTCCCTGAGGAAGGCCACGCGTCCGGCGAGCCCCGGGGTCGCCGCGCTGACCAGCAGGATCGCGCCGCACAGGAATGTGTACGAGGCGATGGCCGTGCGCAGGAAGGCGCCCGTGCGCCGGCCCGTCGGGATCAGGCGGCCCGCGAGCACCAGGGTGGCGATGGCCCAGGGGAGCAGGTAGTAGACGCACCGATAGAGGAGCAGCGCGGCCAGCACGTGGTCGTGGCCACCTGCCTCCGCGCTGAGGGAGAAAAGCCAGAAGGCATCCGCCGAGCCAAAGCCTCCCGGGATGAAGCTGGCGAGGCCGATGAGCTGACCGAGGAAGAAGGCCGACATCGAGTGACCCGGCTTGATGCCTCCGTGCAGACCCGACAGCGCGAGATGGAACACGTACCAGGCCACCAGCCAGTCGAACCATGAGACCGCCGCCAGCGCCAGCGGGCTCCCCTCCCATTGCCTGAAGGAGGGGGGCGCCAGGCGCCAGCGGGGAATCCACCGGAGAGCCGCCGCCACCAGCCCCATCATCGGGATCGACAGGGCGATCCGCACGATCCCCGAATCGAGCGGCCCGGGAAGCGGAATTGCCGCGGCCCCGCACCAGCCCATCAGGGTGAGAGAGAAGCTGGTCAGAATCGCGGTCAGTGCCGCGCGCGCGCGGGCCCCTTCCACACCCAGAGGTCTGTAAAGCCAGAGCCGCAGCGCCGGTCCCGCCATCGGGCCGACCGTCAGGAAGTTGCTCCACGCGAAGCTGACGACCCCCACCGCCCAGCGCGCGCCGCGCGAGGGCGGGCGCTTTCGCGGCCCCAGGGCCGCCACGTCGTAGAGTCCGAAAACGGCCAGATTGAGCGCTGTGGCGACCAGCAGCGTGAGAAAAAGGCCGGTCTCGGTCCCCCGCAGGATCGCCCTCACCTCGGAGACATCGATCTTGCGGAGCTCGTGCCACCCGAGCCAGGCCAGCGCCGCCACCACGACCCACGGCCACAGTCCGGCGAGGCGTGCCGTGAGGGCGGTCGGATCGGGCCGGAGCTTCCCGTCTTCGGCGCCGTTCATCTCACTGATGCTCATGAGCCGGCTTTCCCGCGAGCCATTCCATCGACTCGCCAAGCGCCGCGCGGAGCCTGTCTTCCCGGCCCGAGAAGTGATGGTCGGCCCCCGCGACCACGATCAGCTTCTTCGGACCGGTGGCGCGCTCGTGCAGGGAGGGGGTCGCCGAAGAGCCGTCCTTTTCCCCGTGGATGAAGGCCACCGGGGTCCCCGAGGCGGCGCGCAGCGCCTCGGCCACGGAAAAAACGTGATCCTTCGACTCGAAGCCGAGGATCTCCATCAACCTGAACGCCAGAGAGCCGGTCTCGTCCGGCCCGATCATCAAGAGGCCGCCGAGACGCTCGCCCCACCCGCCGGATCCGGCGAGCAACGGCGCCAGGTCGGCTCCGAAGGAGAAGCCTCCCAGCACGACCGGAGTGTCCTCCGGGCCCTTCGCGGCCCTGGCGAGCGCGGCGGCGTAGGCGCGGAAGTCCACAGCGAGCGCCTGCCGGTCGTCCTGGGGCTGCCAGAAATACTCCATGGCATCGACCCCGCCCACCCAGTGTCCCAGGCCGGCCAGGTCGGAGGCGATCAGGTCGTCAAACCGGCGCCATCCGCCTTCGCCGGAGATAAAGAGGATGCCGGGCTTTCCCGGGGGGGTGTCGGCCGGCGGGTGGAAGACCATCAGCTTGAACTCCCCGCGGCTCGTCGCGACCTTAACGCTGACCGGGGAGTCGGCAGCCGCGAGGGACCCGGCACCGCAGCTCAGCAGGAGCGACGCCGCCAGACGGAGTGCCTTCCTGTCCATCATGGCCTCCATGTAAGGCAACCATGATAGAACAGCGGAGCCCGGCGGAAGCTGCCCCTCCGGTGGTGCTACAATCGGGGGTCATTTCCCCCGACTCTCTTTCCCATCACGAAGGAGGCACCATGACCCGAAAACCAGCGCTTGCCGCTCTGGCCCTCCTCGCTCTCGGAATCGGCGCCCTGATGGCCACGGCGGCCGGTTCAGGAACGCAGACCCAGGCCTCCGGCGAGTTGACGGTCACCTACTACTACATGCCCGGCTGAATGGTCTGCGCGAAGGTGCAGCCCGCCGTGAGCGGGCTCGACAAGGAGTTCCCGGGGAAGGCGAGGGGGCTCAACGTGGACTGCACGACCCCGGAAGCGGTGGCCGCCATCAAGGAGCTCGGCTTCAGGTCCCACGGAATCGTGATCCGGGACGGCGCCGGCAAGGCGCTCTGGAAGCAGCCCGATCACCAGGTGAACATGGACGATGTCCGCAAGGCGCTCAAGGAGCTGACCGACAAGCCCGCGGCCAGGTGAGCGCGACGGGGCGCTATTTGCCCTTGACGACCTGACCGGCCTTCATCACGAAGTCCACATTCTCCAGCAGCTTGACGTCGGCAAGAGGATCCCCGTTGACGGCGACGAGGTCGGCGGCCAGGCCGGGCTTGATGGCCCCCACCTGCGCCGACAGACCCAGCAGCTCGGCGGCCGCCGACGTGCCCGCCACGATCGCCTTCATCGGTTCGAGCCCGTTGGCCACCATCAGCGTGAACTCGTGGCCGTTGAGCCCGTGCGGGAAGACGCCCGCGTCGGTCCCCAGCGCGATCTTCACTCCCGCGCCGGCCGCCTTGCGGAACGACGCGCGCGCGTGCGGCGCAATGAAGAGCGCTTTCTGGGCGCGCAGCCCCTTGAGGATCCCCGCCTGCGCCTGACGCTCGACCGCCTCCTGGGCCATCATGGTCGGGACCAGGAAGGTGCCGTGCTGCTTCATCAGGTCGATCGCCTCGTCGTCGAGCATCGAACCGTGCTCGATGGAGTCCACGCCGGCCTTCACCGCGGTCTTGATCCCCTCGGTGCCGTGCGCGTGGGCTGCCACCTTGCGCTCGGTCAGGTGGGCGGTCTCGACGATGGCGCGCATCTCCTCGAGCGTGTACTGCTGCACGCCCACGGCGTCCCCCTCTGAAAGGACCCCCCCGGTCGCGCAGAACTTGATCACGTCGGCGCCGTGCTTGACCTGGTACCGGACGCTGGAGCGGACCTGTTCGACGCCGTCGGCCACACCGTGGCGGATGTCCGGATCGAAGAGGCCCGGGTTGTACCCATTGGTGTCGCAGTGACCGCCGGTGATTCCCAGCGCATGGCCCGCCGCGAGGATTCTCGGGCCGGGCACGACCCCTTCGTCGATCATGTCGCGCAGGGCGATGTCCGAGAACTCCCTGGCCCCCACGTTTCGCACCGTGGTGAAGCCGGCCTCCAGCGTGAGGCGCGCGTTGCGCGCGCCGCGGATGGCGTCCTCCTGCGGCAGGTCCCTCACCGACGCGTCCTCCCAGTTCTCCCCCTCGCCGATGTACCGGCCCGTTAGATGGATGTGGGAGTCGATGAAGCCGGGCAGAACCGTGGCTTGCGACAAATCGATGACCCGGGCCCCCGCGGGGACCTTCACGCCGGCCCCCACGGCGGTGATCTTCCCATTCTCGATCAGGATCACGACGTTGCGCGCGGGCGCGGCTCCGGTCCCGTCGATGAGCGTCCCCGCCTTGACGGCAACCGGATCGGCCGCCACGGCGGGGAGGACCGCGAGCATCAGCAACAGCGGAGCCAGAGCACTCCGGTTCGGACGGCGCAGCATCAGGACCTCCATGAGATGTCCGCAGAGACCGCGTGCGGAGAGATGAGGCCCGATTCTGCCACGGCCGGGGCCGCGCGTAAACCATGACGATCCGCCGGGAGCCAGCTCCCGGGATCACAGCAGAGGGAAGCTCCCCTCGAACTGGGGAACGGCCCCGAGCATGATCGATATGTCCTTGCCGCGCGGATCGAAGGTCAGCAGCAGGTCGAGCCCGTCGTCGTCCTCGTCTGTGGAGGGACGCGAATCGAACTGGACCTCGCCGAAGCCGTTCGTGCCCACCGCGATATCGGCGACCTTGACCCCGTCCACCAGCAGGTCGTACGTGCCCGTGACCGCCCCATGGACCTCGACCTCGAACTTCATCCGGCCGAAGCGGGCTGTCAGAGTCGCATTCGCGGTCGCCCCCGCCTGCGCCGTCATGTTCGTGAGGTCAAGCTGGATGATCGTCTTCTGCTGGGCCTGGGAGGGGTCGGAGGGGACGGATGCCGTGAGCAGGGCGGTGCCGGTGGCCTGGATCTCGAGCTCTCCACCTCGGGGATCGTAGGGGAGAGGGGGATCAGAATGCCGGGGGTTGACGCGGAAACGATGTATGACGTGGCCCTCGCCGGAGGCGTTGACCGCGATCGTGTCGATGATGGCGCTGTTGAGGACGATGTCGTATGAGCCCGGAGTCATCCTCTGGACGTTGATCATGAAGAAGGTCTGGGCCCTGTTCGTGACGAACAGCAGCTTGCCCGTGGCCTGCGCCTGGACGCCGCTGTTGAGGAAGAATACCTTCATCTGGTTCTTTGGGGAGGCGAACGCCGAGGAGGACAGGGAGACGACAAGCAGCAACCCGACCGCGATTGCCGCGACGCGACGCGCGAACCGCTTCGTCATGGTGCACACCTCACAGGTTGGAGCGGGGCTGCCCGAAGGCTAGCAGACCATCCATGGGCCCGCAAGGGTGGAGCCGCGGCGCGGCCTGTCGTAGACTGTGCCTCACGGGAGGATCCCCACGATGCCGACAGGGAGGTTGATCGCGATTCTGGCCGCGTCGCTGGCCGCGTGCGCGGCCGCGCCGCCGAAGAGCGCGCTCGAGGAAGAGATCCTCAAGTGGCGCGAGCAGCGCGAGGCGCGTCTCAAAGCCGACGGGGGCTGGCTGACCGTCGCCGGGCTCTTCTGGCTCAAGGAAGGGGAGAACTCCTTCGGGTCCGATCCGGCGTGCGACGTCAAGCTTCCGGAGGGGGCCGCGCCGGCCCGCGCCGGGGTGCTGGAGTTTCACGCCGGCAGGACGACCGTAAGGATGGCGCCGGGGGTCGCCGCCACGGTGGGCGGAGCGGCCGTGACGACGATGGAGCTCAAGGCGGACAGCGCCGGCTCGCCCGACGTCCTGACGATGGGCCCTCTCCAGATGCACGTGATCCAGCGGGGAGAGAGGTACGCCATCCGTATGAAGGACATGAACAGCCGCTTCCGCAAGGAGTTCACGGGGCTGCGGTGGTATCCGGTGGACGAGTCGTACCGGATCACGGCGCGATTCGAGCCCTACGATCCGCCCAGGATGCTGCGGATCCCCACGGTCCTGGGCACGACCGAGCAGATGCCCTGCCCGGGAGCCGCCGTCTTCATGCTGGAGGGGAAGGAGGTGCGGGTCGAGCCCGTCATCGAGACGCCCGGCGACGAGGAGCTCTTCCTCATCTTCAGTGACGGCACGAGCGGAAAGGAGACCTATCCTTCGGGCCGCTTCCTCTACGCGCCGATGCCGCGCGACGGCAAGATCGTCCTCGACTTCAACAAGGCGTACAACCCGCCGTGCGCCTTCACCCCGTACGCGACCTGCCCCCTGCCGCCGGAGCAGAACCGCGTCGCCCCCCGCGTCGAGGCGGGTGAGCTGACATACGGGCACCACTGAACGACCGGGCGGGGTTCAGCGGACCCGCCCCATCTCCCCGACCAGACGGAAGTACTCCGCGAAGGCCGCCATCCCCCCTTCGGCCTGGCTCCAGTCGTAGTTCTCGTTGGGCGCGTGGTAGCCGTGCTCGGGAAGAGAGAGCCCCAGGAAGAAGACCGGCGACTTGAGGGTCCGCTCCATCGAGAGCACGGCGCCGATCGAGCCCCCCTCGCGCACGAAGACCGGCTCCTTGCCGAACGCGAACTTCACGGCAGCGCGGATGGCGTCCGGGTGCGGCCCGGTCGTGACTCCCCGGTAGGCCGGCAGGCCGTGCTCCACCTCCACCTTCACGTCGGGGTTTTTCTTCCTCACGAAGTCCTTCACGAGCTTGATGATCCTCTTTTCGTTCATGTCGGGCACCAGCCGGCACGAGACGATGGCGGTGGCGCGCGGTGGGATGATCGTCTTGATTCCGGGTCCCTGGTAGCCTCCCGCGATTCCATGCACCTCGAAGGTGGGCATGCACCAGATCCTCTTCATGATCTCGAGAGGATCGGTGACCCGCAGCGATTTGAAGAGGTGGTCCTTCTTGAACCCGGCGGTCGTGAAGCCGCACTTTCTGAGGTCTTCGATCTCCTTCTTCGAGGGGGGCTCGACCTCCTTGTAGAAGCCCGGGATCCTTACCTTGCCGGTCTTCCCGTCGACGCACTCGGAGATGAGCTGGCACAGCTCCGTGATCGGGTTGCGGGCGGCGCCGCCGGAGGTGCCGGAGTGCTGGTCGGTCTGGCCGGTCTCCAGCGTGAGGCGGAAGCCCTGCAGCCCGCGCAGCCCCGCGGGGCAGGCCGGACGAGCGCGCGACACCCAGACCGTGTCCGAGACGATCACGGTGTCTGTTGCCAGACGCTCCTTCTCGGCACGGATGGCGCTCTCGAAACAGGGGCTGCCGATCTCCTCCTCGGTCTCCCAGAGCAGGCGGACGTTGACCTTCACCCTCTTGTCCAGGGCATACCGGGCCCCCCACAGGGCGGTCATCGCCGGCCCCTTGTCGTCGGTGGTTCCCCGGGCGTAGTAGCGCCCGTCCCGCTCGGTGAAGACGAACGGCTCGGTGTTCCAGCCGTCCTCCCGGACGGCCGGCTGAACGTCGAGGTGGTTGTAGACGGTGACCGTCGGGTAGGAGTCGTCACGGTGGAAGCTTCCGATCACGATCGGATGCCCCTTTGTCTCGATGAGGGAGGCCTCTCCCCCCACGCGGCGGATCAGGTCGGCTGCGTACGCGGCGCCGCGGGCGCAGTCCCCTTTA
Source organism: Candidatus Polarisedimenticolia bacterium (assembly GCA_036505635.1). Classification (GTDB taxonomy): domain Bacteria; phylum Acidobacteriota; class Polarisedimenticolia; order JACPZX01; family DASXTC01; genus DASXTC01. Next base: position 55,032 of record DASXTC010000021.1, read on the forward strand.
TGGGCCGGGTCGACCGAGACGGTCGGGATCTCGACGATCTCGCGCAGCGTGGTCTCGAAATTGCGCCGCTCCGAGGCGGCGTAGTCGAGGAGGGACTCTCTGGAGAAGCCATTGCCTGACATGATGATCTCTCCTGTGGGCTGGCGGGGAACGACGACAGTGCCGGAGCATACCCGGTGGCCGGACGAGCGTCAATGGCGCTCGAGGGGGGAGGTCGCGGCGACGGCCGCGGCGCCCAGCAGGGCGGCCCGCTCATTGAGGATGACCCGCACGGGGATGCGGGACATCAACGGGGCGAAGCGCCCTTTGTCGAGGAAGCTGCTCATGAAGAGCCCGTCGGTAAGGAGCGGGAGGATCTTGGGGGCGATCCCGCCGCCGACGTAGAGGCCGCCGAGCGCCATCACCTTCAGCGCCAGGTTTCCGGCCTCGGCCCCGTAGGCCGCCACGAAGCGTCGCATGGTCTCCACGCAGATCGGCGCGCGCTCGGCCATCGCGGCGCGGGAGATCTCCGCGGCGGCGTCGCCGGCCGCGATCGTCTCGCGAAGCTGCGCGGGCACATCGTACCGTCCTGTGTCGGCCAGGTACCCGAAGATCTCCAGTATCCCCATCCCCGAGACCACCCGCTCCACCGATACGCGTCCGAAGCGTCCGATGAGATGTCCCAGCATCTCGATCTCCCCGGAGTTGCGGGCGGGATAGTCGCAGTGACCCCCCTCCGAGGCGCTGGGAGCGTAGCGCCCGAGCGAAGCGTCCCACACCATGTAGGCCTCGCCCAGACCGGTGCCCGCGGCGACGATGGCGCGCGCCGCCTCTCGGACCTCCTGCCCTTCGTTGAGCGCGTGAATCTGGCCGGCGCCCAGCTCCGGGATCCCGTGCGCGGTCGCCTCCAGATCGTTGAGCATCCCCACGGGGCACCTCAGCTGCCGCGCGAGCGACGTCTGCTCGATCACCCAGGGGAGATTGGTCGCCTCGCACCGGCCGTTGACGATCGGCCCCGCGATGCCGAAGGCGGCCGCGCCGGGGGAAACGCCGCGCCCCTCGAGGAACTCGGCGCAGATGCTCTCCAGGTCGCGGTAGACGCGGCTGGGGTAGCGAGCCTGCGCGCGCTCGACGAGGGGCCCGGCGGGATCGGTCCGAGAGAAGAGCCCCAGGTCGACCTTGGTCCCGCCGATGTCGCCCGCCAGGACGATCACGCCTCCGCCGTCACTTCGTCTTCACGGCGTGGCCGCCGAACTGGTTGCGCAGCGCCGCCAGCAGCCTGGCGGCGAACGAGTCGGGGCGGCGCGAGTGGAACCGCTCGAACAACGACAGCGTGATGATGGGCGCCGGCACGTCGCGTTCGATCGCCTCGAGGACCGTCCAGCGCCCCTCGCCCGAGTCCTGCACGTAGCCCTGCAGCTTCTCCAGACCCGGGTCCTCGCGCAGGGCGCTCTCGGCCAGCTCGAGCAGCCACGACCGCACGACGCTCCCCTGGTTCCACAGGTGCGAGATCCGGTGCAGGTCCAGGCCGTAGGGGGAGGCCTTCAGGATGTCGAAGCCCTCGGCGTAGGCCTGCATCATCCCGTACTCGACGCCGTTGTGCACCATCTTGACGAGGTGGCCCGCGCCGGCCGCTCCCATCCGCGCGTAGCCGTCGGGAGGAGCCAGCGTCCGGAATGCCGGCTCGAGCCGTTCGAAGGTCTCCTGGTCGCCGCCGATCATGAGACAGTAGCCGACCTTCAGCCCCCAGACGCCGCCGCTGGTTCCGCAGTCCATGAAGCCGATCCCCTTGCCGCGGAGGTGCTCGGACCGGCGGATGGATTCCTTGTAGTAGGAGTTCCCCCCGTCGATGATCACATCCCCCTTCGACAGGTGCGGCAGCAGGTCCTCGATCACCTGCGTGACGGCGTCGCCGGCCGGCACCATCACCCAGACGGCGCGCGGCGGCGCCAGAGCGCGCGCGAGATCGGCGAGGCTGTGGGCGCCCCGGGCTCCCAGCGCCTCAGCCTTCCTGACGGTCTCGGCGGTGCGCACGTAGGCGACGATCTCGTGGCCACCGCCGAGCAGCCGCTGGACCATGAATCCGCCCATCTTCCCCAGGCCGACGAACCCCAGTTGCATGGTGCCTCCCTTCCGGCGCGCGGGCCTCTCGACTCACGTGAGCGCGAGCAGCGCCTCGAGTCCCTTCAGCTTGTTTGTTCCGAGATGAAGGCGCGCCACGCGGTATCCGCGACTCGCCAGCGAAAGGTAGTCGCCCGCCGCCTGCGCGGCCTCGAGAACTCCGAATGAGTAGCTCTCGCCGGGGATCGACACGTCCCGGGCCGGGGCCGCCGTGATCTGGAGGAAGATGCCGTTGCCCGCGCCCCCCTTGTGGAGCTGCCCCGTGGAATGAAGGAAGCGCGGGCCGAACCCCAGAGTGGTGGCGGCGCGCGAACGTTCGCGCAGCCGGACCCGGATCCGGCCGAGGGCCTTGCGGATGGGCTCTTCCATCGGCAGCCAGGCCATCAGCGCGATGTAGTCCCCCGGCTTCGCCGACTGGCAGATCTCCCCAAGGAGGGCCTTCAGCCCGCGGTGCTCCCGCAGCCCCGAGACCCAGGCCTGGATCTCCCCCTCGCGAATGTCGGCCGAGAAGGAGGGTAGGATTCCCGTCGCCTTGTATTCCTGAAGGACGCGCCCCGTGTTGTCCTTGCTCTCCCTGACGTTGGGCTCGTCGAAGGGATTAATCCCGAGGATCGAGCCGGCCACCGCCGTTGCGATCTCCCAACGGTTGAACTCCGCGCCCAGATCGAACGGATCCTCCAGGCGGATGGTGATGACGGGGTGCCCGGCCCGGCGCAGCGCCGCCAGACGTCGGCGCGCGACGGCATCCTTCGCGCCGCGCAGCACGAGGTGGACGAAGACCCGGTCTTTCCGATAGATCGCTGGAGGGCCGAGCGGCTCCCCCTCCACCGGCACGAGCCCCTTGCCCTCCTTGCCCGTGCTTTCCGCGATGAGCTGTTCGACCCAGTACCCGAAACCGGCGATCCGTTCGGAGGCCACGAACGTGACCTTGTCGCGCCCGGCCGCCGCGAGCGTCCCCAGCGCAGCCCCCAGCACGACGGGCGCGCATGCCTCGATCGGCACGCCGGGAGCCAGCGTCCTCGCCATCCGATCCCCGCGTCGCAGGAGCTCGGCGATGTCGATCCCGAGGCAGGCCGCCGGGACCATGCCGAAGCAGGAGAGGGCGGAGTAGCGCCCCCCGATGTCGGGGGGATTGAGGAAGACGCGACGGAAGCCCTGCTCGCGCCCCATCGTTTCGAGGGGAGTGCCCGGATCGGTGATCGCCGCGAAATGGTCGGGGGGCGCCTTCCGGGCGAAGTACTGGTGGAAGACCTGGCTCTCGAGGGTGGTGCCCGACTTGCTCGCCACGATGAAGAGGGCCGAGCCCGGGTCGATCCTGCGATCGACTCCGGCGATCGCCTGAGGATCGGTGCTGTCGAGCACGAGCAGAGAGGGGAACCCCGGCTTGCGCCGGAAGGTCCGTCTCAGCACGTCGGGACAGAGGCTGCTTCCACCCATGCCGAGCAGGACCACGTTGCGGACCCCTTCACGCCGGATCTCGCGGACGAACGACTCGATCTCCTCCAGACGCAGGAGCGTCCGGCCCGCCGCATCGAGCCAGCCCATGCGGTTCTTCACGACCCGCGCATGCTCGGGATCCTCCTTCCAGAGAGTGGGGTCCCTTGCCAGGAGGCGGGCGATGAGATTGTCCCCCTGCATCCCGCGCAGGCGGGTCCTCAGCGCCTTCTCATGAGCGCTGCCGAGATCCAGCTCCTGCGTGGGATCGGCTCCGGGCATGATCGGTTCCCCTTCGGGCCGCTATCTTAGCCCACCTGACGGCGGGGGGCGCCTCGTGCCATCATGGGCTCCCGCGTCCACCTTCTGGAGGTTTGCTTGGCGGAGAAACCCCGCTTTCTGGAAGCCTGCCGGCTCCGGCCGGCAGACCGCACGCCGATCTGGATCATGCGCCAGGCGGGGCGGTACCTGCCCGAGTACCGCGAGATCCGAAAGGACCACGGGCTGCTGGAGATCTGCCGGAGCCCCGAGCTCGCCTGCGAGGTGGCCCTGCAGCCCCTGAGGCGATTCGACCTGGATGCGGCGATCCTCTTCTCCGATCTGCTGATCCCCGTGGAGGCCCTGGGAATCCCTTTCGAGATCGTGGAGGAGCGAGGCCCCGTGCTGGAGCGCCCGATCCGGGATCAGGATGCCGTGCGGGCCCTGAAGGTCCCCGCCGACCTGGAGCGGATCGACTTCGTCTTCGAGACAATCCGGCTCATCAGGGGCGCCGTCGCCTCGCCTCCCTTCACGGGACGCCGGGTGCCCGTCATAGGGTTCGCCGGGGCCCCCTTCACGATCGCCAGCTACCTGATCGAGGGGGGGCCCACGCGCGAGTTCCGGGAGACGAAGCTGATGATGTACCGCCAGCCCGAGCTGTTCGGCGACCTCATGCTGCTGCTCGCCGACCTCATCGTCGCCTGCGTGGAGGCGCAGGTCGCGGCCGGGGCGGAGGCGATCCAGATCTTCGATAGCTGGGCCGGCTCGCTGAGCCCCTCGGATTACCGGCGTCACGTGCTCGCGCCCACCCGCCGCGTCTTCGATGAGTGCTCGAGTTGCCGCGTCCCGCTCATCCACTTCGGGACGAACACGGGGACGCTGCTCGACCTGATGGCCGGGGCGGGAGGGGACGTCCTGAGCGTGGATTGGCGCATCCCTCTGGGCGACGTGCGCCGCCGCCACCCCGGCCGCGGCGTCCAGGGGAACCTCGACCCCGCCGCCCTGCTCGCGCCCCCGGATGTCCTCGACAGGATGGTCGACGAGGTGCTGGCCGAGGCGGGCCCCGAACCCGGACACGTCTTCAACCTCGGCCACGGGATCCTCCCCGAAACCCCGATCGAGAACGTGTCCTTCCTCGTCGAGGCGGTCCACCAGAAGACCCGCCGAGTCTGATTGACGCGGGATCCGAAGAGGGGTATATGTCGGTATCCAGAGGGGGGAGCAATTCATGAGCAGGGACGGGTCAAAGCCGGTCGACAGACGTTCGTTTCTGGGGAGGCTCGGAGCGGGCGCCGCGGCGTCGGTGGCGTTGGGGACATTGGGCTTGCCGCGTCTCGAGGGGGACCTGGCTCAGGCCGCCCCGATCGGCCCGATGACCGACGAGCAGAGGGCGCTGGCGGCCCTCGAAATGCGCCGCGACATGGCGCAGCTCGCCTACGACCGGCCCCACACGCCCCACGAGAACAACGGCGAGGAGGAGGACTACCCGAACCGGATCGCGAACTACTCCAAGGCGCTCCCTCACGACAATCTGGGCGAGGTCGACCCGGCCGCCTACGACGCGCTGCTGGGAGCGCTGGCCAGCGGTGACAAAGCGGACTTCGAGGCGATCCCGATGGGCCTGGGGCGTACCTTGACCAATCCCCAGGCGGGGCTCGCCTTCGATCTGCAGGGGCCCGACGCGTGGCATCTGGCGATCCGTCCTCATCCCCGCATCGACTCCGCGGAGCACTCGGGCGAGGCGGCGGAGCTCTACTGGATGTCGCTGCTGCGCGACGTGGAATTCACGGGGTTCGACACCGACAGGATGGTCGCCCAGGCGGCCCGTGAGATGTCGCGGTTCTCCGACTTCAGGGGGCCGAAGGAGGGAGCCGAGGTCACGCCGAAGACGATCTTCCGGGGGATCACGCCGGGCGACGTCACGGGGCCATACGTCTCGCAATTCATGTTGAAGGACATCCAGTACGGGTCCCTTGCAATCAGCCACAGGCAGCAGACGGTGGTCGGCGGGATCGACTACCTGACCGACTTCGACTCGTGGCTCAACGCCCAAAACGGCGGACGGTCCGGTCCGGTCCGGCTCGATCCGGTGCCGCGCTACATCCGTAACATGCGGGACCTCACCCATTACGTCCACGTCGACGCGCTCTACGAAGCGTACCTCAACGCGTGCCTGATCCTGCTGGGGATGGGCGCGCCGTTCGATCCGGGCAACCCTTACGTCCATTCTGGCAACCAGCACGGGTTCGGCACGTACGGGGGCCCGCACATCCTGAGCCTCGTCACGGAGGTGGCCACTCGCGCGTTGAAGGCCGTCTGGTACCAGAAATGGTTCGTCCACCGGCGGATGAGGCCCGAGGAGTTCGGCGGCCGCGTCCACGTCCACAAGTCGGGCAGGGCGTCGTATCCGATCAACGCGGAGCTGCTCGGCACGGAGGCGCTGGACCTCGTACGGCGCAGGCACGGCACGTGGCTCCTGCCCCAGGCCTACCCGGAGGGGGCGCCCACGCATCCTTCGTACGGCGCGGGGCACGCGACCGTGGCCGGAGCCTGTGTGACGATCCTGAAGGCCTGGTTCGACGAGTCGTTCGTGATCCCCGACCCGGTCGTGCCCAACCCCGCGGGCAGGGCGCTCGCGCCCTACACGGGCCCCGACGCCGGGGCGCTCACGGTCGGCGGGGAGCTCAACAAGGTGGCCGCCAACATCGCCAGCGCGCGCAACATGGCCGCCATTCACTGGCGCACCGACTACAGCGAGTCGATCAAGCTGGGCGAGGAGGTCGCCATCGGGATCCTCGAGGAGCAGAAGGCCAGCTACAACGAGGGGGGCTCCTTCACTCTCACGAGGTTCGACGGCACCACGATCACAATCTGAGACCGGCCCTTGACAGGGGCGCCTCCATCCGCAAGGATTTCCCGAGGATCCTTTCGGGGAGGAGGCGATCGTGAGCCGAGACAGGCCCGCGCCGTTCGAGGTGATGGACTGCACGCTCATCACGCTCGCCCTCGGGAAGAGCGCCCAGGATCTTCGCGAGCTGAGGGATCGGCTGAGCGATGTCCCCGCGGGGAGCCTCGACCACCACTTCCAGCAGGCGCTTCTCAGACACACCTTCGACGATCCGGAGTACCGCAACGACTTTGCCCTCTGGGCGCGCCGCCAGCTCCACGACTTTCAGCTCGCCGAGATGCTGGACGTCATCGACCCGCTCGACTACGAGAATCTCGAGGATCTCAGACAGCGCCTCCTCGACGTGATCGAGGATCGCCTTGCCGATCTGGATCATGTGCCCAGCGTCGCCCCGGGGCGTGAGTTCCACTTTCTTCGCTCGCAGATCCTCATCTTCGGGACGGGTCTCAGCGCGGCCATGCCCGGGGATCTCGCGAACCTGATCCCGCGGCTGTCGACTGGAAGCGTCTTCTACCATTTTGTCGAGGCCAGGCGGAGACACCCGGCCAGGCTCGACGACATCTCGGTCTGGCTGGAGGGCTGGGGTGAGGACCACGAGCCGACCCGCCGCCGGCTCGGTACCATCGACTTCAACCTCTGGACCCTCACCGAGATGCGGGACCTGATCGCGGCGTGCTTCGAAGGGCCGCCGCGGCAGGCACGGGCCGGATGAGCGCGGTTCTGGATGCCTATGCCGCCGTGGCGGGAGAGGAGGTCATCGAGCACCTCCACAAGCTCGCGCGTCCCCTCGAGGGCCGCAAGGTGGTGCACGTAAACTCGACGCGCAGGGGAGGAGGCGTCGCCGAGATCCTGGATCGGCTGGTGCCTCTCAAGCGGGAGCTCGGCCTGGACGCTTCGTGGGAGGTGATCGAAGGGGACGAGGAGTTCTTCCAGGTGACCAAGGGGTTCCACAACGGCCTGCAGGGCAATGCCGTGGATCTCCGCCCGCGCCTCCTGGAGTCATACCTCGCCACGAACCGCCGCAACGCCGAAAGGCTGCGGGGCCGGCTCGAGGAGGCCGACTTCGTCTTCATCCACGATCCCCAGCCGGCGGCCCTGCTGGGATGCTGTCCGAAACGTGGCGGCAAGTGGATCTGGCGCTGCCACATCGACGCGAGCAGACCCCACCGCCCGGTCTGGAAGTTCCTGAGGGACTTCGTCCGTCCCTACGACGCGAGCGTCTTCTCGCTGGCCGCCTTCGCCCAGACTCTGGCGCATCCTCAGTACGTGGTCCCGCCGAGCATCGATCCGCTCAGCGAGAAGAACATCCCGCTCGAGGACGCGGAGGTCGAGGAGGTCACCGAGCGGTTTGGCCTGGATCCCGTCCGTCCCGTACTCCTCCAGGTCTCCAGGTTCGATCGCTTCAAGGACCCCGTCGGCGTGATCCGGGCCTACCGCATGGTCCGGAGGCACGCGCCGGTCCAGCTCGTGCTGGCCGGCGGCGAGGCCACCGACGATCCCGAGGGGGAGGCCGTGCTGCGCGAGGTGCGCGACGAGGCGGGCGAGGACCCCGACGTCCACATCCTGTCGATGAGGCCCGACGCGCACCGTGCCATCAACGCCCTGCAGCGCCGCGCGGACGTGGTCCTCCAGAAATCGACACGGGAAGGCTTCGGTCTGACGGTCACCGAGGCCCTCTGGAAAGCCAAACCCGTCATCGGCGGGGAGACGGGCGGGATCAAGCTCCAGGTGATCAACGGCCACACCGGCTATCTGGTGAACACCCCGGAAGGCGCCGCCTTCCGCATCAGGTATCTTCTGAACCGGCCCGAGGAGAGCGCGAGAATGGGTGAGAAAGGGAGGCGGTTCGTGCGCGAAAACTTCCTCCTCACGCGGCACCTCCGCGATTATCTGGCCCTCATGCTCAGCCTCAAGCACGGGGCGCAGGACAGAATCGAGGTCACGTGAGAACGCTCGATCGGCTCCCTCGTGACTTCTGGAGCCGGGCCGCCGCCTCGCCCCACCGGCTCCTCATGCTCGATTATGACGGGACCCTCGCGCCCTTCCGCCTCAACCGGATGGAGGCCGCCCCCTCACCGGAACTCCTCGAGCTGGTGCGGCGAGCCGCGACGAGCCGGCGCACGCACGTGGCGATCGTCTCCGGCAGGCCCATCGACGAGCTGGAGCGCCTGATCGGCGGCCTTCCCGTCTCGATGGTGGGGGAGCACGGATGGGAGTCGAAGCCCGCGGGGGGCGAGTTCATCCGTGTCTCACCGGACGCGGCCAGCACCGAGGCGCTGGCGCGGGCCGCCGCCGCTGCCGTCTCGCGGGGATGGGAGGCGCTCCTGGAGCGCAAGAGCGCCGGCATTGTGCTGCACACGCGCGGCCTGCCGGAAGAGGAAGTGCGGAGGGTTGAGAGGCTCTGCGCGGAGGCGTGGGGGGCCCAGATCGCCCTCGCCGGACTTCTCATGCGCGCCGCCGACGGCGGCATCGAGCTGAGAGCTCCCGGCCGCGACAAGGGGACGGCGGTTCGGGAGCTGATGGCCGCCTCACCGCCGGGCACGCTCCCCGTCTACGTGGGGGACGATGAGACGGACGAGGATGCCTTCGCGGTGGTCCGCTCCGAAGGCTTCGGCCTGCTGGTGTCGGGAGTGGAACGACCGTCGCAGGCCGCGGGGCGCGTCTCATCGGTGGAGGATCTGACGCTCCTGCTCGAGGGATGGCTGGAGCTCGTGGAAGGCGGGTCCCGGCCGTGACGCGACTCGTGGTGGTCTCCAACCGTCTGCCCCACCTGCCCTCGTCCGGCGCCCTCGACGACCACCGAATGCCCGTCGGTGGGCTCGCGACCGGTATGCGCGGCGCCCTGAGGAAGAGAACCGGAAGCCTCTGGTTTGGCTGGAGCGGCGCGGTCGTTCCCGTTGGCGAGGAGGGGCGGCTCGTGAAGGGGACCATGGAGGGGATTCAGGTCGCGGGTTTGCCCATGACCCAGCGCGAGATCTCCTCCAGCTACCGAGGCTTCTGCAACGAAGTCCTGTGGCCGTTGTTCCACGGCTTCCCCGAGAAGATGAGGATCGATCGGGATCAGGAGACCTGCTACCGCGAGGTCGCCGCCCGCTTCGCCTCGACTCTGCGGCCGATGCTGAGGTCAGGCGATACCATCTGGATCCACGACTATCACTTCATCAGCCTGGGCCGCGAGCTGCGGCGGCTTGGATGGACAGGACCTCTCGGCTACTTCCTCCACATTCCGTTTCCGCCATACGACCTCTGGCAGCTCCTGCCCGAACCGCGAGACTTCCTGGAGGCGATGCACCATTACGATCTGGTGGGATTCCAGACGATGACCTCGCTCGACAACTACGTCTATTGCTGCAAGCGGCTGCTCAACGCGCGTCGCGACGGCGCGCGGCTCGTGGCGGGGGGCCGCAGGCAGCGCGCGGGGGTCTACCCGATCGGGATCGATCCCACTGTCTTCCTTCCGCGCGAGGAAACGTCGCGGGGCAGGGGGAGGCGTGGCGAGCTGACACGGGTCATCCGGGGCCGGCGTCTGATACTCGGCGTGGATCGGCTCGACTACACCAAGGGAATCCCCGAGCGGATACTGGCGTTCGAATCGCTCGTGAAGCGGTTCCCGGAGTGGAGGAAGAAGGTCTCCTTCGTGCAGATCGCCTCCCCCTCGAGGTCAAGGGTGCGCGGGTACGTCGAGCAGAAGCGGCGGGTGGATCATCTGGTGGGGCGCGTCAACGGAGAGCTGGCCGACCACGATTGGGTGCCCATCCGCTACCTGTACCGCAGCTACCCGACCGAGACGCTCGCGCGGTTCTATCGTGAGGCCGCCGTCGGGCTGGTCACGCCGTTACGCGACGGCATGAACCTCATCGCGAAGGAGTTCGTGGCGGCCCAGGACCCGGAATCGCCGGGAGTCCTCGTGTTGAGCCGCTTCGCGGGTGCCGCCGAGGAGCTTCTCGACGCCGTGCTCGTCAACCCGTACATCCCCGCCGATGCCGCGAGCGGGATTGCCCGGGCCCTCTCCATGCCGCTCCAGGAGCGCCGGCGACGGCACGCCGCGCTCCTCGGGACGGTCCTGAAAGCGACCGCTGACGCTTGGTCGCGCGGCTTCCTGGAGGATCTCGCCAGGGAGACGAGGGCGAGGACACCGGCGCGAACTCGCCGGGGATAGAATAGGGCGCATGTTGAGCCGGACCCTCGCGGCGCTGCTGTCGGCGGCGGCCCTGACAGCGATCGACGCGCGCGCTGCGTCCGATCCTCCCACCGAGATCACCGTCGACGCCGCCGCCAGCCTGAGCGATCACCTCCTGCCCATCGTGCCGCTTCTGATCAGCCTCAAGGTCGCCTTCTGGGCGACGCTCGCGATCCTGCCGGTGGGGGTCGCCCTGGGCCTTCTGCTCGCGCGGCGCGACTTTCCCGGCAAGAGCGTCGTCGAGACGGTCGCGACCCTTCCGCTCGTGCTGCCGCCGACGGCCGTGGGCTACCTGCTGCTCCGGCTGCTGGCCTCGAACGGCCCGCTTGGCGAGCGGACCCTGGGCATCGACCTGGACCTGATTTTCACCTGGAAGGGGGCGGCGCTCGCCTCCGCTCTCATGGCGCTCCCCTTGGTGGCGCGCACCGCGCGCGTGGCGTTCGAGCAGGTCGACCCGAAGCTCGAGGCCATGGGGCGCACGCTGGGTCTGGGAAACGTCGCCGTCTTCACCACCATCACTCTTCCGCTCGCGCGGCGCGGCCTGACGGCGGCGGCGATCCTCGGATACAGCAGGGCACTGGGCGAGTTCGGCGCCACCGTGATCGTGGCGGGCAACATACCCGGAAGGACGCAGACCCTGGCGCTTGCGATCTTCAGCGACATGCAGATAGGACGCGACGATGAGGCGATGGTCCTGATCGCCATCACGGTTGCGCTGTCCTTCGCCGCCGTCTGGACGGTGGAGATGCTCATGCGCCGGCGGGCGGTGTCGCGGTGAGCGGGAGCATCCGGATCGACATCAGGGTCCCCCTCGACCGCTTCACGCTCGACGTGGTGTGGGAGAGCTCCGAGCGCTGGATGGGGATCTTCGGGCACTCCGGGGCGGGCAAGACGACGATCCTGGAGGCGGTCGCGGGGCTGCGCGGCGACGTGACCGGACGGATCGAGATCGGCGGCAGGGCCTGGCTCGACACCGCGCGCGGCGTGCGCCTGCCTCCTCAGCTCCGCGGTGTGGGGTATCTTCCCCAGGATCTCAGGCTCTTTCCCCATCGCACCGTGATGGGGAATCTGCTGGCCGGGGGCCGCCGGGCTCGCCGCACGGCGTCGGAGCGGCTCGCGCCGTCGAGGGTCCTTCGGATGCTCGAGCTGGAGCAGGTGCGGGAGAGCGCGATCTCCGAACTGTCGGGCGGAGAGATGCGTCGCGTCGCGCTGGGCCGGGCGCTCTGCTCCGGCCCGGAGCTGATGCTGCTGGACGAGCCCCTCGGTGGGCTCGATCTTCCCTTGCGCCGCAGGATCCTGCCCTACCTGCTCCAGGTGCAACGGGAGTTCGACATCCCGACGCTCTGCGTCTCGCACGACGCCTCCGAGATCAGGATGCTGAGCGGCGAGGTGGCCGTGCTGGACCGGGGCCGGCTCATCGCGCGCGGGCGCCCGGAAGAGGTCTTCACCGATCCGGCGGTCCTGCCCATCGCGCGCGAGGACGGTTTCGAGAACATCCTGCGCGGGCGCGTGGTGGAGAGGGCCGAGGCGACCGCGACGATCGAGCTCGAACCCGGCCTCACGGTGATGGTGCCGGGACGGGCGCTTGCCCAGGCGGACGAGGCGGTCGTCGGGATCCGGGCGGAGGACCTGATCCTCGCGGTGGATGCGCCCACCGGTCTTTCGGCGCAGAACATGCCGGGCGGATCGATCCTCGAGATCCGCGAGGCCGCCGGCGGCGATCCGACACCCGACCGGCACGAGGCCGACGAGCGGGTGCTCGTGGTCGTGGCGCTGGGCAGGGCGCCCACCCGGGTCGTGGCGGCCATCACCAGAAAGGCGCTCCTCAGGCTCGATCTCAAGCCGGGGATGCCGGTCCACCTGATCTTCAAGACTCACGCGTGCCGCGTGCTGGCGGCGCTGTGAGGGAGCGGGGCGACTGGCCGCTGAGTGTCCGGTGGCTCACCGCGCTCGCCGTGACGGCCGTCGTGGCGGTCAACGTCGCCGGCATCTGGGGGATTGCGCTGGCGCGGCGGGACGTCCTCGATCAGTCCTCCCGGGTATTCCAGCTGGAGGTCGCCGCGCGCGCTCGCGCGATCGAGAGCGTCCTGTCGTCCACCCGCGCGGACCTGGCCTTCCTCACCGGCTCGCCGGCCTTCTTCACGCTCGAGAGCACGCTGGCATCCGCCGATCCGCGCGAAGCGCGCTGGGGGCGTATGGCGGCCGAGGGAGCGCTCCTGCTCTTTCTGAGAGGCCATGCCGAGGTGATGCACCTGACCGCGCGGTCGGCCGGCGGCGCCTCGCTGGTGGAAGCCGGCCGGCGCGGTGGCATCCCGGTCCTCTGGAGGGCGTCGGCCCGGGATCGACGTCCGGTCCCCGCGGCCAGGATCAGCACACTGCTCGCGTTCGAGACGGCTCCCGGAGCCCGCGCCCTCGAGGCCACGCGGCTGGAGGCGGTCATCGACGAAGTCGTATTGCTGGCCCACGCCCGCAGCAGCGAGGATCCCTCGCGCGCCTGCGAGCTGCGCGACGACGCCGGCGGGACCCTCGCGCGGGATTCGGGATTCCTCGGGGCCCGTGGGCGAACGTCTCCCGCCGGCTGGGTCTACGTCGAGGCGCCCGTCCGCGCTCAGGGATGGTCGGCGACCGCTCCGTGGAAGCTCGAGTGCGAGCGTTCTCGCGGGGCCGCCCTGGCCCTGCTCGAGCCGCTGACCCGGCGTTACCGGATCACGATGGGCGTGAACCTGGCCGTGATGGCGCTGGCCCTCCTGCTCGGTTCGTTCGCGATCCAGCAGGCGCGAAGACGTGAGCGTCTCGAGGCCCGCGCGCGCGAGGAGACGCGCGTGAGAGAGGTCGAGCGCCAGCTCTTCCACACGGAGCGGCTCAGCACCGTGGGACGCCTGGCGGCCGGCATGGCCCACGAGATCAACAACCCGCTCGAAGGGATGTCCAACTACCTCACGCTGGCCGGCGAGGCTCTGGCGCGCGGCGACCTCGAGGCGGGCCGGCGTCACCTGGACCGCGTCGGGGAGGGACTGCAGCGTGCGGCCGGCGTCGTGCACCAGGTCCTGCAGCACGCCGACCCGGCCACGGCCCCCATGACCCCGCTCGACATCAATGACGTGATCCGCAGCGCCGCCCGGTTCGTCGGATCGCGGCGGGAGTTCGACAAGGTCCAGTTCAAGCTCGACCTGGCCAGTCCCGCACCCGTGGTGACGGGCAGCCAGGCCACGCTCGGGCAGGTCTTCCTCAATCTCCTGCTCAACGCCTGCGAGGCGCAGGCCGGCGGCGGCGAGGTCGCGATCCGATCCTACGCGACCGAGGATGGCGTTCAGGTGGAGATCGCCGATCGCGGTCCCGGCGTGCGACCGGAGGAGGCGTCGCGGATCTTCGAGCCGTTCTATTCGACCAAGCAGTCGGCCGGTCTGGGCCTCTCGATATGTCACTCGATCGTGCGACACCATGGGGGGGAGATCCGGGTGGAAAACCGCCCCGAAGGGGGGGCCCTCTTCCGACTAGCCTTTCCCTCCCCAGGCCGGTAGGTACAAACGGTTTCCTTTCAGAACGTTCCGGGTGGATCGAAGGAGCTTCCGCGGGGCGGTGGCCGGCGAAGCGTGAGCCGCCTACATTTCCCTGGCGCGCCGGTCCTCCGGGTCCCGCCGGCGGAGGAGTGGTCCTGTGACGGGTGAAGAGATCTGCCGGACCCTGGACGACATGGCGAGGCACAACGTTAGCTTCGAGGGACTGCTCCGCGCCGCAATGGATCTGCTCCACCGCTCGAACCCGAGATTTCACTGGACCGGGATCTACGAGCTGTTTCCCGATAATGTGCTGCGACTGGGGCCGTTCATCGGCGCACCGACCGATCACGTCTTCATCGCGGTGGGCCGCGGCGTCTGCGGCACCGCCGTGGCGGAGAAGCGCAACATCAACGTGCCTGACGTGTCCAAGGCGGACAACTACCTGGCCTGCTCCACCGCCACGAGGTCGGAGCTGGTGATCCTGATCCGCAAGGGAGACCACATCTTCGCCCAGATCGACATCGACAGCCACGAGCCGGATGCGTTCGATCCGGCTTCGGTCGTCATGGTCGAGCGCGTCGCCGAGTGGCTTTCCGAGGCCTATGTGAAGCGCGAGGGAACCTCTCCGGCGGGCGGCACCCGCCGCGCGTGAACCCTCCTTCAGGGGACCCAGTGGACGTCACCTCCTCCCACGAGACCGACGACGACCTCGAGACGCTGCGGCGCAAGGTGGAGGACTACGAGCACCGGTTCGCTCTCCTCGATGGGCAGATGAGGGTCCTCGAGAAGGAGCGACAGAAGCTCTCCGCGGTCGTCAACAACAGTGACGCCGGCTTCATGGTCATCGATTCCTCGTTCCGCCTGATCTGGGCCAACAACCTGGTCGGCGGGCTGATCGGCGGCGGCGGCGCGCATCCGGGCGTCCTTTTCGGCCAGAGCTGCAACCAGGTGCTGTGCGGGCGCGACCGGATCTGCGACATCTGCCCCGCCAGCCAGGCCCTCAGGACCGGGCAGGTGGCACACCGCGAGATTCTGCTGGAGGTGGGCGGGGAACGCCGCGATCTCTACACCACCAGCATGCCGATCATGTCTCCCGACGGAAGGATTGAGGAGACGATGGTCATGATCCAGGATGTCTCGGGCCTGGGCGTGCTGCGCCAGGAGAAGGCCCGGGTCCAGCTCCTCCAGGAGGTGGCCGTGGCCGCCAACCAGGCGCGGGGGATCGATGAGGCGATCAGGATCTGCCTCGACCGGGTCTGCGCGTTCACGGGATGGCCGGTCGGCAACGCCTACCGGCTCGCCCCGGACGCCTCGGGCGAGCTGATCCCCACGAAGCTCTGGCACCTCGACGACGCGGAAAGGTACGAGGCCTTCCGGAAGATCTCCGACCAGACCCGGTTCAAGCCCGGCATCGGGCTGCCCGGGAGGGTCCTCGAAAGCGGCCGGCCCGCTTGGATCGTCGACGTCACGAAGGACGCCAACTTCCCGCCCGCGCTCGCGGCGCCCGACATCAGGGTGCACGCGGGGTTCGGGTTCCCGGTGCTCGTGGGCCACGAGGTCGCGGCGGTGCTCGAGTTCTTTTCCCCGGAGACGATCGAGCCCGACGAAGGTCTAATGCAGGTGATGGGCCACATCGGCACCCAGCTCGGCCGCGTGATCGAGCGAGAACGGGCTCACGAGGCGCTGCGCCGCAGCGAGGAGCAACTCCGGCACGCGCAGAAGATGGAGGCGATCGGAAGGCTGGCCGGCGGGATCGCCCACGACTTCAACAACCTCCTCACGGTGATCACCGGCCATTCGGAGCTGCTGATGCGCCAGCTCGGCAGCGACCACCCGGCCTCGCAGCAACTGGGGGAGATCAGGAGATCGGGAAACCGGGCGGCCGCGTTGACGCGGCAGCTTCTCGCCTTCGGACGCAAGCAGGTCCTCCAACCCCGGCTGCTCGATCTCAACGCCGTGATCCGGGGCATGGAGAGCATGCTGCGCAGGCTGATCGGCGAGAGCATCAACCTGGTCACCGACCTGCAGCCGGTTCTGGGGTCGGTGGAAGCCGATCCGGGCCAGATGGAGCAGGTGATCATGAACCTTGTCGTCAACGCGCGCGACGCGATGCCGTCGAACGGGTCGATGACCATCAGCACCACCGAGACCGAGCTCGAGGGGATCCGCGACGCGCAGCAGGCGCCGATGGAGAAGGGCCGGTACGTCGTCCTCGCGGTCAGCGACACCGGCCACGGGATGGACGACGACACGCGCGTGCGCATCTTCGAGCCCTTTTTCACCACGAAGGAGGTGGGCAAGGGAACGGGTCTCGGGCTCTCGATGGTGTACGGGATCATCCGGCAGACCGGCGGGTACATCCTGCTCGATACGGGGCCGGCCCGGGGCTCGACCTTCAGGATCTGCCTGCCGCGCGTGCAGGGCCTGCCCTCGGCGATCGAGACACCCGTCATATCGCAGGCCTCGCTCGAGGGCACCGAGACGATTCTCCTCGTGGAAGATGAGACCATCGTGCGCAATCTCGTGCGCGAGGTGCTCCAGCTCGGCGGGTACAACGTGCTGGAGGCCGAGGACCCCGTCGACGCCCGCCTCATCTGCGAGCGGTTCGAAGGGCGGATCGACCTGATGGTCACCGATGTCGTGATGCCGGTGATGAGCGGCCTCGAGCTGGCCGAGTACCTCGCGCCGATGAGGCCCGAGATGAAGGTCCTCTACATGTCCGGGTACACCGACGAGACGCTCGACCCCTCGATGGCCTTCCTTCCGAAGCCCTTCACCCCCGATGACCTGGCGCAACGGGTCCGCGAGCTGCTGGACGCAGCCCATTGACGCACCCGGTATACTCAATCCCGAGATGATGAAGAAACCCGGCGGGACCGCGCCGCGCGGCCGTCTCCTGATCGTCGAGGACGAAGCCTACGTCCGTGAATCGTTGAGCGACATGCTCGGGGCCCGCGGCTACGAGGTGAGCTCCACCGCCTCGCCGGAGCTGGCACTCGACGCCCTGTCGCGGACGCCCGTCGACGTCGTGCTGACCGACCTGAACATGCCCGGCAGCGGTGGGCTCGGCCTGATCCGCAGCATGGAGGAGCTGTACCCCGGGGTTCCGGTCGTCGTGCTGACCGGGTTCGGCACGATCGCTTCGGCGGTCGAATGCATCCGGGCCGGCGCGAGCGACTACATCCTCAAGCCGGCCGACCCGGACGCCCTCGAGGTGGCCCTCGCGCGCGCGATGACGGCGCGCGCGCTTAGGCGGGAAGTGGCCTACCTGCGCGGCTCGGTCCCCGGGGCGCCGGCGGCCGGCGATGACCTGCCGGTGGGGGTCAGCCCCGCCTGGATGCAGGTCATCGGGATGGTGCGCGCCGCCGCCCCCAGCGACGCCACGGTGCTGCTGACGGGCGAGTCGGGCACGGGCAAGGAGGTCCTCGCCCGTCTGCTCCACCGGATAAGCCCGCGCGCGCGCGGCCCTTACGTGCGCGTCAACTGCGCCGCGGTCCCGATCGAAATGTGGGAGAGCGAGTTCTTCGGCCACCGGCGGGGCTCCTACACGGGCGCGACCGCCGATCGGGAGGGGCGGTTCCTGCTGGCCGACAGGGGGACCCTCTTCATGGACGAGGTGGGGGCCATGCCTCTGCCCGCGCAGGCCAAGATCCTCCGCGTCCTGCAGGACGGGGAGTTCGATCGCCTCGGTGACGAGAAGCCCACGCGCGTGGACGTCAGGATTATCGCCGCCACCAACAGCGACCTGGAGGCCGACGTGGCATCCGGCCGGTTCCGGCAGGACCTTTTCTACAGGATCAACGTCCTGCGTATCGACGTTCCCCCGCTGCGCGCGCGACCGGAGGACATCTCCCCTCTGACCGATCGGTTCGTGCGGGAGATCTCCGCCAGACTGGGGCGTCCCGCCCCGGCCGTGACCGGGCCGGCTCTCGACGCGCTGATGTCCTATTCGTGGCCCGGCAACGTGAGGGAGCTTCGCAACGTGATCGAGCGGGCCCTGATCCTGAACCCGGGTCCCGTTCTGCACCTTCCCGATCTGCCGGCCGCCCAGGAGACGTCCGCCCCCTGCGCCCCGGCTGGCGAGCCCGAGCTGAATCTGAGGCTCGCGCTCGGCAAGCGTGAGAAGGATGTCGTGCTCGAGGCGTTGCGTCTGTCGGACGGGGTGCGCAAGGAGGCCGCGCGCCTTCTGGGGATCGACCAGCGCAACCTCGGATACTACCTGCGCAAGCACGGGATCGATCCAGACAAGATTCTATGAACCCCTGGAGGGCCGCCTCATAGGGCCTATGCGCCCGGCGGCCGCCGCGGCCCTGAGGCCTGACCGGAACGCGGCCCGCCAGGTGCAAGGAGAGGAAGGGTTTGAGCTTCGATGCCCCGTCCCGCGGGCAGGGGGCCGGAGGCCTGGAACGGGACTTGCTCTTGTCGAGGATGTCATTGGCCCAGTTTGACAACTGGCACGAGGCCCGCGGATCCAACACCCCCCCCGCGGGCCTCACTTTTTCAAGCCTGCTACCTCTTCGGCACCTCGCTCATCAAAGCAAGGAGGTTGTCCTCCGGGTCCCGCAGGAAAGCCAGCCAGAGGTCGTGGGTCTGAAGGCGGGCCACGAGGTGCGGGTCGGACTCGAACCGCACACCCTTGCCGCGGAGGTGTTCCGCCGCGCCCTGGATGTCACTGACCCGGTAGTAGATGATGGAGCCCGGGTGATCGAACTCGGGCTTCTCGGGAACGCCCAGCATGAGCCGGATGCCGCCGCAGTCGAAGAACGCCATCTGCGGGGGCGCCGTGAAGAGGAACTTCATGCCGAGGGTGTCGCGATAGAACCGCATGGCCCTTTCCAGGTCGCGCACCCGCACCGATATCTGGCCTATCGCCGAAAGGCCGAACCGCTCCTCCCTTGCCGTCATCGCACGCCTCCACAAAGATGTTGAACTCCTGGTGCGGATCGCTAGGCGCGCGCGAGAAAGGCCTCCACCGCCTTGCGGCCCCCCGCGGCGATCGACTCTCCGTCTCCTACCAGCACGGCGTCGAAGGGGTAGTCGAGCAACCTGCGAATCCCGTCGCGGGCCTTCGAGACATCCTTGTACTTGTCGGCGGGGAGCAGGTTGAAGCTCCCCGGTGGCTTCCCGATGAGGGCATCTCCCAGGATGACGGCCTTGGCCGTCTTCAGCACGAGCGCGCTCTCGCCGGGCGACTTCTGATCCATCAGGGTCACGACGAGCAGCCCGCCGGTGAGGCGATCCCCGCCGCGGAAGACCCCGCCCAGCCTCAGCGCCGGCGGCAGCCCGATGGCGTCCAGCTCATGCACCAGGATGCGGGCCTTGAAACGGCCGGCCGGCGTCATCGCGTCGCGCGTGTGGTGACGGTTCGTGATGAGGATGGCGGCGGGAGGGCCGAGCCGTTCCGCCTGGTCCAGGTCCCCCTCGGTCATGGGAGGTGGATCGATCAGGACGCACCCTTCATCGCCTGCCACGAGGTGGCCATTGAAGCTCAGACCCCTCTCCTCGTTGAACACCGACCACGTCCAGACGCCCGGCACGATCTCTTTCATGGTTCCGGCCCCTCAGATCAAGTCTTTGCCGAAGATCACCTTGTCGTCGCCGGCGGCGAAGAAACCGGGGATCCGCGCGATCTCGGCGTACCCCATGGACTCGTAGAACTTCCGGGTGGAGCCGTAGGAGGTCTTGCCCCCCGTCTCGATGAAGATTTTGCGGGCGCGCCTCTCGGTCAGGTCCTTCTCCATGAAGCGGACCAACCCGCTTCCGACCCCCCGGCCCTGCGCCGCTGGATCGACAGCGATCCAGTAGAGGTCCCAGCAGCGATCCGACAGGGGGACCTCGCCGTAGCACATGTACCCGAGGAGGGTCCCCCCACCGTCCTCGGCGCACTGGAAATAGTAATCGGTCTGATCCGGCTTGCCCAGCGCGTAATCGACGAGCTCGATGGCCACCTTGACCTCTACGGGAGAGAAGGCGCCGGTCTCCTGGAGGATCCGTTCCAGGACCTCCCGGTCGCGCGCCCGCAAGGCACGAAGGTTCATGCGGCGAGCTTCCCTCTCCTGAAGAACCAGTAGGCCGGCAGGCCCGCGGCGATCAAGGCCAGGCCCGCAATCGATTCAACGGGTCGAGTATAGATCGTGCTGGCGATGATGACCCCCAGCGCGGCGATGTAGAGCCCGGGCACGATCGGATAACCCCAGGCGCGGTAGGGTCGCGGCGCGTCCGGGCGCGCGCGACGCAACGTGAACACGGTTGCTGCGGAGGCGGCGTACATCAGCATCCCCGCGAAGACCGCGAAGGTGAAGAGTTGCTCGTACTGGCCCGACAGGGTCAGCAGACAGGACCAGACCCCCTGCACGATGAGGGCCGTGGCGGGCGTCAGGTGCCTCGGATGCACTCGCCCGACCGACCGGAAGAAGATCCGGTCGCGCGCCATCGCGTAGTAGACGCGCGCCCCCACAAGTATGTTTCCGTGAAGGCATCCGAAGCCGCTCAACGCTATCGCCGCCGAGATCAGGGTGGCCGAGCCGGGCCCCCACAGGGCCTGCGCGGCGTGCTCGGCGATCCGGGTGACGCCGGCCATCTCGGAGATCGGCAGCGCGCGCATGTAGGCCGCGTTGACCGCGAGGTAAAGCACGGTGATGAGCCCGGTGCCGAGCATGAGAGCCATCGGGATGTTGCGCGATGGGTTCTTCACCTCGCCCGCAGAGAAGCTGAAGGTGTTCCAGCCGTCGTATGTCCAGAGCACCGCGATGATGGCCAGACCGAGGCCGCGCGCCAGATCGAATCCGGCCGCGGGGCCGGCCGGCGAGCCGTCGGCGACCGCCGGTGCAGCGGCAGGGGCCGCGACGGCGAACCCCAGCAGCACGAAGGCGCCGATGGCTCCGATCTTGGCGGCGCTCAGGATGTTGCTGAGGATCGCCCCTTCGCGCAGACCTCGGATGTTGACCCACGTCAGCAGGATGATGGCGGCCACCGCCGTGAAGTGCCCCGCGGAGATCCGGAAGAGGTGTCCGCCGATCGTGACCTCGTGGAGCAGATTCTGCATTCCGAGGGAGGGGAAGAAGTAGCCGAAGTACTCCGCGAATCCGACCGCCAGCGCGGCGTTGCCTCCCGACTGATAGACCAGCAGCGCGAACCAGCCGAACAGGAACGCGGCGAGATCGCCGTACGCCTCGCGAAGGTAGACGTACTGGCCGCCGGCGGCGGGCATCATCGCCCCCAGCTCGGCGTAGGTGAGGGCTCCGGCCAGCGTGAGGAGCCCGCCGGCCGCCCAGACAACCATCAGCCACGAGAGGCTCGGCAGGTGCTCCGCCATGATCCCCGTGGTCAGAAAGATCCCGGTGCCGATGCCGAGCCCGACCACCAGCAGCGTGGAATCCAGGAGATTGAGCGCGCGAGGGAGCTCCCCGGGGACGTGCGCAGCGGGTCGGGTCGAGTCCATCTCGCGTATACTACATGAACTCACCTGGAGTCGAGGCCATGAAGGTCACATACGTCACGTTGGCGGGAAACGACGAGGCGCACGTGGCGTACGAGGAGGCGGTGCCTCGCGTGCGCGCGTCGCTGGGCGCGACGCATCGCATCGAGATCGACGGTTCGCCGATCGGGACGGGGGCGGGCGCGGCGATGGTGGAGGATCGATCGCCCATCGACACGACGATCCTGATCGGCCGGTTTCCCCAGGCCGGGCCGGGCGACGTGGCCCGCGCTCTCGCGGCCGCGCGTCGGGCATTCCCGGGATGGAGCGGGCGTCCCTGGAGAGAGCGGCTCGGGATTCTCAGGACCGCGGCCGACAGGATCTCCGATCACGCCTCCGAGCTGGCGGCCCTCATGTCGATCGAGGTGGGCAAGAACCGGCTGGAGGCGTACGGCGACGCCTACGAGTCGGCCGACCTGCTGCGTTACTACTGCGACCAGTTCGAGGAGGCCGGCGGGTTCGTCAAGCCGCTCGGCAGGCTCCTGCCGGGCGAGGAGACCAGCTCGGTGCTGCGTCCGTACGGAGTATGGGGCGTCATCAGCCCCTTCAACTTCCCTCTGGCCCTGGCCGCGGGGATGTCGGGGGGCGCGCTGGCGGCCGGCAACACGGTGGTTTTCAAGCCGGCCTCCGACGCCGCGCTGACCGGGCTGAGGCTCCACGAGATCTTCGTCGAAGCGGGGCTCCCCGCGGGAGTCTTCAACATCATCACGGGCTCGGGAGGGGTGCTGGGGCGGGCCTTCCTCGAGGCCGGCCTCGACGGTCTGGTCTTCACGGGCTCCAGGCAGGTCGGCTTCGAGCTCATGGCATCGTTCGCGCGGGACTACCCGCGTCCCGTCATCGTCGAGATGGGCGGCAAGAACCCGGCCGTGGTGACGGCGCGCGCCGACATCGAGAAGGCGGCGCAGGGAGTTGCGCGCTCCGCCTTCGGGTATGGCGGGCAGAAGTGCAGCGCGTGCTCGAGGGCCTTCGTGGACAGGTCCGTGTACGACCGGTTCATGGAGGCGCTGGTCGAGACGACGCGGGGGATGAGGATCGGAGACCCGATCGAGCGTGAGACCTACCTTGGTCCCCTGATCAACGAAAAGGCGGCGGCCGTCTGGACCCTCGCGATCGACGAGGCGCGGCGCGACGGCCGCGTGATCCTCGGCGCCGCGCCGTCGCCCGAGCTCTCTCGCGCGGGCCACTTCGTCTCTCCCGCCATCGTGGACCGCCTGGCCGGCGAGCACCGCCTCTGGCGGGAGGAGCTCTTCGTGCCGCTGGTGTGCGTGGCGCCCGTGGCGTCGCTCGAGGAGGCGATCGAGCGCGCCAACCGGACCGAGTACGGCCTGACCGCCGGCATCTTCAGCGAGGACGAGGAGGAGGTGCGGACCTTCTTCGACCGGATCGAGGCGGGCGTGACCTACGCCAACCGTCGCACCGGCGCCACCACCGGAGCCTGGCCGGGCGTGCAGTCGTTCTGCGGATGGAAGGCCTCAGGTTCCACGGGCAAGGGAGGGTGCGGCCCCTACTATGTCCAGCAGTTCCTGCGCGAGCAGAGCCGGACGATCGTGAGAGATGCCCGGTAGCCACACCCTGTTCACCTGGACCTCACAGCGGGACTTCGTCCCGTTTCCTCTGGGCGGAGGCTCGGGCGCGTGGTTCTGGGACCGGGCCGGGGAGCGCTATCTCGATCTGGCCTCGGTGGTGGCCAACGCCAACGCCGGCCACGGCCATCCGCGGATCCTCGAGGCGATGCGGCGCCAGCTCGACGATCTGGTGGTGGCCGGACCGGCGATGACCACCGAAGTGCGCGAGCGCGCGGGGCGGGAGCTGGCACGCGTCACGCCGCAGGGGCTCGACACATTCCTCTTCACGCTCGGCGGCGCGGATGCCAACGAGCACGCCGTCAAGATGGCGATGATGGTGACGGGCCGGCGCAAGGTGGTCTGTCGCGCGAGGTCCTACCACGGCGCCACCTTCGGCGCGCTCTCCTTCTCCGACGACCCGCGTTCCGCGAGGTTTCCGCCGAGGCTCCCCGGAGTCGTCCGGGTCAAGGACCCCTACTGCCACCGCTGCCCCTGGAGCACGACTCCCGATGTCTGCGATCGTCCCTGCGCCTCGCACGTGGAGGAGACGATCCTCGCCGAGGACCCCGCAACCATCGCGGCTGTCCTGATGGAGACGGTGCCGGGGACCAACGGAGGCTACTTCCCGCCCCCCGACTACTACAGGCGCATCCGGCAGATCTGCGATCGGCACGGTATCCTCCTGATCCTCGACGAGGTCCTCACCGGGTTCGGACGCACCGGCCGGTGGTTCGCGGTCGATCACTACGGAGCGCTCCCCGACATGATGGCGATGGGCAAGGGGATCACCTCGGGGCACGCGCCGCTGGGCGCGGTGGCGGTCAACCTCAGGGTGACGCGCTTCTTCGCGGACCACGATCTGGCGACTGGGCTCACGCACACGGCCCACCCGCTCTCGCTCGCCGCCGCGCTCGGCAACCTCGAGGCGTTCGAGGAGGAGGGGCTCGTGGAGCGCTCGCGCGTGCTTGGTGAGCTGCTCGCGGAGCGCCTGGGCCTCATGCGCCGGCAGCACCACACGGTGCGCGACGCGCGGTCGCGCGGGCTCTACGGGTGTCTGGAGCTGGACGAGGGGGTGGACCTCGGGCGCCTCAAGTCGGCAGCCTTCGAGCGCCATGTCCACTTGCTCGTGCGCGGGCGGTGCCTCTTCGTCGCGCCGCCGCTCGTCATCGAGGAGAAGGACCTGGACCGGGGCCTCGATGTGGTGGATGAGGTCCTGGGTCTGGCCTGACCGCGCCCGGCTATCCTCCCTGCGTCCTGAGCAGGTGCCTGGCCACGCGCCGGGTCGGGGTGCGGGGCAGCTCGTCGATGAAGCGCCAGATCGAGGGGACCTTGAAGGGGGCCAGACGCGCCGCCGCGTGGGCGCGCAGCTCCTCCTCGGTCGCGTTGGCGCCCGGCGCGAGAACGACGAAGGCCGCCACCTCCTCTTCGCCCAGCGCAGAGGGCGCCCCCACGACGGCCGCCTCCTTCACCGACGGATGGCTCTCGAGCGCCGCCTCGACCTCGGCCGGGGCGATGTTCTCCCCGCGCCTCCGGATGATCTCCTTGTCGCGCCCCACGAACGTGTGCCACCCTCCGGTGTCGCGCCGGGCCAGATCCCCGGTGCGCAGCCAGCCATCGGCGGTGAGGACCTCGCGCGTGGCCTCCTCGTCCCGGAAGTAGCCGGAGAAGGTCGCGGGGTTTCTCAGCCAGATCTCTCCGATCTGTCCGGGACCCACGTCCCGTCCCTCCGCCACCAGCCTCGCTTCGTTGCCGAATCGCTGATCCGGATGGCTCCTCAGCCTTCCCATCGAGTCGAGCCGCCGCTCCCCCTGCAGCGGATGTACGAAGCCGAAGGTCGATTCCGACAGGCCGTAACCGATCACGAGCCTCACGCCGAAGCGTCGCTCGAAGGCGAGGTGCGCCTCCTGCCCGAGGGCGGGGGCGTTGTAGACGAGACGGACCCGGTGCGCCCGGTCGGCCGCGCCGGGGGGAGCCTTCAGCATGATCTGCAGCATCGCGCCGATGGTGTTGCACTGGGTGGCGGCCGAATCGGCCAGCCACCCCCAGAAGCGCGAGGCGCTGAAGCGGTCCTCCAGCGCCAGCGAGCCGCCGGACGCCAGCGCCCCCATCGTGGAGTAGGCCCTCGCATTGACGTGGGAGAGGGGCAGGCAGGTGAAGAGCCGGTCCTCCGGGGTCAGCCCGAGCCAGTGGGCGAATGCCTCCCCCGTCAGCACGAAGGTGCGGTGGCTCTGGACGACCCCTTTGGGCCGCCCCGTGGTCCCGGAGGTCATCAGGATGTCGGCAGGGTCCTCGGGAGCGGGGGCGTCCACGCCGGTCAGGGGGTCGCGCGACGAGAGGATCTCCTGAAGCTCGGGGCCGATCGTGCGGAGCCCGGGCGGCGTGGCGGAGACCCTGTCGGAGAGAGTCTCATCGACCACGAGCGCTCTCGGCTCGAGCCGGGACAGCGCGGCGCCGACCTCCGGCGCGGTGAGCTGCGAGTGAATCGGTGCGGTGACGGCGCCGAGCTTCGCCAGCGCGAGCCACGTGAAGACCGCCTCCGGACCATTGGGCATCAGGAGGGCGACCCGATCGCCCCGGACCAGTCCGAGGCGGCAGAAGGCCGAGGCCGCCCCGTCGGTGATCGCCGCCAGGTCCGCGTAGCTCCAGGTCTGCCCTCGGAACCACAGGAAGACGGCATCGCCTCGCGCCGCGCAGCGCTCGTCCAGGAAGGCGCGCAGGCCGGCCGGCCCGCTCATCGCAGCGTGGCGGCCGAACGCCGGAGCGCCTGGGCGAGGACCTTCCCGCGGGTCCGCGCCGTCTCCGCGTCCCGCGCCTCGACCGCCTCGGTCAGGCCCGGCAGCACCAGCGCCGCGTAGGTGTAGCGGCAGGCGTAGATCAGGTGCTTGAACCAGGGACGGTCCGGCAGCCCGACCTCATCGCACAGGGCGCGCTCGGCCGAAAGGATCGCCCCGTTGAGTCGCTCGCGTTCGCCATCGGGCATCGTCGCGATACGCGAGGGGCCGCGCTGAGACCGGCGAAGCGCGCGTCCGGAGGCCGAGAGCTCCCTTGCCGCGCGCCGCATATCGTCGAGATCCACGAAGTCTCCCAGCTCCTTTATGTACCGGTCGATCTCCCCGCCGTAGACGGCGTAGTCGAAGGGGATCAGGTCGGCCGAGGCCGCCCGCATCGCCATGCGCCCCCAGACCTCCGCCATCTTCGTCATGTACCGCAGCCCCGGGTCGCCGAAGCGGGTCATCCAGTAATAGTCGTCGTAGGCGGAGTGGTAGACGCCGTAGTCGCCGTCGAAGGTCATGTCGAGCGCCGGGGCCCCCACGAGGTTCAGAAAGACGGTGTGGTCCGAGCCGCTGCCGATCGCCTCCGCACGCCCGGCGCCCGAGGCGAGCGCCGTGGCCCCTCCGCCGCGCCGCCCCTCCTTCCACACATCGAGGACGGAACGGCCGGTGTCTGGATCCGTCACATCGGCGATCGCCTCCTCGATGAAGGGGATCAGGCAACCGGAGGCGGTGGCCGAGAAGCTCGAGCCCGACGTGGAGGAGTCGACGTTGAGATAGACGACGAGCCCCTCGCGCAGCATGGGCAGATGCTCCTCGCCCCACTCGGTCGAGCCGGTCAGGGCGAACTCCTCGGCGTCCCAGTCGGCGAACATGATGGTGCGCCGGGGACGCCAGCCTTCCTTCGCGAGCCGGCCGAGGGCCCTGGCCAGCTCGAGCATCGTGGCGGTCCCGCTGGACGGGTCCACGCCCCCGTAGATCCAGGCGTCGCGGTGGTTGCCCAGCAGGACGATCCTGTCGGGCTCCTCCCTTCCCACGATCCCGCCCGTCACGTTGACGATCTTCGTCACGGGTCGCGGGACATCGAGCTTCACGTGCACGCGAGCGGGACCCGGCCCGATCCGGTAGGGCATCCCGAGGGCGCCCCGCCACGCGGCGGGCGCCTCGGGACCGCCCAGCTCCGAGAGGATCTCCTTCGCGTCGCGCGCGGTGATCGGCACGGACATGATCTTCGGGACCGAAAGCGCCTGAGACTCGGGGATCCTCCGCGCCCCCGCCACCGAGGCCCATCCGGGGGTCAGCGGGTCCCCCGGCACGAGAAAGTCATAGGTGATGGCGCCGCGCTGGATGTGCCCCAGAGGCCCCCACGGCCCTTCGGGGAAGACCTTTCCCTTGACGAAGCCGTCGTCCGCGGGGTCGGAGTAGATGATGAGGCCGGCGGCGCCGAGCTTCTCGGCCGTCCATGCCTTGAAGCCGCGGTAGCTGTAGGGGACCGAGGGGCGCACCAGCACGAGCTTGCCGCGCACGTCCACGCCGAGTGATTTCAGGTACGCGTAGTCCTCGGGGTTCCCGTTGCGGGCATAGACCACCTCGGCCTCCACCTCGCCCGAGGCCGAGAACCCATGGTAGGGGAGGCCCAGCCTGGGATTGGCGGTGTCGGGGTCGGCCTCGTAGACGTCCTCCGCTATCGTGGCCCGGTGCCGGCGAGGCGCGACCATCTCGACCGCGATCTCTCTGGGGTACGACATGAGGACGTCATAGGAGGTCTCGGTCACGTCCTGAAGCCCGGCGTCACGAAAGGACGAGGCGACAAACTGCGCCAACTCGTTGTTCCGCTCGGAGCCGGCCGGATGGGGCTCGCGCGTCAGCTCGCGAAAGTCCCTCTCCACGCGCGCCGGGTCGAGCGAGGCCGCCAGGCGCGCTTCCATCTCCCGCTCGGCCGCGGACGACGCGCGGGTGAAACCGATGAGGGTCCTCGTCGAAGCGCCGCTGGCCGGAATCGGGACAGACAGGAGCGCTGCCGCCGCCAGGGTGGTGAGTTTCCCGGCCTGTGCTAGCATTTTCGGGACTCCCGGGAGAGGACGTGATGCCATCGTACTGGGTCGCAGCATTATGCCTGGTCCTGACAGCCGGCGCAGCCGCCGCCGGGCCCGCGCCGGGTCAGCCATGGGAGCTGGTCGGCGAGTCGGGCTGGGTCAAAATGGTCTACGTCGAGCCGGCCCGCATCAAGGACACCCGGCTCCTCGCGCAGATCGTGGCCGATCTGATGGGCCGCTTCGGGTCCACCAACCCGATGCAGGTCGACTTCTTCGACGACCGGGCCCTGACCCCGACCGCGCTCCCATCCCCGCCCAGGCAGAGGATCCACCAACGGGCCAAGTTCAACTTCAATCCCCGAAACGGCCTGAGGCGATTCGTCTGGATGGAGTGGGTCCCGGTGGATCCCAACCAGCCGGCGAAGGTGAAGCCGCGCGAGACGGAGGAGGAGCTGCCGCCTCCCTGACGATGGCGTAGAGGATCTCGAAGCCGGTCCTGACGTTTTCCAGCGAGATCCTCTCGTCGTCCGAGTGGCTCAGCGAGACCTCACGATCGTCCAGCGCGTACGGCTCGAACCCGTACGAATCGATTCCCAGCGGCCGCAGCAGCGAGCTTTCGGTCCACGAGGTCAGCAGGCTCGGCACCACGGGCACCCCCGGCTCGAACCGGCGCGCTGCCGCCTCGATCGCCCTGTAGAGGGCCGAGTCGGTATCGGAGGCCGTGGCCTCGCGCGCCTCGATGAGCGGCTCGACGGTGATGTTGGGGTCCCCGATAATCCGCTGGATCTCCTCCGCGAAGGCCGACGGATCGCTGCCGGGGAGCAGCCGGCAGTCCAGGTGCGCGACCGCCGTGGAGGGGATCACGTTGGTCTGCGGCCCACCCTGCAGCACCGTGATCGAGATGGTGTCGCGCACCGTGGCCGCCCGATCGGGGCTCGAGAGGAAGGCAGCCCGGAACCGAGGATCCTCCCGCAGGGAGGAATCCAGGGCGCGGAGCTTCGAAGCGGGCAGATCAGGTGTGCGGTCGGCCAGCGCGGCATAGTATGCGGCCACCGATGGCAGCACCCTGAGCGGCGTCTCGTGGCGGCTGAGGCGCTCGAGCGCCCGAACCAGCCTGACGACGGGGTTTCCCTCACCGGTGGGCACGGATGCGTGACCTGCCACCCCGAAAGCGGTCAGCTTCATCCACGCCGTCACCTTCTCCGCCACGTCGACCCCCCACGCCTGGGTGCGCCCGTTCTCGATCCGGATGTTGTCTCCCTCGGTGAGCGCCAGCTCGACCTGGGCAAACAGGCCGGGCTGGTGTTCGATCATCCAGCGCATCCCCTCGCTGCCGGCCTCCTCGCCGGCGGTCCCCAGGAAGATCACGTCGCGCGCGATGGGGACCCCTTCCTCCTTGAGCCGGATAAGGGCGAGCGCCTGGAGGAGCCCCGTCGTCTTCATGTCGAGCGTCCCGCGGCCGTAGAGATAACCGTCGCGCACCTGGGCGGAGAAGGGAGGGACGCTCCAACGGTTCGGGTCGGCCTGCACGACGTCCATGTGGTTGAAGAGCAGCAGCGCCCGGCGGGAGCCCTCCCCGCCGGCACTCCCCTTCAGCCGCGCCAGGACATTGGCCCGGCCCGGAGCCACCTCGTGGATCGACGCCGGTATTCCGTGCTCCTCGAGCAGCTCCTTGAAGAAGAGGGCCGCGGCGGCCTCGCCCCCCGGCGGGTTGGAGGTGTCGATGCGCAGGTAGCGCTGCAGAAGGATGAGGGGATCCGGCGTCGCGTCCCTGGTGGAGGGGAGGGACAGGGACGCGCAGGCCAGGGAGGCAAGCAGGCACAAGACTCCCTTACGGCCGGACCCCCTCAAGCACACCTCTTCGCGAGAGGGTTTCTTCCATGATGACTCGGATCAATCCGTCGTATCCGTGCGTCGAGCTTTTCGCAGCGCGGGCCAGCCCCGCGCCATCCGTGATGTCGGGGTTGGCGTTCACCTCCAGGATCCAGGGACGCCCCTGCCGGTCGACCCGGAAGTCCACGCGGGCGTAGTCGCGGCACCCGGTGGCGCGGTAGGCCGCCACGGACAGCTCCCGGATCCTCGCGGCGGTCTCCTCGTCCAGCGGAGCCGGGCAGACGCCGTTGGTGTTGCGGTACTCGAACGAATCGTGCACCCACTTGGAACGGTACCCCACCACCCGGCGCTTCCCCTCGGGATAGGTGAAGACGATCTCGGACAGCGGCAGCGGAATCGGCGGGTCGTTGCCGATCACCGCGGAGTTGATCTCCCGGCCGTCGATGAATTCCTCCACCACGGCGTCCTGACCGTACCGGTCGTGCACGTAGGCGACCCGCGCCTTCACCTCCGGCCAGCTCTCCACCACGGAGGCCTCGTCGATCCCGACGCTGGCGTCCTCGAAGGCCGGCTTGACGATGAGCGGGTATTCCAGCGCGGGCTCGCGGGGAAGCGACGCGAAGGGGCGTCCCCGCGCCACCAGAAAGCCGCGCGGCGTTGGGAGACCGAGCCCGGCCAGCAGCGCCTTGGTGAGCGATTTGTGCGTCGTCAGGCCGCACGTGAGGGGTCCCGAGCCGGTGTAGGAGGCCCCCAGCAGCTCGAGCAGCGCCGGCATGTTCATGTGCGCGAGGTTGGAGCCGCGGAACGACTCGCACAGGTTGAAGATGACCCCGTCGGGATGCCCCTCCACCCATCGCACGACGGGGGAGATGTCCTCCTCCACGTAGATGCGCGATGGGACGTGCCCGAGCCGCTTGAGGCTCCCCTCCACCGCGATCACCTCGACGATGACATCCTCGTCGTCGGGGTTTCCGGCGGGGGACTCGGGGAGCGCCTCGGGAGGCTTGCACCAGAGGATGCCGACCTGTGCCACCCCCTCAGGCCCCCGCGGCCATGTCGCGCACGCGCACCGTCCCGGGCGAGCGGCGGCTGAGTCGGCGGCTGCGTCCGATCGCCTCGGTCAGGATCTTCCCGATCAGGTCCTCGTAGGTGATGCCCTCGAAATTGGCGATGAAGACCAGGTCGCTCGTGCGCGGGTTGAGCCCGGCCAGCGGGTTGACCTCCATGCAGCAGGGACGGCCCTGCGAGTCGCAGCGGATGTCCACGCGGCTGAAGTCCCTGCACTCCAGGGCCCGGTGCGCGGCGACCGCCACCGCCTCCACCTTGCGCCGCAGCGCAGGCTCGACCTCGCGCCCCCCCCGGTAGAGGACCTTCTTTTCGAAGTCGGCCTTCGAGGCGCCCGTATAGATGTGGTCCTCCTGCGGGTCGGCGATGATCACCTCCATCGTGCCCAGGACCGTGGCCGAGCCGTTGCCGATGATCCCGGTGGTGAACTCGCGTCCGGGGAGAAACTCCTCCACCAGCGCCGGCTGCCGGTAGGTCTTCAGGACGCGAGAGACCTGCCGGCGCAGCGATCTCATGTCTCCCACCATCGACTGGGCTGTCACTCCCTTGGCGGTCCCCTCGTGGATCGGCTTGACGAACAGGGGGAACTCGACCTCCCACTCGTCCACCTCCGCCACGCTGGGGGCCACGAACCAGTCAGGTGTGGGGACTCGCTCGCTGCGGAAGATCTTCTTGGACATCCCCTTGTCGAGGCTGACCGCCATTGTCAGGGCGTCCGACCCTGTATAAGGGATCCCGAGCAGGTCGAGGATCGCGGGGACCTGGGCCTCGCGGCTGCGCCCCTCGATCCCCTCGGAGATGTTGAAGACGAGGTCGACATCGAGGTCGTCGTCCGTCGCCATCGCCAGGAGGCTCTTCGCGTTGCCGATCCGGGCCGTCTTGTGGCCGTTGGCCCGGATGGCGGACTCCAGTGCGGAGATCGTCTCCTCTGTGTCGAGCTCGGTGGCGGCGTCGGGTGGATCGTCCGGCTGCGCCACGTACTCGTCTTTGAGGTCGTACGTCAGTCCGACCTTCATGGGTTTTCCTCGTGGTAGGTGTATGTCCGGCCCGCGTAGTTGCGGAGCCGGAGCACGCCGTTTGCGTGCTCCAGGACGTAGTTGGGGTTGACCGGGACCTTGCCGCCGCCGCCGGGGGCGTCCACCACGAAGGTGGGGACCGCGTACCCGGTGGTGTGGCCGCGCAGGGCTTCGATGATCTCGACTCCCTTCGCGATCGGGGTCCGGAAGTGGGACGTCCCGGTCACGGGGTCGCACTGGTAGATGTAGTAGGGCCGGACGCGGATCTTCAGCAGCTCGTGGAACAGCTCCTTGAAGACGGCCGCGTCGTCGTTGATCCCCTTCAACAGCACGGACTGGCTCCCCAGCGGGAACCCGCCGTCGGCCAGCATGGTGCAGGCCCGGCGCACCTCGGGGGTGATCTCCTTCGGGTGATTGAAGTGGATGCTTATCCACAGAGGGTGGAAGCGCCGCATCATCTGGACCAGCTCGGCGGTCACCCGCATCGGCAGGAAGACGGGGACCCGGGTCCCGATCCGGATGAACTCGATGTGGTCGATGGCGCGCAGCCGGGCCAGCAGCTCCTCGAGCCGCCCGTCCGAGAAGAGGAGCGGATCGCCGCCGGAGATCAGGACATCCCGGATCTCCTTGTGACTGCGCAGGTATTCGATGGCCGGGTCGAGGCGCGTCCCGAGCAGCATCTCGTTCTCGTCGCCTACCCACCGGGACCGGGTGCAGTACCGGCAGTAGGAGGCGCACATATTAAGAGGAAGGAGCAGGACCCGGTCTGGGTACCTGTGGACGAGGCCCGGCACTGGCGAATGGCTGTCCTCGGCCAGCGGATCGAGCATCTCGTTTCTGGAGACCAGGTGCTCCTGGGCGGTCGGGATGACTTGCATCCTGATGGGGCAGCGCGGGTTGATCGGGTCCATCAGCGAGGCCCAGTAGGGGGTGATCCCGACCGGGAATCGCCCCTGGGCCATCCTGATGCCGCTGACCTCGGACGGGGTCAGCCGGACGTACTTCTGCAGGTCCTCGAGCGAGGCCAGCCGGCTGCGCATCTGCCAGTGCCAGTCGTTCCAGTGCGTCGGGTCGATCTGTGAGAGTGGTTTGTCGGGGCTAGTCGGTTCGGTCTCCATCAAGTCCTCTGGGACTCCCGGGATCTCCGACAATGGGAGTCATGCGGGGCGCTTCACCGCCGGGTGGGAGGGACGGAAGATGCGAGGACGCTCCTCGCGAATGGTCCCGGTGATCTCCAGGACCGGTTGGGAAAGATGATCAGGGTCGGACCGTCAACACGATCGCGAATATCAGTGACGTGGATGATCGAACAATCGACGGTCGAGACGATCGTCATCATGCTGGGGATAACATTAACACGATCTGATCGAGTGTCAAGAGTTTGAGAAACGATCCAGCGAATTTTTTTTTGAGGTGAAGTACCCTCGACGCCGATGAAGGAGATCCTCAGGGAGATTCTCGATGCGATCGCGCGCGGCGAGGGGGCGGCGCTGGTGAGCATCGTCTCGGCGAAGGGTTCGCTGCCGATGTCGCGCCGATCCCGGATGCTGGTGCTCGCCGGCGGAGCGCAGCACGGGACCGTCGGCGGCGGGTGCCTCGAAGCCGACGTCCATGCCATGGGGCGGCAGGCCATCCGCTCGGCGGAGGCCTCGATCCGACGCTTCACCTTGACCGAGGCCGGCGCCGGCATCGACGGGCTCAACTGCGGCGGGACCGTCGAGATGCTGATCGAGCCTTTGGGTGGCTCGGCCGGACCGGCCCAGGTGGAGATCTTCCGGCAGGCTCTCGCCGCGCTCGATGAGCGCGTGGAGGTCGTGATGGCGACCGCGCTAGCGGCGGCGCCCGGCACGGCGGTCCTCGGCAAGGGGCTCATCTCCAGCTCCGGGATGCGGATCGGCACGGGCGCCCTCGAGGCTTCCCCCGCCCTCAGGGAGCGCGCTGTGGAGGAGGCGCTGGCGATCCTCGGGCAGGACCGAGCCTCGATCGTGACCGCCCCGGACGGCGAGCGCCTCTTTCTGGAGACGGTGAACGCGCCGCCGAGCCTCTATCTGTTCGGCGGCGGCCACGTGTCGCTGGCGGTGGCGCGCGTCGCGCGTGCGGCCGGCTTCAGGGTCGTCGTGGTGGACGACCGCCCCGCGTTCGCCAATCCCGACAGGTTCCCCGAGGCCGACGAGACGCTGGTCCTGCCGATGGAGGAGGCGTTCGCTCATCTGCCGATCGATGCGGGCTCGTACATCGTGGCGGTCACCCGGGGACACCAGCACGACGAGCCGGTCATCGAACAGGCGATCCGGACGCCCGCCGCCTACATCGGCATGATGGGCTCGAAGCGCAAGGTGGCCATCATGTGGGAGCGGCTCAAGGCCCGCGGGGCCACCGACGAGGCACTGGCCCGGGTTCATGCCCCTATCGGCCTGCCGATCGGGGCCGACACGCCTGGCGAGATCGCCGTCAGCATCGTGGCCCAACTCGTCGAGGCCCGGAGGCTGGGCGCGCGCCAGCGTTGAGGGCCGGCCTCACGAGGGAGGAGGGGGGAGGTTCCTCGCCTCCAGCTCGCGGCCACGCCGGACGGCCTCCTGGGCCGCGACCGTCCTGCCGCTGCGGGCGTAGACGTCGGCCAGGACGTACTGGCCGAGCGGAGCGTAGTAGTTCTCGGGGGAGGCCTCGAGCGCCCGTTTCGCCTCCCTCTCCGCGCCGGCGAGGTCCCCCGCGTCGAGCAGGGCCTTCGACAGGTAGTAGCGCCCGACGTGGAACTCGGGGTTGTCCTCCATCGCCGCGCGCAGCTCGCCGACCTGCCCCTTGACGTCGCCTGACAGCCCCAGCAGTCGAGAGAGGTTGAACTGCGCCTTGAAGGAATGCGGATGGAGAGAGATCTCCTTGCGGTATTCCTCGACAGCCACGCGCGCGTTCCCCTCCGCCTCCAGCGCCAGCGCGAGGTTGTAGTGGGCGTTCCTGACGTTGGGATCGATCGTGAGGGCCCGCGCGACCTCGGCGCGCGCGCCCGCCGGATCACCCCGGCGCATAGCGGCGGCGGCGAGCCCGACCGCCGCGGCCGCCTTCCCCGGGGCGATCTCCAGCACGCGCCGGAACATCGCCCCGGCCTCGCCGATCCGGCCCGCGTCGAGTAGAGTCTCGGCGAGCCTGTAGGCGATCAGATCGTTGGCCGGGTCGCGCTCCAGGAATCTCCGGTACCCGACGAGCGCGTCGTCGATTCGGCCCATCTCCACGTACACGTTGGCCATGTTGACCATCGCCCAGTCATGGTCGGGCTTGAGCGCGAGGGTCCTGCGGTACATCTCCAGCGCGAGGGGGAATTCGCGCTCCTCGAAGTAGGCGTTGCCCAGACGGAACCAGGCGTCGATGACCTCGGGCGCGTCGGCCACCACGCGCCTGAGCTTCTCGATCGCGGTCTTCGAGTCTCCCTTCAGCTGATCGTCCTTGGCTTCGTGCATCCGGTTGACAATCTCGATCTTGTCCTTGGGATCGGCGAGCTCGCCGCTCCCCTTGCCGGCTGTGTCGACCGTGGAGCCGATGTAGCCGAGCGCCGCCAGCTTCCTGAGAGTCTCCTCGTCCATCTCCTGCGGGGCGGTGGTGGTGGAGGCCTCCCCCATCTCCCCCTCGATGCGGGCCAGCATCCCCCGCATCCGGGCCAGCAGCTCGGGCAGTGCCCCCGCGAGGTTCTCGGTCTCCAGGGGGTCCTTCGACGTGTCGTAGATTTCCGGACGCGGGGCTTCGATGAAGCGATATCGGTCGGTGCGCAGAGTGCGCAGGTCGCTCCATCCAAAGTGATATCGCGGATAAAACGACTCGGAGTAGGCGACCAGGGGCTCGGAGAGGCTCCGCCCCTCCACCAGCGGCACGAGGCTGCGCCCCTGGCCATGCACGGCGTGGTGGACGCCCAGAAGCTCCAGCACGGTCGGCATGATGTCGATGGTGCTTACCACGCCGGGGATGCGCATGCCGGCCAGCCCCGGCCACGGCCCGCTCAGAATCAGAGGCACATGCGTCGAAGTCCCGTAAACAAAAAACGCGTGGCCCGACTCTTTATGTTCACCGAGGCTTTCTCCGTGGTCCCCAACGACGACCACGAGGGTCCGGCTGGAAAGCCCGGAGCGCGACAGGTCATCCATCAGCTCGCCGATGAGCGAGTCCACGTAGGCGATCTCGCCGTCGTAAAGGCGTCCGGCGTAGGCGGTGGCGTACGGCTCGGGCGGATCGTAGGGCGAGTGGGGGTCGTACAGATGGAGCCATGCGAAGAACCGTTTCCCTCGCTGGTCCCGGATCCAGTCGAGTGCCTTGCCGAGCGTCTCGTCGCCTCGCCGCTGGATGTCACCCATGCTGAGAGTCCTGTACTTCGCCAGGTCGAAATCGTCGAAGTAACGGTCGAACCCCTGGGCGATCCCCCACCGGCGATCCAGGACGTAGGCCGAGACGAATCCTCCCGTCGCGAACCCGTGGGCGCTCAGGACCTCGGCCAGCGTCTCCTCCGACTCGGAGAGGAAGAAGCCTCCGTTGTCTCGCACGCCGTGCGCGGGCGGATACCTCGAGGTGAAGATCGAGGAGTGGGAAGGAAGTGTGAGCGGGGCCGTCGCATGCGCCTGCTCGAAGAGGGCTCCGCGCGCCGCCAGCGCATCGAGCTGTGGCGTCAGGATGTCGCGGTCGCCGTAGCATCCGATCCGGTCGGCCCGCGTGGTGTCAAGTGTAACGATGACCAGGTTGAGATCGGAGGGGGACAGCCCCTCAGGGAGCCGGCCCATACCGCCCCCCGCGCAGCCGGCCAGGAGGGAGACGAAGAGGATTGCTGCGGTCCGCAAAGGGCCAGAGCGCGTGAGTTCGGGGAATACCGCACGGCTTGACGCGGCGTGGAACATCGGGGGGCTCCCTCGGTCCGATTCCACTTTATTTAAGTGCAAAGGCGTGATAAACAGGAGGCGAAGATCAGTCGGGACCGTTCCGCAGGTCCCCCTATAGCCTCGTGGAGGTCAAAATGAAACACCGATTGGTCAGGCTCGCCACCCTCACCATCCTGATTCTCGCGGTGCCGCAGGCTCTCTTCGCCCAAAGCCGCAACACGGGGGCGATCAAGGGAATCGTGACCGACGAGACGGGCGGACGGATACCGGGAGTCCTTGTCGAGATCTCCAGTCCCGACATGATCGGCGGCACCAAGGCTGTCACGACCGACAAGACAGGTTCCTTCAGGTTCCCCGATCTGCCTCCGGGCACATACACGATCACATACAAGATGGATCAATATCAAACGCTGCGGCGCGAGGGGGTTCGCATCGAAGCCACGAAGACCTTCGACGTGGATGCGCAGCTC
This sequence comes from Candidatus Polarisedimenticolia bacterium, assembly GCA_036505635.1. GTDB lineage: Bacteria > Acidobacteriota > Polarisedimenticolia > JACPZX01 > DASXTC01 > DASXTC01. The sequence goes on from DASXTC010000021.1 coordinate 92,498, forward strand.
ACGCCGCATGAGGGCGAGGAGACGATCGTCGTCACGGGAGAGGGGCCCCTGGTGGATGTGACAAACGCGGCGAACTCCCAGAACCTCTCGGAGGAGTACCTCCAGAACATGCCGGTCGCCAAGTTCCAGCCCGACACCCTGAACCTGGCGCCAGGGATCAACAACGACTCCGCCTTCGGAGGAGGGGGCAGCTCGGCCAACGCCTACCAGATCGACGGCGTCAACGTGAGCGATCCGGAGGGAGGCACTCCCTTCGCCTTCTTCAACTACAACATCATCCAGGAGGTGCAGCTCGTCGCCCTCGGGGCTCCTGCCGAGTACGGCAGCTTCACGGGGGTCGTATTCAACAGCATCACAAAGTCCGGCAGCAACGACTTCGGCGGGTTGGTCGAAGCGTACTACTTCCCGCCCGGCCTCGTCGGGCGCAACACGCGGGATCCCAGCATCGAGTTTCCCAAGATCGAGCGCTCGTACGATACGACGGCGCAGGTGGGGGGGCCCTTCATCAAGGACAAGCTCTGGTACTTCATCTCGGCGCAATACCTGCGCGACGATAGGAGCTCTGGGGGCCCGCTGAGGACCGAGAAGGACCCCCGGCTCTTCGGCAAGCTCACCTGGCAGATCAACCCGAACAACACCTTCGAGTTCTGGGGCGAGTGGGACCGCTTCGACGTGACTGGACGCGGAGGTGACGCCTTCACGCCGCTGGAGGCGACCGTCAGGGAGGACGCCCCCGAGTGGGACTGGAACTTCACGTTCCGTAGCGTGCTCTCCAAGAACGCGACTCTCAACTTCGCCTACACGGGGTGGTACGGCTACTTCTATCTGGACCCCGAGAAGGGATACGGTCTTCCGGGCCGGGTCAACAGCAATGGGTACGCCTCGCAGAATTCGCCCTACTACTACCTGGCCGACCGGTACAAGCACGTCGCCAACGTCACCCTGTCCCTCTTCTCCGACAGCTTCATCACCGGCAAGCACGACTTCAAGTTCGGCGTCGAGGTCGAGAGGTCCCGTACCCGGAACCGCTACGGATACCCGCAGGGGGTCTACTACTACGACGTCGTCTACGGGAGTGGCCCGACGAGCCCGAGCAACCCGATCTACTATTCCTACGCCTATACCGGGTACTCCTACGACACAAAGGCGACGAGCCAGAGGCTCAGCGCCTTCGTTCAGGACAAGTGGCAGGTCAACGAGCGGCTGACCATAGAGCCTGGGGTTCGCATGGACTTCAACCGTGGGAGCGTCCCCGGCGAAGCCAACATCTTCAGGACGGCTCCGGTCGCGCCGCGTCTCGGCTTTTCCTTCGATCTGACGGGAAAGAAGAAGTCCAAGCTGTACGCCCACTACGGCCGCTACTACGAGGCACTCTTCGGCGCCTACTACAACCAACTCATGCCGAATGGGTTCACCGGTCTCGACGTGTACCTTGTGGATTCCAACGGCTTCTACCTCAACGATCCCAACATCATGTTCGATCCCGCGAATCCCGACGTCACTCTCAGGGAGTCCTCCCTGTCACACGACGCCCGCAAGCGCCTCGTCGACCGCGATCTGAAACATCCCTACGTCGACCAGTACATACTGGGCGTCGATCACGACCTCGGCCATGACATGTCGGTCTCGGGGATGCTGATCTACCGACGCAATAAGGACTTCATCGAGTCGGTCAGCACGAGCGACTTCGAAAAGGTCACGGCGATCAACGCCGACACAAACGCGCCGGTCAAGCTGTTCAACGAGCTGGACCCCAACGCGCCTCTGTTGATCACCAACCCGAACGGGCTCAAACGGGAATACACGGCTTTGAAGCTCACTTTCGAGAAGCGGTTCAGCAAGAGATGGCTGGCCCTCGCGTCCTACCTCAGGTCCCACGCGACGGGCAACCTCGACAACGTCGACTTCAGCAGCAGCCAGGGAAACAATAACAGCGGCCAGAACGGCGGACCCTCGACCTTTCTCGACACGCCCAACTCGTTCATCAACGCCGATGGGACCCTCTCCAACGACCCGAAGAATGAGTGGAAGATCCAGGGCTACTATCAGGTCCCGAAGGCCGAGGTCGGCTTGTCGCTGATCTATGTCTATTACTCGGGACGGACATACACCCAGGTCGGCAGGGCCACTTGTTTCCTGGCGGATCCGATGGACCCCAACTCTTGTTCGGAGAGTTTCAACGGGGCCACGTCGGTGCGCTATTTTACGGAGCCTCGCGGGAGCCGGAGGCTGGACCCTTACAGCAACCTCGACTTCCGGGCGGAGAAGTTCTTCCCGTTCGAGGGGGGATCCAAGCTCGGAGTCTTCGCAAATGTCTTCAACGTGTTCAACAAGGGCGAGGACACCGCGCAGTTCATCCGGCAGGGGAGCAGCTTCGGGGACACCCGATTCTTCTCCTCGCCGCGCACCTTCAGCGTGGGCATGAGGTACAACTTCTAGGGAGCAGCTCAGGAAGGAACGGATCAGGATCCCGGCTGGGCGAGGAAGGCGCGGATTACCGTCCTGCTCTCCTCATCCTTGATCCGGGTGAAGAGCTTCTCGCCGAGGGTCCGGATCGTCCCGGGGCGGTCGAACGGGAGGCTGGCGTACATCTGGCCTCCCTCGAAGTGGCAGGGCATGCACTTCGCATGGAGGATCGGGCGCACCACCGAGTCGAAATCAACAGGCGCCGCCGCGGGCGGCGCCACGCGACTCGGACTCGGCTGTCTCCCCGCCGGATCGACGGCGACTCTCCCCGTCCCGCACCCGGTCGTGGAGACCGCCACCGCGGCGAGCAGCAGCGCGAGGGGGCGATTCATCGACGGCCCCGGGTCAGATCTGCGAGGTTGGAACGCGGCGGTGGGCGACGATGTCGATGGTGAGTTGCGCCAGCTCGAGGATCCAGGTCGCCTCGGCGATGGCGCGATCGGCGTCGGCCACGAGCAGCTTCACGACCGGTGTGGGCACCTCGTCGGCGGGCGCGGAGGGGCGCTCGCGCTTGAGATCGCGGTGGATCTCCAGGATCCGGTCCTTGCTTGTCGCGACATCCGGTGGGAGCCTGCGGATGTTCTCGGTCAGGACGTCTCCGACGTCGCCCCATCGAGGCACCTCGATCCCCACGATGCGTAGCATCCCCCTGAAGCAGAGCTCGACGATGTCCCGGGCCTCACGAAAGACGTCGGAGAAGTCCGCCTCGTCGCGCAACGCGTCGAGCGCGTTGAGACGCGCCCGTGCGCGATCGAGAAACGCTTCGGCGAGCCGGACGTTGGTCATCGAGGTTCCTTCCACCATCGCTTGGGCCACAATGCCTCCCGGGTCAGATTTGTTCGCCCACATTGTAGCAAAGGCTGTACCATTCGCCAGAGAATTCTGACGGGATCCGACCTGGGCCCCGCGGGCCTTCCGCTCGCGTGGTAAGTGGAGTGCTAGACTTCGCGGTTCATGGACGCCCCTCGGATCGCCCCGCCAGCGGGTCATTCACCCCGAGAACCCGTCGAAGGGGGCGCCCGGCGCTTCCTGAGGCTGCTGGTCGGGGCCCCGCGTAACCCTCTCGATCCACGCATCTTCCACGTTATCTCCCTGGCAGCCTTCCTGGCGTGGATCGGCCTGGGGGTGGATGGGCTCTCCTCGTCCGCCTACGGCCCCGAAGAGGCGTTCAAAGCCCTTGGCGACTACCGCCACCTGTCGATGCTCCTTGCGCTCATGATGACGGTAACCATCGCCATTATCTCGGCCTCCTATTCCCAGATCATCGAGCTGTTTCCAACGGGAGGAGGCGGATACCTCGTGGCCACCAAGCTGCTGGGCCCCCACGCGGGCCTCGTGTCCGGGTGCGCCCTGATGATGGACTACGTCCTGACAATCTCGGTCTCCATCGCCAGCGGAGCCGACGCGCTTTTCAGCCTGCTGCCGACCGGGTACGAGGCTGAGAAGATCTACTTCTGCTTCCTCGTGCTGGCAGCCCTGATGGTGCTGAACATGCGCGGCGTCAAGGAGTCGGTGAAGGTGCTGATGCCGATCTTTCTCATCTTCCTCATCACGCACAGCATCGCCATCCTGGTTGGGACCTTCGGCAACCTCTCCCACCTGGCGACGAGCGTCTCCCTCGCCGCCACCGAGATTCACACGGGGGTCGTGAGCCTGGGGGTCTGGGGCCTCTTCGCCGTCTTCATGAAGGCCTACGCGCTGGGGGGGGGCACCTACACCGGCATCGAGGCGGTCAGCAACGGTCTGGCCGTCCTGAAGGAGCCTCGGGTCGCCACCGGCAAGCGCACGATGCTCTACATGGCCGTCTCGCTGTCGTTCACGGCGGGCGGGATCCTGATCTGCTACCTGCTCATGGGGGTCGAGCCTCAGGAGGGAAAGACGCTCAACGCCGTCCTGCTCGAGATGGTCGCGGGAGGGTGGTCCATCGGCGGACTTCCGGTGGGCCAGTGGTTCCTCTCCCTCGCCCTGCTCTCCACCACGGCGCTCCTGTTCGCCGCCGCCCAGACGGGGTTTCTGGGCGGCCCCGGGGTGCTGTCAAACATGGCGCTCGACGCCTGGGTCCCCAAGCGATTCGCCCACATCAGCGAGCGGCTGGTGGTCAAGAACGGAATCGTCCTGATGGGCCTGGCCGCCGGCCTCACGCTCTTCTACACCGGCGCCTCGGTGCACATCCTGGTCGTGATGTACAGCATCGGCGTCTTTATGACGTTCACCCTCTCGCAGCTCGGAATGTGCGTCCACTGGCTGCGCGAGCGACGCGAAGGGCGCCGTTGGAGGCAAGGGCTCGCCATCAACGGCATCGGCCTCCTGCTGACCATGAGCATCCTGGCCGTCACATCGGCACTCAAGTTCATGGAGGGCGCGTGGATCACCCTCGCCCTCATCGCGGGCCTCGTGTTCGTCTGCATCCGGATCCGCGGGCACTACAGACGCATCCGATCGCTGCTCAAGAGGCTGGACGAGGACCTCATGAACGTGCCGGTCGAGGAGCCCGCCGCGGCGGTCGCGACGGAACCGGCGCCGATGGACCGCAACGCCCCCACGGCGGTGATGCTGGTGAGCGGCTACTCGGGGCTGGGGCTTCACTCGTTCCTGGCGTTGCACGCGCTCTTCCCGGGCCACTTCACCAACATCCTGTTCATCTCGGTGGGCGTGATCGATTCGGGCAATTTCAAGGGGGTTCAGGAGATTACGCACCTCGAGAGGAACACCCGCGAGACGCTGGAGAAGTACGTCGGGTACGCCCGCTCGCTGGGGTTCAACGCGGACAGCCGGTACTCGCTGGGCACGTTGATGGTGCCAGAGATGAGGAACCTCTGCGGCAAGGTGAGGCAGGAGTTCCCTCGGGCCATCTTCTTCGCCGGCCGCCTGATCTTCCGCGAGGAGAAGTTCTACCACCGCTGGCTTCACAACCAGTCGTCGGCCACGCTGCAGCGGCGGCTCCAGTTTGACGGCGTCCCGCTGGTGATCCTGCCGATCCGCGTCCTCTAGGAGCAGGTTTCCGGCCCGGGCTACTTCAGGATCCCCAGCTGGAGGCCCACCTTCTTCATCGCGGTGACGGCGAAATCGAGGTCCTCGCGGGAGTGGGCGGCCGAGATCTGACACCTGATCCGCGCGTGGCCCTGAGGCACCACCGGGTAGCCGAAGCCGGTCACGAAGACCTTCTCGGCTAGCAGCAGCTCGCTCAACCGGATCGCGAGGGCCGTCTCCCCCACGATGATCGGCACGATGGGCGTGACCCCCGCGAGCGGTTTGAAGCCGGCCTCGGTGATCTTCTCGCGGAAGTACTTCGTGTTGTCGCGCAGCGCGCGCACCAGCCCGGGACGCGCCTCGATCTGCTCGACGGCGGCCAGCGCGGAGGCGGCCACGGTGGGCGGAAGGGCGTTGGAGAAGAGCTGCGGCCGGGAACGCTGCGTCAGATAGTCGCACAAGGCCCCGGACCCCGCGGTGAACCCCCCCGCCGCGCCCCCGAGCGCCTTGCCCAGTGTCGAGGTGATGACGTCTATCTCACCCTGCAGGCCGAAGTGCTCGGGCGTGCCCCGCCCGGTCTCTCCCATCACGCCGGTGCCGTGCGAGTCGTCCACCGCCACCACCGCGTCGTACCTGCGGGCCAGATCCACGATGTCGTCGAGCCGCGCGAGGTCCCCCTCCATGGAGAAGACGCCGTCGGTGAAGATGAACCGGTGGCGCGCGCCCATCGAGGTTCTCAGGTGCTCCTCGAGCTGCGCCATGTCGGAATGGTGGTAGACCTTGCGGCCCGACCGGGTGCCCCGCACGCCGTCGATGACGCTCGCATGGTTCAGCTCGTCGGAGACGATGACGTCCTCCTCGCCCAGGAAGGTCGGCGTCAGGCCGGTGTTGGCGTTCCAGCAGGAGACGTATGTCAGCGCCGCCTCGGTGCCGAGAAAGGAGGCCAGGCGCTGCTCCAGCCGCGTGTGGATTTCGAAGGTGCCACAGATGAAGCGGACCGAGGCCGTCCCCGCGCCGAACCGCTCGATCGCCTCCACCCCCGCGCGCATGACCGCCGGATCCGCGGAGAGCCCGAGGTAGTTGTTGGACGAGAGCACCAGCACGCGCCCGCGTCCGGCCATCTCGACCCATGGCGCCTGCGGGCTGGTGAGCGTGTTGAGCCTCTTGTAGACCCCCTGTGACTTGAAATCGCCCAGCTCCCTGCCGAGCCTGGCTGCAAACGTCGTGTTCATGGCCCCTCTCCGTCGAGCGACAGAATCACTTTGCCTGCTCCCGAATGGATCGCCTCCATCGCCTTCTCGAAGTCGCCGATGCCGAACCGGTGCGTGATGACCGGCGCGGGGTCGAACAGCCCAGCGCGCAGGTAGGACCGCATCGCGAACCAGGTCTCGAACATCCTGCGACCGATGATCCCTCGGATGGTGAGCCCTTTGAAGATGACGTCCCGCGAGAGGTTCAGCGGCACCTCGTCGTCGGGAAGCCCCAGCAGGCAGACCTCCCCGCCGTCGCGCGCGGACCGGAGCCCGTCGCGGATCGCCCGCGGGTTGCCTGACATCTCCAGCACGACGTCAGCGCCCATGCCGTCGGTCTGGGCCCGGATCGTGCTTTCCAGGTCGCCGGTGGCCGGGTTGATGACGTGGTGGGCTCCCATCCGGCGTGCGAGCTCGAGCCGGGCCGGCTGGACCTCCGAGGCGAAGATCCGGCTTGCCCCCGACGCCTTCGCGATCCCGATGCAGAAGAGCCCGATGGGACCGCACCCGGTCACCAGCACGCTGCGGCCACGCACGTCGGCCGACATCACGGTGTGGAAAGCGTTGCCGAGAGGGTCGTGGATGGCGGCTATGTCCAGCGGGATCTCCGGATCGATCCTCCAGACGTTGCCGGCCGGCATGACGATGAAGTCCGCGAACGCCCCATCGATGTCCACCCCGATGATCTTGACGAAGCGGCAGATGTGGGCGTTGCCGGTGCGGCATTGCACGCAGACGCCGCACGCCAGGTGCCCCTCGGCCGTGACCATCTCGCCAGGTGCGTACCCCGTCACCTCGGAGCCGACCTCCTCGACGACGCCGGCGAACTCGTGGCCGATCGTCACCGGGGGCTTGATCCTCCCCGCGGCCCACGTGTTCCACGCATAGATGTGCCCGTCGGTGCCACAAAGGCCGACTCGCTTCACGCGGATCAGGACGTCACGCGGGCCGGGGCGCGGGACGGGCCGCTCTTTCAGGACGAGGCCTTTGCCGGGCCGTTCCTTGACAAGGGCTCGCATCGCGCCTCTGACTGGGTGCTGGTGACGATGACGGGGATTCGCCGGCGAGTGTACTTCGGCGCGCGGAAATGGGTCAAGCGATGTGGTACCTTCGCCGGCCATGTACACCGTGACCGAGACCGTCTACTTCTGCTACGGCCACCGCCTGCTGGAGTACCGCGGCAAGTGCATCCACCCGCACGGGCACAACGGGAAGGTGGAGATCAAGCTCGCTGCCGACCGGCTCGACAGGCTCGGGATGGTGGTCGACTTCTCCGAGATCGGCGAAGCGATGAAGGGCTGGGTCGACGACCACCTCGATCACCGGATGCTCTTGCGGCGCGACGATCCCCTGTGCGAGGTTCTGCGCAAGATGGGCGAGCCGTTCTTCTCGATGGAGGTCAACCCGACCGCCGAGGCGATCGCGCGGACGATCTACGAGGAGGCCCTCGGGCGCGGCTTCCCGGTGAAGGAGGTCAGGCTCTGGGAGACCGAGTCGTCGGTGGCGTCCTACTCGGGTGAGACCGCGACTCAGCGATGAGAGGCGGCGTCGGGCGCGCGCTTGCCCCGGCGTGACGTGGCGGCCCGAGCCGGCTCGCGCCCAGGCCCGGGCGCCGGGGCGGCGAGCGCGTCGAGAGGATCGATCGCCCTTCCTCCCTCGTGAAGCTCGAAGTGAAGGTGATCGCAGGTGGCGTTGCCCGAGCGGCCCACCCGCGCGATCACATCCTCGGCCATCACCACCTGGCCCGGCACCACGAGGTTCTCCCTGTTGTGGCCGTAGTAGGAGACCATGCCGTTCTCGTGCTCGATGACGACCAGCCTTCCGTAGTTGCCGTAACTCTCCTTCACCGTCGTCACGACCCCATCCGCCACGGCGCGCACCGGCGTCCCCTCGTCCGACTTGATGTCGATCCCCGCGTGCCTGTGACCCCGGCGCGGCCTCATGAAGGACGAGATGACCGGCCCCTCCACGGGCCACGGGAGCGGCGCGGTCAGCCAGGAGCGCTGGGCGGCAGGGGCGGCGGGCGCTGGCGCGCGAGACGGGCCGGAGCCGGGCGGGACGGGGCGATGGTTACGGGAAAGGGGCAGGGGCCTGGGAGGAGATGGAGGCAGAGCACGCGCGCCGGGAATCGCGAGGCGCATTCCGGCGCGGATGCGCGCCGGGTTCATGATCCCGTTGGCCGACGAGATCCGCTGGAGCGGCACGTGGTAGGCCCGGGCGATCGAGTAGAGGGTCTCGCCCCGCTTCACGACGTGCCAGACCTGTGTCCGGTCCGCGACCGGGCTAGTCGCCGCGCGCGGGGCCGCGGTCCCGATGAGGCCGGCACTCAGGATCACGAGAAGGGCGCCGGCGAGCCGTCCGGGTCTTTTCATGACGGCGCCCAATATAAGCCTGCCGGTTCTGAAGCACCAGCCGATTCGACGGCCTACTCATCGGCCTCGATGACGCGACCCTTCGTCTCGGGCAGGGTCCAGACCCATAGCGCGGCCGCCAAAGCAAACGCCGCCGCCATCGCGATCCCTCCCGAGAGTCGATACTGCGCCGAGATCGCCTGCACCACGACGGGAGCGGCGAACTGGACGCCGCGCGCCGCGTTGTAGACGGTCCCCATCGCCGTGCCGCGCAGCCGCGTGGGGAACAGCTCGGAAAGAAAGGGGCCGAAGTTGGACCAGGTGCCGGTGCCGATCCCCACGACGGCCATCGATGCGAGCAGGAGCCGCGTGTCGGAGGCCACGATCTCCCACCCCAGCGTGATCGACAGCAGCCCCGCGCTCATCAGCATGGCGTAGAGGGTGAAGGCCGGCTTGCGGCCCCATCGATCCGAGGCGAGCCCGAACGTCAGGTATCCCGTCAGCTCGCCGCAGACGATGACGAGGATCCAGAGGCCCGACTTCGCCACCCCCAGACCTCTCTCCTCGCGCAGGTAGGTGGGGAGCCAGGAGAAGGTGAACCAGTAGGCCGACATGTTGAAGGCGGTCAGGACGAACGCGCGCAGCGTGCGGGAGGCCATCCCCGGTTCCACCAGGGCGCGCAGGGTCGAGGCGGGGCGAAGGCGTCCTCTCCCTTCGGGCGTGGAGGAGGCTTCGGTCCAGACGTCCGACTCGGGGACCCACCGGCGGATCACGGTCACCAGCAGGGCCGGCAGGGCCGAGACGATGAAGGTGGCGCGCCATCCGATCGCGGGGGCCACGAAGGACCCCACGATCGCGGCCAGGCCCACGCCGAGCGGGGCGCCGGTCTGCATCAGGGCGCCGAAGCGTCCGCGCAGCCGGGGAGGGAAGACCTCGGCGACGAGCGAGTGACCGGTGGCCCACTCACCGCCGACGCCAAGGCCGGTGATGACGCGGGCCGCCAGGAGCGCTGGCACTCCGTTGGCCAACCCGGTCAGCAGCGCGCCGCCGCTGTACGTGAGTATGGTCCACTGGAGGACCTTCTTGCGTCCGAACCGATCGGCCAGCGCGCCGAAGGCCAGGCCGCCGACCGCGGTGGCGCCCAGCGAGACCCCCATGATCCAGGCGTGCTCCGTCCGGCCGAACCCCAGCTCCGCGCCAATTGGAGCCAGCAGGAACGTGTAGAGGACGAGATCGTAGAAGTCGAAGAGCCAGCCGGCCCAGGCCATCGAGAGGATGATGTAGTGCGCGCGCGTGGGGCGAGGCTGCTCGGACAGCCGCATCGTTACGAGGAGGGCCGCAGCAGCTCGGAGGGCCTCTCTGCCCGGTGCTTGGGCTCGGACGTCTCGGCGGGCAGCGTGAGAACCGCAAGTGTCCCGCTCTCCACGTCTCCCGGCAGGCGCAGTGTGCCCCCGTGCAGGCGCACCAGCCCGCGGGCGATGGAGAGGCTCAGACCGTTGAGATCGTCCGCGAAGGATCGCGGTTCCGCCCCGCTGCGCGCCTCGGCGGCGAATCCGGGAGGCAGCGCCTCCACGGGGATCCCCCTGAAGGGGTCCTCCCGCAGCGTCATCTCGATCATCGCGCCGCGCGACGCGGCCACCAGCTCGAGGGTCGTCCCCTCGGCCAGCTTCAGCAGGCCCGCGACCAGCGAGGTCAGGATCTGGCGGATCCGGAGCGGGTCTCCCTGCAGCCGGGGAAGGCCGCCCGGCACGGTGATCTTCAGGGTGGCGTCGCGCGCGCGCAGCTTTGGCTCGAGGCTCCGCCCCGCGGCGAGCAGCGTCTCCTCCAGCTCGACGGGATGCGAGGCGAGCGACAGCCTTCCCGTCTCCACGAGCGAGAGGTCGGCGATCTGGTCGGCGAGCGACGCGATCTGCTCGGAGGCGGCCCGCATGCGCAGCACGCGTTCGCGCACGGGGGGCGGCAGGGATCGATCGGACTCGAACTCGATCATGTCGAGCAGGGCCATCAGCCCCGAGAGGGGGCTGCGCAGGTCGTGGGCGATGGCCGCCAGGTCCCTGCCGCGTTGCTCGGCCGCCTGACGATGGGCGGCGACTCTGATCGCCTCGGTGGAGTGGGATTCGGTCAGCTCGCGAAGGCGCCCGCGGGTCCGCGCATCCTCGATGGCGCGCAGAGCGAGGTAGGGCAGCTTGGCCAGATCCAGGGGAGAGAATGTGACGTACTCCGTGGCGCCGGCGCGCATCGCTTCGAGGAGGCCGGCCGCCTCCGCCGCGTCCGGGTCCTCGGCGGACTCCCGGCACGCGTCGATGATGAAGAAGGGCAATTCGGCGCGCAGCGCTCGCACGAGAGGGATCATCTCGGCTCCCGCGAGCTCGGGCAGCGCGCGGGCGGCGATGACGAGGTCGGGCTTGGTCGATTCCAGGATCGTGAGCGCTTCGGCCGAGCCGGCAGCGGCGATCAGGTCAAGGCAGAGACCGCTTCCCGTGAAGGCCTGTTCGAGGAGGGCGCGCCGGCCGGCATCGTCCTCGACCAGGAGAACCGTCCCACCCTTATCCGAGAGGAACTCCGACATCTGGCCGTCCTTCGCGGAATCAAGGCGCCGAGTGGGAACCCCCGTCCTCCACCGGCTCGCCCCCTGGCCGCGTCAACTTAGTGTGCGGGGCCAGCGCGGGCAAGGAAAAAGTGCGGACGGCCGGAGAAACCCTGGTAGCGCTACGGGGATTCGAACCCCGGTTTGATGGCTGAGAACCACCCGTCCTAACCCCTAGACGATAGCGCCGCGGGGCATCTTAGAGAGAGGCCCTGGGGCTGTCAAGCCCCGCGGCTCATGGGGATCCGGCCGGTTGGATGCCGCCTATTTCCGCGCTCCCTGCGGTGTTGAGCCCTTCCTCCTGAGCATCATGATCGCCGAACCGGTCAGGATCAACACGAGAACGAACATGCCGACCTGCGAAAGGGTCGGGATGTTGGGGTCAAACGGCGACAGGGAGACGCAGAGCTGGGTGATCCCGCTGTCGGTCGTGGAGGTCTTCACCGAGATGATGGGTTCGCCGATCTTCCTGATGGTGAAGTTGGTGCTGTCCTCCGTGACCGTGAAACCGGCTGCCAGCAGGTCGGCCCTGATGCTGTTGTTGAGCCCGGTCGCGGTGTTGTTGGGCGGGGCGGAGGTCGTGTAGCTCAGGGTGTAGACCGGGTCGAGGAACAGGGGGGGCAAGGTCCGGATCGTCAGGGTGTAGTTGGGAAGTCCGGGGTGGGTGTTCGGATCGGAGTTGACCCCGGTGACGGTGGTTGCCTTCCGGAACCTGGCGAAGTCCACGCCGGCCAGGAAGTTGACTGCGATCTGCTCTATCTTCGGCGCGGTCTCGCAGATCTGCATGTCCTGGATTTCCTGGCCGGACTGCGTCTTGACCTCGAACGCGACGGCATTGGGGTCGAATGGGTCCGTGAAGGTGGGAGGTGGGTCAGCGCTGAAGTTCGGATCGTTGTCGATCTGTATCGCCAGGCGGTTTCGCAGAGTGCTCGTGAAGTCGCCGGTCAAAATCGTTTCGCTGAACACCGTGGAGCCGATCACCACGTCCACCTGCGGCCCGGCAGGGTTGATCCCCTCATCGCGGCCCAGGTTGCCGCTTCCGGCGGGCAGCCCCGAGATCCCGGCCATCAGGATGGCGCATACGATGAGCGCCATCGCCTGCTTCGCGCCGGTCGATCCTGTGTGTCGCTTCATTGCCTCTCCCCCTCTTACTGAAACACGATGACGGGCTGTGGCGCCTCAGCGAGGCGCGAAATGGCGAGCGTGGCGGTGGCGCGACGGCGGGCGGCGCGAGCAAGGCTCCGCGCCGTAAACGGCCCTGGCTTGACTCCGAATTTGCTCGGTTCCTGGACCATCACGCGCCCGACGGTGGGGATCGTCGGCCAAAGCGCTCGGAGCAGATCCCCCCAATGACCCGCTCCTCCTTCACCTGGGCAGTGTGAAGTCGTGAAACTAGGGTCGAAAGTTACGGTGATGAGGAGAGAGCGTCAATAACAAAGATAAGGTATCTATATATCGGTCATCTTAGCGCTGGAATCGTCATGAGCCGGCTCGATCGCCCGCGCGCGCTCGAGAAGCTCCCTGCGAAGAGGCTCCGACAAGTAGAGGGCCGCCAGATCGGGGGATCCGGTCTCATCTGCCAGCGACCGCACGATCCCCGCCGCCCGGATCACCTCCTCGTCGGCAATCGGGCCTTCGGAGAGGGCCGCGGCGAGGTCGCGGCGAAGGCGCCACTCGTATCCCCTCAGGCCGACCTCGGAGGCCAGATCGGCTCCCTTGCGAAGGAGCTGTGCGGCGTCGCCGGCTCGCCCCTCGATCATCGCGGCGCACCCCGCCAGGTGGAGCCGGCGGATCTCCCCCTCGCGCGACTTGAGCGCGAAGGCCGGGTCATCCAGATCCCTCGAGCAGTCGCCCGCCTCGGCTGCGGCCCCCCGCCCGGCCAACACGAGGCCCATGAGATACGCGGCCTCGCTCGCCTGGTCGCGGGCCTTCAGGTCCCGGGCGAGATCCCGCGCCTGGCGCAGCAGGTCGAGCCCCTCCTCGATCTTGCCCAGCGCGATCCGCGCCGCCCCCAGGTTCACCAGGCTCGTGCAGAGCTCGAGACGGTGTCCCTGCCGGCTGGACATCTCGCGGGAGCGCTCGAAGAGCCGTTCCGCCTCGGCGGCGTCGTTCAGGAAGAGCTTGATCCGGCCGAGTCCGTTGAGGGCGTACGGGGCCACCCAGCGATCGCCGATCACGTCGGAAATGGCCAGGCTCTCCTCACCGGACCTCATGGCCTCGGCGTACCGGCCCATGTGGCCCAGCACGCTGGTGAGGTTGTTGAGCCCGGTGACGATGCTTCCCTGGTCGTTGATCTCGCGAATGAGGCCGAGCGATTCCTGGTGTGTCGCCACCGCGGCCTTCAGGTCGCCGAGCATCTCGTAGACCATGCCGAGGTTGCTGATGCTGCGGGCCAGCGATCGCTTGTCCCCGATCTCGCGCTTGATGGCGAGGCACTCCTCGAAGTACTTCAGCGCCTCCTCCGCCTGCCCCCCGTAATAATGGAGGACCCCCAGGTTGTTGAGCGACTCGGCCTCGGCCAGCCGGTGCCCCGACTGCCTGCCGAGCCCCAGGGCCGCCTCGTATACGGCCCCGGCCTTCTCCTGGTCCCCGCGGGTCAGGTGGATGTTGCCGATCTTGTTGAGGTTCTCGGCGTAGCCCGCCAAGTCATTGATCTCCTTCTGGATGTCGATCGAGGCGTTGTGCGCCCGCAGGGCCTCGTCGTACTCGCCGCGGTAGAAGTGGATCGCCCCCATCGCGCGCAGCGCGTTTGACAGCGACCGCTTGTCGCCGGCCCGCAGGGCCATCTCCTGGGCCTGGCGCGAGCGATCGAACGCCTGGTCGTACTCCCCCATGGCGTAGTAGAGATCGGCCATGAGGCTCAGGGCGTGCGCCTGCCGGTCCTGCATCCCGGCCTCGATCGCCGCCCTCTGCATCGCCAGGTAGTCGCTCATGGCGCGGTCGTGGTCGCCGAGCCGCTGGCGCAGCCGCCCGCGCTCCTTGTAGAGGCGGACCCCCCGCTGGCTCATCTCCGCGGGCACGGTGCCGCGCTTCTCCGCCTCCTCGCGCAGTCGCAGGAGGATCCCCTCCGCGCGATCAAGGGCCATGAGGGCCTCCGCGTTGGCATAGAGCCGCCGGGCCCGGTCCCCCGCGTCCAGCAGGAAGGGAAGAGCCTCCTCCTCCCGGCCCGCTTCGAGGTACTGGTACGCGATGGCCGCCTCCTCCCCCGGCCGTCCCTTGCGGTTGGAGGAGAGGTACTCCCCCATCAGACGGTGATACTCGCGGCGCAGCTCCGGAATGATCGCCTCGTAGAGGATCTCGCGGATGAGAGGGTGGTCGAACGTGTAGCGTTCCGCCTCAGCGTGGATTAGATGGTGCTCCTTCTCGGCACGCTGCAGGGCGCCCAGGACGCGGATGCGGGGAATACCGAGGCACGAGGTGATGGTGTCGGAGTGGAAGACCATCCCCTCGGCCGCCGCGATCTCGAGCATCTCGCGATCGTTCTCGCCGACGCGCGAGAGGCGGCGCGTGACGACGTCGTGGACACGGCCGGGGATCGTCACGCGCTCCATCGACCGGGCGAGCTTCCAGACCCCCTCCTCCTTTCTGAGGGTCCCGTCCTCCACGAGCAGCTTCATCGTCTCGAGGACATAGAAGGGGTTGCCGGCGGTCTCCCCGTAGATCAGGTCGACGAACTCGGGGGACATCCGGGCCCCGTGAAGGGTCGACGAGATGACCTGCTCCGTCTCGGCGCGCCCGAAGCGGGCCAGCCTGACCTCGAGGTACAGGTCCCCGGCGCCCACGCGGTCGAGGATGCGCGACAGTGGATGGATCCTCGTCCCGCTCTGCATCACCTCCTCGGGCCGGAAGGTGCCGATGATGAGGCCCTGCGACTGCCGGCAGTTGCGCGCGAGATACATCAGCAGGTCGAGCGTGGCCTCGTCGGCCCAGTGAAGGTCGTCGATGACGAGGATCATCGGTCGCTCGCGCGCGAAGGAAAGAAACAGGGCGCTGATGGCGTCGAGCAGGTGCTCCTTGTCGGAGATCAACGATGTGGACTCGTGGCCGGCGACGTGGAGGAAGGACTTCAGGATCGGGAGGCGTCCTGCCAGAGCGGGCATCCTCTCCCGGACGTACGCCTCGAGCGCCCCGGCGTCATCGAGGCCGAGCCATGCGATGAGGCGCTCGGCCGCCTCGACGAACGGATGGTAGGGGAGCCCCCCTTCGCGAAAGAGGCAGCGGCCCTGCAGGTAACGGGCGCCGCGCGGCTCGCCGAGGCGGGCCATCTCGTTCACGAGCCGCGTCTTGCCGATGCCCGCCTCCCCCTGAATCAGGACGAACGAGCCCTCCCCGGCCACGGCGCGATCCAGCCGTTCCATCAGGAGGCGGACCTCCCGTTCCCTGCCGATCAGGCCTTCGTCGATCGCCGGGGTGCTGACGCGGGTCGGGGCCGATTCGACACGAGGCGTCGAGACGCTCGACATCGTCCGGATCTCCGCGGGCGCGGGCGCGGGGGCGAGGGCCTCCTTGTCCACGAGAGGCAGGACCCTCATCAGGTCGGCGTGCAGGGCGCTGCCGGTGGCGTGCCGGTGCTCGGGCTCCTTCCTGAGGGCGCGGCGGACGACCTGCTCCACCTCCCGGTGCACGTCGGCCTGATGCGCCGCGAGGGGGGGTGGCTGGTCGTATGCGATCGAGTGCATCACCTCGAGGGAGTTGTTGCCCTGGAAGGGGGGACGCCCCGACAGCAGCTCGTACAGGACCGCCCCCAGCGAGAAGACGTCCGAGGCGGGCGTGACGGCGCGCCCGCGCGTCTGCTCCGGAGACATGTAGTGCAGCGTGCCGATTGCCGTCCCCTGCATGGTGAGGCGATCGACCCCGGTTTCGAGCGAACCGACGTCGAGCGGCTGCAGGAGGGAGGTGGTGAAGGCCGCCAGTCCGAAGTCGAGGACCTTCACCTGGTTGGCTGGAGTGATCATGATGTTCTCCGGCTTCATGTCCCGGTGGACGATTCCCCGCTGGTGCGCCGCGCCGAGCGCGTCGGCCGCCCCGGCCGCGATGCGGATCGCCTCGGCCACGGGGACTCGCCGGCCCTGCCGCAGACGCGAGCGCACGGTCACTCCCTCGACGTACTCCATGCAGATGTACCAGCTCCCCTCGTGGCGGTTGACCTCGTAGATGGTCGTGATGTTCGGGTGTTCGACCGCGGCGCAGGCGCGCGCTTCGCGCTGGAACCGCTCGGACATCTGCGGGTCCGAAGCGAGGTCGGCGCGCAGCAGCTTCAGGACCACCTTGCGCCCTATATTGAGATCCTCGGCCAGATAGACGACGCCCATGCCCCCCTGCCCGAGCTCGCGCAGGACCTTGTAGTGGGAGATCTCTTTTCCGATCAGATCGGGCATGCCGCCTTTTCACCAAGGAGGACAGTGGAGAATGGGCTCAAAAAACATCGTAGGTGCAACTCTTTGAGACTGTCAAGACGAGGCCGAGTGCTAGAATCTTGCGCGCCGCGGGAGCGTCCACATCCGTCCACAGGATCTGTGGAAAAGTGTGAGGAAAAGATGCCGTCGGCTTTACATAAGCGGTGAACGAGCGCGCAGTTAGACCTGATCGCACAGGACGGTGTGCAGAATGAAAATGGGACACATCGATCTCAGAGCCGCGTTGCGCGTGGCCTCGGCCGTCGCGGTGGCGCTGTTGTCTTCCACCGGCCGTCCGATGTCGTTGAACGCCGAGGCGCTCGCGCGCGTCGTGGCCCGCCTCGAGACGAAGGTCGTCGCGCTGAAAATTGATCTGCACGAGCCCGATCCCGGCGCCGATAGCATGCAGGCCCCCACGCTCGAGCGGAAAGGGTGGCACCACGACAATCCGACCGGCCCGGTGGCCCTGCGCGCCGGCTCGCGCGTGGAGGTGACGGGGGTCTTCAACTACTCGGAACGGGGAGTGTTCCTCGAGCTGTCGCAGGTCGAGACGACCGAACCCCAACCTTCGACCGCGTCACGGCCGCGAATTCGGATCCGCCTCATGGTGGAGACGCCGGACACCGATCCGGAAGGGCAGCGAGCCGAGGCGATCGATCTGATCGGAAAGGTGTTGGAGCTCCCGGCGGAGCCTTGACGCGACATCGCGCGTGCGGTACGTTTTCAGGCTCACACGCAAGATCTGGATGTGAGGAGCCCATGGCGCCCGAAGTGGCCGAAATGGCGATCGAGGGGTTGACCGAGGTCGAGGGGTGGGAGGCGCACTGGCTCGCCCACAAGGACGACCCGGTCGATCCGGCCGAGGCCGACAAGCGCGCTGGGCGCGTCCACGAGATGGTGGACGAGCCCGATCGGTTCCTCGTGACCCTCCTGTTCCCCACGATGGTGCCCAACCATCCACTCAAGTACCGCTATGGCATGCCCGACGTCATGCCGGACTACAAGATTCGGGTCGAACTGAGCGACAACGTCTATCTCGTGCATGCCGAAATGGATGACCCGATCGTCTCGAAGCTCTGCGACTTCGTCCCCGACTTCCCGCGGACCTTCACGACCCGTTTCGACTGCACCGAGCCGGTCCTCACCTCGACCGAACGGTACTGGAACAGGATGCTGGTGGTCCAACTGCCCAAGGTAGCCACTTCGGAGGAGGCCCTCGGGGCGCACAAGAGCCTCGAGCTGAAGGTGGCCGCCCCGATCCCGGCCGACAACCCGAAGGTCGAGTGGCGCGCCCACTACATCACGTCGGAGTGCGTCGGCTGCTCGATCTGCGACATCAAGTGCCCGACGCACGCGATCTCGGGCATCAAGAAGGCCATGTACACGATCGAGCCTGAGTTGTGCATCAACTGCGGCGTCTGCGGCGTCTACTGCCCCTACGACGCGATCGTGGATCAGTTCGGCGACCTCGTGAAGCGGATCAAGGCCAAGGACATCCCTAAGGCGGTCGTGATCCCGGAGCTCTGCTCCGGGTGCGAGTACTGCATCGATGTCTGCCCCTTCGACTGTATCAGCCTGATCCCGGCCCCCAACTCCGAGGGAGAGCCGGCGCACATGTCGTCCAAGATTGCGACGGTGGATGACAAGACTTGCGTCTCCTGCGGCGTGTGCGAGACCTTCTGCATCAAGGAGGCGATCATCATCGACCGCAAGTTCAACTGGAACGAGCAGATCGGCTTCTCGTTCCAGGAAGGCCGTCTCGTCCCCCACCCGAACCTCCCCGGAAGGTCCGAAGGGTAGACTCCTGCCTCGAAAGTTCTGGCCCCAGGAGGAGGCCGAGAAGATCCTCAGGGCCTTCCCGGCCTCCGGTCGGATCGTGCTGGAGACCGGCTATGGCCCCTCCGGCGCGCCCCACATCGGCACCTTCGCGGAGGTGGCCCGCACCTCGTGGGTCGGCGCGGCGTTGAAGGAGGTGTCCGGCAAGGACTGGACGCTCATCGCCTTCTCCGACGACATGGACGGCCTGCGCAAGGTCCCCCTGAACATGCCTGCCGAAGCCCTCGAGCCCCACCTCGGCAAGCCCCTCTCGCACGTGCCCGACCCGTTTGGCTGCCACGCCTCGTACGCCGCGCACAACAACGCCAGGCTGCGGGAGATGCTCGACCGTTTCGGCTTCGAATACTCCTTCAGATCGAGCCACGAGCAGTACACGAGCGGTACGTTCAACGAAGGCCTCTCCCGGATCATGGCCCGCTACCAGCAGGTGCGGGAGGTGATCCTGCCGACCATCCGCGCCGGCAAGCGCGAGGACTGGTCCCCCTTCTTTCCGATCTGCGAGCGGTGCGGGAAGATCAACGGGACCCGCGTCACCAGCTACGACGCGAAGAGGCTGACCATCGGCTACGTGTGCGAGGGGGAGCAGGCGGGGGCGATGGGGGACGAGCCGGCGGCTTCGGACGAGGAGGAGGGGACTGTCCGGGGCGCGGCGAGGCCGGGCACCGGGGGCTGTGGCGCCCGGTCGGAGGTCTCGATCCTGGACGGACGGGTCAAGGTCGGCTGGAAGGTCGACTGGGCGCTGAGGTGGTACGCGCTGGGGGTGCAGTACGAGATGTACGGCAAGGACCTTATCGAGTCGGCTGCGCTGTCGGCGCGGATCTGCAAGGTGATCTCGGATGGGGCGACTCGCGGGCCGATCCAGTCGTTCTACGAGATGTTCCTCGACGAGCAGGGGCGCAAGATCTCGAAGTCGGTGGGCCGCGGCCTCACGGTGGACACGTGGCTCACCCACGCTCCGAAGGAATCGCTCCTTCTCTTCATCTTCAAGGACCCGCGCAAGGCCAAGAAGCTCTCCTGGGAGGTGGTGGCGCGCTCAGTGGACGAGTACCTGCAGCTTCTCCAGAGACGCTACCAGGAGCCGGTCCCGCGCGCCGCCGGCCCGCGCGACGAGCTCGACTACATCCAGCCGGACCTTCCCGAGCGGTGCCCCTACGAATACCCGGTGAGCTACTCGATGCTCTTCCAGCTCATCGGAGCCATCGGCGTGCCGGCGCCCGAGGTGGTCAAGCGGTACGTCCATCAGTACAGAGGAGCGATCCCCTCCAGCGACCCGATGCTGGAGGCGCTCATCCAGTACGCCACCGCCTACGTCAAGGACCAGATCCTGCCGGGCCGGCTTCCACGGGTCCTGGCCCCGGATGAGGTGCGGGTGGCCCTCGAGCTCGCCGAGTTCCTTTCGGTGGAGCACGAGGCCGAGGAGATCCAGACCCGCGCCTTCGACATCGCGCGGGCGGCCGGAATCGAGGCCAAGGAGTTCTTCCGCCTCGTCTACAACGTGCTGACGGGCCAGGACTCCGGCCCGCGGCTGGGCAGCTTCGTGAAGCTGATGGGGCAGGCGAAGGTCCGGGCGGCCCTGAGGCGGGCGGCGGGGCTTCAGGACGAGCCGGATTCCGACGCCACCTGAGCCCTCGGCCTGATCAGTTCGGCCGGCGGGGCGGTCGTCTCCGCAACCACGACCCGATTGCGACCTTCCAGCTTGGCGCGGTAGAGCGCATGGTCGGCCGCGAGGAGGAGCTGGGCGGCGCTGGCGCCGTGATAGGGATACTCAGCCACGCCCAGCGAGATCGAGAGCTCCCCCAGCGCGCGACCCAGGTGCCGAACCTTGATCTGGCGCACCCCCTCGCGAAGGTCCTCGCCGCGCCGGCGCGTCACCTCCAGCGGGGCTTCCGACAGGAGGACGCAGAACTCCTCGCCTCCATACCGGCACGCGGTGTCCTCGCCGCGGATCTGGCTCTGCAGGAAGCCGCCTATCGCCTGGAGCAGCACGTCGCCCGCCTCGTGCCCGAAGCTGTCGTTGAACTGCTTGAAGTGATCGATGTCGATCATGATGACGCCGAATTCCCGGTTGTGTCGCGCGGCGCCGCGCAGCTCGCGGCAGATCAGCTCGTCGAGGTAGCGCCGGTTGAACAAGCCGGTGAGCGAATCGCGGATCGACTGGTTCCGCAGGATCTCCCTCAGCTTGAGATTCCCCAGCGCGAGCGAAACGCGGTCCGCGATCGTCTGGAGGAGCTTCATGTTGACCTTGGGCGGCTCCTGCCCGGCCTCGTCCTCGCGCGCGGGTCTCAGGCTCAGGACTCCGAGGACCTCCCCCTGCGCGATGAGCGGGAAGCAGATCGAGCTGGAGGGCCAGGGCGGGCGCATGTGGTTGCAGTGGAGCCCCGAGTAGTCGGGTACGTCCGTCCCCTGGTAGGTTGTCCTCGTCCCGCGCACGGTGTGACGCTGGACGACGTGCGCCCCGCCGCGGCGCAGGGCCCAGCAGTCGTGCGGCTCGAACTGGTCCTGGCCGGGCTCGCCGGGGTAACCGCCCCACACCGCCGACAGCTCGACGTGAGAGCGTGAGGGGTTGGTCGTGCTGATCGCCCCCGCCCACTCCGGCAGCAGGAGCAGGATGGAACGCGTGATCACGGGGTAGGCTTCCACGGTCTGGCGGCAGACCTGCAGCAGCTCGCCCATCTCGCCCAGGAGGTTCATCTCCTGAGTCCGATCCTCCAGCGTCGCGCTGTTCATCGCCAGCGCCGCGTTGACCCGGGCTTCGTCCTGGGCACGCACGGCGAGCTTCTCGGCCATGGAGTTGAACGCCGCGGCTATCTCCTGGAGCTCGTCGCCGCTGTAGATCTCCGCCCGCCTCGCCAGGTCGCCGCCCGCCATCGCCGCGGCGGCCTCCACCAGCGACTCGGTCGAACCCGAGATGTGCCGAGAAAGGAGCCCGGTCAACGCCAGGACGGCCAGCGCTATCACGAGCGGCACCACGACCGAGAGGATCTGGTTCACGTCTCCGGCGCGCACGTGGCCGATCTGACGTGCCTCAAGCGTATGCCGCTCCGCGGAGATCAGAGCGTCGACCTTCCTGCGAAGGTCGTCCATGAGCCGTTTGTCCTGCCTCCAGCCTCCCTCATCCGGAAGGCCGCCGGCCGCGCGCATGCGCCTGGCGATCTGCGGCTCCGCGGCCTCCTGCCTCCACTGCTGGAAGCCCCCCCTGATCCCTCTGACCCGGAGGCTCTGATCGGGGTCCCCGGCGACCATCAGCTCGAGCTCGGCGAGCTCCTCGCCAATCCGGGGGTGACTGGCGGCGTACGGTTCGAGGAAGCTCTCGTTTCCGGTGAGTAGGAAGCCCCGCTCGCCGTTCTCCGCCTCGATCGCGAGCGAGAGAATCCCCCGGGCTCGCGAGATGACCTCCTCCGCGCTCAGGACCTGTCTGGCGGTCCCGTCCTTCCAGATGAGGGAGCGATACCCGACTACCCCCCCGACCAATATGAGACAGATCGGTACAGTGAACCCGAGGAGGATCTTTCTGCGGAGCTTTCCCTTGAAGCGGGGCGCCATGACTTGGTATTTATCGGCCGGGCGGAAGCGTGCCTTGAGCCGCCGGTGGGAGGTTTTTCAGCCCGCGGTGGGCCGGTTTCGGCGGCGGGCCAGGGCGGCCGGCGACTCGGGCTCGTGGTCCTCGTCGTCGGCGACCTCGAAAAGGCGCAGGTCCTTGAGCTCGGCCCTGAGATAGGCGCGCAGCTTCTCGATCACCTTCTTCTCGATCAGGCGCACCGCCTCGCGCGTGATCCCGAAGTGGTCGCCGACCGCCTGGAGCGTCGCGGGTTCCTCGGCGACCAGGCGCTCCAGGAGCACGTACTTCTCTCTCTCCTTGAGCCCCTCGGAGAAGTCGGCCAGCTTGTCGCGCAGGATCTCCCGCAGTTCGGACTGGGCGACCTGCTCCTCGAGCGGGGGGCCGGCGGCCGGGATCGTCTCCCACACCTGCCGGTCGGAGTCCTCCGCGACAGGCGTGCTGAGGGACAGGTCCTTCGACGACAGGGCGCGTCCCACGTCGAGGACGTCCTGTTCGGTGGCGTCGAATGTCTCGGCGAGGAGCCTCGGGCCGGCGGTGACCCCCTGAAGCTCGAGGCGTTCCTTCTCCTTCTTTAGATTGTAGAAGAGGCGGCGCCGCGCGTTGGTGGTCCCCACCTTCACGATGCTCCAGTGGTCCAGCAGGTACTTGAGCATGTAGGCGCGGATCCACCAGGCCGCATAGGAGGAGAAGGGGACGCCGCGCAGCGGGTCGTATTTCTTGACGGCGTGCATCAGGCCGATGTTGCCCTCCTGGACCAGGTCGAGGAGGTTGAGGAAGGTCCGCCGGTAGTCGAAGGCGATCTTCACCACCAGCCTGAGGTTGCCCGTGACGAGCCTGTAGGCCGCCTCGGCGTCGCCGAAGTCGCGGTACCGGACCGCCAGCTCGTGCTCCTCCTCGCGCGTGAGGCGGGGAAACCGGGTCAACTGGCGGATGTAGTGACGGAATGTGTCGCCACGGGGGATGAGCTCGGCCTCCCCGGGAGGTTCCGGCTCGTCGTGGGACGGCGGCAGGGCCGGGACGGTCTCGGCGGGGGGAGGGATGGCGCCCTTTTTTTTCTTTCGCATGCGTCGTGGCCGGAATCCGCTCTATCCGGGCGATCCTAGCACAGTGGGCGCCCCCACCCGGCGGCGGTCGTTGACAGGCCCCCTCGAACGTGTAGAATGGCGCCTGATTCAGACGACAGATTCCGAACGCCAGCGCCGAGGCCCCGCAGCCCTGCAGCGGGGTCTCTGTATTTACGGCCGTGCCGCGCCTCCTTGACACTTTTCGGCACGGCCACAATGTTTGTCGGGTCATCATGACAGGCCGGTCCCTCCCCCGCGGGCCCGGTGTCGACAACCCGCCATGACGGAGGATTTCAAGATGTGGGACAAGAAAGATGGTGAGAGGGACCGTATGGAGCCACAGCCGGTCCGCACAGAAACGCCCCGCACGGTCGCGGCCCCCGCGTTCCAGGGCAAGACCGCCCACGCCAACATCGGCCAATCCCTCTTCATCAAAGGGGAGGTCACGGGCAGCGAGGACCTGATGGTTGAGGGGCGCGTGGAGGGCCGCATCGACCTGAGGGACCACAACCTGACCATCGGCGCAAACGGCAGGGTGCACGCCGAGATCCACGCGAAGAACATCACGATTATCGGCGAAGTGACGGGTAACGTGATGGCCGATGAGAAGGCGGACCTGACCGACACGGCGCGGCTGGTCGGTGACGTCCGGGCGCCCCGCATCTCGATCTCGGATGGCGCGCAGTTCAAGGGGAGCGTGGATATGGTGCAGAGTCGCAAGGAGAGCGCGGAGAAGACAAACGTCCCGCACCAGCAGAAGGCGGCCGTGGCGATGACCGGGGGACAGGTCCCGGGCGTGCAGATGGCCCAGGCGGGAAAGGTGGTCCAGTAGCATCAGGTGGTGCCAAAGCCGATCAGAGCCAGCAGCATGACTCCGGTGACATCCGTCCAGCAGACGACGAATGACTCGACCTTCGCGAGCCAATGCCTTGGGGAATTCCTCACCCGGGTGCTGAAAGTCGATCCGCACCCCGCCGTGCTCGACCTTGGAGTGCTGTGCGGGGCCAACATCGCGTTCCTCGGTGAGAAGGGGTGCCGTGTCTCGGTGGAGAGCCTTCCCTCCGGTCCGATCCGGAAGGACGGGGCTTCCGCCGAGGCGCTCTCCTTGGGGCCCGGTGGGGCAAAGCTTCCGACCTCTCCTCTGAAGTACCCCCCCGGGAGCTTCTCCGGAGTGCTGGCCTGGGATGCGATCGCGCGCATGCCGCTCCAGCAAGCGACCCCGTTCGCTGAGATCCTCCGGTCGCTCCTGCTCGATGGGGGGGTGATCCTCGCGCACTTCCCCGGCGCGGCCGGCCGTCCCGGCGCCCCAGCCGGCCGGTACAGGATTCTCGGCGACGACCGGCTCAAGCTCGAGCCCACCGACATGCGCCTGCTCGCCTCCTCTCAGCCCCCCTACCAGAACCGGGAGATCTACATGCTCTTCTCGCGGTTCGAGATCGTGCGTCTCTCGCAGCTCAAGTCGGGGACCCGCGAAGTCCTCGTCGCCCGCCCGCGGCTCTCCGGTCGGAGCTGAGCCAAGTCTGGCCCGGATTGGAACAGACCCGTCCGGGCCGCCGCCTCCGCGAAAAGAACCGTGGTACGAGTCCTTTGAGAGGGTCGAGGGAGCTCGCGCGCGCCACGTGAGGCCCGAAAGGTCGGCGCAAACAGGACACTTCTTGTGGACGGACGTTCGACCGCTCCGCGATCCGCGGTTCCCTCTCCACATCCATAAGTGGCCGAAGGGCCGTGGGGTTAGCCGAGAATACGGGGATTTTCGGAGTCTCGTTGTAACCCTGGCGCGGCGATTGCTATCTAAGGAGTCAGAGTTGAACGAACGGATTCAACCGCGAAGGCGGAAGAGAGGCGGAGAATGTTCTCGGCGGCGAAGCGGTCCGACACGGCGAACTTCGGCGCGAGGGACCGGGTCCTGATCTGCAAAAAAGCCCCGGCCGATGCGGCGGACCAGGAATGGACGCTCGACGGACGCGCGACACGCTTCGATTCCGTCGGCACGCTGGCCGAGGCGCTTGCCCTCTGTATCCGCGAGCCGGTCGGCAAGCTGATCATCAACATGTTCTCCTTCACCTCCTCGGAGCTGACCGCGCTGAGCTTCTTCCGCGGGATGCGTCCCGACCAGCACGTCATACTCGTCTGCAGGGAAGAGGTCGCCCCGATGCTGCTCGAGTCGGGCCTGGCCGACGAGTGCCACACGGTCCTGATCCCCGAAGGTCCCCGAAACCGAGCACACCGCGCCCGGACCTAGTTCACCGCCCTCGATCGCCTATCTGCGCAGCTCCCCGCCGGGGGCCCCGCCCGTCCCGGGGGCCGAGGACGGATCGATCCCTGACTGGAGGCGTCCGATCGTCTGGTCGATCCCACGGATCGCTTCGGGATCCTCCTCGATGTCGCTCAAACGCCTCAGCGCCGCGATCGCGTCGGCGGGACGCTTCATCCTCATCGCGAGCCCCGCGATGTTCCTGAGCGCCTCGGCGTCTCCTTCCATCTCCTTGTCGAGGTCGCGCCAGACCTGAATCGCCTCTTCCTGGCGCTCGAGGTCGTTGAGCGTCCTGGCCAGCAGTCGCCGGGAGGAGCTGTCCTTGCGATTCCACCGCAGGGCGGTGCGCAGGTACGATGCGGCCGCCGCGAGGTCCTGGCGCTCGATCGCCTGCGCCGCCTGGCGGTGGTTCCAGGAGGCCAGAGAGTCGGCCAGCCCCGTGATCGTCCGGTACTGGGCGATGGCCCCTTCGTGATCTCCCAGAGCCAGGCTCGCCAGCGCGAGATCACTGGCGGCGTCGATGCTGGTCTCGGCGGGCCGGGGCGTCTCCGGGTAGAGATCGAAGTAGAGCCGCAGGTGCGGCCTCCCTTCCTCGTACCGGCCCAGCGCCACCAGAGCCCGCCCCTGGTACAGGTGCGCGAAGGGGCCCGTCTCGGGATCGTGCCCCGCTTCCTGGCCGGAGCAGCCCGCCGGGTCCTCGAACCGTCTCACGGCCTGAAGAGCCCCTTCCGGATCTCCGGCCACCAGACGCGCCCTGCCCAGCTCGAGGAGGCAGGCCGGATCCCCCGCGGCCTTCTCGAGCATCTTCACCGCCCCTGCCGCGTCTCCCGAGGCGATCCGTCGCGAGGCGATCCCGATGGTGGCGCGGGGCTGCAGCGGGTAGAGGGCGAGCGCCTCTGTCCAGGCCCGCTCGGCCCCGGCCGAGTCCGCCCTCTTGTTGAGGAGGTCGCCGCGCGCGGCAATCAGGCTCGCGCGGCCGGCCGGGCCCGGGTCGTCGAGCGCCGTCGCCGCGTCGAGCAGCGCGTCGGCGCGCTCCAGCAGGTTCGCCCTCGTCAAGCGCGCGGCGAGGCGCACCAGGAGCGCGACGGTGCCTCCGGGGCCCTCCGCCCGCGGGTCGGGCACGACCAGATGCGGGAGCACGGTGGTCGGCATCTTCGAGATCTCGACGTCATTGGCCTGGTAATCGTCGCGGAAGAGGGACCGCGCGGCGGCGAACTCGATGTAGGCGTTGTCGTCGGTGTTGAGCGGGCCGCTCTCGACCAGGGGACGTTCCGGGCCGGCCCCCACGAAGGCGTCGAAGTCCGCGTCTCCCATCCTGAAGCGGGCCAGGAGGTCCTCGGGGGAGAATACCTTCACGCGGGCCAGGTCGGCCGAGACCCGCGTCGGGGCCATCCGGGCCGAGATCCTCTCGAGGTCGAGCCGTATCGGATCGGCGCCGCCGAGGATCAGGATGTCGCCGACCGATCCCTTGAAGACCATCCGGTGAGGAAAGACCGTCGCGAAGGTCCTGAGCAGGACCTTCACCGAGTCCACGTCCATCCCGTAGAGCTGGATCCACTGACACAACAGGCCCGAGGGGGCGAGCCTCGAACGCGCCAGCTCGAAGAACTCCCGCGTGAATAGCTTGGAGGGCCCGGTGAGCCACGGGTTCGACGGCTCGGACATGATGATGTCGTACCTCTCGGGGGAGACCAGGAGGTCGTTGCGCGCGTCGTTGATGCGCACGCGCGCGCGGGGATCCTCGAGAGGGCGCCCGTTGATCGGTTCGAACCAGGTCTGGGCCGCCATGATGGCCGGCTCGATCTCGACGATCGTGAGCCGCTCGATCGGATGGGTCAGGGTCGACCCGGCGCTCACCCCGCTTCCCATCCCGATCACAAGAGCCGAGCGCGGGTCGGTCGCCACCAGAAGCGGAAGCTGCCCCAGCAGCACCTGCGTGTCCATGTCGCCTACCGACGAGGCGTCCACCTTCCCGTTGACCGACAGGACCGTGTTGACCTTGCCCGCCATCCTCTCGGGGCGTCTCTCCACCGACACCGTGGTGGTGGGGCCGTCTTTGTAGAAGAGCTGCGAGTGGGCGGCGTGGTACTCGACGAACTCCCGCCGCGAGCGGAACTGCTGCAGGTAACGCGGCGCGTACTGGAAGACGCCGCTCGTCATGATCATCTCGTCCCACGGGGGCATCGCCGTCACCAGGCCGGGCAGAATGACGAGCAGCGCCGTCGAGAGACCGTACCTCAGGATCGGTTTCTGCGAAGAGCTGCACGCCAGAAGCAGCGCGCCGGCGGCCACGTTGAGCGCGCAGCCCGCCATCAGCGCGGCCTGTAGCCCGATCCAGGGGATCAGGAGGAAGCCGGCGGCGCAGGAGCCGAGGATCGCCCCGATCGTGTTGGACGCGTAGAGTGAGGCCACCGGCGAGGAGACAGCGCCACCGCGGCGCAGCGCGGCTCGCGCCGTGAGCGGGAAGGCCGCTCCCAGAAAGAGGGTCGGCGGCAGCATCACCAGGGAGGCCAGCAGGAACCTCCCGCAGCCGAACAGGATGGGCGAGTCGCCCGTCATCGCGTAGAGCTTCAGGAACGCGTAGGGCAGCTCGGGGAAGAGCCAGATCCCCGTGATGGCGGTGAACCCGGCGCTCAGCTCGATCAGAGTTAAGGCCTGCACGGCGTCGGGGATTCGCGGGAGCAGACGCGTGGTCAGGGCGCAGCCCAGCGCCAGGCCGGACAGGAAGGTCGCCAGCATGATCGTGAATGCCTGAGTGGAGGAGCCCAGCACCAGAGACAGGATGCGCGTCCAGACCACCTCGAAGATCAGGGCCCCGGCTCCCGAGGCGGCGAAGACGAGGAGCAGGACGATGAAGGGGACCGGGGCGCGCTCCGTCCCGGCTGTCGTGGAGGCCCGTGGCTCGGCCCGCGCCTCGACCGCCGGGACCGCTCCCCGGACCCTGGCCCGCGCCAGGTAGAAGGCCGCTGCCGCCGCCGCGAGATTGGCCCCGGCCGCGACGAAGGCCGAGGCCTTCAGGCCGATCAATGGCAGGAGCAGGAAGCCGGTGAGCGCGGTGCCGGCCACCGCGCCGATCGTGTTGGCGGCATAGAGGGCTCCCGCGCCTGTCCCGCTCGCGTCGCCTCCGTCCCGCGGCCCGCGCGCCGCCGGGTGCCGCTCCAGGTGCGCGCTCAGGATCGGGAGGGTCGCCCCCATCAGCGTCGTGGGGGCCAGCAGCACGAGGCCGGCCAGCGCGAACCTCAGCGCGTTGAGCGCGGCGGGCGAGGCGCCCGCGAGGCTGAAGGCTACCCGGTAGAGCGGGATCAGCGCGGGCAGGACCGCGAGGACGGCCAGCGCGAGCACGGCGATCGCCGCCTCCATGAGCGCGTAGACCTTCAGGGGATCGCCGAAACGATCGCCGCGCCGCCCCACGAGGAGGGAGCCAAGCGCGAGGCCTCCCATGAAGGCGGCCAGCACGGTGCTGACGGCGTAGGTGGTCGAACCGAAAACCAGGACGAGGGAGCGGCTCCAGACGACCTCGTAGATGAGACCGCTGGCGCCCGACAGAAAGAAGATGAACAGCAGCGCGAGGCGGTGGCCCCGTCCGTTGCCGGGGCCGGATCCCTCTGATAACATCGCATCAATGTAAAGACGGCACACCAACCGGTCAAGGGAGCGCCCGCCTGATCGCCTTGCTGCTTTCCCGCCGCGCGGCCGTCGCTTCGCTCATCCTGGTCGTCTCGGCCGTGATGGCCTTCTTCGCCCTCTCGCTGCGCATCGATCCCGGCGTCGAGGCGCTGGTTCCCGCGGGCGGACGGGATCTCGCGCTCCTGCGCGAGTTCAACGAGAAGTTCGGCTCCGACGAGATCCTGGTCCTGGCGCTGCACGCGGAGCCTCTCTTCACAGCGGAGGACCTCGCGCTCATGGAGGACCTCACCCGGCGCGCCGAGCGTCTCCCTCACGTCAAGCGTGTCCTCTCGCCGGTCAACCTGCGGGACATCGACGGCGACGAGCTGGGCCCCTTCTCGGCGTCCCCCTACGAGAAGGTCCTCTCCGGCGAGATGAGCCCTGAGGAGCTGGGGCGCCGTCTGGCCGCTCACCCCATCTACTCGGCGCTGCTGGTCTCCCGTGACGCGATGAGCGCGGCGCTCCTCATCGACGTGGAGCGGATCGAAGGAGACGACCAGTACCGCAGCGTTCTCGTTTCACAGGTGCGCGCCCTGGCCGCGGACGCGGCACGCTCCGGGTCGGGCCGGGGGCTCGACGCGTACGTCGCGGGGATCCCTGTCGAGAAGGTGGACGTGGCGGCCTTCGTCGAGCGCGATCAGCTCATCTTCGCGCCGATCATCTTCCTGATGCTGGCGGCCGTCACGGCGTACCTCTACCGCCACCCGGTGGGGGTCGCCGTGCCGCTGAGCGTCGTGGCCCTGTCGCTGCTCTGGACGCTGGGACTCTGCGGGATGGCGGGCCGTTCCCTCAACCCGGTCACCGCGCTGATCACCCCGGTCGTGCTGGTCATCTCGGTGGCCGAAGCGATTCACCTGCTCAACCACCACCTGGCCGGACGGGCCGAAGGGCTGGACCGCGTCGCGGCGCTGGAGCGCGCCTTCGCGCGCGCCCGCGTTCCCTGCTTCAACGCGGCGCTCACCACGGCCATCGGATTCGGCTCTCTCATGCTGCTGCCGATCCCCGCCACTCGCGACTTCGGCCTCTTCACGGCCGCCGGCGTGATGATCTCGTACGCGCAGACGATGGTGCTGGGCCCGCTCCTGCTGGGGTGGCTGCCCGACTTTCCCGGCCGCGTCATCCGGGCGTTCCGGCCGGGGCCCATCGAGCGCGCGATGAAGCGGGGGGCGTCCTGGGTCTGCCGCCACCCGGTGATGGCGAGCGCCGGGGCCGCCCTCGTGCTGACCGTGAGCGCGATAGGGGTGACGCGCATCCGCGTGGAGACCGACATCATCCGATCGCTCAGGCCATCCAGCGCCCTGCGCCAGGCGACCACCTTCATCGACACGCACCTGACCGGCGTCGACTCGCTCGAGATCATGGTGCGCGGCGTGGACCCGGGGGATCCGGTGGGGCTGGCGGCCCTGTGGCGCTTCGAGGAGGAGGTGCGCGGGCTGCCGGGCGTGCGCAAGGTCTCGGCGCTGCCGGACCTCTACGCGCGGGTCAACCGGGCCTTCCACCAGGGAGACGACCGCTTCGCGAGGCTTCCCGAGGGGCCCGAAGCGGCGGCCGACCTCGCCGACATCCGCGAGCTTCTGGATCGCGAGGCGGCGGCCGAGCTGTCGAGATTCGCCTGGAGGCCGGGCGAGGGCGCGCGAGACCGACCGATCCTCCGTGTCGCCGCCCGCGTCACGGCCACCGACACCGCCTCATCGCAGGCGTTGTTCGGCAGGATCCGGGAGGCCGCGTCCCGGGCCGGGTTGGGGGAGGTCGATCTGACGGGGAGCTTCGCGGTGCTCTCCAACATGTCCACGACGCTCGTGTCCAATCAGATCCGGGGGCTGGCGCCGGCGCTCGCGCTCATCCTGGCGGCGATGGCCGTGCAGTTCGGCTCGATCCGGCTCGGGCTGCTCAGCGCCATCCCGAATGGCGCCCCGGTGCTCATGGTGTATGGTCTCATGGGCTGGACCGGGATCGCGCTCTCGGTGCCGACCGCCATGATCGCCAGCATCGCCGTCGGGATGACCGTGGACAACACGATCCACCTGATGGCGCGCTTCCGCGAGGAGTTCGCCGGTGGCCGCAGCTACGAGGAGGCCCTCGAGGCGATGCTCGACACGTCGGGCCGCGCCGTCATCTTCTCCACCGCGACGGTGGCGCTGGGGTTCTTCGTGGGGGTGCTGAGCTCCTTTCTTCCTTCCGTGCATTTCGCGGTGCTGACCGGCGCGGCGCTGCTGCTGGGGCTCGCCTGCGAAGCGGTGCTTCTGCCGCTCACACTGATCATCTTCAAGCCGCTCGGCAAGGTCCGGCCGGCCGCAGCCGCGGCCCTGCTCGCCCTCGTCGCGCTCCTGGCCGCCCCGCCCGCCCTCGCTCAGGAGGGCCCCTCCCTCCTGTTGAAGGACCAGCATGGCAGGACCGACGGCCCCGCGGCGCACCGCGGCCGGATGGTCCTGCTTCTCGTCGGCCAGTCGTCCGGCCTGCGCAAGATGAAGAGCTGGGAGCTGAAGATAATCGAGGGGTCGGGCGACCACTTCGACATCGTGCGCGTCGTGGACGCGCGCGGAGTGCGCGGCAGGAAGACGGAGGCCGAGGTCAACGCGCGGCTGCGGCAGGGGGTACCGGATGAGATATCAATCCTGATCGACTGGAACGGGGAGGTCGCCCGGGCGTACGCTATGCCCGCGGCCGAGGTCGTCGTCACGGTCCTCGACCCGGACGGAAGGTCGTGCGGCACGACGACGGGCCCGGTGACGCCCGAGGGGCTGCGCGGGTTGCTGAAGATCGTCTCACACGTCAAGGAGAAGGGGAGCTGTCCATGAAAATCCTCCTGGTCGCCATGCCCGACTCGGCCTCCTGCTTCGACCACATGATGGAGCTGCCGAACCTCGCCCTGTGCAGCCTCGCGGGAAACCTCGACGGCCGCCACGACGTCCGGATCCTGGATCTCGTCAAGCACCGCCGGCGCGCGGCCATCGCGCTTGAGACTCAGATGCGCGATTTCGAGCCGGACCTGGTGGGGATCTCCGCGATGTCGTTCCAGATCGGCTCTGCGCGCAACACCGCCGCCATCTGCAGGGCGATGAAGCCCGACGTCATCACGGTGCTTGGGGGATACCACGCCACCGTCATGTGGCAGGAGATCGGCGAGGGGCCCGACCGGACGCTCTTCGACTACGTGGTGCGCGGGGAGGGGGAGGCGATCTTCTCGGCCCTGGTCGAGACGCTCGACTCGCATGGGGACCTGGCGGCGATCGACGGCCTCTCGTACCGGCGCGGCGACGGCTACGAGCACAATGTCCCGGCGCACCTGCTGCACCTGGACGAAGTCCTGCTCCCCGAACGCGCCGGGCGCGTGTCGGGGGACTTTCTCTGGATGGGGCGCCCCTTCGACGTGGCGGAGACCAGCCGCGGATGCACGATGCCGTGCGGCTTCTGCAGCATTCGAAGAATGTATGGCAAGACCTTCCGGCTCTACCCCGACGAGCGGGTGGTGGCCGACATGCGCGCGATCAAGGCGCGCGGTTCCCGTGGGGTGCTCTTCGTGGACGACAACATCACGCTGGACGGCCCTCGCCTCCGCGAGCTCTGCCTGCGGTTCGAGGCCGAGAAGGTCAACGACCTCTTCATCGTGATGCAGGCGAGCGTCTTTCCCATCGCGGCCGACCTGGGGCTGGCATCGGTGATGGCCCGCGGCGGGGTAAGGATGGTCTTTCTGGGCATCGAGAACGGGGACGAGCGCAACCTCAAGGTCCTGGGGAAGAAGGGTCAGGCGTGCCGCACCGAGAAGGTGGTGCGCGCCCTGCGCGAAGCGGGGATCATCGTCATCGGCGGCTTCATCGTCGGCAACCCCGACGACACCGAGGCCGACGTGCGCGCGACCTACCGCTACGTGAGAGAGGTCGGGGTGGACCACGGGATCGTGCAGTGTCTCACCCCCTATCCCAAGACCGAGCTGCGCAAGCAGCTCATCGAGCGGGGCCTGGTGACCAACCTCGACGACCTGGACAGGTACAACGGCTTCATCCCCAACGTGCGCACCGAGCACTTGTCGGAGCGGGATCTGGCGAGGATCATGACCAGCGCTGGAATCAGGCTCTACTGGGACCCGCGCTACGTGATCCAGAACGGGATCTGGAAGGCCTGCCCTTCGCAGTCGTTCTGGATGCTCTGGAACAACATCAAGTACATCTTCACCGGGTACCAGGGGAAGATGTTCCTCTCGCGCCATCGCTGGGAGCCGACGATCCCGGTGACCCTGCCACGGGACGCGCGCGCCCCTTCGCGCACCGAGATCCTGACGCCGGGCAAGGACCCGGTGCCGGGACGCTACCCGGGCGAGCGGGATTCGCGCGGCGCCGCCGCCGCGGCCGGCTGAGCGAGCCGATGACGAACATGGCCGCGAGCGGGCGCGCCGCCGAGATCGAGATCATGGATGCCGGCGGGTATGATGACGCCGAGATCCGCGCCAACCTCGCCGATCTGCGTTTCTACAACGATTGGTTCGGTGGGACGCGTCTCGCGATACGGGCGGTGGCCCGGCTGCTGGCCGGGGCGGGAGGGGCGCCCGCGGATCGCCTGAGCCTCCTCGACGTCGCCACCGGCTCCGGGGACATTCCGGCGGGGGTCGCGCGCTGGCTCGCGCGCCGCGGCGTTACGACGCTGGCTCTGGGGGTCGACGCCAACCCGGAGGTCCTCGAGGAGGCGCGGCGTTTCTGCGGGGGGCGGTCCGCACCGGTGAGCCTGCTGCGGGCGGACGCCTGCCGGCTTCCGCATCCCGACCGGTCGGTCGACATCGTCCTCTGCTCTAACTTCATGCACCACCTCGACGCCTCCGAGGTGGTGGCCGCGCTGCGGGAGATGGGGCGTGTCGCGAGAGTGGGCGTCGCGGCCATCGACCTGATGCGCACGCGCGCGGCCTGGCTCAACGTCTGGCTTCTGACCCGCCTGACGACGCTGAACCGGCTCACGCGCCACGACGGGCCCCTCTCGGTGCACCGCGCCTTCGTGCCCGAGGAGCTGCGGGCGCTGGCGGGGCAGGCGGGGCTGCTCGAGGCGGAGGTGAGGCGGGCGGGTCCCGTGAGGATGGTACTGACGTGCAGGACAGCTTCGTAGACGTCGCGATCGTCGGGGCGGGGCCGGCCGGCTCGGCCGCGGCCCTCGCGCTGCGCCGTGCCGGGTATTCGGTCGCGCTGCTGGAGAAGGCCCGATTCCCGCGCGACAAGATCTGCGGTGATTTTCTCACGCCCGGGTCGGTGGGCCTGCTGAAGGAGATTGGGGGAGGGGAGGTCGAGACCGAGGCTCCCTGCACGCTGCGCGGGATGCGGATGACCTATGAAGGACACGAGATCCTCTCGGAGTTTCCTGGGGCGCGGCACGGATGGAGCCTCAGCCGGAGGAAGCTCGATTTCGTGCTGGCGCGGCGGGCGGTGGCCGCGGGCGCGGATCTGATCGAGGAGTTCCGAGCCACCGAGTTCGGATCCGATCCCGAGACGGGCGGGCGCTGGGTGGAAGGGTCGTATCCGGACGGCGCGCGGCGTCGCTTCCGCGCGCGTCTGCTGCTCGAGGCCGGGGGTCGGCACGGGCTGATCGGACGGCGGCTGGGCTGGCGCGTGGATGACACACGCCTGATACGCTACGCGCTCTGGTCGAACATGGAGGGGGTGCGGGGTCTGGGAGAGCGCGGGGAGATGCACGTCTTCGCGGATGGGTACGTGGGGGTCGCCGCGCTCGACCGCTCGGCCGGCCTCGCCAACGTGACGATGGCCCTGACGCCCGGCCGGATGGCGCGCGCGCGCGGCCACGTGCGGGAGTCCTTCCTCGATCTGCTCGCGCGCCACCCGGTGATGGGGCCGCGGTGCCGAAATGCCCGGCTCGTCACGTCCGTGCGCGGAATGGGGCCGCTGGCCTGCAGGGCCCGCAGGCTCGCGGCGGACCGGATCGCGATGTTGGGAGACGCCGGGGGTTTCGTCGATCCCTTCACGGGCGAGGGGGTCTTCGTGGCGTTGTCGGGCGCGCGGATGCTCGCGCGCGCGGTTGCGCGCGAAGGGCTCGAGTCGGCGGCGGCGCTGGCCTCCTACGAGCGAGAGTTCCACTCGGCGTTCGGCTCCAAGTTCCAGCTCTGCCGGCTGCTGCAGGTGGTGATCGCGCGTCCCTGGCTGGCGCGCCGCGTCGCGCGGGCGCTCGCCTCCCGCAAGGATCTCGCCGACCGGATGGTGGGGACCACCGGCGATCTGCTGCCGCCCTCCTCCGTGCTCAATCCCTCTTACCTTGGAAGGCTCCTGATCGCGGGGATGACGGGATGAGCGCGCGCCGCGTCGTCATCACGGGGATCGGGGCCGTGACCCCCGCCGGCACGGGGCGCGAGGCGTTCGCGGCCGCGCTGGCCGAGGGGCGCTCCACCGTCGGGGCGATCACGCAGTTCGACATGGACGGCCTGCCGTGCCGCGTGGCCGCCGAGGTCTCGGGGTTTGATCCTTCCGCCTGGATGGACCCCCAGGACCTCAAGCGCGTCTCGCGCGCCACCCCCTTCGGGATCGCGGCCACCTCCGAGGCGCTGGCCGACGCGGGGCTGGATGGGCCGGCGCACCACGACCTGCGCCGCGAGCTGGGAGTGGTGGTGGGTTCGGGAGCCGGCGGGATCGAGTTCGGTGAGCGGCAGTACCGGCATTATTTCGCCGGCGAGCACGGGAAGATCAGCCCCTACTCGATCTCGACCTCCTTCGTGGGGAGCCTGTCGTCCGAGATCTCGATCGCCCTGGGGCTGTCGGGGATGAGCCACGTCGTCTCCACCGGCTGCACCTCGTCGACCGACGCCCTCGGGTACGCGTTCGATTTCATCCGGTCGGGGCGCCACGATCTCCTGCTGGCCGGCGGCGTGGAGGCCTGCATCACGCCGGCCCTCATGACCGGCTTCTGCCGGATGCGCGTGGTGTCGACCGCATTCAACGCCGAGCCGCACCGGGCGTCACGCCCGTTCGACCGGGACCGCGACGGTTTCGTGATCGCCGAGGGGGCCTGGATGATGGTGCTGGAGGAGCGCGAGCGGGCGGTGGCGCGGGGGGCAGGTATCTACGCCGAGGTGGCCGGGTACGGCTCGACCTGCGACGCCTACCACCGCGTGACGCTCAACCCCGACGGGGTGCAGCCGGCGCGCGCCATCCGGCTGGCGCTGTCCGACGCGGGGCTGGCGCCCGACGCGATCGGGTACGTGAACATGCACGGCACCGCCACGAGGATCAACGACGAGATCGAGACTCACGTGATCCGGAAGGTGTTCGGGGAGCGGGCGTCCGGTGGAGGAGGCGGCGGCCCCGGTCACGGCCTCGCCGTCTCGGCCACCAAGTCCATGTTCGGCCACCCGCAGGGGGCCTGCGGCGCGATGGGGGTCGCCGCCACGGCGCTCGCCATGCGGGCCGGCTACCTCCCGCCCACCATCAACCTCGATCACCCGGACGCGGGGTTCGATCTGGACTACGTCCCCCACCGCGCGCGCCGCGCCGAGGTCGAGGCCGCGGTCTGCAACTGCATCGGCTTCGGCTCGAAGAACTCGGCGCTGGTGATGAGGAACGCCGATTCACGTTGATCGAGGTTCCTTGGCGCCCGGTCATACCACCTTGCGGTAGACCCACGCTCCCACCAACGATGCCGTGACAGCCGCGATCAGCGTCGTCGCCAGCGGTACGAGGACCACTTCTCGTGGAACGAATCCAAGCCCGGCCCACTTCGCGCTCTGCAGGCTCTTGATGGTCCACCACGCGACGCCGGCGATGGCCGCGGTCTTCGCTCCCGCGCCGTACCTTGGAGCGATGGCCGAGTAGAGCCACATCGCCCAGATGCCCATCATGAGGTCCAGGGCGAAGAAGAAGGCGCCGCCCATCGGCGGATGAGGAGCGGTCCCCTGCAACGAGGCCAGGAAATCCTGTGCGAAGAGGAAGAGAATAGCAGCGCAGAGGAGGAACCAGACGATGCCGGCCACGACGCCGCTGAGAATGATCCGGAGCCAGTTGGTGCCATGCACGCCGCGCTCCATTGACGCCGAGCTACCTTGGCTCCCCGCGTTCTCTAGTCTCGGCGGCGGACGACAGGGAGGATAAGGGCCCCGCCGAGTCTGTCGGCAGGTTAATAGTCCTAGCCACCTTCTCCAGGAAGCACGCCTTCAAGCTCCTCAAGGCTCCTCCATTCAACTGCCCCGGTCGGCAACGGCAGCTCGAAGTCGATGAGCGCGGAAAGCAAACTCGACACCCGAGCGGAGGCCTCACCTTCGGACCG
This sequence comes from Candidatus Polarisedimenticolia bacterium, assembly GCA_036505635.1. Taxonomy (GTDB): domain Bacteria; phylum Acidobacteriota; class Polarisedimenticolia; order JACPZX01; family DASXTC01; genus DASXTC01. Next base: position 130,144 of record DASXTC010000021.1, read on the forward strand.
AAGCACGGTCAAGGCACTGTAGGGCTTCTCGCATTTCACCTCCTCGCCGAGATACGCGGCTTCGAAATTCGGCAGTGACGCAATAAGGCGGGCATTGCCGAGGGCCTTCTGAACCTCTGTGCGGATGGAGTCGTTCAGCGCCCAAGCTGGGTTCCTGATTTCCTTGCCCGCCTTTCTATATGTAGGACGATCACTGTCGTGGAGAACTGCGTACGGCGCCCCGAATTGATTCAGTATCTTAACGAGAGCAACCAGTGTCCGGGCTGCGTGAGCTGAAGCTCAGCCTACTTCTTCTTGCCCTTGACGGGTGTGGCAGCGGCAGTCTTCGCAGCCTCTTCGGCGGCGGCCTTGTCGGCGTCAGCCTGAGCCGCGGCAGCGGCCGCTATTGCTACCTGCTTGCCCTCGGCGACGGTCTTCAGCTGGGCGAGCCCCTTCTCGATGTCGGTGCCGAGCATGTTGTCCATGTCCATGAACATGCCGAAGGCTTTGCCGATGAAATTGTGGTTCCCATCCATCGACCACGTCACGAACGAGCCGGTCGGCGTACCCGCGAGGGTGAGCGCACAGGTTGCCGTGGACTCCATCGGCTCCACAAACTCGAGCTTCATGCCCACCTTCTGGCCAGGGACGCTCTCTTCGATCGTCATCTTGCCCTTGCCGACTTCCTTGTTGCCGCTCCACGCATACGACTGACCGACGCCCGCCGCGGGGCCTTCGAAGGTCTTCTGCATGTTGGGATCGAGCTTCTCCCACGGCGACCCGAAAAGAACCAAGACACCCGCAAACTGATGGAGGTCGTTGAGAACACCGAACACGAGATCGGCTGGAGCAGCGACCTCGAGCTTGCGCTCGACGTGATAGGTGGACGGCCGTGTGGCCACCACCGCTACGAAAAGGACCAAGACACCCGCAACACCGATGAGAATTTTCTCGAGCATTGAAGCCCTCCTAGAGGCTGCTGGCGGCTGCGACGAGATCGCTCGCGCGCTCGCGTTCAGCGCCGTACACGATCACATAGCCATACACAAAAGTGGATAGCACATCCGCTTTGCCTTCGAGGCAGAAGCGGAGCAGTGCATCGTCGTACTCGCGCACGACGAGCGCGAGTACGTGCGTTTCCGTTACGAGATCGACCACGCCCGTGAGGACGTCGCCTTTCGGCGTGGTGAAGCGGAATTGGTCGCCGACCTTCGGCAGGGCCGAAAAGCCAAGCTTGCCGAGAAGCGTCTTCCAGATCGACCCGCGCGGGGACTCGACATTCGACATGAAGGGGAGGTGCACCGCCGGTTCGTGCGGGTGCCGCGCGAAGTACTGGCGGAGGTTTTGGAGCATCAGCTTCCAGCCGCGCGCGTGCGCCTCGTACTCGTGGTCCCAGTCGGCGCTTGCACTGAAACCGGAATGAACGAGGCGGAGCGTGGTTTTGCCGCCTTCGCGCGCTTCGATCGACCAATCGGCATAGAGCGGCGCCTTCGTTTCGCCGTTCTGGCCAGACGGATGACGTATCCGCTTCGGCGCGTCGAAGATTTCGATCTCGTGCTCGGCGCTCATGCCTTCGCCCCACGAGATCCAAATGCTGCCTTTTTTCCCGCCTTCCGGTGCGGTGACGCGCGCTGCGGGCGCGAGCCATTTCGCGATTTCGGTACCGTCGGTGACGGCGCGGAAGACGTCTTCGGGAGAGGCGTCGAGCTCGACAGAGAGCTGGATGTCGCGGGTGTTCTTCTTGTTCATGGTGGTGACCTCAGCGAACCAATCAGAGTTTCTGGCCAAGAGCGCGAAATACTTCACGCCAAGGCACGGCCCGAGGCCTATCGAAACGCCCAATCGTGATCGCGCGCGTAACGGTCGAAGGAGATCGGATCGTTGCCCGTGACACGCTTCACGTCGGGGGAGATCCGCGCCGCACGCCCCGCGATGTAGTAGCGGGTCAGGTCGACCACCGCGTCGGCGTACGCCTCCGGCACACCGGCGCTCACGACCCACTGCTTGAACTGATCCGCGGTGACCTCCACGTAGAGGACCTTGCGCCCGATGACGGCGGAGAGCTTCTCGGCTATCTGCCCGTAGGTGAGCGCCTCCGGTCCACTCAGGTCGTAGGCCCTCCCTTCGTGTCCAGTCGCGGTCAGGGCCTTCAGGGCGACCGCCGCGATGTCGCGGACGTCGACGTGGCTGATCCTTGCTTCTCCCGCCGGCTGGTGGAAGGCTCCCCGCGCCTTGATCGACGGTCCGGAGAAGTTCGAGAGATTCTGCATGAAACCGTTGGGTCGCAGGAAAGTCCAGGCGATCCGCGAGGCCTCGATCTCCCGCTCGACCGGACGGTGGGCCTTCGCGAAGGAGAAATCCTCCCCCTCGGCCCCCCAGACCGACAGCTTCACGATGCGCCGCACGCCGGCCTTCTTCGCCTCGCGCACGACGTTGATCTCGAGCTGCGTCTGAGAGGGGCTCCAGCCCGAGAGGAGAAACAGGGCCTCGACTCCTCTCAACGCGACCCGAAGAGTCTCGGGCTCGCCGAAGGGAGCGTGGACGGCTTGAAGACCGGCCTGTCGCGCCCTGCCGGCCTTCTCGGGGGTCGAGTAGCCCGCGTGGAAGGGGATCCTCGCCGCGTCGAGCTGCCTGCCCAATTCACTGCCGACGGTCCCTCCCGCGCCCGTGACGAGGATCATGGCCTCCGCTCCAGATGAAGGGTCGTCAGCATACAACGCCGGCGCCCCTTGACCAACCGCGCGCGGTCGTCCAGAATCGACGACATGCCGCGCCAGGTCTTCCGAGCCGGTCCGGCCGCAGCTGCGGTCGCGATCCTCATCTCCTGCTCGGCCGGCGAGCCTCCCGCCGGTCGCGACGCGGCCGCGCTCAGGGACGAATACCACCGTATCCAGCAGCAGGCGCTCGTGGAGCTCCGGGCCTGGGGGGCCGGAAATGATCGGAACGTGGATCCCCGGCCCCGATGGGCGGAGAAGCTCGAGGCCTTCGCCACCGCGCATCCCGAGGCCCCCGAGGCGGCCGAGGCGCTGGAAGGGGTGCTGCAGCTTCGGGAGGGGAGCCGGGACATCGACGGCTTCTTCAAGGCCTACAAGACATTGCTCGAGATCGCCCCGGATTCCAACGGTCTTCCCTCGGTCTTCGAGCAGGTGAAGGCGATGCGCGTGCTCGAGGCGGGGGGCCCGACCATCATGTCCGCTCCGGATGACGAGGCGAGGCGCCGCGCCTACAGGACGGCGGCGCCTCACATCGCGGCGGATCTCGAACGGGCCGTCGCGGCCGCGAAGAGGCCCGCCACGCTCGCCGCCGCCCACCTGGCCATCGGCGAGACCTGGTTCCTGTTCGACCTGGATCTGGGCAAGGCGCTGAAGCACTTCAAGGTGGTCGCCACCCAGTTTGCGGATGCGTCGACGGCGGCCCAGGCCCGCGAGTACGTCGCGGAGATCGAGACGCTGGGGCCCGGCAGGCCGGCCCCCGACTTCGAGGCGGTCACCGTGGACGGCAAGAAGATCCGCCTCTCGTCGTTGAAAGGCTCCATCGTGCTGATCGACTTCTGGGCGACCTGGTGCATGCCGTGCCTGGTGGAGCTGCCCAACCTCAGGCGAGCCTATGAGAGGTTCCACGGCCGGGGGTTCGTCATTCTCGGCGTCAGCATCGAATCGGACTCGGCGGAGGTGTCCCGCTTCGCCGCCAGGAAGGGCATGACGTGGCCGATCCTGGTGGACGGCGCCGAGGGAAACATGGCGACCGGACCGGTGGCCCGGGCCTACAACGTGCAGTCAATCCCCATGTCGTACCTCGTGGACAGGGACGGGACGATCCGGGCCCGGCGCCTGCTGGGAGACGGGGTGGAGCGCGCGGTGGCGGACCTGCTCGTCCGTCGTGTGGCCGCGCTCAGATAGGAGTGGCGTCGTGGTGCCGCGTCATGTGATGCTCGGCCCGGTCCTCCTCGCCGCCGCGGGCGCTCTGGCGACCGCGGCTCCGCTCACCCTCTCGATCGATCCGGCCGCGAGCCAGGTCCTCTTCCATCTGCAGACCACGTGGCACGGGGTGGAGGGGCGCACCGGAAGGATCTCCGGGGCCCTGACCACCGAGAGCGGCGACATCCTCGGCGACGGCCGCGTCACGGTGGAAATCGAGGCGGCGGCGCTCGACACGGGCAACGCCCGCCGCGACCGGACCATGCGGGATTCCCACCTCGAGACCGGCAGGTATCCGGCCATCGCCTTCACCTCCACCGGCCCGCCGGCGGTCGCCTCGTCGACGAAGGACCCGGCCGGCGCCCTGACGGGCGCCTCGCTCACGGTGCCCGGCAGCCTCGCGATACACGGTGTGACCCGGGCGGTGGGCCTGCCCGTGACCGCCCGGCGGCAAGGGGATGCCTGGCTCATGGAAGGGGAGCTCGTGGTGAAGCTGTCGGATTACGCCATCCCCGATCCCTCGATCTTCCTCAATCACGTGCAGGACGAGGTGACGGTATCATTCAGTATCACGCTGCGGCCCGGCACAGCCCCCCCCGCGGAGCCGCGCCGGCGTTGACCTCTCCGCGGCGGCGACGGTAGACTGCCCAGTTCACGAAGTCGGAGAGGCGCATCCCCGCATGAGACGGTACCCCGCCTTCGATCCGCCGGAGTATGTCAACTGGGCCCCCGACCCTCAGGCCATGGAGGAGTTCCGGGCCCGAGTCCCCGCCACGCCGCCCGACGCGCGGATCCTCGTGCGGCTCTACGAAGGGATGGTCCGAAATCGCCTCCACGACATCGCGCTCAAGCGGTGGGTGCGCCAGGGAGTCATCTCGAAGGCCTGGCTGGGAACCGGGGAGGAGGCCGTCACGATCGGCAACACGCACGCGCTGGCCCGCGGCGACGTGGTGGGCCCCATGATCCGCAACGCCGGCGCCTGCCACGAGATGGGGATGCCGGTCGTCGATCTCCTGAAGGTCTACCTTGGCGCGTCGGATACCATCACGAGAGGGCGTGACCTGCACACCGGCGATCCGGCCCACGGCGTGATCCCTCCCATCTCGTTCGTGGGGGCGCTGGTGCCCGTCTTCGCCGGGCTCGCCCTCTCCTTCAAGATGAAGCGGGAGCCGCGCGTGGCGATGACCTGGGTGGGGGACGGCGCCCGCTGGACCGCGGAGTTCCACGAAGGGATGAACTTCGCGGCCGTGCAGAGCCTGCCGCTCGTGATCGTGCTCCAGGACAACCAGGTGGCGCTCGGCACGCGCGGTCCGGCGCACTCCAAGGCCGCCTGCGAGGAGATGGCGGCCGGTTACGGAGTGGACGGGCTGACCTGCGACGGCAACAATGTGCTGGATGTCTACGCGACCTCGTGCGAGGCTGTCTCCCGCTGCCGGAAGGGCTCCGGCCCCGTCATCCTGACGGCGACCACCTTCCGGATGGGCGGGCACGCTACGCACGACGAGGCCGAGGCGCGCGACCTCTTCAGCCCCGAGGTATTCGCCCACTGGGGCAGGCGTGACCCGATCGGGATGTACGAGACGTGGCTGGTCGAGCGGGGGGCGCCCGCCGGCATCAGCGCCGGTGAGCTGGCCGGGATCGAGGAGAAGGTGAGCCGCGAGGTCGAGGAAGCCGCGGAGGCGGCGCTGGCCGGCCGCAGGCAGACGGCGGCCACCGAGGAGGATGTCCTGCGGGGCGTCTACTGCGAGGTGACCGGACGATGAAGGCGCGAGCCGGCAACCGGACGGGAAACCCATCGGGTCGGCGTGCCGGATCCGCGCCAGGCCTCGATCGCGAGACGCTGGTCGGAATCTATCGCATGATGTACCTGTCGCGCCGCATCGACGACAGGGAGCTCCAGCTCAAGCGCCAGAACAAATACTTCTTCCAGATCAGCGGCGCCGGCCACGAGGCGATCCTCGTGGCTGCCGGGATGGCGCTCAAGGCCAGCCACGACTGGTTCTACCCGTACTACCGCGATCGCGCGCTCTGCCTCCAGCTCGGCATGACGCCGAAGGAGATGTTCATGCAAGGGGTCGGAGCGGCGGCCGATCCCAACTCCGGATCCCGCCAGATGCCGGCCCACTGGGGTCACAAGGCCCTCAACATCGTCTCCCAGTCGAGCCCCACGGGGACCCAGTTCCTACAGGCGGTGGGCTGCGCGGAGGCGGGGCGCTACCTCTCCCAGATGGACGAGGCAGTGGCCAGGGCGGGCTCCTTCAAGGGGGACGAGATCGTCCTTGTCTCGGGCGGCGACGGTTCGACGTCCGAAGGGGAGTTCTACGAGGCGTTCATGACGGCCTGCGTCTGGCGTCTGCCGGTCATCTTCCTGATCGAGGACAACGGCTACGCCATCTCGGTGCCGGTGTGGATTCAGACACCGGGGGGCAGCATCAGCAAGGCGCTCGCCTCGGTGCCGAACCTCACCATCGAGGAGGTGGACGGGTGCGATCCGCTCGCGTCGCTGGAGGTGATGCGCCGCGTGGTGGACCGGATGCGCCAGCGGGAGATCGGCCCGGTCCTGGTGCACGCGCAGGTGGTCCGTCCCTACTCCCACTCGCAGTCCGACGACGAGAAGGCTTACAAGACGGAGGCCGAACGGGCCGAGGAGGCCCGCCGCGATCCGATCGCGCGGTTCGGCGCCTGGCTGGTGGGCCAGGGGCTCGCCGCCGAGGAGTTCCTCGCCGAGGTGCGCGCCGACGCCGACGCCGAGGTGAGCCGCGCCGCCGACGAGGCGCTGGCGGAGGCCAAGCCCGATCCCGCGTCCGTTTTCGACCATCTGTATTCGTCCGCGATCGACCCGGTCTCACCGGAATTCGAATCGCCGGCCCGGCCCCAGGGGGAACCGACCACCATGGTCGATCTGCTCAACTCCTGCATGCGCGACGAGATGGCGCGCGACGAGCGGATCGTGGTCTTCGGCGAGGACGTCGCCGACGCGGCCGATGAGAAGCTCGAGCAGGTCAAGGGGAAGGGCGGCGTCTTCAAGGTCACGTGGGGCCTGCAGAAGAAGTTCGGCAGCCGCCGGGTCTTCAACTCGCCTCTGGCGGAGGCCAACATCATCGGCCGGGCCGTCGGAATGGCGACGCGCGGTCTCAAGCCGGTCGTGGAGATCCAGTTCTTCGACTACATCTGGCCCGCCTTCATGCAGATCAGGAGCGAGCTGGCGCTGATGAGGTGGCGCTCCAACGGGGCGTTCGCGTGTCCGGTGGTGGTGCGGGTCCCGATCGGCGGGTACCTCGGCGGCGGCTCCATCTACCACAGCCAGTCCGGCGAGGTCCTCTTCACCCACATGCCGGGGCTGCGCGTGGTGATGCCGGCCACCGCGGCCGACGCCAACGGCCTGCTGCGCACCGCCATCCGGTGCGACGACCCGGTCATCTTCCTCGAGCACAAGCACCTCTACCGGCAGACCTACAACAAGGAGCCCTACCCGGGGCCCGACTTCATGATCCCCTTCGGCAAGGCCAAGACGGTCCTTGCGGGGAACGACATCACGCTGATCACCTACGGGGCGCTGGTGGAGCGCAGCGCGCGGGCGGCGAAGAAGGCCGCCGAGCTTCACGGCGTCTCCGTGGAGGTGATCGATCTGCGCTCGCTGGCCCCGTTCGACTGGCAGGCGATCGAGGCCTCCGTGAAGAGGACCGGCCGGGCGCTTGTGGTGCACGAGGACGTCCTGTCGTTCGGCTACGGCGCGGAGATCGCGGCGCGGATCGGCGGCGAGCTCTTCGAGTACCTCGATGCGCCGGTGCGCCGCGTGGCGGCGAAGGACACGTGGGTGGCCTACGAACCCGGGCTGGAGGACGCCGTCCTGCCGCAGGAGCACGACGTGCTGGCCGCCATCGAGGCCCTGGCGAGGTATTGAGAGCGTGGATGACCTGCTGAAGTACCGCCCGGAGTTCCCCGTCCTCGATAAGTTCACCTACATGATCTCCCACTCGCTCGGCGCGATGCCGCGCGGCGTCTTCGGCCGGATGCAGGAGTTCGCGGCCATGTGGAACGAGCGGGGCATCCAGGCGTGGGAGGAGGGCTGGTGGGATATGCCGCGCCGCGTGGGGGACCAGCTGGCCCGGATCCTGGGGGCCGGGCCGGGAACCATCACCATGCACCAGAACGTCTCGGTGGCCGAGGCGATGATCGCCTCGTGCCTGGACTTCTCGGGCCGCCGCAGCAAGGTGGTCTACACCGACATGAACTTTCCCTCGGTGATGTACGTCTGGGAGGCGCAACGGCGCCGCGGGGCGCGGATACAGATGGTGGCGTCCGAGGACGGCATCAAGGTGGACACGCAGCGGCTCGTGGACGCCATCGACGAGGAGACTCTGGTGGTGCCGATCTCGCACGTGCTGTTCCGGAGCGCCTACATCCAGGACGTGGCGGCGGTGGTTGCGAAGGCCGAGAAGGTCGGCGCCCTCGTCGTGCTCGACTGCTACCAGTCGGCGGGCACGGTCCCCTTCAGCCTGAAGGACCTGGGAGTCCACTTCGCGGTGGGGGGCTCGGTGAAGTGGCTGCTCGGGGGCCCGGGGGCCGGTTACCTCTACGTGCGGCCCGACCTTCTCGACAGGTATGAGCCGGCCGTGACGGGATGGTCGGCGCACGCCCATCCTTTCGATTTCAAGACGGGCCCGATCGACTACGCCACCGGGATCGCCCGGTGGATGCACGGGACCCCCTCGATCGCGCCCCTGTTCCAGTGCCAGCCCGGCTTGGAGATGATCCAGGAGATCGGCGTGGAGCGGATTCGCGCCAAGTCGATGCGCCAGACCGCGCGGATGATCGAGAAGGCGCGCGCCCACGGAATCCGCGTCAACAGCCCGCTCGACCCGGCGCGGCGCGGTGGCAGCGTCGTCCTCGACGTGCCGGGCGGCCATCACGTCTGCCAGGAGATGATCCGCCGCAAGTTTCTGGTGGACTACCGGCCGGGGGCGGGAGTGCGGGCGGCCCCGCACTTCTACACGACCGACGAGGAGTGCGACGCCACGGTCGATGAAGCGGCGGCGATCGCGCGGGACCATTCATGAAACGCAAGGCCTCGAGCTACGACGACTACCTCAAGGTGGGCGAGCTGCTCAAGCTCCAGCAGCGGCTCTCGGATCCTCCGCACCACGACGAGCTGCTCTTCATCATCATCCATCAGGTCTACGAGCTGTGGTTCAGGCAGATGATCCACGAGATCGAGGCGATCTTGTCGGCGCTGTCCGCCGGGCGCGTCAGGCAAGCTACCCGGCTCTACCGGCGCCTCATCGAGATCCAGCGAGTGATCCTCCAGCAGATCTCCGTGCTCGAGACGATGACGCCGATCGACTTCAACGAGTTTCGCGATCTCCTGAATCCCGCCAGCGGGTTCCAGTCGCGGCAGTTCCGCGAGCTGGAGTTCCTGTCGGGCATGAAGGACCCGGTCTACCTGAAGCTGGCGGGGTCCGACGCGCCGGCGCGCGAGACCCTGGAACGCCGTCTGGCGGGCCCGACCCTCGGCGAGGGCTTCGACGACCTGTTGCGCTCGCGCGGCTTCCCGGTGGCCCCGGCCGGTGGCGAGGGGATCGCCGCCTCCCGGATCGCCGCGCTCAAGACGATCTACGAGCGTCACGACGATCACGACGACCTGTACCAGCTCTGCGAGGCGATGATCGAGTACGACGAGAACTTCCAGCTCTGGCGCTATCACCACATCCGGATGGTGGAGCGCATGATCGGCCGCAAGCCCGGCACCGGCGGCAGCGAGGGGGTCGGCTACCTCGCGCGCACGCTCGACAAGCGCTGCTTCCCCGAGCTGTGGGAGGTCCGCACGCACCTGTCGAGCGGCGGCGCGTACGGCGGTTGAAGGGGCGACGCATGAACCGAGCGCAGCCGCTCTTTCGCAGCTCCCTGGTGAGGGTCGACCGGTTCGACCACCCCGCCGGCCGCGCTCATCGCGACCCGGATGAAGAGATCGCCACGAGCCACACGATAAGCCTCGTCACGCGGGGGGCGTTCCACGTCCTGCGCGGGCGCAGGAAGTGGCGCCTGACGCCCAGCACGCTCTTCGTCACCCACCCCGGCTTTACCTATCGCTGCGCCCACGAGGGGCCCGAGCCCGGCGACGTCTGCCTCTCGGCAACCCTCGCGCCGGCATTCGCCGGGGAAGTCGAGGCCGCCACGGGCCGGCCCTGGGGCGGGCGCGTTCCCGTCGCTCCGATGACAAACCGGCTGGCCTACCTGGGACACCGGCTCGAGCGGGCGCTGGAAAGCGACCCGGAGCCGGTGGCGATCGAGACGCTGGTCGGGGATCTGGCGGCAGGGCTGGCGGATGGGAGCGGCGCGGCGAGGCTCTTCGGCGAACACCAGCTCGGCTGGTACGCCGAGCGGGTGGATGCGGCCCGCGGGATCCTGCAGGAGAGGTTCGCCGAGCCGCACACGCTGCGTTCGCTCTCGCGGGAGGTCGGCATGAGCCCGTTTCATTTCGCCCGGATCTTCCGGGAGCTGGCCGGCGTCCCTCCTCACCGCTACCTGATCCGAATCCGTCTGGCCCGGGCCTGCGGGATGCTGCGCTCCGGCGCCGGCGTGACCCAGACCTGCCTCGCGACAGGCTTCAACAACCTCGGTCACTTCATCCGGCTCTTCCACCGGACCTTCGGCGTCCCTCCCTCCCGCCACTGTGGTTGACGCGGACCCCCTCCGACGGATTAGCAAGAAAGCGCAAGCAGCCCGCGTGGGCGCAAGGTACGATGGCCTCCGATTCCCGTCTCACAGGAGGAGACCATGTTCGACCATGTCAGCTTGAAGGTGAAGGATGGCGAGAGGAGCAGGAAGTTCTTCAAGGCAGCGCTCGGCCCGCTCGGCTACAAGCTCCTGGAGGAGTACGACGGGGGCGGCGGATTCGGAACCGGTGAGACGCCCTCGCTCTGGATCGCTCAGGGGCAGCCGCACGCGCCCGGGGTGCACCTTGCGTTCGCCAGCCCCGACCGGGCATCGGTCGATGCCTTCCACGCCGCCGCGCTGAAGACCGGTGGCCGTGACAACGGCGCTCCGGGGATCCGCAAGAACTACGGCCCTCACTACTACGCGGCGTTCGTCCTCGATCCGGATGGCAACAACATCGAGGCCGTCTTCAACCGCGCCGCTTCGCGGTAGGGTTACAGGATCGCTGGAGCGAACAGAAGCGCTCCGAGGAAGGCGGCCGCGGCCAGCAGGAGGCGCAGCCACCTCCGACCGGCGGCGGCGCGGGCCGTCTGCTCGATGCCTGAGCCCGCGAGGACGAGCGCGATCGGGATGAGCACGAGCCCCGGGACCGCCGGGAAGTCGAGGAGCGTCGAGGCGGCGTAGCCGGCGATCAAGAGGTAGAAGCAGAACGCCTCGCGCCAGCGCGCGAGCGACAACGCGAGCCCCGCGGCGGCTACCGGGACGAGCAGCCACCCGACCGGGTCGGCGACGAGGAGGATTGGGACGGCCTCGCGGTAGCGGACGTCGTCTGCGATGACGGCCGGTCCGCCCCCGCCCGTCGTCAAAAGCACGAACTCGCCCGACGCGTGATAGTTGCGCGCCGCCATCGGCGCCAGCACGAGGCCGAGCCCCAAGGCAAATGTCGCGAGCCGGCCGGCGCTCTCCCTGGCGCGCCCGGGGGCCCTCTCGCCGCGCAGCCACGGATCGAGGATCAGCCACAGCGCGATGATGGGGACGACCCGGATCATCGAGTCGCGCGCCGACGCGGCGAGCCCCAGGCAGAGCCCCGAGCTGGCGAGCAGCCCTCGCTGCGAGGCGTTGGCGGCGAAGATCTGGTAGAGCGCCGCCGCCGAGAGGAAGAACGCCAGGACCTCCGGAAGGATCGCGGCATCGAGAAAGAGGGAAGGCCCGTGCACGCAGGCCACCAGAGCGGCGATCAGTCCGGCGGCCGGGGAGAACGCCTGCCTTCCGATCCTGTAGACGAGGACGCACGTGGCCGCGCCCACGACGGCCTGCAGGAGCCTCGGCGCCATCAGCCCGGAGCCGAAGAGCCTGAAGCAGGCGGCCAGGAACCAGGCGTACAGCGGGCTCCATTCGTAGGCTCCGGCAGGGACCCATTGGCCCGCCGCGATCTTCGCGGCCCAGTCGCGGTACATCGCGGCGTCTCCCGGCAGGTCCTCCCACAGCCTCGACGTCTGGAGTTGTTTCAGGAAGGCCGCCCTCACCAGAAGCGCGATGAGGAAGGTCCCCCAGCCGATGGCACGGTGCCAGACTCCCAGCGGGCTCGGCGGCGTGTAAAGGATGGGCGGCTCGGCGGCGTCCTCTCGGTCCTCCTGCCTCATCTGCCCTCCAGGGAAGCGAGCGTCTGGCGGATCCAGTCCGCGCGCGGGTGAGCGGGGTTGAGACGCAGCACCTCATTGAGATGTCGAGACGCCTCGGGCGCGTCGGGCAGGTCCCGCAGGAGAATGAGCGCCGCTCCGTAGTGGGCGTCGGCCAGAAGGACAGGGTCGATCCCGGCGCCGCCGGTCCGGGATCCGCGCAGCGCCTCCTCGACGGCTGCCAGCGCCTCGCGAGGGCGCCCGGCCTTGTGAAGCGTCTCGGCCAGACGCAGCGTCCTTGCGAAGAGATCCCGTCTAAGATCCGGGTCGGGCGAGACCTCCGCCCTCCTCAGGTGCTCGAGGGTCTCGTCGTCGATCGCTTCGCCGTTCGCGTCGCGGGCCAGCACGATCCCCCAGTGCGCCGAACCGATGACCCGAAGGCGCTGACCGCTCTCCGGTTCCGTGGGGTGCCCCTCGAGCAGCGAGAGGGTTCTCCGGAACTGGTCCTCCGCCTCCCGGGCCCGCCCCGCGTGCAGGTACATCTCCCCCAGGATCCCGTGGTTCTGCGCCTCGAAGGCCAGCTCGTTGCCCGGGTCGCGTCCGGCGAAGAGCGCCAGCGCCGCGACGGCGGCTCCCAACGCCCCGGCCCGGAGCCACGCGCTGTCTCGCACCGCCCGCGCTAGCTCCATCGCCCCGTGAGAGGCGAACAGCGTCATGAGCGGCACCATCGGCATCCGGTAGCGATCCTGGGTGAAGAAGAGGAGCGCCGACAGCAGGTAGCAACCCATCGTCGCGTGCAGCGGCAGCAGCTCGGCCCAGCGCCGGGCCGACAGGGCGAGCCCCGCCAGACCGAGCGGCGCGATCCAGCCGAAGCCGACCAAGGGCAGCCGAAGCAGCGGGAGGAATACGCGGAAGTTGTAATACGAGTAGTTGTCCGGTCTCTCGTAGGCCGTGAAGTAGGTCGACAGCTTGTCCCAGAGCAGGGCGAGGTACATGGCCGGGTGCCCCGTGATGAACCGCATCCCCTCGGCCCACCAGAAGGCATCCGACTCCTTGCGCGTGATGGCGCCGGGCGGACGCCCGAGCCTGCGCGCGGCCTCCGCCCTGAAGTCCTCGTGCTCGAAGAAGGGATCGGGACGGACGAAGGCGGGGGGCCGGTAATGGCCCGAGGCGTGCTCGTTGTTGCCCGTGTAGAAGACCTCGCCGCCGCCCGAGGTGATGAGGACGAAGTCGCCCGACAGGGTGTAGTTGCGCAGCGTGGCCGGCGCCACGGTGAGCGCGAAGCCGCCGAGCAGCGCCCCGGCGCACGCCAGACGCCTTCCCGCCGGCGCCCTGAAGGCGATCCACGCCAGTAGAAAGGGGATCGTGACGTTGATGTTCTCCTGCGCCAGCGCGGTCAGCCCAAGCAGGATCCCGCCGCACAGAAGCGCGCGCCATCGCGTCCCGCCCGACCAGTACAGGACGGCCGCCGTGGCCGTCGAGAGGGTCACGGTCAGGACCGTCTTCATGATCTGCGTCTCGTGAAAGAGCGCCGGCCCGTATGCCGCCAGCGCAAGCCCGGCGACGAGCCCCTCCACGCGGCCGAAGGCGCGCGCCCCGAGAAGCGCCACCAGCGCGCAGGTCCCCGCTCCCAGGAGCGCCTGCAGAAGGCGCGGCGCCATGAGGCCGTAGCCGAACAGCTTGAAGACGCCTCCCAGCGCGTAGGCATACAGAGGCGTCATCTCGTAGGTTCCCGAGCCGAGCACCTCTCCCTTGGAGATCCTCACCGCCCAGTCGTGGTAATAGAGCGGGTCGAGCCTCAGGTAGTCCCAGAGCCCCGAAGCGTGAAGCTGCCGGAGGATGACGAGCCGGAGAATCAGGGCCACCGCGAAGACGCCGGCCGGCATGAGGACCCAGCCCGTTTCGCGGCGGGAATGGAGCGCCAAAGCCATACGACCGCGATGCTATCACATGGTACGATGGCCCCAATGGCGTGCCTGGTCTTTTCGGACAACTCGGGGCGGCAGATCGTCTATTCGATCGACCGGGACCGCGTGTCGATCGGCCGCAGCAACGACAATGACATCGTGTCGCTCGACCTACGTGTGTCTCGCCATCACGCCAGCATCACGCGCTCGAGCGACGACGGCGCGTGCTCCATTCGTGACGAAGGAAGCTCGCTGGGCGTCTTCGTCAATCAAAAGCGGGTCACCGATTCGCCGCTGCGCGACGGCGACACCATCAGGATCGGAGACTCGATCTACTCGTTCGTCGACATCCCCGCCAGCCCCCTGGACAGCTACTCGGGGCTTGGCGGCCAGGCGCCCAGCGACGCCGGGCTGCGCGGCGGGGCGCTGGTGGCGGAGCTGCAGGAGGCGATCGGCTCGCTCCGGCACACGATCCACGACGCGCATTCGGACCGCCGCATCCTGGACCAGTGCCTCTCGCTCGTGGACGCGCGCCTCGAGAGCCTCCGCCACCACCTCATCCGCATCGAGCGCGGGCGTCTGATGATGCAGACCCTCTACGAGGTCGGCAAGATCATCAACTCATCCTACGACCGCGCCAACCTGCTCGAGCTGGTCCTCGAGCTGGCGGTCAACGTGGTTCGCGCCGAGCGGGGCTTCCTCACCCTCTACGAACCCGGGTCGGGCGCCTTCACGAGGCGGGCCGCGATCAACATGGGCGAGGCGGCCCCGGCCACGCGGGACGTGGCGGACGCCGTCACGACGTTGACGGACGCCCCGGCAGAGTCCGCGCGCGCGCCCCTCCCGGCCGGCGGGCGCGGTTTCTCCACCGGGATCGCCCTGACGGTCGCGCGCACGGGCAAGCCTGTCGTCACCACCGACGCGCAGGCCGACGAGCGGTTCATGCAGATGAACAGCGTCGTCGATCTCAACATCCGGTCCGCGCTCTGCGTGCCGCTGGTGGATCGTTCCGGCGCGGTGATGGGCGTCCTCTACGTCGACACCCGGGCCTCGATCGTCATGTTCACCAGCGAGGACCAGGACTTCCTGATGGCGTTCGCCAACTACGCCTCGATCGCCATCGAGAACGCGGCGCTCTTCGCCGAGGCGGGAGCCAGGGCGCGCGTTGAGGAGGAGCTGCGCCAGGCGCGCAAGCTCGACGAGATGAAGTCGGATATGATCTCGATCGTCTCGCACGACGTCCGCACGCCGTTGACCTCGATCAAGTCGTACGCGGAGATCCTGCACGACGATTTCGATTCGCTCGGCTCCGATCAGGTGAGGCACTTCCTCGACATCATCAACCGGGAGGCGGACCGCCTCTCCCGGCTCGTGACCACATACCTCGACCTGCAGAAGATCGAGGCGGGCATGATGCGTCTGACGCTCGCGCCGATCGAGGTGCGCGAACTCATCGAGGAATCGCTCCAGACGTTCGTGGGGACCGCCCTGGACAAGGAGATCGCTCTGTCCAAACGGGTGGACCCGGGTCTTCCGGCCCTCCAGGGGGACCGGGACCGGCTGCTCCAGGTCCTCGCCAACCTGCTCTCCAACGCGCTGAAGTTCACCCCCAAGGGGGGCGCGGTCACGGTCGGCGCCTCGACGTCGACGCTGCCGGGCAGCGGCCGGGCGCTCGAGATCACCGTGCGGGACACGGGCGAGGGGATCCCCCCCGACAAGCTGGACCATCTCTTCCGGCGCTTCGTGCAGATGGGCGAGGGGCGCACCGAGCAGAAGCGCGGCACGGGCCTCGGCCTGGTCTTCTCCAGGGAGATCGTGGAGCTGCACGGTGGCCGCGTCGGGGTGGCCAGCACACCCGGGGAGGGGACCACCTTCCAGGTGGTCCTGCCGGTGGACGGTCCCTGAGACCGCGCTCGCGGCGCCTGTCGCGCTCCCGGCGGGGCCCTGGTCATGACAGCGCCACCGGCATGAGTTATCATCGCGCCCCGGTCAGGCTGCCCGCCGGGGAGAGGAGCTCATGAGGACCGTCGAAGAACTGATGACGCGAAAGCTGCTCACGATGGACGAGGACCAGACCCTCCGCGAGGCCATGGCCATGATGCAGAGACATCGCGTCAGGCACCTGCCCGTGATGAAGGGGGGCAGGCTCTCGGGGATCCTCACGGACCGCGACGTCAAACGCGCCACGCCGTCTCTGCTTACCGGGGTCAGCCAGGAGGAGTTCGACCGGGTCCTCTCCGAGACCAGTGTTTCCCACGTGATGACGCGCAATCCCTACACCGTCACGCCGTCGACGAGCCTGAAGGACGCCGTCAAGATCCTGATCGACCGCAGGTTCAGCTCGCTTCCCGTCGTCGAGGCGAACAAGCTCGTCGGAATTCTCACGATCACCGATCTCCTCCGCGCCCTCCACGAGACACTCGAGGACTGATGGCCGTCCCGCTCAAGAGGGGCCAGACACCCGAGGTGCGCGTCGAGGATCTCGCCTTCGGCGGCAAGGGGGTGGGCCGCGTGGAAGGGTTCGTCGTGCTGGTGGACGGGGGGCTCCCGGGCGATCTCGTCAAGGTGCGCGTCGAGAAGGTGCGTGGCAACTACGCCGAGGGGCGTGCCGTCGAGCTGATCGAGCCTTCGCCGGACCGCGTGCCGGCGCGCTGCGAGCACTTCGGCGTCTGCGGCGGCTGCCGCTGGCAGAACCTCCCCTACGGGATCCAGCTCGACTACAAGCGCAGGCAGGTGGTGGAGGCGCTCCGCCGACTCGGCGGGATCCCCGACCCGCCCGTGGAGCCGACGCTGCCGTCCCCCGATGAGTACTTCTACCGGAACAAGATGGAGTTCTCCTTCGGCCGCAATGAGGGCGGCAATCTCACTCTCGGGCTGCACCCGGCCGCCAGCTACACCGATGTCTTCGACCTGCGCCGATGCCACCTCGAGTCGGACCTGTCGAACGAGATCGTGGCCGAGGTCCGCCAGGAGTGCCGCCGCGCGGGGTTGCCCGCCTACGACGTGAGGCAGCACACGGGGTTCCTGCGCTATCTGACGGTGCGGGAGGGCAAGTTCAGCGGCGAGGTGATGGTCAACGTCGTCACCGGCGACGGCGGCGCGCGCGACGCCGAGTGGTCGGCCGAGATGAAGGGGATGGCGGCGCGCATCGCAGCGGCGCACCCTCAGATCAAGTCGTTCCTCCGCAGCGTCAACGCGAGCCGCGCCACCGTGGCCTTCGGCCAGCGCGAAGAGGTGCTGTGGGGACAGGGGGCCATCCACGAGACCCTTCTGGAACGGACGTTCGAGATCACGGCCAACTCGTTCTTCCAGACCAACTCCAGGCAGGCCGTACGGCTCTACGGGTCCGTGCTCGAGACGGCCGGGCTGACGCGCGAGGACCGGGTTCTCGATCTCTACTCGGGCACCGGGGCGATCTCGATCCTGGCGGCGTCCCGGGCCGCGGAGGTGCGGGGGGTGGAATCGCTGGCCGAGTCGGTGCGCAACGCCGAGCGCAACGCGGCGCTCAACTCCGTCAGCAACGTCTATTTCATATGCGGGGAGGCGAAAAAGGCGCTGGCCGCGATGGCGGGCGACCGGCGTCCCCCGACCGTGGTGATCGTCAACCCACCGCGCGCGGGGCTCAACTCCGCCGTCATCCGCGGCGTGCTGAGGCTGCGGCCGCGACGCATCGTCTACGTGTCGTGCAACCCCACCACCCTCGCGAGGGATCTCAAGGAGATCACGGAGCGCGACTACAAGCTGACCTCCGTGCGGCCCGTGGACATGTTCCCCCACACCTGGCACATCGAGTGCGTGGCAGGCATCGACCTGACCGCCGCGCCCCCGGCGCCTTCCGGGTGAGCCGGCCCATCGGGCTTTGACTCACCTTCCCCGCGTATGTTTAGATCCTCCGCCTATGCCGAACAGCAGCGGGACGTGGAAGACGGGCGAGAGGTGCATCCAGGCGGGCACCTACGAGTGCCTCAACTGCCGGCACCTGGGAGCCACCACTCACATCACCGTCGAGCCCGGCACGATTTTCCCCTACTGCACCGTCTGTAACCTGAAGGACAACACCTACAAGCTCCTTCCCAGGAAGCGGTGAGCGCACGCTCCTCGAAGGGGCCCGGAAAGACCGCGGGGGCGGGTGCGCGGTCGGCCCCCCCGGCAAGCGCGACCACCGCCGGCATGCGGCCGAGGTCCCGCCCGCTCATGGCGGGGATCCTCGCCGGCCTCGCGGCCGGTGGCTTCCTCCTCTACCTGTACTTCGGCGCGGGCCCCGCGCGCTTCAGCGGTCCCACCGGCGACTCCAGCGTGCTGCTCATCACGATCGATACCCTGCGCGCCGACCATCTGGGGGCCTACGGTGACCGCGACGTCCGAACCCCCTTCATCGACACGCTGGCCGACGAGGGGGTGCTGTTCGAGAACGCCATCACGCCCGCCATCATGACTCTCCCCTCGCACGCCTCGATCCTGACGGGGACCTGGC
The DNA here is from genome assembly GCA_036505635.1 of Candidatus Polarisedimenticolia bacterium. Lineage (GTDB taxonomy): Bacteria > Acidobacteriota > Polarisedimenticolia > JACPZX01 > DASXTC01 > DASXTC01. The sequence continues at coordinate 148,697 of DASXTC010000021.1, forward strand.
CCCCCACGCATGGCATCCGCAACAACGGCGATTACCGTCTGAGCCCCGGCGCCCTGACGCTGGCCGAGGTGCTGCGCGCGCGCGGACTCAGGACCGGCGCGGTGGTGGGCTCCTTCGTGCTCGACTCGATGTTCGGGCTCGACCAGGGGTTCGAGTCATACGACGACGCGCTGCCCGCGCGGTCGTCCAACCAGACCTTCTTCGCGGAGCGGCCGGCAGGCGCCGTCACCGACGCGGCGCTGAGATATCTCGGTTCGGTGAGGCCCGCGCGATTCTTCCTCTGGGTCCATTTCTTCGACCCTCATCATCCGTACACCGCGCCCACCTCCTGGCGCGAGCAGTACCCCCGCAGCGGATACGACGCCGAGATCGCCTACGTGGACTCCGAGATCGGACGGCTACTGGCCGGCATGAAGGAGATGGGGATCCGGGACAAGACACTGGTCGTGCTGGCGGCCGATCACGGCGAGGGGCTCGGGGACCACGGCGAGGAGTCGCACGGCGTGCTCCCCTACGAGGAGGAGACGCGCGTCCCGCTCATCTTCTCTCTGGCTCCGCACCTGCCGGCGGGACGCCGCGTGAAGGGGGTGGTCAGGACCGTGGACATCATGCCCACGATCCTTGAGCTCCTGAGGATCGACCCCGAGGGAGCGGCTGCCCCCGTGCAAGGCACGCCTCTGTGGCGCCTGATGGCCGACGCGAAGGGGACGATGCCGGGCCTGCCGGCATACGCGGAGGCGATGGCGCCGCTGCTGTTGTATGGGTGGAGTCCCCTGACTGTGGTGCGGGACGACCGCTACAAGTACATCGAGGGGCCCCGACCCGAGCTGTTCGACCTGGTCGCCGACCCTCGGGAGAAGAACGACCTGTACGCCGCGCGGGCGGACCTGGCGGCGCAGTACAAGACGAAGCTGGAGTCGCTGCGCCGGGAGGTCACGCGAGAGGGGGCGGGAGCCGAGACGATCGCGCCCGACCCAGAGACGGAGGCGAGGCTGCGCTCCCTGGGCTACGCGACGGGAGGGGGCGCACGCCCGCCGGACTCCGGCGCGGGGGCCCTTCCCGATCCCAGGCAGATGGTGCCGGCCCTGGAGAAGATCAACCGAGTCTACGCCGCGTTTGGCTCCGGGCAGTACGACGCCGCGGCGGCCGAGGCGCGGGAGATCCTGGCCGAGCATCCCGAGAACCGCTCGGTGCGCTTCTATCTGGCCGGGGCGCTCATGGAGACGGGACGCCACGCCGAGGCGGCGCAGGAGTACCGGAAGATCCTCGACGCCTCCCCGAAGGACACCGAGGCGATGTCGAACCTCGGCTGGTGCCTGACCAACATGCAGCGCTTCGACGAGGCGACCGAGACGTTCCAGCGGGTGCTGGAGTTCTTCCCGGACCATATCTACGCGAAGGCGAGCCTGGCCAACATCGCCTTCATCAAGGGGGACTACCGGGAGGCGTCACGTCTCTACAAGGAGGTCCTGCGCATCGAGCCCAACCACATGCCCTCGATCAAGACGATGGCAAAGATGTTCGAGGAGACGGGCAAGCTCGACGAGGCGGCGGTCTTCTGGGAGCACGCCACCGATGTGGACCCCGGCAACGTCGATGTGTGGATGAGCCTCGGGTGGGTCCGGTTCCAGCAGGGGAGGAACGACGACGCGCTGGCCGTGCTGGACCGCGCGAAGGAGCTCGCCCCCGACGCGCCCGAGCTTCTCGCGGCGGCAGGGGACGTGCGACTCGCGATGGGGAAGATCGAGGAGGCCCGCGCGGACTACCAGCGGGCCATCCACCTGGCGCCGCGGCTGGCCGCCGGCTACTACGGGCTCGGGATCATCGAGGGGAAGCTGGGAGATCCCTTCAAGGCGCTCGACCTGGTCGCGCGCGCCGTGTTGCTCAACCCCGACAAGGTCGAATGGCGCGTCGACCTGGCCCACGCGCTGGTCCGGATCGGGCGCTACGGCGCCGCGGCCACCGAGCTTCAGAAGTACCTCGCGTCGGGCCAGGTCCCGCCCGAGCAGACGGAGAAGCTGCGCCAGGAGATCGAGAAGTACCGGCGCCAGCGAGGCTGAGCCCCCCGAGTCATCCTCTCGGATAGAGCGCCACGACCGCCGGCAGCTTCACGCGCAGGCCGGGCACCGAGTGGTCGCCCCGTCCGTCCACGTGCCACTGGCCGAAGGCGAGGTAATCGAAGCCGCCGGCGCGCAGGCTCATCTGGGACTCGAAGCCGCCGTCCAGCGACATCGCCTGCCGCACGTCGAGCGCCGGGTCCCCCGCGAGGCGGTCGGCCAGCTCCCAGAGAGTCCAGGCCCCCGCGGTGACGAGGATCAGCACGCGCTCCCGCCGGTCGACGGCCACGACGGTTCGATTGGCGTGCCACTCGCTGCGGCGGACGCGCTTCAGCCCGTCGCGGTCGAGGATCATGAACGACTGGAGCACCACCTGATACGGCGTCGTCGCGGGGTCGAACGGGTCGTGATCGAGATCGAGGATCGCCAGCTTCGGCCGCGCCCCTCCCGCCGCGCCCGCGGGCTCGGCCGCGAGGATCCCCTTCCACGCCGTGATGCGGCGGGTGCCGAGGTTGCGTCCGTCCTTGACGAAGAGCCCCATCGGCCGGTGGTCCGGGTAGTACTGGCTCGCGTTGAAGACGACGGCCGCCCCCGTCCTGGCGCGCCACTCATCGGCGTCGCGCCCGCCGCGGACGTTCGGATCCTCCGAGGCGTGATGAAGGTCGAGCCTCCAGAGCCCGGGTTCCACCCTGACGATGGCGATGTCGCGCGATCCCTTCCGGCAGCCCGCCCCGCCGTCGATCATCCGGAACTCGAGCCCCGGCGCCAGTGTCCGCCAGGGGGCCGGTGCCGTCGGCGCGCCAGGAAGGGCGAGGAGGACCAGGCTCAGAATGGCGATCCCGGGCAACCGCATCGACGAACCCCTCCTCCTGCCGGCGGGAGCATGTTCCGACAAATGGATGCCGGGTTGCAAGCGGCCCCGAGGCGGGACCCGGAATCTTTCTCCTTGCGACTCCATAACTTACAGGTGTATTCTCGGCAATAGACCCTTCGCGACCGGAGAGATCGCCGATGGCGCAATGGCTCGTCTTTTTCGCCGGAATCCTCCTGGGCGCGGCCATCGCGGCGCTCCTGGCCCGGCAGGCTCACCGCCGCGCGCGCCGCGCCGAAGTCGAACGGCTCCGCCTGCTCGCCCACGACCTGCGCACGCCCCTCTCCTCCATCACGGCCTACAGCGAGATCCTGGCGGACGAGGAGGAGAGCGACCCGGCGCAACGCGCGCGCTTCCTCGGATTCATCCACGAGGAGACGCTGCGCCTTGGCGGGATCATCGACGAGCGGATCGCCGGCGACCGGGCCGCAGCCCCGGTTGCGGCCACGGCCGGGACGCCCCGGCACGCGCCCGAGAGCCCTCCCGCCCGCGGCCGCACCATCCTCGTTGTGGACGACGACCGGTTCATCGCGGACGCGACCCGGACGCTGCTGGCAAGGGAAGGGTACGAGGCGCTGGGCGCCTACGGCGGTGACGAGGCGCTCGAGAGGGCCCGGGGCTCCCGCCCCGATGTGATCGTGATGGATCTGATGATGCCCGGCATCAGGGGGGACGAGGCGCTTCGGCGCCTCAGGACCGATCCCGCGACCCGCGACATCCCCGTGATCATCACCACGGGCGAGGTGGGCGCCCAGGCGCTCGAGGGGGCCGCCGAAGTCCTGGCCAAACCGATCACCCGCGAGGCGTTGCTGGCCGCGATCGACCGGGCCGCATGCGCTGCGGTCACACAGGGGGACAGGAGGGACGAGTCTTGAAGAAGGTCCTGGTCTGCGACGACGAGCCGCACATCCTGGAGGCGGTGGCCTTCGTCGCGCGCAAGGAGGGATACACGGTTCTGACCGCCGAGGACGGCGAGCAGGGCCTCCGCCTGGCGCGCGAGGAGCGTCCCGGGCTCGTGCTGCTCGACCTGAACATGCCGATCAAGTCGGGATACCAGGTCTGCGAGGAGATCAAGAGCGATCCGGGCATGAAGGGCACGTACGTGATCATGCTCACCGCCAAGGGGCAGGAGTCGGACCGCGCGCGCGGGGTGGCCGCGGGCGCCGACGAGTACATCACGAAGCCTTTCTCCCCGCGAAAGTTGCGCCAGAGGCTGGTGGAGATCCTGGGGACGCCGTGAGGTGACGCACCGTGGGCGCTGACAACGAGACCGAGCTGCGCAGGCGCCTCGACGGCGTCACGGCCGAGCTGCTCTCCACGTACGAGGAGATCGAGGCCCTCACGACGGTGGCGGAGATCGCGGCCAGCAGCACCGACGTCGCGTCGGTGGGCCGGCGGATCCTCGAGGAGGCGGCCGGCCTCCTTCAGGCCGACGTCGCCTTCGTCATCTACACCGACCGGGAGCTCAAGGGCGAGGAGCCCGCCCCCGCCGGTGTCACGAACGGGGAGCGCGACGCGATCGCGGCCGCGCTGGCGAGGTGGCTGTCGGAGCAGCCCCGGCCCATCCTGATGGCCCCCTTCAGCGAAGGGGCCGGGATCCCCCACGCCCCCGACGCGCTGCTGGCCGTGCCGCTGCGGTGCGAGGGGCTGGTGCTGGGAGCCATGTGCCTGGGCCGGCGCGGCGAGGGGGCGACCTTCACGGCCGGCGATCTGAAGATCCTCTCGGTGCTCGGTTCGAGCGCGGCCTCCGTGCTCCTCCAGCGCAAGAACCTCGACCTGGTCAGATTGTCGCGCGGTCTGGAGGAGCGCAACCAGCTCCTCAAGGGGATCCTCGCCATCAGCCGCGAGATCGCCTCCACGCTGGATCTCGACCGGCTCCTGCACGCGCTGTCGAACCTCCCCACCCGCGCGCTGGGGTTCGACCGGTGCGCGGTCCTCCTGGACGAAGGCGGCAGCCGGCGGCTGCGCGCCGTGTCGGGAGCCGCGCACGTGGATCGAGGAGACACCGAGATGAAGTCGCTCGAGCGCGCGCTCGACTGGGTGGCCGGCCGGGGTACGCAGGTGACCGCGCAGGAGCGGGCGAGCGAGGGGGGGACGACCCTCGTGGCCGATCCTCCCGAGGCTGCCGCCCAGCTCGCCGCGCACATGAAGATGGCCGGGGCGCGGTCGTTCCTGGCCATCCCGATGTCCGATGACCAGGGGCTCCTGGGCGTTCTGTCGCTGGAGAGCGGCGCGGAGGGGTTCCTGGATGAGCGGCGACTGGAAGGAGCCACGATCCTTGCCAACCAGGCCACCGTCGCGCTGCGCAACGCGCAGCTTTACGGGGAGATGCCTCTCATCCGGCTGCTCGGGCCGTTGCGCGGCGGGCTGGCGAAGGTGCGGACACTTCCCCGAAGGAAGCTCGCGGCCTGGGGAGCCGCGGCCCTCGTGCTGATGGCGATCCTGATCTTCGGGCGCTGGAACCTGAAGGTTCCGGGCAACGTGACCATCCTGCCGTCCCGCATCGTGCTGGTGAGCGCCCGCGTGCGCGGCGTGATCCTCGAGGTGGGCCCCTATCACGAGGGGGATCGGGTCCCGAAGGGCGCGGTGCTCGCGCGGCTCGAGGTGCCCGACCTGAGGATGCGTCTCAACGAGGCGACCTCACAGGAGGAGAGCGCGCTGCGGGGCATGACCCGGCTGCAGGCCGAAGGACGGGCGGCGGATCTCGCCGTGGCGCGCATCGAGCTGGAGCGGTGGCGCAACGAGCGCGCGTTGCTGGCGGAGCGGATCGAGGAGGCGTCGATGCGCGCCCCCGTGGATGGGCTCCTCCTGACGCCGCGGCTGGAGGAGCGCGCGGGTGAGCTGCTGGAAGTGGGGGGGGTCTTCTGCACGCTGGCCGGCCTCGACCGCCTGCGCGTGGAGATCGCCGTCAAGGAGGTCGATGCCGACATCCTGGTGAAGCGCGGGCCCGATGGGCGGGAGCCGGCCGCGGCGGCCGCGCTCAAGTTCAGCGCCTTCCCCGCCGTCGATTACCGGGCCCGGATCGTGAAGGTGCGCGCGGCGGCCGAGGTGATCGAGGGGGCGCGCTCGCTCGTGGCCGAGGGGGAGATCGAGGAGGGCCCGGAGGGAACCGGTGGCCTCAAGCCGGGGATGACCGGCTTCGCGCGGATCGACGCGGGCCCCAGGGCGCTCATCTCGATCATCCTGCGCAAACCGTACCGTTTCGTGAGGAGCATGATCTGGCTATGAGGAAAGGGTGCGCTCTGCTCGTCTGGGGGATGGCGCTCGCTGCGGCGGGGGCCGGCGGCTGCGACCGCTCGCGTCAGGCCGAGGCGGCGGCCGCCTCGACCCCGGGCGGGCCGGCGCCGGTGGAGGCGACCCCCACGCTCCCCTCCGCGCCCGCTCCCCGGACCATCGCTGCGGTGGGGGGCCGGCCGATCCCCCGCACGCTCCTGCTCGACAGCCACCTGCTGGTGGAAAGAGACGTGGCGGTGACCGCGCGGCGCGACGGCTTCGTCGAGACGATCCACGTGGACCGCGGCCAGCTCGTCACGGAGGACGACCCACTGGCAACTCTCGAGCACGGCGATCTCCTCGTCAGCGAGAAGGAGGCGATGCTGGAGCTGGAGAAAGAGCAGGCCTCCTTCGAGCGCGCGGCGAGGCTTCACGAACAGGAGATCATCCCGAGAGAGGAGTTCGAGCAGGCGCGTCTGCGGCGCGACGCCGCGCAGAAGGCGCTGGAGCGGATCCGCTACGAGATCGGCAAGTGCGTCATCAGGGCGCCATTCGACGGCGTGGTCTCGGGACGCTTCGTCGAGAAGGGCCAGGTCATCAAGGAGGACGACGGAAGGCCGTTGTTTCAGGTGACGGCGCTCAGGCCGTTGCTGGCGCGCGTCTATCTTCCGGAGTGGGCGCTGTTCGGGGTCCGCGAGGGGCACCGCGTCGGCCTCGCGCCGGCCGCCTTCTTTCCGGCCGGCGGGGATCCCGACGGAGGCGGCATCGAGGCGAAGGTGCGCTGGATCAACCATGTCCTGGACGCGGCCTCCGGGTCGGCCGAGATGCTCGTGGAGATCACCGGCGGGCCCGGCGCGGCCCGCCTGCGCCCCGGCATGTCGGTCCAGGTGCGCATCGATCTGTCCTATGGGGCGGGAGCCGCCGGCGGTGGAGACATCGTGAGCCTGCCGCGCGAGGCGGTCGGCCCGTCTGAGCCCTCCCCGGGCCAGCGGATCGAGCTTCAGGTCCTGACCAAGGGGGGCGCCATCGAGGCGCGCTCGGTCGTGCTGGGCTTCGTCGGGGACGAGCGTGTCGAGGTGCGACGCGGTCTGTCGGCGGGCGAGAAGGTCGTCCTCGGACCGGCGGCGCCTCCCCCTGCCGCCGTCCCATGAGCGCAACTCCTCGCCTGGCGCGGGGGGTCACGATCACCCGGCGGCAGGTCGGCGAGGATGAGGTCTACTATCTCGTCCGCGAGCCCCGCGGCGGCTCGTTCCTCCGCATGGGGGAGATCGAAGCCACGGTCCTGCGGCTGCTCGACGGCTCCCGGACCATCGAGGAGGTCTCCCGGGCGCTGGATCTGTCCCACGAGACGAACGTCGAGGCGCAGGTCATCGAGGAGTTCATCGGCTCGATGACCCGCAAGGGGCTCGTGGAGAAACGCGGCTTCGATCCTGCGGCGTTCCGGCAGGAATGGCTCCAGCAGGCGCGGTCGCGGCGCAGGAGCCTCGGACAGCTCCTGGGCACCCTGGCCACGTTCAAGCTCCACCTCATCAATCCGCTGGGACTCTTCTCCCGTATCGTCGGCCCGCTGAGCTTCATCTGGTCTCCCGCGTTCGTCGTCGCGTCGCTCGCGCTGATGGCGGTGGCCGGGGTGATGGGGTTCGTCTATAGCGCCGAGGTGCTCGCATCGTCGCGAGTCTTCTGGGCCGGCATGACCTCCTCGGCGGCCGCGTTCGCCTCCAACGCGCTCCTCTTCTACGTGATCTTCTTCGTGGTGATCGCGCTGCACGAGCTGTCCCACGGGCTGACGTGCGCCCATTTCGGCGGCAAGATCACCGACATGGGATTCATCCTCTTCTACCTGCAGGTGCCGGGCGTGTACTGCGACATCACCGATGCCTACTCGTTCGAGAAGCGCAGCCAGCGCCTCTGGACCACGGTGGCCGGCTGTTACTCGGGCCTCGTGCTGGCCTCCTTCGGGATGATCCTGTGGTGGGCGACCGAGCCGGGCGACCTGCTCAACAAGGCGGCCATCGTGCTGATGCTCGTGGGGGGGCCGCCGGTCGTGATGTTCAACTGGAACCCGCTGCTCAAGCTCGACGGCTACTACATTTTGATGGATCTGCTCGAAGCGCCGAACCTGATGGACAACTCGAGAAAGCACCTCGGGTACCTCTTCAAGTCGAGGGTGCTGCGGGTCCCGGTGGAGCCGGTGAGCGTCCCACCGCGTCTCCGGACGGCGTACGTGGTTTATGGGATCGCCAGCATCGCCTTCATCGCGCCATTCACGATCTACATGCCGGTGATCGTCTACTACATCTTCTCCCGCCTGGTGGGGGAGGCGCTGGCGCTGCCGATCGCCGCGGTGATGGCGTACAGGATGGTGATGGTCTACGCCAGGAAGCTCTTCGAGACGCTCAAGTACACATGGCTGTCGCACCGGCCCGCTCAGGCGGGAGGCGAGACAGGCCGGCTCCGTCCGGGGATGATGGGGGCCGGGGCCGCGGCGGGGCTCGCGCTCCTGGCGTTCGGGCCGCGGTTCGCGGTGAGAGCCGAGGGGACCGGCACGCTCGAGCCGCTCGAGAGGATCGAGGTGCGTGCCGCCTGGCCGGGATTCGTCGCCGAGTCGGGAGGCTCCGGCGCGATGCCGGCGGAGGGAGCGCTGGTGCGGGCGGGGGATCCCCTGGTGCGCCTCGAGAACCTCGAGGTGGATGCCGGACGCCGCTCGGTCGATCTGGAGCTGGCGGCGCTGCGCGCGGACCTCTCCCGTCTGGAAGCGCGACGCGAGCCGGCACAGGCCATGATGAGACGCTCGGAGGAGCGGGCGCTTCAGGGGGACGCGCTCGTGCTGGCGAGGCGCGTGGAGGAGCTCACGCTGCGGGCGCCGATTGCCGGCGTGGTCCTCACGCCACGTCTTCAGGATAAGCTCGGGGCCTATCTCGGGTCGGGAGAGACCTGGTGCGTCATCGGGAGGATCGATCGTCTGCGCGTGCGCGTTCCGCTCAGCGAGAAGGACCTGGGCCTCATCGACGAGACGAGCGAGGCCGGCGTCAAAGGGCCGCACCTGCCCGGAGAGATCTTCCGGGGACGCGTGACGCGAATGCCGGCGGGCAGAAGGCCCGCCCGGCCGGGGCTGCAGGGCCACCAGCCCCAGCCCGTGACCGCCGCCATGACGGCAACGCCCGGTGAGGGGGTCTCGCCGGTCTCCGGCTCGCTCCAGGTCGAGGTCGAGGTGGACAACGCGTCGGGGCTCCTGCGCCCCGGGATGACGGCCCAGGTCCGCATCTACGGCGAGCGCATGAGCCTCGCCGCCCACGCCCTGCGCTGGGCGCACCGCCTTTTCAAGGGGAAGGTGTGGTGGTGAGACGGCTCAGGTCGAGGCGGCCGCCGGCGGTGGGAGGGCACCAGTAGTAGCCCCCCGAGATCGGACGCGAGAAGCTGAACAGGGCGTCGACGATCCCGTCCTCCAGGCCAAGCATCCGCCGCAGCACGCGCTCGAACAGGTCGAGGGAGTGCCCGTACGCGATGAACTCGAGCCCCTGCTGGCGAGCCGTAGCCCAGGGCATGGAGCGCCGGACCATGAACGCGGGCGGATCGTAGCTCTCCTGGGCTGTGCGCTTCACGTGGGCCGACGCGGGCGCCTCCTCGATCTCGGCGTTCGTGTCCATACGGCGGCCCACCACGGCGTCGCGCCGGTCGGCCGCGAACCCCCGGAACCGGCGCAGGTCGTGTACCCAGCGTTGCACGGCCACGAAGCTCGAGCCGGTCATCCCGCCGCCGGCCGGGACCAGGGCCGCCTCCGCGGCCGCGTCCCCGCGCGGATTCTCGGTGCCGTCCTCGTAGCCCGTGAGGTCGCGCCCCCCCGCATAGGTGAACGTGTCCACCGAGTCGTCCAGGAGGAACGCTCCGTCCACCAACGTCGCGACCCGATCGGTCATCTCGAACAAATCCCCGGGATTCGCTCCGCGCAGGAAGATCCATAGCGCCTGCTGAGTGGAGGGCACGGTGGACCCGGGCCCCGAGAGCCCGGGGAAGGTGCGCAGGCCGGGCACGTCACTTCCAAGCGAACGCACGACCGGTTCTCCCAGACCGACGACTCCCTGGTCTAGAGCGAAACCATCCCCCAGCCGGCGAAGGGCGGCGCGCGGATCGGCCTGCGCCGCGAGGCGGAAGGTCAGAGAGCGGCCGAGCGCCGGCGGAGCCGCCAGGATTCCCGGCTGGGACAGATCCGTCTTCATCCGTGCTCTCCCTCCTCGAGTCGCCGGCGCAGGACGGAATAGAAGTCGTCGCGAACGCCCCTCTCCAGCCACGGGTAGTGCCCGCAGCGCTCCCACTCATGGTACTCCAGCGCCGGCAGGTGAGGCGCGAGGCTCGCCCGGATGAGCCGCCCCGGGTGCGGATCGAGCGCGCCGTGAAGCATGATCACGGGCGCATCGATCGCCGCGAAGGCAGCCGGGTAGACCCCCGCGGCCTGGAGCCGGAGCATGTCGGCCCAGGTCTCCTGGTACGCCCGCGCGTCGCATCCCTCCACCCCCAGCCCGCCGGCCTCGGGATCGCATGAGTAGAGCGGCAGCAGCAGGTCGCCCATGACCCCGAGACGCTCGTCCGGATCGGGAAACTCCACGGAGAGCCGTTCCAGTCGCCGCCGGAGAGGCCCGTCCATGCGCTCCTCCCTCACCGCCCGCAACCGATCGCGGGCCGCCCTGTCGAAGGTGCCGCACCCGATGAGGACGATTGAGGTGGCGAAGCCGGGGTGCGCCGCGGCGTAGGCGAGCGCCAGCATGGCTCCCCAGGAGTGGCCGACGAGGGCCGGCCGCGCGTCCGGGCGCCGGCGCACGAGCTCGTGGAGGTCCTCGACGTGCCGGGCCACGGTGAGTGGCTCGCCGGAGCTGCCGCGCTGGAACGGTTCGAGGATCCGGAACGAATCGGCGAGCTCGCGCGCCACCGGCGCCAGGTATCCCGGCGCTCCCGGGCCGCCGTGCAGGAGGACCACGAGCGGCCCCGATGTCCCGTGCCCGCGAACTCTCATGGATGCCGGCGACGAAGGGCCAGCCGCTTCACGCCGGAGGGAGCGAGCCCCTCACCTCTCCCCCTCCCAGTAGTCCACGCCATCCTTCAGATGCGTGAAGTGGCGGACCGAGTCGGCGGACGGCGGGCGTCCCCCATGCGCCCCGGCGATCACCCCGAGCTTTCCGGAGTCCGGGTATTCCACGACCTCCGGCAGCTCCATCGTGCTCACGGCCAGGTATCGAAGGGGCGCCTTGGAGTCGTTGATGATCTGGTGGGCGGATTCGCGTCCCGGCGGCAGGGAGATGAAGTCTCCCTTGCGCACCGCGCGGGTCGTCCCACCCACCCTCAGGGAACCTTCGCCCTCGAGGATGAAGAACATCTCCTCGTTGCCCCGGTGCGCGTGGTAGGGGAAGGCCCGCTTGCCCGGGGGCACGACCGTGACGTTGAACCCGAGCATCTTCGAGTCGAGCTGCGCTCCCACCCGCGCTATCTCGCACTCGAAGCTCTCGCCGTGGGATCGCTTCTCGAACGGCACGTCCTCGATGTTCAATACCTGCGACTTCATCCGCACCTCCTTCCTGGCGCAATGGGCCGAACATAACACAGAAGGTCACGCACGCTACCGCCCGGCCCATCGACGCACCATCTCGTGATGGGCCGATCAGGTGGACGGCAACCGACTGGATCGACTGCGCCGACGGCTCACCGGGGTGCTGGGCGGCATAGGCGTCCACCGTCAGGCGGTGCGTGGGGCCGTCCGCTCCGGACACGAGCGCCCCGCATCCAATGCAGTGGATGGGATCCTGGCGCGTGGTCATCGGCGATGCTCCGCCGGCGGCGGACGCGGGTCAGGCGGCGCCGCGCTCGATGGTGTAGGACAACATCACGATGCCGCTCGGCAGGGCCTTGCTCTCGGAAAGCCGGAGCCGGGCCGCGTGCGCGCCGGTTTCCACGAGCGGGATCCCGCGTCCCAGGAGCACCGGGATCAGGCCGACCTCCACGGTGTCCACGAGATCGGCGTCGAGGAGACTGCGGAACAGTACCCCGCCGCCCATCAGCCAGATGTCCTTGCCTGGCTCGGCCTTGAGCGCCGCGACGGCCTGCTCGGCCGCCGTGGACACGATCGTGACGCCGGGGTGGTCGGCCGCGCGCAATGTCCGGGAGAACACGATCGCGCGCATCCCGGGCATCCCGCCGCCGGATCCCTGGCTGAGGGCGATCTCGAACGTGCGCCGTCCCATGAGGACCGTGTCGAACGCCTTGAAGAAGGCGGCGAAATCGATGGCCGGATCCATGATGATCCAGTCGTACTCGCCGCCGGGACCGGCGATGTAGCCGTCCAGGCTCATCGCGACGCTGTATCTGACTCGCCGCATGGCGGTCTCCCTGGTCGTCACCGCCGCCCGTGAGAGAGCGGGCGCGGCGCGCACAGCCTACCACTCTCGGCGCCGCGGATGGGTCCAGGCGCTCGCGCTCGGTGGCCTGGCCGGCATCGGCATGGAGATCTTCTCGAACCTCGTCAGCCAGCCGCTCATCACGCGGCTCACCGGGTCGCCGCCGGACCTCTCCGACTTCCGGCCGCTCGTGGGGGACCTTAGGCTCCTGCTCCTCATGCTGGTGCCGATGTGGCTGCTGGCGGCCTTCGGCGAGGAGATGGTCTATCGAGGCTATCTGATGAACCGGCTTGCCGGCCTGTTCCACGGCACGCCCAGAGGCTGGCTGGCGAGCCTGATCGCGGTCAGCGCGTTCTTCGGCTGGTCCCACCAGAGCCAGGGGCTCACCGGCATGCTGCAGGAGGGGTTCGCGGGGCTCCTGCTGGGAGCGCTCTACCTCGGCTGCGGCCGCACCTTGACCGTGCCCATCGTCGCCCACGGCGCAGCCAACACGCTGGCGTTCGTGCTGATCTTCCTCGACCTCTATCCAGGCGTGTGAAGGCGCCGCGCGTCACGGTGGTCCGACATGCCAGCAGACCCCGGCCAGGTCGATGAAGTTTGCCTCGCGGCCCCAGGGGACCTCGCTTGGAGGACTCATCCTGAAGCCAGGGAACCTCCGGGCCAGCTGCTTCGCCTCGACCTCCTGCCACCAGGTGTCGAGGTCCGGGACCTCGAGCTTGATCATGAAGTTGCCGGCGAACGCCGGCTCGTTGAAGTCTTGCAGAATGAATCTCGCGGCCCCGCAACGGAACCCGGCATAGCCGCCGCTCGCCCAGAGCTCCTCGAACCCGAGCTCCCGAAAAAGCTCGCGACTCTTCTCGAAGTCACTGCCACCTGGAACAAAGGGCAGGAGTGCTGTCGGCTCGACCATCATCACACCTCGACGCTCTGCGTCCACTTCCCGCTTGCTCCTGACTTGTCAGGCCGGGTCCAGCGGCAACTCGTATCGCTCCTCCGTCACGTCCACACCCCAATGTCTGCCCGGCTTCTCCTCGACCTTCCTGAACCCGACAGACCGGTAAAGACTCGCCGCGACGGTGAGAGCGCTCACGGTCCAGAGCATCACGCGCTCGTAGCCTCTGGCCTGACAGAAGCCGACCGCCTCAATCAGGAGCCTCCTGCCGAGACCGATTCCCCGCGCGCTCGGATCGACGAGAAACCAGCGGAGCTGGGCCACCTGGGGAGACGAAGCCACGATGGCTACGCACCCGACGATTCGGCCGTCCATTTCCGCGAGCCAGAGGCGCTCCCTGGGCGAGGCCGAACGCGCGAACTCCGACAGCGGGCCGGCAACGTATGCCTTGAACGTATGGTCGAAGCCGTACTCCCGCGCATAGATGAGGCCGTGGAGGTAGACGACGTAACCGATGTCGCCCGGCCGGAGCTCCGTACGCAGCGTCACGGCCCGTTCCTGTCCTTCCAACTCAGGGCCTCCTCTATCGGTTAGACTCCCGTCATGACCCGCCGCCGCTTCACAGATCACCAGACGCCGGGGACGAGACGCTTGCTCCGCGCCCTGTACTCTTCGTAGTCCCTGCCGAACTCCTCCAGCATCATCCGCTCCTCGCGGGCGATGCGGAAGAGGATGAGGGTCACGAATGCGACCCCGTAGCTTGGGCCGGCGACCCAGTTGGGAACGACGAGTGCCTGGCCCGCCGAGTATAGGAGAAGGGCCAGATACATCGGATGGCGGACCGAGCGATAGATGCCCCGGGTAACGAGCTCGTGTCTCTCCCGAACCTCGAGCGTAATCGACCAATTCGCGCCGAGGTCCGCGTGCGACCGGTGAAGGAGCCACAGTCCGACTGCGTAGCACAGGATGCCGGCGATGAAGGGAACCGGGCGAAGCGGATAGTTCGCGAAGTCGAGCAACGGCGTCACGACCCAGATGATCGGGAGGAGGAACCCGAGCGAAACGAGCGCCAGAAGGGCGACCTCCCGCGGCCCTTTCAGGCTCTTGACCACCTTGATCTCGCCGCTCCGCCGCCCGTGCACCCCGTGGGGGATGACGACCATGGCGATGGTGGCCACCAGAATGATCGCCTTCGCGAACCAGGGACTCATCGGCCTGATGCTCCCTCACCGCTCGACGGGCCGACATGACCACGGCCCCGCGGCAGCCGCGACATGGTGGTCGCGGTCCTCTTGAGCGGGTAGCTGGAAGGAGTGTTTACCACCAAATCACGCTGCTGTGAAGGCCCCGCGCTGGAGTCCGGCATTTCCCTTCACTTGACGATCGATGCCCTGAGATGAAAGTGCTACCGCTTGGCCGCGCGCCCGCGTTTCGGGGAGCGCCGGGGGACCTTCGACGCCTTGCGCGCGGCCGGCTTCCTGACACGCTTGGCGTACTTCGGCTGGTAGATCTGAATCTGGACCCCGCCGGGCATGGTGAGGTGGGTTACGAAGCCGTAGCCGTGGTCGGCGATATCGTCATCGAAGATCACGCCGCGGGACTTCAACTCTCCGACCGTCTTCTCGAGGTTGTCGCAGTAGAACGAGATGTTGTGCGTGCCGGAGGCGGGATCGCCCTCGGTCGGATGACAGCCGATGTCCCCCTCCTTCAGGTCGAAGATCAGCCAACCCTCTCCGACGTCGGTGTAGGGGAGGCGGAGCTTGTCCTTGACGAAGTCGCGAAGCTGATCCGCCTTAGAGCTGTAGAACATCGCATGGACGCCCTTGATCATCGTGTCCTCCTCGAGTCGCGCGTGATGTTACAGGGAGCTGGCCCTCCAATGGTCCGTCGGAGCTCACCGGACCGCCGAACGCCCTCAACCATCCGAGGTTAGCGAGCAGTCGAAAGAGATCCACGCCAAGCCCGACGCCCACCGACTGATCAGGGGAAGGCAGAGAGATCTTACATCAGGTCTGTGACAATAGAGTCTTGTTGCGCGACGTACAGGATTAGGACCGCGTTCGCCCTGAGCCGGCCGGCGGCTCGAGCTGCGAGGGCGATTGCACGAGCCCGAGTCGGCGGAGAGTGGTCGACCACCGCGCAGCATGCTCGCGACATCCTGAGACACCCGTCTGTCCTGGCGACCAGTCCGACCTCATCGCAACCAAGCAATCCGTCCCTGTGATGAAAGATCTCGGCAGGTACTGACGACCGAGGCACCCGCCTGGCCGCGGCACATCCTCCCATCACCAGCATCGCAAGGCCTGCGATGAGGCTCCAGGTGAATGGACCACTCGTTTTCATCCGTGACCGCCTACTTGTTAGTCTCTCGGTCGATCAGGGTTGCCCGTCCGCTGGGCGTGGATCGACGAATGCCGGCGGACGAGAACCTACTGCTGTTGGAACCGGCCGGAGAGGCAATGGATGGCGGAAAAGACACGGCGAAGATACCGGTCGCCAAGCGAACACGCTGCGAGTGCGGCTCCGCGCATCCGGCGCCGGCGAGAGCCGGGTCCCAGGACAAGACGGGGCCTCACGGACGCCAAGGTCGCCGCGGGAAGGATCGATCGGCGCGCGGAACGTCGATCACGCATCGTTGACCCCGCCGGTGAGCCACTCCTATAATGACGGCTCCCCGAGAGGAGCCCCATCCGATGAAGATTCACGAGTACCAGGCCAAGGTCCTGTTCCGCCGGTTCGACGTCGCGGTGCCGCGCGGCGAAGTCGCGGGCACCCCCTCCGAGGCGCGCGACATCGCCCGCCATCTCGGCGGACGCGTCGTCGTCAAGGCGCAGATCCACGCGGGAGGGCGCGGCAAGGGAGGAGGCGTCAAGCTGGCCGCAACCGCCGAGGAGGCCGAGTCGATCGCCCGCGCCATGCTCGGCATGCGTCTGGTCACGCATCAGACCGACCCCGAAGGCAAGGTCGTCCAGCGCCTGCTCGTCGAGGAGGCGATCGACCGGGAGCGCGAGCTGTACCTTGGGGTCGTCATCGACCGCTCCTCCAACCGGCCCGTGATGATGGCCTCCAGCGCGGGGGGCATGGACATCGAGGAGGTCGCGGCGAAGACCCCGCACCTCATCCTCAAGGAGCCGATCGACCCGGCGGCGGGGTTCCAGCCCTTCCAGGCTCGCAAGCTGGCCTTCGGCCTGGGGCTCGCCGGGCCGCTTCTTCCGAGGGCCACGAAGATCATGACGAACGTCTACCGGGCCTTCGAGGCCACCGACGCCTCGCTCGTCGAGGTCAACCCGCTCATCACGACGAGGTCGGGCGACGTGCTGGCGCTGGACGCCAAGATGACCTTCGACGACAACGCGCTCTACCGTCATCCCGACATCAAGGAGCTGCGCGACCTGACCGAGGAGGAGCCGCTCGAGGTCGAGGCCTCCCGCTTCTCCCTCAACTACATCAAGCTCAACGGCAACGTAGGGTGCATGGTCAACGGGGCGGGCCTCGCGATGGCCACCATGGACATCATCAAGCTGGCGGGAGGGGAGCCCGCCAACTTCCTCGACGTGGGAGGGGGCGCCACCGCCGAGCAGGTGACCAACGCGTTCCGCATCATCCTCTCCGACGCGCACGTCAGGGCGGTCCTCATCAACATCTTCGGCGGGATCATGCGCTGCGACATCGTGGCGACCGGCGTCGTCCAGGCGGCTTCCCAGGTGGGGGTAAAGGTGCCGGTGGTCGTGAGGCTGGAGGGCACCAACAAAGAGGAAGGCCGCCGCATCCTGACCGACTCGGGCCTGAACTTCACCGTGGCCGACGGGATGAAGGACGCCGCAGAGAAGGTTGTGCGTCTGGCCGGCGCCGCTCCGGCGGGACGCGCCCGATGAGCATCCTGGTCGATCAGAAGAGCCGCATCGCGGTGCAGGGGCTCACCGGCAAGGAGGGGACCTTCCACGCCCGCGCGTGCAAGGCCTACTTCGACACGAAGGTCGTGGCCGGCGTGACTCCCGGCAAGGGGGGCCAGTCGGTGGACGGTATCCCCGTATACGACACCGCGGCGGAGGCGGCGGACAGGCAGCGCGTCAACGTTTCGCTCATCTTCGTGCCGCCGGCCGCAGCCGCCGACGCGATCCTGGAGGCGGCCGCGGCGGAGATCGATCTCGTCGTCTGCATCAGCGAGGGGATTCCCACGCTCGACATGGTCCGCGTCAAGGAGTACCTGGGCAGGCGCACCACGCGCCTGATCGGGCCCAACTGTCCGGGGATCATCTCCCCCGAGCGCGCCAAGGTGGGGATCATGCCGGGCGCCATTCACAAGCTCGGGCCGGTGGGCGTGGTCTCTCGCAGCGGGACGCTCACCTACGAGGGGGTCGATCAGCTCACCCGGCGCGGCATCGGCCAGAGCACCTGCATCGGCATCGGGGGCGATCCGATCATCGGTACCAGTTTCATCGACGCGCTCGCGCTGTTCCAGAAGGACCCGGAGACCAGGTGCATCCTGATGATCGGTGAGATCGGCGGCACGGCCGAGGAGGAGGCCGCCGACTTCATCAGACGCGAGGTTTCAATACCCGTGGTGGCCTTCGTGGCCGGGAGCACGGCCCCCCCGGGCAAGCGGATGGGGCACGCCGGGGCCATCATCGCCGGCGGGCACGGCACGGCAGCCGAGAAGATCGAGGCGCTGCGCGCGGCCGGCATCACGGTGGCCGAGAGCCCGGCGACGTTGGGCGAGACGGTCGAGAAGGTCATTCGGAACGGAGGGTAAACCCGGAATGCATCAGCGCACTTTGACCATCATAAAGCCGGACGGCATCCAGCAGCGCGTGGCCGGCGACGTCATCGGGCACTTCGAGAGGGCGGGCTTCCGGATCGCGGCCGCCCGGCTCGTCCATCTCACGAAGGCCGAGGCCGAGGGGTTCTACGCCGTGCACCGCGAACGCCCGTTCTTCGCGAGCTTGACCGCCTTCATGGCGTCCGGCCCCTGCATGCCGATGGTGCTCGAAGGCGAGGAGGTCATCGCGCGGCTCCGGACCTTGATGGGGGCCACGGACCCGGCCAGGGCCGACGCGGGCACGATCCGCAAGTTGTACGCCTCGTCGGTGGAGCGCAACATCGTCCACGGCTCCGACTCGCCCGAGTCGGCCGTCACGGAGATCCGCTACTTCTTCAGCGATCTGGATCTCGTCTGAGATCGGTGCGAACGGGGATGGGTCCCGCCCCGTCATGGCGCCTTGACAGGCCCGCCCCGGGATGATACCGTCCCGCACCTGAGAATGATTCCTAAAAAAGAGGGAGCCGCGACGTGAGAGACCAGGGACGGGCGCTCGAGGCGTTCGCCGGCGCGTGCCGGTCGAGGGGGCTCAGCGTGACCCATCAGCGCCAGGCGGTCTACGAGGCGGTGCTGGGCAGCCGCGAGCACCCGGACGCCGAGGAGATCTTCCGCGTGGTCAAGGCCAGCGTCCCGACCATCTCGCGGGGCACCGTCTACAGGACCCTCGAGACCCTCAGGCAGGTCGGGCTGGTCACCGACGTGAGCCGAGCGCGGGGCACCGCGCGTTTCGAGGCGGCCCTCGAGCCGCACCACCACCTCGTCTGCCTCGGCTGCAACAAGATCATGGACCTGCACGACGAGTCGCTCAACCGCCTGCGGGTCGCGCCACCGGTGGACGGGGCGTTCGAGGTGACCGGGTATCAGATCCAGTTCGTGGGGTACTGCAGGAGCTGCAGGAGCCGCAAGACGAAGCCACAATCCAGGTGAATGGAGGACGGGTATGGCCAAGGAGCTCAAGGGCACGAAGACGCACGACAATCTCAAGGATGCCTTCGCCGGCGAGTCGCAGGCGAACCGCCGGTACATGTACTTCGCGAAGGTGGCTGACATCGAAGGGTTCCCCGACGTGGCCGGTCTCTTCCGCGACACCGCGGACGGCGAGACGGGCCACGCGCACGGGCACCTCGATTACCTCAAGCAGGTCGGCGACCCGGCCACCGGCGAGCCGATCGGCAGCACCGACAAGAACCTCAGGTCGGCGATCGCCGGCGAGACGTACGAGTACACCCAGATGTATCCGGGGATGGCCAAGATGGCGCGCGAGGAAGGCTTCGGCGATATCGCGGACTGGTTCGAGACCCTGGCGCGCGCGGAGAAGTCCCACGCGGGCCGGTTCACCCGCGGACTCGACACGCTCGGCAAGTAACGCACCTCGGTCACGTGAGGACAACGGACGCGGAGGGAGGCGGTGGCGGACCCGATCGTCTATGACATCCGGAGCCCGGACTACCTCGACGGCCGGGCCGTCGAGAAAGAGATGCGCCGGGTTTTCGACGTCTGCGCCGGGTGCCGTCGATGCCTTCCTCTGTGTCCCTCGTTTCCCGACCTGTTCGACAGGATCGACGGCAACCCCACCCAGGACGTCGAGGGGCTCACCAGCGCCGACATGCGCAACGTCGTCGACCTGTGCTACCAGTGCAAGCTCTGCTACAACCACTGCCCCTACCATCCGCCGCACCGGTGGATGCTCGATTTCCCCAGGCTGATGCTGCGCTCGCGCGCCGCGCGCGCGGCCAAGGAAGGCGTCCCCGCGCAGGACCGGATCCTCGGTCTGGCCGACGCCGTGGGGAAGATAGGCTCGCTCCTCGCGCCGCTGTCGAACTGGGCCAACCGGTTTCGACTCAACCGGGTCCTCATGGAATCGACCCTCGGCATCCACCGGGACCGCAACCTTCCCCTGTTCCACCGTCGCACCTTCTCGAAGTGGTTCAGGCGCAAGCGGGCGAAGGCCGCCGGGGCCGCACAGGCGAAGGTGGCGCTGTTCGCCACGTGCTCGGTGGAGTACAACGAGCCCGACATCGGCCGCGCCGCCGTCGAGGTGCTGGAGCGAAATCACGTGGACGTGTCGCTGCCGGAGCAGCGCTGCTGCGGGATGCCGTTTCTGGACGGCGGCGACCTGAAGAAGGCCCTCGTCAACGCCCGGCGCAACGTGGCCTCGCTCCACCGGGCGGTGCGGGAGGGACGCGACATCGTCGTGCCGGGCCCCACCTGCTCGTTCATGATCCGCCAGGAGTATCCGCACATGCTGGGCACCGGCGAAGCGCGCGAGGTGGCGGCCCGGACCTTCGATATCAGCGAGTACCTGATGAAGCGCCACAAGGAGGGCGGGCTCGACACGGACTTCAAGGCGCCGATAGGCAAGGTGGCCTACCACCTGCCCTGCCACCTCAAGGCGCAGAACATCGGGTACAAGTCCCGCGACCTGATGGCGCTCGTTCCGGGAACCCAGGTCGAGATGGCCGACCATTGCTCGGGCGTGGACGGCACCTGGGGCTTCAAGAAGCAGTACTTCGATCTTTCCCTGAAGGTGGCCGCGCCGCTCCTCGAGCAGCTGGACGCCGCGCGGGCCGACGTGACGGCTTCCGACTGCCCGCTGGCCTGCATGCAGATCGAAAAGGGGCGCGGCGTCCGGCCCCTTCACCCGGTGCAGATCCTCAGAAAGGCCTACGGCAAGTAGGAGAGGAGCCCATGCGAAGGCTGACGTTGGCGGACCTGACGGCGCCGGGGGAGTACGAGAGGACCCGCGCCGAGTTCCGCCGCCGGATCATCGAGCTCAAGCGCCACCGCCGCGTGACGGTGGGAGACCGGGTCAGCCTCGTGTTCGAGAACCGCGAGACCGCGCTGTCGCAGGTGCAGGAGATGGTCCGCGCCGAGAGGATCGTGGAGCCCGAGAAGATTCAGTTCGAGATCGACACCTACAACGCGCTGATCCCGGAGCCGGGCGGCCTGTCGGCGACCCTCTTCATCGAGATCACGACGGCGCCCGACCTGCGTGCGGAGCTGGACCGCTTCATCGGGCTGGACCGTCCCGGCACCGTCTTCTTCGACCTGGGGAAGGCGGGGCGCGTGGAGGGGGCCTTCGAGAAAGGGCACAGCGACGCGCAGCGGATCAGCGCCGTCCACTACGTGACCTTCGACTTCACACCGGACCAGCGGCGGGCATTCATGGAGGCGGCCGGAGCGGGGAGCAGCCTCTCGCTCGCGATCGAGCATCCCAACTACCGCCACCGTGCGGTGGTGAGCGAGGAGGTCCTCAAGTCGCTCGCCGAAGATCTCATGCCGTGATGTGGAGGACCACCCTTCGAGGGCCCGCCGGCGGGCCGGAGGCCATCCCCGTCTGCCTGGTCTCTCCTCGGGAGGCCGGCCGGGCCGGCGCGCTCCGCGCCCTCTCGCCGCGCGAGAGGGCCCTCATGAGGCGGCGCGCCGCGCCACCCGCCCAGGCCCGGGCAGACTTCCTCGCCGGACGGCTCGCCGCCCGCGAGCTCCTGGGGCCTGGCTTCGAGGTCCTCAATGGGAAGCAGGGCGAGCCGGTTGTCGCCGCGCTTGGCGGAGGCGCGGCCCGCGTCGCGTTGTCGATCGCGCACAGCCGCGGGTTCGGGATGGCGGGGATCAGCGCCGGGAGGGGCTGGGCCATCGGCGTGGACGTGGAGTCTAGAAACGCCATGTCCGAGAACCTCACGTCGCGGGTGCTCACGCGGCGGGAGCTGCGCCGCGTGGCGAGGGCCGGCGCCGCCGGCCGGGGCCGCGCCGCGCTGGAGCACTGGGTCCTCAAGGAGGCGGCGCTCAAGACGATGCGCGGGCACGCGGGGGTGGGGCTGCTGCGCACCCCCGGCGCCATCGAGGTCGTGCGGCTGAGCAGGCGGGGATGGGGGCGCGTCAAGATGCCCGGCGGGGGTCAGGCGCGCGGCAGGCTGATCGCGAGATCGGGGGTCACGATGGCGGTGGTGCTGGCGCCGAGGTGAGCTCCGGGGGGATCGCCGCGGCCACGCCTCGGGCCACCTCCTCCAGCCGGCCATCGAACCCGTGGCCGGCGCCCGCCACGGGGATCACCTTCGCACCGGCCGGCAACGTCGCGGCGAAGGCCATGACGTCCGCCAGCGGGCCGAAGCGGTCCAGCTCCCCCTGGATGATCGACAGCGGCTTGAGGCTTTGCCTCAGGAAGTCGAAGTCGTACAGCGAAACCGGGAGCCCGATTCCGATCATCGCCGACACCCTGTCGGCGCCGGACCCCGCCTTGAGTCCGGCGAAGGCGCCGAAGGAGTATCCCGCGACGAGGATCGGCGCCGCGGGGAACCGCCCGGCCAGATAGTCGAGGACGGCCCTCACGTCGTCCTGTTCCCCGTGTCCCGTGTCGTGTCTGCCCTCGCTCAGCCCCACCCCACGGAAATTGAAACGCAGCACCGGGAGCCCGGCCCGGGACAGCGCCCCGGCCGCGGCGTGCACGACCTTGTTGTGCATCGTGCCGCCGAAGAGTGGATGCGGATGGCACACTACGGCCGCGGCCGGTGGCGGCTCCGAGGCCTGCCCGCCGGAGGGGTGCTTGATCATGCACTCGATCCGGCCGGCGGGACCATCCAGGAAGACTGGCTCGATCCTCATGCGGGTGGGCGAGGGTACCACGAGAGGCCCTTTCCCGGTCCTTGACGTGGTGATGTCATGATGATATCATTACGACATCACATGGGAGGACCATCGATGATCAAGGAGAGGGAACGTACCGTACCGTCCGGCTTCGCGGCGCTGGCCCTGCTGGTCCCGGCGCTGGTGGTGCTCGTCTACGTCTTTGTCCGCGCGTGCATCGCCGAGCACGTCGGTCAGGCGGTCTCCTTCGGCCTGGTCGGGCTGGCCGACGCAGTGTGTCTGTTCGGCTTCTTCATGGTCAACCCCAACGAGGCGCGCGTGCTGCAGCTCTTCGGCAAGTACGCCGGCACCGTGAAGGCGCCGGGCCTGCGCTGGGCGAACCCCTTCTACACGAAGAGGCGCGTCTCGCAGAGGATCCGCAACTTCGAGAGCGCGCGGCTCAAGGTCAACGACACCGACGGCAATCCGGTCGAGATCGCGGCCGTCATCGTGTGGAAGGTCGTCGACACGGCGGAGGCGATCTTCGAGGTGGACAACTTCGATAACTACGTCCACGTGCAGAGCGAGGCGGCCCTGAGGAACCTCGCCACCAGCTACCCCTACGACACGCACGTGGAGGGGCACATGTCGCTGCGCGGAAACACGGCCGAAATCGCCGAGCACCTCAAGACCGAGATCCAGGCGAGGCTCACGAAGGCGGGCGTGGAGATCATCGAGTCCCGGATGAGCCACCTTGCGTATGCGCCCGAGATCGCCTCGGCGATGCTGCAGCGGCAGCAGGCCGGCGCTGTCGTGGCCGCGCGGACCCGGATCGTCGAGGGGGCGGTGGGGATGGTCCAGATGGCTCTCGACAAGCTCTCCCGCGACCACGTGGTCGAGCTGGACGAGGAGCGCAAGGCGCAGATGGTCAGCAATCTGCTGGTGGTGCTCTGCGGCCACAGCGGAGCGCAGCCCGTGGTCAACGCCGGCACCATTTACCAATAGTCCCGTGGCCGAGCGAAGGTCCTTCCTCCTGAGGATCGACGGGGACGTCCTCGACGCGCTGCAGCGCTGGGCGGCCGACGAGCTGCGCAGCCTCAACGGCCAGATCGAGTATCTGCTGAGGCGGGAGCTGGCCGATGAGGGGCGCCTCAGAAACCCGCCACCCGGGGGTCCGGCTCCGACCCGGCGCGGGGGCGGACGGCCCCGGAAGAGCACGTAGTGTCCTGAGTCTGAAGTCCTGAGGCGAAGGATGCACTCAGCTGGTGGAGGAGACGCTCCCTCGGGGACGGGGTTGCGCGTCGCTCCAGGCGACGCGCCCCCCTGCCTCTCCCTTGCCCTGCCGCCCCCGGGGCGGCAACCGGGCTCGGTCCGAGAGCCCCCTCGGGAGCGTCACCTCCGCCAGCTCGATACTCGGGAATTACCTGCGAGGCTTCCGACTCACCACACTAGCCTCCTCGTTTTCCCCCCTCGCTCCGGTCCAGCAGGTACGCCTTGATGAAGGCGTCGATGTCCCCGTCGAGCACGTCGCCCGTCTGGGATGTCTGGACTCCCGTGCGCAGGTCCTTCACCATCTGGTACGGATGAAGGACATAGGAGCGGATCTGGCTGCCGAACTCGATGTCCTTCTTGGCACCCTCCTCCTTCGCCCGTTTCTCGTCCTTCTTGCGCCGCTCCAGATCGTACAGGCGCGACTTGAGCAGCTTCATGGCCGTGTCCCGGTTGCGGTGCTGGGAGCGCTCGTTCTGGCACTGGACCACGATCCCCGTGGGGAGATGCGTGATCCGGATCGCCGAGTCTGTCACGTTGACGTGTTGTCCACCCGCGCCGCTGCTGCGGAAGGTGTCGACGCGCAGGTCCTTGTCGTCCACCTCGATCTGGATCTCGTCGTTGAGCTCCGGGTACACGTAGACGGAGGCGAAGGACGTGTGGCGACGGGCGTTGGCGTCAAACGGAGAGATACGGACCAGCCGATGGACCCCGTTTTCGGCCTTCAGATATCCGTACGCGTCCTTTCCCCTGACCAGGACCGTGGCGCTCTTGAGCCCCGCCTCCTCGCCGTCCTGGTAGTCGATGATCTCCACGGAGTAGCGCCGCCTCTCACACCATCGCAGGTACATCCGATAGAGCATCTCCGCCCAGTCCTGGGCCTCGATCCCGCCGGCGCCGGGATGGATCGTAAGGATGGCGTTGGCGTGGTCGTTCTCGCCGCCCATCATCATCGCCAGCTCGATCGCCTCGAGCTGCGCCTGCGTGTCTTCGATCGCCCGGCGCAGATCGGCGTTGACCGGCTCCCCCTCGCGGCCCAGCTCCACGAGAGTCTTCGCGTCCTCGTAGGCGGACAGGAGGCTCCTGCCGGCGTCGAGGCCTTCCTTCAGGCCGGCGCGTTTCTGGAGGGTGAGCTGCGCGGATTGAGGATTGTCCCAGAAGCCGGCGCGCGCCATCTCCTCGTCGAGGGAGCCGATCTCCTTGAGCCTCCCGTCGAGGTCAAAGGTACACCCGGAGAGAATCGAGCCGCTGGCCCAGCCCGCCGAGCCTCCGCACGAGATCGTCGTCGAGCATGTTCGTTTCAGCCGGCATGATGACCTCCAGGCGACCTCGGGATGAGCGCCGCGGCCATGGATGAGGCGGTGAGTATAACACAGAGGATCGCGAAGACATCACCGGTGCCCGCGTAGAGCGTATTCTGGTCGGCAGGTCGCACGCTTCCCTCGAGGATCGTCTTTTCCCCCAGACGAGACGCCGAGACGATCCGCCCCGTGGGTTCCACGATCGCGCTGATGCCCGTATTGGCGCAGCGCAGCAGCGGCCTGCGGTTTTCCACGGCGCGCATCGCCGCCTGCATCAGGTGCTGGCGGGGCATCGCCGTGTCCTCGTACCACGCGTCGTTCGTGATGTTCACGAGGACCTGGGCGCCGGCGAGGGTGAAACGGCGGACCAGCGCGGGGAAGATAGCCTCGTAGCAGATGAGCGCGCCCAGAGGTGCCCCTCCTCCCTGCAGCAGCGTCACGCCCTCGCCCGGATGGAAGTCGCTCGCCTCCTGCACCAGAGGCTCGAGGAAGAAGAGGTACCCTTTGAGCGGGACATACTCGCCGAACGGGACGAGATGGATCTTGTCGTAGCGTCCGGTCACCCCGCCGGCCGGCCCGACGATGACGGCGCTGTTGAAGGGGACGTTCGCGCCGTCGCGCGACTCGTAAGATACGGTTCCCAGCAGGAGGTCCGCGCCCGTCTCCCGCGCCAGGTCCTCCAGCCGGCGGGCGTAGGCCGGGTCGTGGGTGATCGAAGCGGGAACGGCGGACTCGGACCATACCACGAGGCCGGCTCCGCGCCCCGCCGCGCGGCGCGTCATCTCGAAATGATCCGCCTCGATCCGCAGGCGCTCATCGGGATCCCACTTGTCCGACTGCGCCACGCTGGTCTGCACCAGCGCGGCCTTGATCTCACCTGCTCCTTTCCGTGGAGGATAGGCCAGCCTCCAGGCCCCGTAGCCGGACGCGGTCACGAGGATTCCCGTCAGGACGGCCAGCGACGCGCGGCGCGATGACCCGGGGCGCTCCACCAGGATCGCGACGAGGGCGCCGGAGGCGGCCAGCACGAAGGAGACGCCATAGACCCCCGCCAGATCGGCGACCTGGACCACAGCGAGGGCCGGCATCTGCGAATACCCCAGCAGGCACCATGGAAACCCGGTGAAGAGGATCCCGCGTGTCCATTCAAGGGCGCACCACCCAACCGGAGCGAGCAGACAGGCCGTCGCGCTCCCCCAGCGGCGGCTCCAGGCGCGCACGCAGACCGCGAACGCCCCGAAATAGATCGCGACATAGGTGACGAGCAGGAGGAAGACGGCCGCCGCCTCGACGTGGGACAGGTTCGCCCAGCGCACGAGAAACGGATCGATCCAGCAGATCAGGAGCCCGAACGCGGTCATCCCGGAGACGAGACCGTATCGCGCGGCCCCCCACTCGTTGCGCGCGCGAAGCGCGGCGAGGATCACCGGCGCCAGGCAGAACCACGCGGCCGGCCAGAACCCTTGGATGTTCGGGATGGGCAGCGGTGGGCCCAGAGGAAATGACAGGGCCATCAGGAGGCCGCCAGCCACGGCCATCGCGAGCGGGATGTGCCGGCGGGGCACGCTCAGGGGATCCAGGTGCTCAGGTGCTCCTGCTCGCGCAGGAGCCCGGCCGCCCTCTCCGCCTCCTCCCGATCGGCGTAGGGTCCCACTCTGACCTTGTAGGCGCCCCGGTCGGGCATGAGCACGACCGTGTAGCCCTTCGCCCGCAGGCGCCGTCGAAGCGCGTCGGCGGCGGCGCGGTCCTTCGAGACGAGGACCTGGACCATCACGGCCTCGTTGACGGACCGCCTTCCGGTGGCGGCGCCGCCCGGTGGAACGCGCGTCCCTCCCTGCCCCGCCGCGCCGCCCGGCTCCACGGCGGCCTGCGCCGGCACGGGAGAGAGCTTCCGTGTGGTCCGCGGCTCAGTGTCGGGACGTAGAGGCGCGGGCTCGTTGCCGGAGAGCGTGTCGAAGAAGGTGAGGTCCTTGGAGACGTCCCCCACGTCCTCGATACGGGCATCCGGGGAGCGCCCCGCGGACCCCTCTCCCGAGGCGAGGGTCGGGCCGGCGCTCTGCCGCTCAACCCAGCGGCCCAGCATGAACGAGGCGACGCAAAGGACCATCACGACCGCGATGAGAAAGACGAGGTGCCGGGTCTCGAGCTGGAACTCCTGCTCGGCGCCCTGGTCCGCCGCCGCGTCCTGCCTTCCGGCCGAACCGGAACGCATGGCCTACTTCACCACGGGCAGGAAGGGCCTCATCAGATCGATGGGCAGCGGGAAGATGATCGTCGAGTTCTTCTCGGTGGCGATTTCGGTCAGCGTCTGAAGGTAGCGGAGCTGGAGCGTCACGGGGCTCTTCTCGACGACCACCGCGGCCTTCGCCAGCATCTCGGAGGCCTCGTACTCACCGGCCGCGTGAATGATCTTGGCGCGCTTCTCGCGCTCGGCCTCCGCCTGCTTGGCCATCGCCCGCTGCATCTCCACGGGAAGGTCCACGTGCTTGACCTCCACTGACGAGACCTTGATGCCCCACGGATCGGTGTGCTTGTCGAGGATCGTCTGGAGCTGCACGTTGAGCCGCTCGCGATCCGAGAGGAGCCCGTCGAGCTCGGCCTGCCCGAGCACCGACCGCAGCGTGGTCTGCGCGAGCTGCGAGGTCGCGTAGTGGTAGTTCTCGACCTCGACCACCGCGCGTTTGGGGTCCATCACGCGGAAGTAGACCACCGCGTTGACCTTCACCGAGACGTTGTCCCGCGTGATGATGTCCTGTGGCGGGACGTCGAGCACGACCGTGCGCAGCGAGACGCGCACGAACCGGTCGATGACCGGAATGATGTAGGTCAGACCCGGGCCGAAGTCGCTGGGCTGGAGCCGCCCCAGCCTGAAGACCACGCCGCGCTCGTACTCGTTGAAGACCTTTATGCCCGAGAAGAAGAAGAGCACCAGGAAGAGTAACGGAACGACAATTGCCAACCCCGGCAGATTCTCCACATCAGCCTCCCATCATCGATCGACCGGCTCGACGTCCAGGCTCAGATTCCGAACCGCCTTGACCCGCACCTTGCGTCCCCGGGCGATCGGCTCGCTCGACATCGCGTTCCAGTATTCACCATGCACGAACACTTTGCCCTCGGGCTCCAGATCGGTCATCGCCTCGCCGATCTCCCCCGCCAGCGCCTCCACACCGGTGGCCACGCGGGTGCGCTGCGCACGGACCACCAGCAGGGTCACCGCTGCCATGACGCCCCCGATGGTCAGGGCGGTGGGCAGGATGAACGACAGGGAGACTCCCAGGTCGGGCATCTCGCGGGTATCGAAGAGGGTGAGGAACCCCAGCGTCATCGCGAGGATGCCGCCCGCCGTCAACAGGCCATAGGAGGTGAACTTGATCTCAAGGATGAAGAGGGCGACCGCCAGGATGACGAGCAGCAGCCCGAGGAGGTTGATCGGCAGAATCTGCACCGACATCGCGAACAGGATGAGCGCCACGCCACCTATCACGCCGGGCAGGATGAGGCCGGGGTGGTTGAACTCGACATAGAGCCCCAGCACCCCGACACCGAGCAGGAGAAACGCGATGTTCGGGTTGGCGATCCAGGAGAGGATCTTCTGCCGCAAGGTCATCTCGAACCGGTGGATGGGAGCGCCCTTGAGGGCCAGCGTCTGCTTGCGCCCGTCGAAGCGGCTGATCTCACGGCCGTCCAGCCTCTCGAGCAGGTCGGCCACGTCGTTGACGATGTAATCGATGACCTTCTGATCGAGGGCCTCGCGCTCCGTGAGGGCGATGCTCTCCCTCACCATCCTCTCGTAGACCTCGGCGTTGCGCCCCCTGTTGGTCGCGATGCTGCGCACGCCGGCCGCCATGTCGTTCTCGATCTTCTCGCCGAGGTAGTTGCGGCTCCCCTTCTCCCCCTCCCCGGGGTTGCCGCCCATGGGGCCGACCGGGTGCCCCGCTCCGATGCGGGTGCCGGGCGTCATGGCGATGATGTCGGCGGCGTTTGCGATGTACAGGCCCGCGGAGGCTGCCTGGGCGCCGGCGGGTGAGACGTAGACGGCGACCGGCGTGCGGGAGGACAGGATCTCCTGGATGATCTCCTCGCTGGACGTCACGAGACCGCCCGGCGTGTCCATCTCGAACAGGACCAGCTCGCAACGTTCCTCATCCGCCTTCGCAAGCGTTTTGCGAACGTACTCGACGGTGACGGGTGTGATGGGGCCCCGCATCCCGCTGATCAGCACCGGCCCGCCACGCCGCTCGGCGGCGGGCTGCGCGGCGCGGGGCACCGGCCCCATGAGGATCAGGAGGAGGGCGCAGAGTGAGGCGGTGGGCAGGACGGCGCCGCCCCGGAGATAGGTTGCGGCCCATGGCATGCGTGATTTCACGGAGATCCTCTTCAGACGCCGTCAGTATAACCGGTTCTCAGCTCTCGGGAGTAATCCCCAGGCGGGAGAGGAGCTCCTTCGTCCCCCACTTCCTGATCTTCGCGACCGTCTCCGCGGGGTCGACCTCGGTCCAGACGTGGCCGCAATCGAGGCAGAGCCTGGCACGGTCGATCTCGACGTACGGGGTCGTCAGGGAGAGCGTGAACACCTTCACCTCGTCGGGCACGAATTCAGCGGGGCCCGTGCGCATGGCGCCGCGGAATCGTCCCGGTACGAGCCGGTCGCTCTGGCAGGCGGGACACTTGTATTCAGCGCCCATCGACGACCCTCCTGAACCTCGCGATGCCTTCGCTGATGCGCTCGGCCGACAGCGCGTAGGAGAAGCGCAGGTACCCGGGCGTGCCGAACGCCTCTCCCGGCACGGTGGCGATGCGGGCGTCCTTCAGGAGCACCGTGGCGACTCCGATCGAGTCATTGACTCCCAGCCTGCGGTAGAGCCCGCTCACGCCCGGGTAGGCGTAGAAGGCCCCCGGAGGATTCAGGCATTCGACTCCCGGGATCGACCGCAGCCCGGGGACGATGAGGTCGCGGCGCCGGCAGTACTCCTCGATCATCCGCTCCATCTCGTGCTGCGGCCCGGTCATCGCCTCGAGCGCCGCCGCCTGCGCCACTCCGGTCGGGTGTGTCGTGTCGTGGCTCTGCACCACGGACATGGCCGAGATCAGGGGCCCCGCCGCAACCGCGTAGCCGACCCGGTATCCGGTCATGGCGTAGCTCTTGGAGAACGTGCCCACCAGGATCAGTCGATCCCTCACCCGCCCATGCTCGCTGGCGAGACTCGCGTGCGTCAGTCCGTCATAGAGGAATTTCTCGTAGCACTCGTCGAAGATGAGGTAGAGATCCCGTCTCAGGGCAAGCTCGGCGAAACGGCCCAGCTCGTCCTGCGGGATGACGGCGCCCGTGGGGTTCGACGGCGAGCAGAGGATGATGCAGCGGGTCGCCTTCGTGACGAGCGCCTCGGCGTCGCGGGCTCGAGCGATGAACCCGTCGCTCTCACGCGTCGACTGGATCACGGGGGTCGCGCCGGCCAGCCTGACCTGCTCCGGGAAGGAGACCCAGTAGGGCGCCGGGATGATCACCTCGTCGCCCGGGCCGAAGAGCGCCATCGCGGCGTTGAACAGCGCCCCCTTGCCGCCGCACGAGACGATCACCTCGTTGTCCCCGTACTCGGCCCCGTAGAGCCCGCGGTAATGATCGCGGATGGCGCCGCGCAAAGCCGGCAGGCCCTGCGTCGCCAGGTAGTGGCTCAGATTCTCGTCGATGGCGCGGTGCGCCGCCCGTTTGATGTTCTCGGGAGTGTTGAAGTCCGGTTCGCCCGGCCCGAAGTCGATGATGTCCACGCCCTGCCCGCGCAGCCGGTCGGCCTCCAGTTTCACGGCGAGCGTCGCGCTCGGATTCACCGATGAAAGCCGTTCAGAGATCTTGAGCATTCATTTTCTCCTGCGGGACACGAGGCGCCGGGAGATCGCCCGGGCGACCGGTGGCGGCACCAGTCCCGACACGTCACCGCCAAGGGAGGCCACCTCCTTGACGAGGCGTGAGCTGAGGTAGGAGTAGGCCTCGGCAGGCATCATGAAGACTGTCTCCACCTCCGGATCGAGCCTGCGGTTCATGAGCGCCATCTGGAACTCGTACTCGAAGTCGGAGATCGCGCGCAGCCCCCGCACGATGACGTGCGCGCCGCGGCTGCGCACATAATCCACGAGCAGCCCGCTGAAGCTCTCCACGCTGACGTTGCCCAACGAGGACACCGAGTCCTTGATCAGGGTCACCCTTTCGTCCAGGCCGAAGAGCGGCGCCTTATCGACGTTGCTGAGGATCGCGATCACCACGCGGTCGAACAGCCGACTGCCTCTCTCGATGATGTCGAGGTGGCCGTTGGTGATCGGGTCGAACGTGCCCGGGTAGACCGCCGTTCTGCCGTCGTTGGATGCCGGGGAGCTCTTCACGCGCCCGCCTTCCCCGGACGAGTCGCCCGGTTCACCAGCGCTTCGGCGTGCCGGCGCGCGGTCCTCGTCTCGGAGTCCCCCAGCATCCTCGCAAGCTCCTCGACGCGTCCCGCCGCGTCGAGCTGCTCCACCTCGGCGCGCGTCCGCGCGCCGGCGGCGCGCTTGGTGATGCGGAAGTGACGGTCGGCGAACGAAGCGATCTGCGGCAGATGCGTCACGCAGAGGATCTGCTGCCGGCGCGCGAGGGCCGCCAGGCGGCGGCCGACCGCCTCGGCGACGGCGCCGCCGATGCCGCTGTCGATCTCGTCGAAGATCAGAGCGCGCCCATCGTCGCGCCCCTCGGCGGCGTTGCGCACCGCCAGCATCAGGCGCGACAGCTCCCCGCCCGATGCGATGCGCGAGAGCGGGCGCAGTTGCTCGCCCCTGTTGGGGGCGATGAGGTACTCGATGTCGTCCGTGCCGCGCGGGCCCGGTTCGGTCTGAGGCGCTGGGGCCACCTGGATGGCCACCCGCGTCCCCTCCATGGCGAGCGACCTGAGCTCGCCCTCGATCGCCTTCTCCAGGAGGCGCGCCGCCCGACGGCGCCGTTCCGACAGCGCGCCGGCACGCGAAGCGTACTCCCGGCCCGCCGCCGCCATCTCGGAGTCGATCTCGCCGAGGCGCGCCGCCGCCCCGCCCAGGGCGGCCAGCTCCGTCCGTGCCTTCGATCGGAAATGAATGACCTCCGCCAGGGTCGGGCCGTACTTGCGCTTGAGCCGATCCAGCTCCGCGAGCCTCGCGCCCACCTGCTCCAGCCGCGCGGGCTCGAACGCCTCCTGGTTCAGGTAGCCGCCCAGGGCGCGCGCCGCCTCGGAAGAGGCGGTTCTCGCGTCTCGGATGACGGTGGCGATCGGTTCCGCCCGGGCGTCGATCCCCGCGAGCCGTGCCACGCACTCCTCGGCCGCGGCCAGCCGCGCAATGACCGAATCATCGTCTTCGCTCAACAACGCGAAGCCCCGGCCCGCCTGCCGAACGACTTCCTCGGCGTGGCGCAGCAGGCTCTCGTCGCGCAGGAGTTCTTCCTCCTCGCCGGCGAGCGGATCGGCCGCGTCGATCTCGCCGATCTGACGCCGTAGCGTCTCGTCCTGGCGCGCCCTCTCGCTCTCTCGTGCCGCCAGGAGCTCACGCTCCGCACGAAGCGCGCGGAGCCGCCCGCAGATGGCCCCCACCTCGGTCCGAAGCCCGAGGACTCCGGCGAAGGCGTCGAGCGTATCCCGCTGGCCGGCCGCCGTCAGCAGGGACTGGTGCTGGTGCTGGCCGTGCAGATCGGCGAGCGAATCTCCGAGCTCCTTGAGAGCCGCCAGCGTCACGAGCTGCCCGTTGACCAGCGCCCGCCCCCGGGCGCCTGACTCCTGGGCGACCAGCTCGCGGCGGATCACCAGGTCACCGGCCGAAGTGGTCGGGTCGACGCCGATCGCATCGAGGATTCCGGCTGCGTCGGCGCGCCGCGAGAGATCGAACTGGGCCTCGACGACGAGCCGGTCGCAGCCCGTCCTGATCATCTCGGCGCCGCCCCGCTCGCCCAGCAGAAGGCCGATCGCGTCAACGATGATTGACTTGCCCGCGCCGGTCTCCCCCGTGAGCACGTTGAGCCCGGCGGCGGGCTCGAGTGAGATCTCGTCGAGGATGGCCAGGTTCGTGATCTTCAGGAAGGAGAGCATAGACTCCCGGACCTGCATGGGCTCGGGATGCAGATGGAAAAAACCTCGGCGAGGCTATCACCCCGATTTCCGGGATGTCAAGGTAACCACCTGCGCGAACGCGCTTTGAGGTCCCGCCTCGTTGACACCCCGATCCCCCTCTGCTACAGTCCGCCCCAGCCTCGCGGGAACTCTGCGCGTCCTCACGCCAGCTTGCAGGGAGGTTCCCCATTCAACTGCTCATTCTCGCCGCCGCGGCCGATCCGGCCGGGCTGGCACGATCCGCCGCCGCCCAGGGGTTCCAAGGCGACGTCCTGAGTCTGGTCCTGCACTCGGGGCCCATGGCCCAGCTCGTGCTGCTGGTGCTGGCGTTTTTCTCGATCCTCTCCTGGGCGATCATGGCGGAGCGCCACCGCGCTCTGTCGCGCGCCGAGAAGGAGGATCACATTCTCCTCGAGAGGTTCCGCTCGCAGGCGAGCCTGGCCGACCTGCGCGACTTCTGCGAGAAACTCCCCTATAGTCCGATGGCGCACGTCTACCGCACCGGGTTCCGCGAGCTCACGCGCGGGACGGCGGCGCGGCACGGGGGCGCCGCTGCCGGCGGCGTCGCGGTCGCTCCCGAGACGCAATCCCGGACCACCACCCGTATCATCGAGAGGGCCATGATCTCGGCTGCTTCCGAAGCCCAGGGGCGTCTGGAACGTTTTCTTGGATTTCTCGCCTCCACCGCCTCCGCCTCCCCCTTCATCGGGCTGTTCGGCACCGTGTGGGGGATCATGAACTCGTTCCGCTCGATCGGCATGACCGGCACGGCCAATCTGGCCACGGTGGCGCCGGGGATCTCCGAGGCTCTGATCACCACCGCCGCGGGGCTCGCCGCCGCCATACCGGCCCTGCTCGGGTACAACTACTTCAATAATCGCCTCCGCGTGCTCGGCAACCGTCTCGACAATTTCATCGCCGAGCTCCTCAACCGCTTCGAGAAGGTCTGACGATGGCCGCGGCGATAGAGTCCCCCGGCCGCCGCGGGCGCCAGCGCGCCAGCATGGCGGACATCAACGTGACGCCGCTGGTGGACGTCGTCCTCGTGCTCCTCATCATCTTCATGGTGACCGCCCCCATGATGCAGCGGGGCGTCGATGTGCAGCTTCCGAAAGCCGAGAGCGCGAGCGGGCAGGAAGAGCAACGCATCATCGTGACGATCGATCGGGCCGCCCGCGTCTACCTGAACCAGACCTCGATGCCTCTCGCCGAGCTCGAGCAGCACCTCTCCACCGTCGCCTCCGGCTACCGGGACCCCTTCGTCTACCTGCGAGCCGACCAGGCGGTCCCCTACGGCAGCGTGATGGCCGTCATGGATCGGATCAAGAAGGCCGGGATCGAACGGGTCGGTCTCGTGACCGAGCCCACGCCGTCGGACGAGCAGGCCCCATCCAGGCCACGCCGCCAGCGATGACGATCAAGCTCAAGATCGCCTGGGGCGAACGGTCCGAACAGATCCTGATGAAGATGGCCGGCTATTCCGCCGTCGCGCATCTGGTCGCGCTCATCGTCTTCTCGATGATCCCCCGTTTCACCACGCCACCGCCGATGCCGCGCACGGCCATCGCCGAGATCATCCCCGCCTCGGCGCTCTTTCCGCCGGCCCCTCCCGGCGGCCCGGCTCACGCGAGGCAAGCGGAGCCGACCCCCTCGGAGCGGGCCGAGGCCGCGAAGGTGGCCGAGAAGCCGCCCGCGCCGAAGCCCCCGGAAGCCCCGAAGGCGCCCAAGAAAAAACCCGACGCGACCGTCCCACCACCGCCCGGCGAGAAACGCGCGGAAAAGCCGAGGCCCGAGCCGGAGCCCGAGCGCGCCGCCGAGAGGGCCGGACGCGATCAAGTCGAACCGCCCCCGGTGGCCGACTCGATGGCCGGGATCAGCCTCGGCGGGACCGTCGTGCCCGGCGGGATTCCCTCGATCGGCTCGTCGGCCTTTCCCTACGACTATTACCGTTCCAGCCTGGTGGCCATTCTCCAGTCCAACTGGCGCAGACCGGTGGCGCCCGAGGGCCTGCGCGAGCCCGTGAGCTGCCGCGTCCAGTTCACCATCCTCAAGTCGGGAATCATCCAGGACGCGCGCATCTCCGTGCCGAGCGGCAACGAGGCCCTCGATCAATCGGCGCTGCGGGCGATCTACGACAGCAACCCGCTGCCCCCGCTTCCGTTCCAGTACGGGCAGAACTCGGTCAGTGCCGAGGTGCTTTTCGAGCTGACAGCCGATTGACCGCGCCCGGCTCCAGACGGGCTTCACATCGCGAGGACGAATGACGACGAGTCGAGTGCTTGTCACGGTGGCAGCTGCCATGGCGGCGGCCGCGGCCTTTGGGTGGGCCCGGAGCGGCGGCCCGGCGGCGCAGGACCCCAACCAGCCGCAGATCGGGCTCAAGATCACCGGAACCGCGCAGCGCCAGGTCCCGATCGCGATCCTCCCATTCCATCCCGACGCGACCGCCGACGCCGCGGCGCGCGCGTCGGCCGAGTCGATACGCGCCGTCATCGGGGCCGACCTGACCTACTCGGGCCTCTTCAACGTGCTGCCCGCGTCCCTCTACAGCGGTGTCACGCTGACCGCGGCGCAGATCCCGTTCAGGGATTTCGCCGCGCTGGGCGCCGAGGGGATCGTGCGAGGCGCGGTCTCCAGGAAGGACTCCCAGATCGTCGTCGAGGGTCCGCTCTACGACACGAAAAGCGGCGCGCTCATCAGCGGCAAACGGTACCGCGGAGACGGCTCGCTGGCGCGCCACATCGCGCACAGCATCGCGAACGACATCACGCTGTCATACACGGGACGAACCGGGATCGCCCTCTCGCGGATCGTCTTCGTGGCGAAGATCGGCGGTGGCAAGGAGATCCACGTCATGGACTACGATGGCGCCGAGATCCGGCAGATCACCAAGAACAAGTCCCTCAACGTCTCCCCAGCCTGGTCGCCGGACGGCAGGCGTCTCGCCTTCGTGTCATACCGGCAGGGCAACCCGAAGCTCTTCATCTACAACGGCGAGGACGGGAGTCTCAAGGATTCCACCCCTCCGGGCAGCGAGCTGTGCGTGGCGCCCGACTGGTCGCCAGACGGCCGGCTCATCGCCTTCTCCAGCTCCAGCGGGGGCGATTCCGACATCTTCATCCTCGATGTGGCCACGGGCCGATCCCGTCAGATCAGCTTCAGCCGGGGTTCGGACACATCGCCCGAGTGGTCCCCGTCCGGGCGCGAGATCGCCTTCACGTCCGATCGCTCGGGCACGCCGCAGATCTACATCATGGACGCCGAGGGGGCCAACGTCCGCCTGATGACCACGAGCGGTGAGTTCAACGACTCGGCCGCCTGGTCGCCGGACGGAGGCCGGATCGTCTACGCTTCCATGTTCGATGGCCGTTTCGACATCGTCGTCAACGACCTGGCGGCCGGCGCGATGCGCCGTCTCACCCAGAACGCCGCCAACAACGAGAACCCGCGCTGGTCGAGCGACGGTCGCCACATCGTCTTCTCCTCGAACCGCAAGGGAACCTATAAAATCCTGACGATGGACGCCGACGGGAACCGTCAGGTGGAGCTGCCCACGCCGTTCGAGGCCACGATGCCCGACTGGTCGCGGTAGCCATGCGTGAAGAGGAGCGAACGCTGATGTTATACTCCGCGCGTTTCGAGCGAACCCTGTCCCTCCAGGAGGTGCCGATGATCCGAAGAGTCCGATGCGCCGTCTCCATCCTCGCTGTGTTGATCCTGGCCGTCGCGTTCCTCTCCGCCGGCTGCAAGAAGAAGCCGGCTCCGGTCGCCGCCGCGCCCGCGCCACCGCCTGCCCAGAAGGTCGAGCCCGTTCCCGAGCCCGTGAGGGAGGAGCCGATGAAGCCGGTCGTCGAGGAGCCGATGGCCGCGCAGGGGATGGGCGCGAGCGAGTACAACCGGCAGGGCCTCTTGAAGGCGATCTATTTCGACACGAACCGTCACGAGATCCGGCCCGACCAGCGGCCCACGCTCGAAGCAAACGCCGAGAAGCTCAAGAACTCCCCGCTCTCCTCGTTCAGGATCCTCATCGAGGGGCATTGCGACGAGCGCAACACCAGCGAATACAACATGGCGCTCGGCGACCGTCGCGCCAATTCCGTGAAGCAGTACCTGATCAATCTCGGAATCCCGACGACCCGTCTCCGCACCATCTCCTACGGCGAGGAGCGCCCGATCGACCCGGGACACAACGAGGACGCCTGGGCCAGAAACCGCCGTTCAGAGTTCGTCCTCGAAGAGAGTTGACGCGCCCGTGAGATACGGCCACGCTCCCGCTCGCGCCGCCGCCGCGGCGGGGCTCATCCTGCTTGCCGGATGCGTCACATCCACGCAGGCGACGAGGCTCCAGAAGGACCTCGACGACGTGAAGCGCCAGCTCTTCCAGGTGCAGCAGGAGACCACCGCGTCACGGACCCAGATCGAGGAGGTGGCCCGCCGTCTGGGCCCCGGGGCTCAGTCGCCATCCTCCTCCCAGGCGCAGCTCGGCGGCGCGATACAGACGCTGCTGGATCAGGTCCAGGCGCTGTCCGAGCGTCTCAAGGAGAGCAACTCCCGAATGGCGAGCCTCGCGCAGGATATCGAGGGCCTTCGCGAATCGGCCCGCAGGGCGGGCGCCCCCGGACCCACGGCGCCGGCCATGCAGCCGACCGCCCCCGCAGCCGGGGTACCGGCCGGCAGCCAGGCCGACCAGACCTTCAAGACGGCGTACGCCGATTACAGCAAGGGCAATTACGAGCTCGCCGTGATGGGGTTCAACGAGTTCCTGCGCTCCGCGCAGAGCCACCCGCTTGCCTGCGACGCGCAGTACTTCATCGGGGAGTGCTATTACAGCCAGGGCAAGTTCACCGAAGCGGCCGAATCGTTCGACCAGGTCCTGCAGAAGTATCCCTCCGGCGAGAGGGTCGCCGCGGCGCTACTGAAGAAGGGATACGCGCAGATCGAGTCGGGGCAGACGTCGGCCGGGGTCTCCACCCTCCAGAGGCTGATTGACACCCATTCGGATTCGGGGGAGGCGCGGCTGGCCGCCGAGCGGCTCAAGCAGCTCGGCCTGCGTTCCCGTTAGCGAAGGACCGAAACCCGGGTTGACAGGAGACGGCCTGATGGGCTAACCTTCGCGCCCGTTCGAGTCGGACAAGCACGAAACCCGGGGGTTCCATCCAGAATGGCAACGCACCAGTCGGCGATCAAGCGCCACAAGCAGAGCCTCAAACGCCGTGAGGCGAACAAAGCGACCCGCTCGCGCCTTCGGACGCAGATCAAGAAGCTGCGCGATTCGGTCGAGACGAGCGACGCGGCCTCGGCCCGGCGTCTCCTGCCGGAGACGATCGCATTGATCGATCGCTCGATCCAGAAGGGCGTCGTCCACGAGAACACCGCCGCACGCTACAAGTCGCGCCTGACCCGCCTGGTCAACAAGCTCGGCGCGCCGAAGTAGGCGCAGGCGCCCCACCGCCTCCTCGTTCGCCTCTTCTGTTATGATGACGGCTACCGGGTTGAATGGCCGTGTGATGGAGGGCGTAGTATGAGCGACGAGACCGTCGAGTCGGGTCAACCCGTCCGGATCCCCGATGTCCTTCCGGTGCTCCCGTTGCGGGACGCCGTCGTTTTCCCCCATTTGCCCGCCCCGCTGGTGGTGGGGCGCCCGGTCTCGATCCGCACCATCGACCACGTGCTGACCGGCAACAAGATGGTCGCCCTCGTCGCTCAGAAGAACCCTCAGGTGGAGGAGCCCGGGCCCGACGAGATCTTCAAGATCGGCACGGCGGCGGTCGTGCTCAAGCTCCTCAAGTTCCCCGACGGGGGGCTCCGCGTGCTCACGCGGGGGCTGGAGCGCGTACGCCTGTACGACTTCGTCCAGCGCTCCCCGATCCCCGTGGCGCAGGTGGAGGTCCTGCGTGAGGTCTCGCACGGCGGCCCGGAGGTCGAGGGGCTCACAAAGAACCTCATGAACCAGATCCAGAAGCTGATCGGTCTGCTGCCGATAAACGCCGACGAGATCGGCCTGACCTTCATGAACCTGGAGGATCCCGGACGGCTGGCGGATATGGCGGCGGCCGTCTTCGCGCTCAAGCTGCACCAGAAGCAGGAGGTGCTCGAGACGCTCGACGTCAAGGCGCGTCTCGAGAAGGTGACGCGGTTCATCAGCCGCGAGATCGAGGTGGCCGAGATCGGCGGGAAGATCCAGCAGGAGGTGCAGGAGGAGATCGACAAGACCCAGCGCAAGTTCTACCTGCGCGAGCAGATGAAGGCCATCCAGAAGGAGCTCGGCGAGGAGGACGAGGTCACCGCCGAGATCAACGAGCTCACCGAGAAGATCCAGGCGGCCGCGATGCCCCCGGAGGTCGAGAAGGAGGCCCTCAAGGAGGTCAATCGCCTCAGGACCACGCCGCCCGCCTCGGCGGAGCACTCCGTCATCCGCAACTACCTCGACATCCTGATCGACATGCCGTGGTCGAAGTCCACCGAAGACAAGCTGGACATCATCGAGGCCCGGCGCGTGCTCGACGAGGACCATTACGACCTCGAGCGGGTCAAGGACCGGATCCTCGAGTACCTGGCGGTCCTCAAGCTCAAGCAGGACCTGAAGGGCCCCATCCTCTGTTTCGCGGGTCCGCCCGGCACCGGCAAGACGTCCTTGGGCCGATCGATCGCGCGGGCCATGGGCCGCAACTTCCAGCGCCTGTCGCTGGGCGGAGTGCGCGACGAGGCGGAGATCCGCGGGCACCGCCGCACCTACATCGGCTCCATGCCGGGCCGCATCATCCAGTCGATCCGCAAGGCGGGCTCCAACAACCCGGTCATCATCCTCGACGAAGTCGACAAGCTCGGCGCCGATTTCCGCGGCGACCCGTCATCCGCCCTGCTCGAGGTCCTCGATCCCGAGCAGAACTTCTCCTTCTCGGACCACTTCCTCGAAGTCCCGTTCGACCTGTCCAGGGCCATGTTCATCACGACGGCCAACGTGCTGGACACGATCCCGCCACCGCTGCGTGATCGGATGGAGATCCTGATGCTCCCGGGCTACACGGAGGAGGAGAAGGTCAACATCGCCAGGGCCCACCTGATCCCGCGGCAGGTGGCCAACCACGGGATCCCGCCCGACGCGATGACCTTCGAGGACGCGGCCATCGCGGGGATCATCAAAGGTTACACGCGCGAGGCGGGCCTGAGGAACCTGGAGCGCGAGATCGGCGCGATCTGCCGCAAGGTGGCCCGGCGGCTCGCCGAGGGGGTTCCAGGCCCCTACACCATCAGAGTGCAGGACCTCGACGAGTATCTCGGACAGGAGAAGTTCTTCTCCGAGATGGTGGAGCGAACGAGGGTGCCCGGCGTCGCGGTCGGCGTCGCCTGGACCCCCGCCGGCGGAGAGATCCTCTTCATCGAATCGACGGCGATGAAAGGGAGCAAGGGGCTGACGCTCACCGGACAGCTCGGTGATGTGATGAAGGAGTCGGCGCAGGCCGCCCTGTCCTACGTTCGCAGCCGCGCCGCCTCCCTTGGGATCTCGCCGGATTTCTTCGAGACGACCGACATCCACATCCACGTGCCCTCTGGAGCGATTCCAAAGGACGGCCCTTCGGCCGGCGTCACGATGGTGGTCTCCCTGGTTTCGCTGCTCACGGCGACCCCCTGCTCGCCGGACCTCGCGATGACGGGCGAGATCACGCTTCGGGGCAAGGTCCTGCCCGTGGGGGGGATAAAGGAGAAGGTGCTGGCCGCCCGGCGGGCCGGGGTCCACACGGTGATCCTGCCCGCCCGCAACGAGAAGGACCTTGTGGACATCCCCGAGAGCCTGCGCCAGGACATGACCTTTCACTTCGTCGAGTCGCTCGACGATGTCCTTGCCATCGCGCTGAGAAGCCCCGCCCTGACCGTCACCCCGTCGACAGAGGTTTGAGCAGGATCCTCGCGCGGAAGGTGTCGACCGCCTGCACGCGCACGCGCAAGGCGTCTCCCGGACGCCAGGGGGCCGGACGGGCGGGTCCGCGC
Organism: Candidatus Polarisedimenticolia bacterium; assembly: GCA_036505635.1. Classification (GTDB taxonomy): domain Bacteria; phylum Acidobacteriota; class Polarisedimenticolia; order JACPZX01; family DASXTC01; genus DASXTC01. The sequence continues at coordinate 190,150 of DASXTC010000021.1, forward strand.
GCCCCTCTTCCGTGGGAAGCTTCCCTGCCGGCGCCGACCGGCACGACCCCATCGATCCCGAGCCCCTCGAGGGTCACGAAGAGCGCGCCCCTGGCGGCCCCCGTCACCACGCCCTGGAACTCCTCCCCGACACGGTCCTTCATGTAGACCGCTTTCTTCCAGTCAACCACCGCCCTCTCGGCCTCCTCCGCGCGCCGCTCGAGCCGGGAGCACTGAAGGGCGACGGCGGCCAGGCGCTCCGCGGGATCGGGCTCATCGGGCCGGGTAGGCCCGGCGCGCGGCGCCCCGCGCAGGAGCCGGTGCACAATCAGATCCGGATAGCGCCGGATCGGCGAGGTGAAATGCGTGTAAAGAGGAGCCGCAAGCCCGAAATGCGCGATCGGCTCGTGGCTGTATCGGGCCAGCTTCAGCGAGCGCAGGACCATCATGGAGACCGCGGGCTCCTGCGGGCGCCCCTTGAATGGGGCCAGGATTGCGGAGAGGCGGGCTGAAGGGGTCCCGCGGGTGCGGCGCACGGGAAAGCCCATCGTCGCGAGCCTCTCCTCGACCTCGTCGATCCCCTCCGGGTCCGGGTCCTCGTGAATCCGGTAGAGGCTCGCCGGCACGTGCTCACGCAGGTGCTCCGCGACCGTCTCGTTGGCGGCCAGCATGAACTCCTCGATCACCTGATCCGCCAGCCCGTGCCGCACCGGCTGGACATCGATCGGGCGGCCCGAGTCGTCCACGATGACCTCCGTCTGAGGTATCTCGAGGTCGAGGCTTCCGCGCCGCAGGCGCAGCGTTCGCAGCAGGCGGCAGAGCCGGCCCATCTCGCGGAGCATCGGCGCGTGGGCGGATCCGTTCCCATCCTCTCCCCCATCGAGGATCTCCTGGAGCTCCGCATAGGTCATCGCCGCAGCGGAACGGATGACCCCGTCGGCGAAGCGGTAACCCAAACGCCTGCCCTGCGCGTCGAAATCGAGCAGGACGCTGTGCACCAGGCGCTCCTCGCCGGCGTGCAGGCTGCAAAGCCCCGACGAGAGCGCTTCCGGGAGCATGGGGATGCAGCGGCCGGGGAAATAGACGCTCGTGCCCCGCCGCAGCGCCTCCCGATCGACGTGCCCCCCCTCGGGCACGTAATGGGCCACGTCGGCGATGTGAACGGCCAGCCGGTAGATCTCCCCGCGCGCGGTCGGGATCCAGACGAGTCCCACCGCATCGTCGTGGTCTTTCGCGGTGGCCGGATCGACGGTGACGACCTGCGAGCCGGTGAAATCCTCTCGGCGTGCTCGCTCCCGCTCGTCGATCCTGGGCGGGTGGCTGAGCGCCTCCCGCTCCGCCTCGGGCGGAAAAGCGCCCGGCAGATCGTGTATCCGGACGATCGTGGCCTCGTCGACGCCCGCCTCCTCGGGCAGACCCAGCGTGGCGGCGATCCTTCCGCGGGCCGGCCGGAAGCGATCCTCGGGCGATGTGATCTCGACCCAGACGATCGACCCGTCGGCGGGCGCGGCCTCGGCGCCGGCCGATGCTCCGTCCACGACGATCGTTCCGCTGACGCGGTCGTCGCGTGGCGTCACCAGCCCGCCGTTGCCTCCTCCCCGATATTGCCCGGCCAGGAATGGAGGGCGTCGTTCCAGCACGGCGAGGACCTCCCCCTCGCTCCCCCCGCCACCGCTCCGGTCGCCGCGTTTCCCCGGGACAGGCCTTCCGATGACGCGCGCCATGACCAGGTCGCCGTGCCGGGCTCCAGCCATCCTTCGGCCCGCGATGAACACGTCGCGCTTGCCCGTCTCCTCCGCTGACACGAAGCCGTAGGTTCCCTCCGGGCATGACAGCCGCCCGATCACGATCCGAGTGCGCGCGTGAAGGCTCCAGCGTCCCCGGCGCTGGCTGAAGACGATCTGCTGCTTCTCGAGATACTCCATCTGCCGCCGGAGCTCCGGCTCGTCGGATACCGGGAGGCCCATCAGGCGCACCAGCCCCGGGACGGTGACCCGGTCCGGTGCGCGCTTGAGGCACGCCAGGAGGCGGCTGTACGGGACGGCGGGCGGCGGCGCCGTCGCGAGCTTCGGTCGCCGTGCCGGCCCGTGCCGGCGTTCCCTCCTCGCCCGGTGGCGTTTCATCGCGAGGCCAGACGGATGATCACCAGACGGTCCAGCATGACGCCGGGCTCCGCGGCGCGCACCGAAAGGGGCCTGCTGCCCCCCTCGGCCTGCACTTCCAGGAACGGACGGTGCCCGGCGGCGAAGTAGATCCGTTTTTCCACGCGATCGAAACGCACGAAGCAGGCGTCGGCCTGGGGATTCTCACCGAAGCCGTCAACGACGAGGCGGTATCTCCCGGGCTCCAGGTCGACCTTCGTGCCCGCCTCGGCCTGCGCTTCCTCGAAACGCAGCACCTTGCCTCCCGAGGCGCCCTCGCGCGCCTGGACCACGGCGCGTCCGGTCAGAGCGAGATCCTCACCCTCGATGATGACGCGGCGCCCAGCCGCCGGATCGGCCCTCATGAGGAGGGCCGCGCTCTTCGCCTTCAACGTGAGGGACGACACAGGCTCGTAGGCGGCGTCCACCAGACCCTCCGGCAGCGTTATCGTGCGCGCCCCGTCGAACGGGTTGACGGCCACGAATCCCGCAGTGAAGCCGCGGACGTAGAGACCGTCGCGTCGGGCCATATCCCCTTCGGGACGGCCGATGTCGAGGTCGTAGAAGTCGTGCCAGCGGGTCGACTCGGGTCTGTAACCGGAGCCGTGGTAGAAGTAGAGGCGATCTCCATCGAGCGCCAGCAGGTAGGAGGCGAACAGGTAGAGCGATTCTTCGGCCCCGACCGAGGGGGTCTTGCAGATCAGGTTCAGGATCTTCCCGCCCCGCGCCACCTCGGCCGCCTGGTCCACCTTGGCCTTCCAGCCGAACGGTCCGTCGTGGGGACGATCCCTGCTCAGCCAGTTCTCGCAGTTGGCTCCCTCCACCTCGCGCAGGTAGAGACGCGAGACCTCGGGCTCGCCGGACCGGATGTCGTTGATCACGATTGGCCGTTCGCCGAACCCCGCCTCGGTCACCTTCGCCCTGATGCGCTGCAGCATCGCGCGCTCGGCTCCGGGCCAGGACTCATGGTCCAGCTCCACGGGCAGCGCGGAGATGAAGCTCCCGACGTGGCGTGGATGATACGACGAGTCGGTCTCCACGTTGTCGAGGTGAAGCCCGTCATAGCCGGCGCCGAGGATCTCGATGGCCCGCGCGGCGAGGAAATCCTGATAACCGGTCCGGCTCACATTCATGCCGTAGCGGGCCCTGCTCCCCTGATACTTGTCGATGCGCACCTGGACACGCCGGCCCGTCGCGTCGTGCAGGAACCAGTCCTCGTTCCGCCTGAGGGCGCTCCTGGCGCCGGGCATGAGCTCGTTCATGTCCATCGTGTTGAGGTATCCGAGGACGAGCGCGTCCGGATGCGCCCGCCGCGCGCGTTTGAGCGCCGCATCCAGTGGAGTCTCAGGTGAGACGATGACGAGATCATAACGAGCGCCCGGGACGTGATAATCACGGATGGTGCCGAGCGCGACGAGACAGTGGCGGGCCGTGCGTGGCGCGGCTCCGCCCACAAGGGTCGGCGAGGCCGCGAGGAAACAAAGCAGGAGCGCCGCCGCGGCGCGGCGCCTCACCCCCCGCGTCAGACCCGTCTCCGTGTTGACACCTCCGGAATCACGATGGTAGAGTGTCGCCCGTTCCCGGGAAAGAGCCGCGCAGGATCCCCGTGCCGAAGTGGTGAAATTGGCAAACACGCAGGCTTCAGGTGCCTGTGCCCGCAAGGGCTTCGGGGTTCGAGTCCCCGCTTCGGCACCACCCACCCCGCTCTCCTGAGCCACGTCAGTGTCAGCGCGCCGCCGGCCCGCGCCGCATTGTATCCCACACCCATCCGCCCGCGCGTTGGCGGGACGCTGGACACACTCCTGGGATGGCGAAGTTCAGGCCACGAGGATTTTGCTGCGGAGGATCAGGATTTGCAGAGCGAAGCCGGCCCGCGCGCACAGCGAGAGGACCGCCGGAAGATCGATCGCGAGGATTCCGCGTTCTCCGCCATCGCCGTAGAGGAATCCGGTCACACGCCCCTTCACGAGGATCGGCACGATGAGGATCGTTCGAGGCACCGGCACCCCGAGCCGCTCGTAGAACTTCGTCGCGGCGGGTGAGGGGGGCACGGCACCCAGGTAAGGCGAGGCGCCCGCGGCCCTTCCCCGGGAAGCCAGATCGAACAGTGTCGGCCCATCGGTCCGGGAAAAGGAGAGCCCCTTGATCTGCAGCGGGGCGATCCCGTACCCCCGTCCGGCCCAGGCGATCGTCCGATCTCCCTTGACGACGAAGACGATGCTGCGTGCCAGCCTCCCGCTCAGATACGACAAAGTGCTTTCGACGACCTCCTCGACGCTCTCGGCGGTGGAGAGGCGCCGCGCCACCTCGAGAAGCGACTGAGCGGCCAGCCCTGAGTCGTGCGTAGGGGGCGCGGGCGGAGCGCTTGACTGCGTGCGCGGCTGCGTGCGCGGCTGTGGCTTCGTGTCGTCCTCCTCGGCGCGAACCTCGACTCCCTGGGATTCCGCCTCGAACGCCTCGGCCAGCTCACGCCAGGATCGGCCGTACCCGTACTTCTCCCAGTGATCCACCACCGCCTCGCCCCCCCTGGAGGGCGTCACGGCGGACAGAGCACCGGGCGGTGGAGGGGTCGGAATCGGTGGGAACGTCGCAGCGGGAGTCTCGGCGGTGTCGACCGTGTCGCCCGGCAGCCCGGTTTCCTCCGAGCCCGACTGGGCGCCCGCGGCGACGGCCAGGGCCGCGGAATGCCGGGTCCTCGCCTTGGGGTCGAGATAGGCCTCCTCACTCTGCAGTGGCTTCAGCTTTTCGCGGCTGGACTTCAGCCGCGAGAGTTCTCTCGTGAGCGTGGAGTAGCGTTGCGTGCGAGGCAGGTTGTAGTACTTTTCGAGCACCTGAAGGATCCTCACTTCGGGAGAAACCCAGGGTATGATCCTGTACCCCGTCACGAAGGAAATCTCGTCGAGCGCCTGCAGGTTCTTCGGATCGATCATCCCCAGGTGCAGGGCTTTGCCCTCGAGCCGGAGGGGGACGACCTTGTGTTTCTCCACCAGCTTGGCGGGCAGCGCGCGGATGACGGAATAAGGGACCTTCGAGAGGACCTCGAAATCGGCGTAGGGCACCCCGAAGGTGAAGGCCAGGGTCTCGCCCAGCGTCTCTTCGTCGATGCAGCCCAGCTCCAGGAGGCTGGTGCCCAGGTGGCCTCCGAACACGAGCTGGGCGGTCAAGGCCCGATGGAGCTGGGCCTCGGTGATTTTGCCCCCGTCGACAAGGATCTCCCCCAGTCTCCTCGACATAGGTGGGCAAATATTGATGGGGGCCGGCTTTCTGTCAAGAAAGCCCCGACACCCCCCCACCGAGGATGGGTCAGGCCGCCACGGCGTCCAGCCGCGCCATCCGGGCGAAGTACCCGTGGATGCGGCGCTCCGGTCCCAGCTCGGGGTGGAAGGTGCCGGCAAGGACGTTGCCCTGCCGGACCAGGACCGGCTCCGGGTCGCCCGACGCGGGCACATGCCTCACAAGGACGCGCACTTGCGGCCCGTAACGGCGGATTCGCGGGGCCCGGATTAGGACGAGGTCCATCGAGTCCCCGGGGAGGCCGAAGGGAGAGGAATCGAGCGGCTCTTCGACGCGCCCTCGCGCCGTCTCAAACGACTCGACCTGCCGCCCGTAGGCGTTTCGCTCGATGTCGATGTCGATCAGACCCAGGGAGAACTGATCCGGGTTGGTGACCTTCGCCGCCAGAAGGATCGCCCCGGCGCAGGTCCCGAAGAGCGGCCTCCCCTCGGCGTGAAAGAGCCGCAGAGGCTCGATGAAGCCCACGTCGAGCATCAGCTTGATCAGCGTGGTGCTCTCGCCGCCCGGGATGACCAGGCCGCTGATCGCGGCGAGCTCCCCGGCGAAGCGAACGACGCGCGCGGGCACGCCGATCTCCTCGAAGGCCCGGCGGTGCGCCTCGAAGTCTCCCTGCAGGCCCAGGACGCCGATCGGCCTGCCGTCGCCCGTCGCGCTCACCACCCTCTCTTCTGCATGAGCTGATCTTCCTTGAGCGTACTGATCTCGATGCCGGGCATCGGCTCTCCCAGCTTCTCCGACACCTCCGCCAGGACGCGGGGATCGCTGTAATAGGTCGTGGCTCTCACGATCGCCTCTGCCCGCCGGTCCGGATCGGCCGACTTGAAAATCCCCGAGCCCACGAAGACCGCCTCGGCCCCGAGTTGCATCATCAGCGCCGCATCCGCCGGGGTGGCGATCCCGCCGGCCGCGAAGTTCGGCACCGGCAGCTTCTTCTCGCGGGCCACCGCGCGCACCAGCTCGCAGGGAGCGCCCAGATCCTTGGCCTCGGACATCATCTCGTCGTCGCGAAGCGTGGTGAGCCTGAGGATCTGCTCCATGACGCGTCGCATGTGTCTCACCGCCTCCACGATGTTGCCGCTGCCGGCCTCCCCCTTCGTGCGGATCATCGCGGCCCCTTCCCCGATCCGCCGCAGCGCCTCGCCCAGGTCGCGGGCGCCGCAGACGAACGGAACCTTGAAGGCGAACTTGTCGACGTGGTGCTTTTCGTCGGCGGGGGTGAGGACCTCGCTCTCGTCCACGTAGTCGACTCCCAGCTCCTGAAGTATTTGCGCCTCCACGAAATGCCCGATGCGGCATTTGGCCATCACCGGGATCGTCACCGCGCGCATGATCTCGCGGATCCTGGCCACCGAGGCCATCCTCGCCACGCCCCCCTGGGCGCGGATGTCGGCGGGGACCCTCTCGAGCGCCATCACCGCCACGGCACCCGCCTTCTCGGCGATGACCGCCTGATCGGCGTTCACCACGTCCATGATGACGCCCCCCTTGAGCATCTCCGCGAACCCGGTCTTGAGCCTCGGTGTGCCTTCCAGATGTTCAGTGCCCGACATGTCACGTCTCCTAGATGAGCGGAAGCGACTCGGCCGGAGCGCTCCTGCGCTCAGGGCGCCGCGCCCGGATCCTTTGCTCGATGATCTCCCCCAGCACGCGGATCCCACCGTGGATCTCACGAGTGCCCGCCTGGGCGAACGTCAGCCTGAGGTTCTGTCGCGTGCCGCCATCCACGTAGAACAGGTCGCCGCGCCCCACCAGCACGGAGCGTTCGGCCGCGGCGGCGGCCACTTCGTCGGCATCGACCCCCGCAGGCAGGGTCACCCACACGACCAGACCGCCCCTGGGCCGGCTCCAGGTCACCTCCGGAGGGAAGCAACGCTTCATCGCCGACAGCATCGCGTCGCGCCGCTGGCGGTAACAATCGATGACATTGGCGAGGTGCCGGTCGAGATCGCCGTGAAGGATGAAATGATGGAGAGCGGCCTGCAGAAGGAGGCTCGTGCTGTAGTCGGTGATCTTCTTGAGACGCGTGAGCCTCTCGGCCATCACCGCCGGCGCGGCGAGCCAGCCGATCCGCAGGCCGGGCAGCAGCTTCTTGGCGAAGGTCGAGAGGTAGACCACGTTGTCGCCGCGGTCGAGGGCCTTGAGCGCGGGCAGGCTCGGCCCATCGAACCTGAGGTCTCCGCCAAAATCGTCCTCGAGCACGGCCACGCGTCGCGAGACGGCGAGCTCGATGAGCGCGTGGCGCCGGCGCAGGCTCATCGTCTCGGAAGTCGGATTCTGGAAATTGGGCATCAGATAGATCAGCTTGGGCCGGTGGCGCGCCACCGCTTCCTCGAGCAACGACACGATGGCGCCTTCATCGTCCACCGGGACTCCGACCAGCTCGGCGCCGTACGACTGGAACACCTGCACGGCGCCCGTGTAGGTCGGGTTCTCCACGAGCACCACGTCGCCGGGATCGAGCAGCGCGCGCGCCACCAGGTCGATCCCCTGCTGTGAGCCGCTCGTGATCACCACTTCGGACTCTTTCACCTCCATGCCGCTGGCGCGCAGGTGCCCCGCTATCATCTTGCGAAGGGCAGGCATGCCTGCCGGCGGTCCATACCCGAGGACGCGGTGTCCCTCGCGACGCATCACCGAGTCGAGCGACCTCCGGAAGGGCTCCACCGGGAAGAGTGTGGGATCTGGGAAGAGCGAAGCGAAGGAGATGACGCCTGGCGCGACGGCGCCCATCGAGGCGGCCGGAAGCCCCTCATCGGCCACCCTCTCCGTGGTCCTCGAAAAGAGCGCGCCCCAGGCCACGCGTGCGGGGGCCGCCGCGGGCCGGGGAGCCGGCTGGACGGAGACGGGCGCTCCGGCGTGCACGAAGGAGCCGCGTCCGACATGCGCCGAGATGGCTCCTTCCTCCGTCAATTCCTCGTAGGCCCTCGACACGGTGAGGCGGTTGATCCCGAGCCTGAGCGCCAGCGAACGCGTCGTCGGCAACCGCTCGCTGTCCCGCAGATCGCCCCGCGCGATCGCCTCGCGCAGCTGGCTGGCGATCTGCCGGTAGATCGGCGTGTCACTCTCCCGATCGATGCTTATGGGTTTCATGTGGGGTTACGCTCCATTGGCCTGTCTGGTCTACTCAGACAGGCCAATTATTGCGCAGAAGCCCCCTGGCTCGTCAACCCTCGAGCGAGATTGGACTGTCATTTCAGGGCAATGTAGTAGGCCAATCTGGTGACGAAGGGCGGTCCCGGCCATACCATTCGGCCAGCACATCCTCGGCGGGGCGGCCCCGCGGGCTGAATGGGGCCTCCGGACGGGAGCCGGGGGGGCTCGTCGGCCACTTCCACCAGTAGAGGCCGGCCAGCCACGGGCGCTCCCAGAAGGCGGCAAGGAGCGCCCGGTAGGCCCGGGCCTGCGCCTCGGGGTCTGGCACCCGGCCCGTGTCCTCGTCGTGCGGCGCGATCCAGGCGCCCGCGATGGCGGGGAAACCCACTTCGGTGAGGAGCACGGGGCGCCCGGTGCGACGAGAGACCTGCTCCGCGTGGCTGGCCGCGCTCCTCGCACCCTGCGCGAGCCCCTCGTCCGTGGGTTTCGGGTCTTTGCTCAAGGGGTAATAGCAGTCGAGCCCCACGTAGTCGAGCGCATCCCAGAATGCGAGAGTCTCGAACTCCCGTCCCCAGTTCGCAGCGTAGGTGAGCGGGCCATCGAACAGGCTCCGGGCCGTTGAGATCATCTGCCGCCACTCCACCTCCCTTGCCGTGGTCCCCTGCAACTCGACGCCGACCACCAGCAGGTCCGCGCCACCGGCCGCCGAGAGGATCGCGTAGTGCGCCAGGAACTCCCGGTAACGCTCGAAGAACGCCCGCCATTCCTTCTCCGTCCGCATGGCCACCTCTCCGGTCCAGTGACCGCCAGAGAGCCAGATCTGCGGCTTGACCATCACCTTGAGGCCGATACCGTGAGCGGAGGCGATGGTGGCGAGCAACGCATGGTCGTTCTCGCTTCCGGCGCTTTGTTCCTCCGAGCTCTCGAAGAAGATCGTCCCCGCGTGAGGGTCCCCCATAAACGCATAGGGCGACAGGGCCACCCATTCCGCCCCCAGCGTCCTGAGGCGACGCATCTGCACGGCGGCGCTTTCGGAACCGTATCCATCCACCACCCCGTAGCCTTCATGCGCGAGCGACACTCCCTTCTGGAACGTGATGGCGATCGGCGGACGGCTTCCTGCCGTCGGACCGCGGGGAGCCCCTTCCTGCGCGGCCTGCGCCCGCGACATCTTCCGCCGCAGTTCCGGATCGCGCAGGATCGTGCCGAGGCTCCCTCCCCTCTCGTTTTCCACGACGCGCTGGAGCAGACGCGCCGAGGCAGGCATGGCAACCAGATAGCTGTGATTCGAGTAGGCCTGGTCATCCATCAGATCGGCGGCGGCCGGAGAGGCCCCTGATCCGGAGAGACGCCGCTGCCACCAGGCCGGATCGCGCCCCATGAGGCCTCCCGCCAGCAGGAAGGCCGCTCCGCCGGCGGCCCCCTTCGGCTCGATATCGCCGAGGACGACCCGGATGGCGGCCCGCGCCAGGGCGAGCCGCGCGTCGGGGCCCACCGACGCAAGCGTCGCGGAGGCCGGGAAGGCCATGTGCACGCGGACCGGTTCTCCCGGTGAGGCGGGCATGAGATGGCTCGGGCGCGGGTCCGACGTGCGCAGGGCCTTGGTTTCGAGATTGGGGTGAAGGTAGACCTCCACCGCGGGGAGGCTCCCCTCTCCACCGAGCTTCCGGACGAACCCCAGCATCTCATCATGAACCTGCAGGGCCGTGAGACGGGCCTCGGCGACGCTCCGATCCCCTTCGACGTAGACCACGCGGACCGGTCCCTGTTCGGCGTGGCCAAGCCGCGCCCTCAGATCGGTGTCGTTGGCCGGATCGATCCGCCACTTTCCCCCGGAGGCGGCCACGAACCTGCCGTAGCGCACGCGCATTCCTCCACGCAGGACCTCGTAGTCAAAGGAGCGGGATAGCCCGCCCGAAGCGAGGGCGGCTCGCACCGCGCCGGCCCCCCCTCCCGTCACCAGCACCATCGGTGATGAGGGATCCCAGGGATTCACGCTCGCCACGCGCAGCGCCTCCGAGGAGGCCGGGACCTCCGAGGATGGGTAGGGTGTGGTGGCGAGGTAGGAGGTGATGGCCGCGCCCGCGGGCCCCACGACCAGGAGGGGACCGGAGAGGTCCCTGGGTGCGGCCCTCTCCGGCGTCACGAGGTGCAGACGGGGGGCGGGCCTGCGGCTCCGGCTCGATCCCATCAGGTCCAGATAGGACACCGCGGTGGCCCCGGGCTCCGGAAAGACGAGGACGGAAACCCGGTCCGAGCCCGCCATCGCACGAAGGAGATCCCCCCTGGCTGTCCACGAAGGCCAGGAGGAGATGGCCGGCGGATGAAGGACATCATATGCCGGGATTGCGGCGGGATCCGGGGGCCCGCCGGTGGGTGAGTGGAACGCCCCGAGCGCCAGCCCCGCGAGGAGGAGGCCGGCATGCCGGGATTTTGCCGCTCCATGCCCCGGCGAGGCGGTTCGCCGTATATTTTCCACGTTTCGTCCCCTGCCGGATTCGTTCATCGGGGTCCGCCGCCGGGGCCTCTGCTGAAATCGCTTCATGACTGGAGTATGATGCCGATAGTCATCGTGGGGTACGAAGGACCCCGCTGTTCGGAGGCCGCCACCTGATGCAGCCGAACGGGGCCGCCGAATCGTGGCGCCGGATCGCCACCTGTTTTCTCGCCGCAGCGACCTTGCTGTGCCCCTCCCCCCTCATCGTCGCGCAGGACCCATCCACTCGTCTCGAGGCGGCGCGCGCAGCCATCGCGAGCTCGCGCCTCGACAAAGCGCTTCGAGAGATCCAGAAGGTGCTGGAGTCGGACCCCGCCAACGTCGAAGCATGGAAGCTCAAGGGCGAGGTCGCTCTGAGGCAGGCCGATCTGGACGGCGCCCTCACCTGCCTGACCGAGGCTTCACGTCTTCAGCCGGACAATCCCGAGCTGCTCGTCAGTATCGGGGATCTGCTCGCGCGGCGCAACGACCGTCTCGACGAGGCCCTGGCCGTTTTCGAGCGCGCCCTCAAGCTGGACCCTGGGAGTCCGCGCATCCTGATCTCAAAGGGGAGCATCCACGAACGCCGGGAGCAGTGGGATGAGGCGGCCGAAGCGTTCCGCGCCGCTTTGTTGCTCGATCCGAACCTCGTGCGCGCCCGCAGCAGCCTGGGCGCGGTCTTCTTCAAGATTGGCCGATACGAGGACGCGAGCCGCGAGCTGCGGAAGGCGATCGAGCTGTCGCCACACGACCTGCGGTCACACGTGTTCCTGGGGCTCGCCCAGAACCACCTGGGCAACTTCGGCACGGCGGTCGAGGAGCTCAAGGAGGCTCTGCTGATCGATCCCCACTCCGCCAATCAGCTCATCGGCGTGCGCGAGCAGCAAGCGCAGTTCCTCCGGTTGATCGACCTCTTCGTCAAGGCCTACGAGGAGAGTCCGCGTGAAGCCGGCCGTTCGTACGACCTCGCCGTGGTCTACTTCTTTGCGGGCGACTACGACTCGGCGTGGAAGCTGCTGATCCGGGCCGAACAGCTCCGTTACCCGATCCCCATCGAGCTGAAGGAAGTAGTCTGGTCGAAACGCCGGCTCAGGGCGCCCTAGGAGTGTGTCCGTCACGCGTCGTTTCTCCCCAGCCTGTACCGGGGAAGACCGTCAGCCAGCCGGATCCAGGGCAGCATCCGGTCGGACCAGACGTGATCCGCTGGTGCGACCTCCTCCGGTCCGTCCAGACTGCACGCGGTGACATCGATGGTGGCCGGCGACTCCGCGTGCTGGTAGGTGAGCTGCGTTCCGCAGCTCGAGCAGAATCGCCGTGTGACGAGCGGTCGCGACTCGAAGCGAGCCGGAGCGCCGGCGACGAACGTGAACGCGCCGGCTTCGAACTCCGCCCACGTGAGGAACGGCGCGCCGCTCGTCCGCCGGCAGTGCAGGCAGTGGCAATGCGTGACCCGGCGGGGAGCTCCCTCGATCCGGTAGCGGACCGCCCGGCAGAAGCATCCACCCTCTATCGCCATTCTCTATCCCTCCACCTCAGGAATCCATTCCTCGACCACGCATGACCCACACCTCACCCGAGACGCCTCACGCTCCCGGGTCCGCTCACCGGCTCCAGTAGTCCCGGCGCGAGATCTCCCTGAGCAGAAGGCTACGTCCATCGGCGGCTTCGAACTTCACGAGGGCGCGCCGACCTGTCTTCTCGGTCCAGAAGCTCATGAGGGGCTGACCGGACCCGGACGCGGGCAGCACGTCGATACGCCGAGTCTGGAAGCGACCCGCGGGCGTGGGGATCTCCACGTCCCCCGCCAGGACGATCGACACCGGGCTTGCCACGGGAGCCTTCACCGAGTTGGTGATCAGCGAGTCATAAAGCGGGACGTCGTGGCGCGCCCCCTTCTCGAGCGACGCGGCCCTCATCACGAGCAGAAGCTGCCCATCGATGAGCGCCCCGCCGTCGAGCGGCATCGGATGGGACCCGTCCGCCTGGCCGTCGAAATAGGAGTGGAATATGAGGCGAGTCGGGCCGTCCCACGTCACCACTTCCTTGAAGGTCGTTCCGCACCATTCCTGGCTGCTGCCGGCCATCTTCACGAGCCTTCGCGGATCGTCCCGGCGGACGAAGATCGACGTCAAGTAGTTGTAGGGATAGTTCTCCGTCTGGATCCTCGAGATGATGTTGAGCTTCAGGACCGTGACGAGGCCCCGGCCCTCGAGGGGTGGGTCGGCCTTGACGGCCAGCCTGGAATCGAAATCCTCCTTGACCGTGATCAGGGTCGTCTCGAAACCGCGGTCCACGCCGTAGACTCTCCGGTGTGCGTCGTACCGCGCGACCTCGGCCAGTCCGTCATCCCAGACCGGATCCCGGCTCCACGACAGGTCGATCGGCAGCCCCCCCCCTGGGGAGGCCGCCGGGGGCGCGGCCAATGCGAGGGCAAGCACCACGAGAGGAATCACCACGCTGGCTCCTCCTTTGCCAAAGCACCATTATACTGGCGGCGATCATCGGGAGCGATGCCGCCGGAGCGACCCCTTGAGACACCGCGATACCACCGCCGCATCGATTCACGTCATGAAGCCGGTCGAGGCTCCGCGCACCGGTCCCCTTCGCCGCCGCGCGCTGCGGCTATCGGTCTCGGGGGCGCTCGCCGTCATCGTGGTCCTCCTGTTCGCGTACTTCCGCGCTGGCGTGCCCGTCGAGGTGGTCCTGGTGGCGCGGGGTCCCGTGGTTTCGTCGATCACCAGCACGGCCACTGGCACTGTGCAGTCCGAGCGCGACGTGCACGTCATGTCCCAGGTTCCAGGTCAGATCGCCGAGATCCTCGTGGACGAGGGAGACCCGGTCCACGTGGGGGACCTGCTCGCGCAGCTCGACGCGCGCGAGGCCGAGGCTTCCCGCCGGCTCGCGGAGGCGAACCTCCAGAATGCGCGCTCCAATCTCGAGAGAGCCCAGGTCTCCGAGCGCCTGCGCGGCGACACGGCCGATACCGAGGTGACTCGAGCCTCGGCCGTGCTGGAAAAGGCGCATTCCGATCGGGCCCGGGCACGCGAGCTGTTCGCGGCCGGGATCTTATCCCGGGCCGCCCTCGAAGCCGCCGAGATCGATGAACGGGTCGCCGACTCCTCGTACCGGGCCGCCGCGGCCCGGGCGACCGACAGGGAGGTCGCGCGCAGCGAGGTGAAGGCGGCCCGGGCGCTGGTCTCCCAGACCCGGGCGGCCGCCGAGGCGGCGCGCGTCGTGCTGGAGCGCACACGCATCACGGCCCCCTTCGACGGGGTGGTGGCAGCGCGCTACGTCCAGCCCGGCCAGACGATCGTTCCCTCGACTCCGCTCTTCTCGATAGTGGATCGTGCGGACATCCGGGTCCGGGCTACCTTCGACGAGGTCGACGTGGCGCGCATCCAGACGGGTCAGACAGTGCGTCTGCTTCTCGACTCTTTTCCGGGGAGGCGCTTCGAAGGCCTGGTCGAGGAGATCAGTCCCACGGTCTCGACCTCCAGACAGGAGAACCGCACCGTCACTCTCAAGATTCGTTTCGCCAGAGATGTCGCCGGCGTCCGCCCGGGGATGTCGGCCGACGCCGAGATCATCGTGGGCTCGCGCAACGACGCCCTGTTCCTCCCCACCGACGTCATCATCGAGGCCGGCGCCGCGACCGGGAGCCGGAGGGTCTGGGTCGTGTCGGCAGGACGCGCCGATCTCCGTGAGGTGAGCACGGGGCTCTCGAACTGGGACTTCACCGAGATCGTCTCGGGGCTCGCGCAGGGGGACAAGGTCATCTCGAGCCTCGACGCTGTCGGCCTGACGCCCGGAGCGCGTGTCAAGGCGCGCCCCGCCTCGATGGCCCGGACCTCCCGGTAGAGCCCGCTCATGGCCGCCCGGTTCGATCGCGAGATCGCCTCACAGGCGCTGCGGGCGCTCCTGACCAACCGAGTCCGATCCTTCCTCACCATGCTCGGCGTGATCATCGGGGTCTCCTCCGTGATCCTCCTGGTGGCGCTTGGAGAAGGTGCCAAGAGGTACATCCAGCAGGAGCTCTCGAGCCTGGGTTCCAACTTGCTCATCATCACCCCAGGGAAGATCGAGACGCGCGGCGGCCCCTTCCCGATCGGCTCGGTCAATCCCCTCACCGAGGAGGACTCCCGCGCGATCCTGCGCCGCTGCCCAGCGGTCATCGATGTGGCTCCCGTGGTGCTGGGCGGCAGCCGCGTGAAGCACGGCAACCGCAGCCGCGACACGACGGTGATCGGGAGCACGGAGTCCTTTCCGAGGATCCGGAACGTGCGCGTCGAGGTCGGCTCCTTCTTCACCGACGAGGACGTGGAGGCGCGCCGGCGCGTCTGCGTCATCGGAAAGCGGGTCCGAAACGAGATCTTCGCCGGGGCGAACCCCCTGGGCGAATGGGTGAAGATCGGGGAGACCAAGTTCCGCGTGATTGGAATCATCGAGACGATGGGGGTCAGCCTGGGGCTCGATCTGGACGATCTCATCTTCCTGCCGCTGCGGCCGGCCATGGATCTGTTCGACGTGGACCGGCTCTTCGAGATCATCGCCCAGGCGCGCAGCGAGGACGCGATCGACTCGGCACGCTCCCAGATGACCGCGCTCCTCGTGAGGCGCCACAACGGTCAGGAGGATTTCACCCTCACGAGCCAGAACGCCATCCTCTCCTCGCTGCTGACGATCCTGAACACCTTCACGTGGATCCTGGGCGGGATCGCGGCCATCTCGCTGCTGGTGGGCGGCGTGGGAATCATGAACATCATGCTGGTGTCGGTCACGGAGAGGACGCTGGAGATCGGACTGCGCAAGGCGGTGGGCGCCCGGAGGGCCGACATCATGGCCCAGTTCGTCATTGAGGCGGTGGCGATCAGCCTGCTGGGCGGACTCACGGGGCTGGTGGTCGGAAACGGCGGGGCCCTGGTCCTGGGGACCTTGATCCCCGCGCTGCCGGTGGCGGTGTCGATGTGGTCGGTGGCGCTGGCGTTCGGGTTCAGCGTCGCCATCGGAATCTTCTTCGGCGTCTACCCCGCCTACCGGGCCTCGGCCCTCGATCCGATAGACGCGCTCAGGTACGAGTAGTGGTCTGACCGTCCGGTCTCCGCCACCGGCACGGCGTGCCCCGGGCTCCATGGGGACGACGGCCCTCAGTCGACCTGGAAGACCCCGAACCTGAGGTAACGGGTCTCGGGCATGGCGGGGAGCATGGGGTGATCGGGGGCCTGGCTGCGCCACTCGAGGAGTCTCAGCACGCGGTTGACCTTGAAGGCCGCCTCCTGGATGCACCCCAGGAACGTCTCGTCGGTGATGTGGAATGAGCAGGTGGCGGTGCCCAGGATGCCGCCGCGCCGAAGGACGCGCATCGCCCGGCGGTTGATCTCCTCGTACCCCTTCTTCGCGCCCGGGACGTTTTTCTTCGTTCGCGTGTAGGAGGGAGGGTCGAGGATGACGACGTCGAACCGCTCGCCCTGAGCGTGGAGCGAATCGAGCGCGATCCCCGCGTCGAGCGCCTCGAACCGGCAGCGCCCCTCCAGCTCGTTGAGAACCGCGTTTCGCCGCGCCCGCTCCACGGCCTCCGGCGCCACATCGATACCCAGGACCGCCGTGGCGCCCGCCCTGGCCATGTGCAGGGCGAAGGCGCCGTCGTGGCAGCAGGCGTCCAGGACCCCCGCCCCGCCCGCGAAGCGCCGCATGTAGGTCCGGTTCTCCCGCTGGTCGAAGTAGAATCCCGTTTTCTGGCCTCCCAGCAGGTCGACCTCGAAGCTCAGGTCCCCCTCCTGGATCCGGACCAGCCCGGGCGCCTCACCGCGCAGCAGGCCGCTGCGGGACGGCAGGCCCTCCCTCTCCCGCAGGTGCGACTCGTTGCGCTCGACGATACAGCGCGGGTGGAACGCCTCCTCGATCGCGTCGCAGATCGTCTCCTTCATCAGATCGATCCCGAGGCAGAGGGTCTGGAGAGAGTAGCAATCTTCGTACTTGTCGATGACGAGACCCGGCAGATCGTCGCTCTCGCCGTGCGCGAGCCTGAACGACTGCAGGTCCGGATAGAGGCGTCTGCGCAGGATCATCGCGCGGCGCAGCCGGGACACGAAGAACGCGCGGTTGATGGCCTCGCGCTGATCGGTCAGGAGCCGCACGGCGATGAGCGATCGCGGGTTGTACACGCCGGTGCCGATGTGCCGGCCGTTCTGCCGGACGACCTCGACGATCCCGCCGGGAAGCGGCTCCCCTTCCATCCTCGCGATCTCGTTGCTGAAAATCCACCGGTGGCCGCGCAGGACGCGGCCTTCCTCCCGTGGATTGAGGACCACGCGCGCCGACGGCTCTCCCCCCGAGCCGTTCGGAGCGGGGACCCGCGCCGGCTCGGGGCCTGTCCCGCCCGGTTCCTCCAACGGCCCTCCTTCCACGTCATTCCCCTTATTGCTGGGGGGTGAGGTAGGTCTCGATCTTCGCCGTCTCACGCAACTGATTGGCGAGGTCCTCGATCGCTCCCGCCTGCTTCATGGTGAGGACGGCCTTTTGACACCGTTCCTTGACCTCCGCGTAGGGCTTCGGGGTGCCGCCGTGCCGCTCCGTCACTTTCAGAATGTGGAACCCCTCATCGCTGCGAACGATGTCACTGGCTTCGTTGAGGGCGATGCTGAACGCCACGGCGTCGAGCATCTCCGGCAGCGCGCCCTGCTTGACGAACCCGAAGCTGCCTCCCATCCGGGCGGTGTCCGGATCCTCGGAGAACTCCCGAGCCATCTGCTCGAAGGGAGTCCCGGCGCGCAGATTTGCGAGGATCTTCACCGCGCGTTTCCGCGCCGCCTCCACCCGATCCGGGCTCGCCCCCCGTGGACACCGGATCAGGATCTGGTAGAGCTTGACCCAGAGCTCCGGGGTAAACCTGATGATGTTGTTGTTGTAGTACGAGACCGTCTCCTCCTCGCTCACGGTCTGGATGGGCGTGACCCGCTCCGTCACGAATCGATCGACCGCGAGGCGCCGGCGGATAGCGTCGATGGCTTCCCACTTGGTCGTCTGCTCCGACCGGAGCTTCTTGAGCAGGACCGCCTCGTCACCCGCCGCCGCCACAAGGCGCGCGTACTCGGCCCGCACCTCGTCATCGGTGGGCGCTCGTCCCTCCTTCTCCGCCTGCTGGGCGATCAGCTCGTCGTTCACGATGCGGTTGAGCGCGTCGACCCTGGCGTTGATGTAGGACTCGACCTGAGCCTGGTCCCGTCCAGCCGCCAACCGGTCGCGGATGAAGCTGAGGCTCCTCTCGTAGAGCGCCCGGTAGAGGCGCCGGCCGTTGACCTCAGCGATGACCCCCGTGAGGTGCTCCTCCGGAGCGTCGAGGCTTACCGTCGTGCCGGCCACGGCCGGTTCCGGAGGCGGCGTCGAGGATGAGGGGCCGGGCTCCTGCGGCCGGGAGCAGCAGAGGGCCAGAAATCCGGCCGCCAGACCGAATAAGATCCGGGCGTGGCGAGTCGGCAGCCCGGCGGCATCAGGCCGCATCACTCCCCGGTCACACGCGGGACGCATACGCACTCGGCTCTCCTTGTTGGCAGCGGGGCAGTATAAGGATGAGGGAATTCCCTTTCAAGGAGAGGGAGGCTGGTTCAGACGCGCCAGATCCCGGAGCGCCTGGGCGTCGGCGGGGTCCTTGACGATGGCCGATCGCAGGGCCGCGGCGGCCTCCGGCAGTCGTCCCTGGCTCTCGTAGAGCGAGGCCGCCGTCTTGTCGAACACGGTCAGATCGGCGAAGCTCCTGCGCGCCGTCTCGACCTCCTGGATCGCCGCGTCGATCCACCCTCGCGTCCGGTATCCCTGGATCGAGATCAGATGATCCTGAGGCCTGATCAGGTCCCGATCCGGGTAGCTCGTCGCCATGTTGAGCGCCAGGGCCGTGCCGATCATGACGCCCTGGACGGCGAAGCGACGCCACCGCCCCCGTCTCGCATAATCCAGGGTCGACTTCAGGCCGAGGCCCGCCAGCACCAGGATCGCGGGCATGAGCGGCGCCCGGAACCTCGCGATGACGTAGAAGACGACGGTGATGGCGATGCCGGATCCGAGGAAAAGGTAGACGGGAATGAAAACGCGCCAGCGGCGCGCCGACTCGATAAGGCCGGCGAGCGCCAGAGGCGAGATCCAGAAAAAGGAGAGAGTCCCATGACGCAACAGCGCGCTGTTGACCCGGAAGTAGGAATACGAGGCGTTGTTGGGCATCTCGAAGGGCGCGAAGAGGTATGCCGCCTTGACCATCTGGAGCCGCGCCAGATCCAGAGGGCGGGCGGACCAGTCCCGCAGAAGCGACAGCGCCGTGGGCACGAGGCGGCCGTCGGCCCGGAGCAGCGTGTCGTGCGCGTAGACGCTGACGCGTCGATCGTTGCCGTCGAACCACCCGATGCCGCCGTGCCACGGGTTGTTGCCGTTGATGAGCTCGATGGGGCCGCGGGTGGTGATCTTCATCGGCGGAGCGCCCACCCACAGGTTGCGGGCCACCGCGGGCGCCAGCGCCACCGTGAAGCCGGCCGCCAACAGGAGGATCGTCGACCAGCGCCCCGGACCGGTGGGCGACCCCCGGCGCGCGGCGAGCCACCGCCAGGCAAGCAACAGGAGAAAGAAGGGCAGGATGCTGGCCTTCGTGAGATAGAAGATCCCGCACGTCAGACCGACCCCGCCCCACCAGCGACGCTCCGTGCCGTCCCGGGCGTCGGCTCGAGCCACGGCCTCTCCGATGAGCCACAGCAGCAGTGCGCTCAGTGGGATCAGGAACGAATCCCTCAGGAGCAACGATTCGTAGTAGAGGTACGGGCCGTAGAAGACCGCGAGGATGCCTGCCGCGAGCGCCGCCCCCTCGGGCGCGAGACGGCGAGCCGCGAGGTAGGTCAGTGCGCACCCCGCCGCGCCGAGAAGCATCTGCACCACGATGACGCTGAACGGCTCGCGTGGCGCGAGGAGGTAGATGGCGGCCACCAGGTAGGGATAGAACGGCTCCTGGTGAAAGACATGGCCGTACCAGAGGCTCCACTGTTGCTTCGTGGCCACCGCGATCTGCCAGGGATGAAATGGGTGGAAATCACCACGGCCCAGCCAGTCGCCGCCGGCGATCGTGAGGGCCCACCGATGAAAGGCCTCCATGTCGCTGATCGGATCGAGGTTGATGTCGAGGCATGCCGTCCGGCTGATGAGCAGAAGGTATCCGGCCCTCAGGAGAAGGGCGCCGGCGAAGATCAGCAGGGCGCGGCGGAGGGGGGACGCGGACTCGAGCGGGGTCTTCACGGCGGCGCAGAATTACCACACGCTCGCCGCATGCGTCAACTTTGATAGACTGGGGCCGGCCGGCCGAACCACGTGTCAGAGCGACGATGGGACCACCCATGCTGGGAGTGTGTCCGAGTAATGGCTTGGGCCGCGCGCACGGGGGTTGCGGCGGGGACATCCGCGCGCCCGCTTCCGGGCCACCCGCGATCGCCGATCCACGCCGGGGAGGACCCGGCGCGTTCCTGGCGCTTCTTCTGCTTTCGGCCGCCGTCACGGCAGCCGCGTCCCGCGGGGAGGCACCGGCGGATCGGCCCCAGGCGATCTGGCGCGAAGGCCCGGTGCGTTACATCATCACGACGGAGGAGGACCGCGAGTTCCGCCGATTGCGCGAGGACGAAGATCGGCTGCGTTTCATCGAGCGGTTCTGGTACCGCCGCGACCCGGAACCCCGCACGCTCGTCAACGAGTACCGCCACGAGTTCTGGACCAGGGTCGCCACCGCCAACAAGCTCTTCACCGAGTCCACCAAACCCGGGTGGAAGACCGACATGGGCCGCTACTACATCCTCCTGGGCCCGCCCGATGACAGGGACACGACGCAGGAGATGTCGGGCGGGCCCGGCCGCGCCGGTGTGCGCGGCTCGATCAAATGGATCTACAGTCATGCCCCCACGCCGCGGGTCGGCACCGGCACGGTCATCGTCTTCACCAAGGATCCCTCCGGAGAATTCCATGCGGAGACCGATCCCAGGATCGTCGAGCGGCTCCTCGGGAGCACGATCCTCGGCGACGCGCCCGAGACCACGTTCCTGGGCGTCCCGCTGCCACCGCTTGCGCCCCAGCTCACCGAGCTGCAGCTCATGCTCGACCTGGGGCGCCTCGAGGAGGTCCCGAGCGAGGACGATCTGCTCACCGCGACGGTGACCGCCGAGGAGTTCTTCGGCCTGATCCCCTTCTCGGCGCGCTACGACTTCTTCGCGCGCGGTGATCTGGAGACGATCGTGGCGATCACGCTGAACATTCATCCCGACCCTCTCGAGCCGCTCAGGCGGAGCGCTCCCCCGGAGTACCTGATGGTCGGCCGGATCGAGCCGGAGCCCACCGCCGGCGGCGGCGCCGGCAAGCCTGTCTTCCTGCGCGAGCCGGACTTCAGCCCCAGCGGACACAACCTCGATCCCCAGTATCACGGCCCCTACATCTACCAGTCGGTCGCGACCATGCCGCCGGGCAGGTATCGCGTCTCGTTCGCGGCCTTTGATCGCCTCACGCGTAAGATCGGTTCGTACACCGACGTCCTGGAGGTCCCTTCCTTCGCCGAGGGAAGCCTCGCCCTGAGCAGTCTCTGCCTCTCGGAGAGCATCGAGCCGGTCTCATCCGACACGGGCCGCGCCGCGCCCTACGTGATCGGCCACCTCAAGGTCACGCCGCGACTGATACCGGCCTACCGCAACGGCGACACTTTCGCCGTCTACTACCATGTCTACAGCGCGCTGACCGACCCGGCGACGCACACACCCAATCTGCAGATCGAGTACCAGTTTCTGGTCGGACAGGCCGGCGTCTACATTCCGATCGGCCGTCCCATCCGCTTCGAGTCGGTCGGGAATTCCGCGCAGGGGTGGTCCTTTCCACTGCGGGACTGGCCCGCCGCCGACTTCAAGCTGCGCGTAACGGTGACCGACTCCCTGACGGGGCAGACCGCCTCGAGGGAGGTCGCGTTCAAGGTCCTGTGAGCGGCACGCCATCGACGCGATCGTCCCGCCTCATCCCGCTCCTGGCGATCCTCGCGGGGGCCTCGAGTCTCTGCTTCGAGCTGCTCTGGGCGCGGATGCTGGCGATCGAGGTCGGCGCCACGCTCGCCGCCCTCTCGATCGTCGTGGCGACGGTCACGCTCGGCCTGGCTCTGGGGGCGGAGAGGCTCGGCCGCGCCGCGGACCGTACGGAGCGTCCGATTCGGGTCTTCGCGCTCTGCCAGGCCGGCGCCGCCGCGATGGGCCTGGCCTCCTCGCTCCTGGCATCGCTCGGCGGTCTCGCGCGTCCCCAGCTCGGCTGGCTGCGGATCGAGCCGGGAGGTTTCCCCTTCCTCGCGACGATCGCGCTCACGTACGGCGCATTCACCTGCGCGGCCTCCTTCCTGATGGGTGGGACTCTCCCTCTTCTGCTGAGAGGAGCGCGGGGACGCGGCTCGTTTGGGGCCCGGGCCGGAGGCATTGCGGCGCTGAACGCCGCGGGGGCGGCCGCCGGCGCCCTGCTCTGCGGCTTCGTGCTGCTGCCGGGCGCGGGGCTGCGGGCCAGCCTGATGGCGGGCGTCGCTCTCGCGACGCTCACGGCGCTCGCCGCGTTGATCCTCGACCATGAAGTCTCCTCGATCGGTGGCGTCGCGCCACCGGCCCCCGGCTTCCCTCCGGAGTCGCCGCGGGACACGGCTTCCCCCGCCAGACCGGCGATACTTGCGGCCATGCTGGTTTCCGGAGCGGCCGTCACGGCTCTCGAGGTGGGATGGACCCGCGTCGCCTTCTACTCATTCGGGTCTTCGGCCCAGGCCGGCAGCCTCGTGCTTGCGGCCGCTATCGCGGGCCTGGCTCTCGGCGCGGGTCTGGGAGCACGTCCAGATCGTGGCACGCGCCTCGTTTCGAGCCCCTCGAGGACTCTGTCCCTGTTTCTGTCGGGGGGAGCCCTCGCCATCGCGGCCGCCGACCAGCTTCTCGGCCGTCTTCCTCTCGTGGCGGCGTGGATGGGAAGCCACGCGCTCCCCGGTACCGAAGCCGCGGTTGACCTCCCCCTTGACCAGGCCGCGCGCCTGGGGCTCCTCTTCGGTCTCGTCTGCCTCCCCTCCGCGCTTCTGGGAGCCTGCTTTCCCGCCGGGTGCCGCGCGCTCCAGGCGGCCGGGGGCCCCGTCGGAGCACGCGAGGGGCGCGATGTCGGTCTCGCCTCGGCCGCCTGCGCGGCGGGCAACATGCTGGGGGCGCCCCTGGCCTGCTTCCTCGTGCTCCCGCTGGCGGGCTCCCGCGTGACGCTTTTGGCGAGCGCCGCGGCGATGGGGGTGGCCGCATGGTTCATTGCCCCTCCGCGCACGCCGGCCCGGCGCCGCGGCGCTCTCGCGGGTCGAGAGCTCGCGGTGGCGAGCCTCACGCTGGCGGCCGGGACCGGCCTCCTCCTTTCATGGGACCCCGATCTGATCAGCTCCGGACCCTACCTCTATGGCCCGCTCTACGAGTCGGCCGTGGGCTCCGCGGGCCGGGAGACGATCGCCGGCGCCATGCATGCACGGGGGGATCTCGTCTTCTTTCGGGAAGGAGCCGATGCCCTCGTGACGGTGCGCCGGTCGCGTGACGGTCTGCTCTCGCTGCAGGTCAACGGGAAGACCGACGCGTCCACGGGAGGCGATCTCAGGACGCAGGCCCTTACGGCTCACCTGCCCCTCCTGCTGCGCGCCGCCGCATCGCCTCCTCCCGATCGCGTCCTGGTGATAGGGCTGGGCAGCGGGGTCACGGCGGGGGCCGCCCTCACGCATCCGGTCGGATCGGTGCACATCGTGGAGATCTCGCCCGCGGTGGTCGAGGCCTCCCGCCTCTTCACCCAGGCCAACCACGGCGCCCTGCTCGATCCGCGCTCGACCCTGCTGGTGCGCGACGTCCGCGCCCACCTTCTGTTCGGCGCGCGAGGGGTGGGCGCGGCGCCAGCCCGAGGCTCGGACCTCTACGACGTCATCGCGTCCCAGCCCTCCAACCCCTGGGTCGCGGGCCAGGCGATCCTCTTCACGCGCGAGTTCTTCTCCCTGGCCCGGGGGCGGCTGGCCCCGGGCGGAGTCATGTGCCAGTGGGTGCAGGGCCAGGGGCTCGCGCCGGAGGATTTCCGTTCAATCGTGTCAACCTTCGCCGGAGCCTTCCCCCACGTGTCGCTCTGGGAGGAGTCGACCTCGGGAGGCGATTACCTGCTCGTGGGCTCGGAGGATGCCCTCAGCCTCGATCTCCCCCGGCTGGGAGCCGCCATGGGGCGCGCCGAGGTGGCCGCCGACCTGGCTCGGGCCGAGATCGCGTCGCCCGCCGATCTGCTCTCGCTCTATGTCGCCGGCGACGCGGGGATCAGGGGGTTCGCTCTCGGGAGCCCGGCGCAGACCGAGGACGCCCTGTCGCTGGAGTACTCCGCTCCTGCCGCACTCCACCGCGAGACGCTGGGAGCGATCCTGGGGATCCTCGAGCCGGCGCGCATGGACCCCGCGCGACTGCCGGGCGTGAGCGAGTCCCTCGCGCGGGATCTGCGATGGAGGGCGCGACTCGCGAGGAAGGAGCGCGAGTGGGCCGCCGGGATTGGGCTCCTGTCGGGAGGCCTCTCGGGCGCCGACCCCGACCTGCTGCGGGCGGCCTCATACCTCAGGGCCGGGATGAAGGAGCACGCGATGGAGACGCTGCGCGCGCTGGTTCTGCGCCGACCCACGGAGCGCACCCCGCGTCTGATGTTGGCACACCTGCTCATGTCGTTTGCGGCCGCCGGACGCCCGGACGCCGCCGAAGCCGCGATCCTTGAGCTGCGCGCCGCGGTGACGCTCGAACCCGGGGACGGGCGGGCGCGCCTTCTCCTCTCGCGGGCCCTCTTCGCGGCGGGGCTGTCCGAGGATGCGCTTCTCGAGAACCGGCGCATCCCGGCTCCCATTTCGGCGGAGGCGGCCAGCGATCGGTGCGCGATGCTGCTGGCCGTGGCCGACGACGCATCCGCCGAGGCGTACTGCCTCGAGGCGATCTCGATGGATTCCGACCTTGCCGAGGCTCACGGCAATCTGGGTGTCGTCAGAGCGCGCCGGGGTCGCCCCGCGGAGGCGGAGGCCTCCTACAGGCGTGCCCTGGACCTCGATCCCGACCTGAGCGACACGCGCTTCAACCTCGGCGCTCTGTTCGAGCGGCAGGGACGGGCCGCCGAAGGGATCTCGGTCCTGGCTCCCCTGCTGGACGGCTCCCATGGAAGGGCCGACGCCACGGTCTTGAGGCTGGCGGCCCGCCTGGCGATAGCAGCGGGCGACAGGAATGCCGCGCGGGTGTGGCTGGCGGAGAGCATGGAGGCCGAGCCGGGCAGCACCGAGGCGGCCGATATGGAACGGCTGCTCGAGCCGGATCGCCAGGAATAAAGAGCAGGATCAGGATCGACGGCGGCGCCTCCGCTTCGGGAGAAGGATCGCATCCTCTGCCACGGCGGCGGGCGCTTCCCGGCCAGAAGCCTCTCTGCCGCCGCGTGCAGCGCCGGCGCCGATCCCGACCACCATTCAACGCGCCGGAAGGAGGAGAGTTTCCAAAAAAATCGCGGCCGCGCTCCCGGTGCGCGGGGCCCGTGCCATGACGCGGACGGACTCCCGGCCTACTTCCTGATCGTGATTCGGCGGATCCTGACCGGCTCCAGGAACGTGTAGGCGTCGGCCTCGTTCGTCTCGCCGGTGCTCGGGACCCTGAATAGACGTGCGACGACCTCCATGCCCTCGGTCACGCGCGCGAAGAAGGTCTGCTTGCCCCTCATGTATTCGTTGGGCCCGAGCAGGATGAAGAAAATGCAGTGGCTCGTCGTGGAGGTCCCCTGCCTGAGGGCACCCACCAATCCCATCTGCATGTCGATCGCCTCGGACATCTCCGGTGGCAGGAGCCGGTCCCATCCACCGGTCCCATCACCGTTGGGATCCCCACCCACCGCGAAGAGGCCGGGCGTCGCCTTGAAGATGGTCAGACCGTCGTAGAAACCTTGTCTGACGAGATCCACGAAGTGCTTGACGTGCTCCGGGGCCTGGGCCGGCATCAGAGTCCAGGTCATCGTCCCCAGATCGGTCTCCACAACGGCCCTCAAGTCCTTTCCTGGATCATACGGCTCCGTGACACGGATCCGAAGAGGTCCTGCGCGAAGATCTCCATACGTCCACAAGACTTCCCAGGCTCCGGGGCGCTTCGTGAGCCTGGAGTACGACCGCGACAGGTTGATGACTCGCTCCATGGTGTCGAACGCCACCACGGTGAGCCCCTCCATCGGGTCCGCGCCGGAATTCGGCTTTTGCGGCGTCCCTTTGGCATTCCTGACGGTGAAGCGCTCAGCCAGGAAAGCCCCCGCGTCGATTGTCGCCGTGCCCTCTCCCTCTCCGCGGAAGGTCAGCTTGACTCGAAGATCCTGGCCGGGATGGACGGCGTCCTCGACCATCTCGAGGCTGATGTGCACGCTCTTGTCGCCGATGCGGGCCACATCGTCGGCGCGGGCGGGCGCAGGCAGGAGCCCCAGGAACCCGGCAAATCCCATGAGAGCCGCCCGATTGAGCGCCATGGCAGCGGGGGCGCGCACGGGGCTCACTCCGGTTCTTCCAGGGTGGAGGGTGCGGAGTTCGGATCCGCGGCGGTGGCGTTGGGGTCCTTGGCGCCGGGAGTCGGAGCCGTCAGCTCGGACGCACGGTCGAGCAGCGTCTGCACCGCCGCGGCCGGGACCAGATAGACGGACGAAGAGACCGTCGAGGTGACCGGTCGCATTCCAGGCGAGAGGCTTCCGCCGTCCGCCCGCGCCGGAATCTTGACCGTGACGGATCGGGCCGTCTCGCCGCTTCCCTCCATCAAGGTCACCGTGAGCGCGGGTTCCTCCGGCGCCCGGCCCGTCGCGCCCGGCCCGTCGAGGAAGCCGGTCGCCTTGACTGCCTCGATGGCATCGAGGAGTGCGTTCACCTGCTCGGAAGGCATCTCTCCCCCGTCCGCGCCCCCCCAATGCCACTTCGAGCTCTCCTGGTCCTTCACGAGCGTCACGGGCCCGTCCTTGCGCCGCAGCTCGACCCTCGCCAGCTTCCAGCGATCGAGCGGCGCCGGGCGAGCCTCCCGATACTCGGAGAGGGAGGCCAGCGGTTTGCCGAGCTTCTCCAGAACGTCCTTCTTGATCTTCATGACGGCGGGCATGTCGTCTCGACGCGCGTAAACGGCCTCGCCCCCATTCGGATCGGCGAAGGCGACGCGCACCGAGGAGCCGGGCGCCCCGCCGGCCTCCGGTTCCTCCTGTTTGATCCAGACCGTCAGGTGAAGCACCGGCGCGTCAAGTCCAAAGCGACGCAGGTCCTCGGGAGAGGGGTTCTCCGACTCGAAGCTCTCGGCCTCCAGCGACTGCAGATCGAACCAGAGCCCTTGCACCTTGCTTCCTTCCGCCGGAAACGCGATGGGGCTCTCGATCCTCCACTCGTCGCCGGCCGCTCCGCGCGCGAAGGCCACCGCTTCAGCCCCTCTTTCGATCTTGAAGCGCGCCACCTTCCAGACATCGGCGCCCACCACCTTCTTGTAGCGCAGCGCGGCCGGGTCGGCCGTGAGGATCTGGGCGGCGTCACCCGACACCAGCAGAACGTCGCCCGCACCCGGCCTCTGAGCATAGTAGTTGCCGCCGATCGCGGTCTTGTCACCGAGGCTCAAGGAAAGATCCGCTGCGGCCTCGGAGAGCTTGATCGTCACCCGCGCCTGCGGCTCCTTGAGCTTGAACTCCGCCAATTCCGCTTCGGCGACGGCGTCGAGCTTCTGCTCGATCCTCAGGAAGCTGAGGCTGCTCAGGAGGGCCGAGACCTTGTCGGGGTCGGCCCGCGCCTCGAGAGGCGTGGCGATCCGCCACTGCCCCGCATCGAGGCGCAGGGTCAACTCAGGAGAGCCTGGTTTGGCGATGACGACCTCCCGCACCTTGTCCCGCTCGAACGTGAAGACGTTCTTTTCGGACTCTTTCGCCGATTCGCGGGCCTCCTCACCGCGGTACTCATAGTAGTAGATGAAGACTCCGAGGCCCGCCAGAACGAGACACGCGAGAAGAGTATTGCGGAAGCGCATGACGGAGGCCGTCAGAGACGGCGCCGGCGCAGCCAGACGCCCGCCCCAACGACCAGCGCCGCCAGCGGGCTGAGCGCCAGGCTGTACCACTTGAGGACGCGCGCCTGCAGTCCCGTGAGAACGACCGGCTGGGGCATCTGGGTCCGCGGCCGGATCGAGATCAGGTCCGAGCGCTCGTTGAGCCACGCCATCGTGTTCATGAAGAGGTCTTTGTTGCCGCCCAGCGCGAACGCCTGATTGGACGCGTAGTCGGAGTCTCCGAACAGCACGAGACGGGTCTCCTTCTGGCGGGGGGGCGGCGCATTGGGATCGGCGGGGGCTTCGGCTTCCTTGATCTTGCGAACCGCGACGGCCGCGACGTTCAATGGTCCCTGTTTGTCCTGCCCAGGATCGAAGGAGACCCGGTCGGCCATCGCACCTCTCTCGCCCCACGACTGCGCGCCCGTGTGCGCGATCGTCTCGGTGGTGACGTCCGGCTCAGAGGCCGGAGCGGTCTCGACCGACTCGACGGTGGGAAAGATCGTCACGAGACCCTCGAAATCCTTGGTGATGGCGTGCGTGCCGTACTCGTAGACCACCGGTGTGGCAGGCGAGCCGCCCATGAGCCTGGCCATCGGGTTGACGTCCACGATGAAGTCGTTGCCCAGCTTGAGGCCGTAGGCGCCCAGCAACGGGTCGAGCCCGGTGGACGTCCCGGGCTCAACGAGGATCAGCGCGCGCCCGCCCCCCTTGAGATACGTCTGCAGCGCTTCGATCTCCGGTGGGAGCATCGCGTGCGTGGGGCCGGCCACCACGACGGACGCGCAGTCGGCCGCCACGCCGTTCCCCTCGAGCAGACGGACCTCCCGCACCTCGAAATTCTCCTTCTTGAGAGCCTCCACCGCATGCTGGAAACCGCCCGCTCCCGAGTCGGCGATCTGCTTTTCTCCGTGCCCCGTCGTGAGGCAGATGACGCTCTTGCTCGTGCTGGTCGCCTTGATCAGCGCGTTGGTCAGATCCTCCTCGGTCAGCCCGGTCGAGGAGAACGACGGGGTGACGCGCGCCTCACCGGTCTTGGCCGCGACGATCACGATGCCGTCCTGCTCCACGCCGTAGGCCCGCACTTCTCCCGGGCTGCGCACGGGGTCGAGCACCCTGACCGTGAGGTGCGAAGTCAGGTACTTGTATTCCTCGAGCAGATCGATGGCGGCCTGCCTTCCGGCCGCGGTCGTCGTGTAGAAGGCCGTCACCGTGACGTCTTGCCCCTCCCTGTCGATCCCCTTGAGGATCTGGATCGTTTGCGGTGAGAGGGTGTGGACTCCCTGGCTGGTCAGGTCGAACCGCCGGGTGTGGCGCGCCGCGAGAAAATCGACCCCTCCCAGGATACCCAGCACGACGAGGGAGTAGAAAACCGCGTTGGCGCCGTAGCGGAAGGGACGCCCCCTGAGCATGTTCCTGAGGTCCTCACGGTTGAGGACCGTGGCACCCAGGAGGAGCGCGAATCCCGCGCCGGACAGGATCCATCCCCAGACCCGGTGGTCCGGAAGAAAGTAGACGATGCCGGAGCCGGACAGCGCCATCAGGACGCCCGCCGTGCCACCAAACTTGCGAAGCGCCTCCACGACCTACCTCCACCGCCCGGAGTCGATGACCCGTTGCGTCAGAAAGAGCCCGAATGCGATGAAGGTCAGGTAGTAGACCACCGACCCCGTGTCGATGACCCCCTTGAGAAAGTCCTCGTAGTGCTCCGAGATGGACAACGCCTTGAGCAGCTCTCCGTACTCGCCTCCCCCGCCACCGATCCCACCGAGGAAACCCACCACCCAGAAGAACAGACAGATGACGAACCCGACGATCGCCGAGATGATCTGGTTGGAAGAGAGCGACGAGCTGAAGAGCCCGGCCGACAGGAAGGCCCCCACCATCAGCAGGGTCCCGAGGTAGACCGCCACGAGAGGTCCCTTCTCGAGCGCGGCGCCGGTCATGATCAGGTAAAGGGGGTACTGGAAGGTCAGCAGCAGCATGAAGGCGGCGAAGCCCAGGGCGCCGAGGTACTTTCCCATGACGAGCTGCCCCGTGGAGATCGGGGCGGTCAGCAGGAGCTCGGCGGTCCCCATGCGCCTCTCCTCGGCGAGGATCCTCATCGACAGGATCGGCGCCACGAAGATCATGATCACGCCGAACGTCGAGTAGAAATTGCGCACGATGACGTCGTGGAGGTTGAGCTGACTCGCCCACATGGGATTCGCCGACGCCTGCATCGAGAACTCGGAGTACTGCAGCACCAGCGCGAGAAAGAAGTACCCTACGATGAACAGAAAGAACGTGAGGATCACGTACGCGATCGGCGAGACGAAATAGGACCTCAGCTCGCGCGTCATGATGGTCCAGATGTTCCTCATGCCGCCGCCCTCGCGCCCGAACCCGTCAGGCTGAGGTAGATGTCCTCCAGGGACGGCGTCAGCGGCGTCATCTCGAGCAGACCCCAGCCGCGCGCGACGACCTCCGCGGCGATCCGCTCGCGCAGCTCGGCGGAGGCCTCCACGGTCAGCGCGTAGGCGCCCGGACGGGCCCCGTCGCTTCCGACCGAATGAACGCCCGGCAGTCTCATCAGAGTCTGGGCCACCGGCTCCCCTTCCCGCGCCACCTGCAGGTGGATCCGCTGCGTGGCCCCGTCCCCCGCGGCGAGCTGCGACAGCGGGCCGGAGACGACCACCTCGCCGTAGTTGATGATCGCCACGTGGGAGCAGGCGGCGGTCACCTCGGAGAGGATGTGCGTGGAGAAGATGACGGTGTGCTCGCCGGCCAGCCCCTTGATGACCTCGCGGATCTCCTTGATCTGCGCCGGGTCGAGGCCGACCGTGGGCTCGTCGAGGATCAGGACCGGCGGATCGTTGATCAAGGCCTGCGCCAGCCCGACGCGCTGGCGGTATCCGCGCGACAGATGCCCGATCACGCGTGAGAGCACATCCCCCAGGCCGCACCTGGCGGCGACGACGTCGATCCGGGCGCCGACCTGACGGCCCGGCACCCCCTTGATCCTCGCCACGAAGTCGAGATAGGAGCGGATCGTCATCTCGTCGTAAAGAGGAGGGTTTTCCGGCAGGTAGCCGATACGGCGGCGGACCTCCTGAGACTGCTCGAAGACGTCGAAGCCCGCCACGCGCGCGGTGCCGGAGCTTGCGGGCATGTAGCAGGTGAGGATCCGCATCGTGGTCGTCTTGCCCGCGCCGTTGGGCCCGAGGAAGCCCAGGATCTCCCCCTTCGCCACCCTGAACGAGACTTCCTTGACGGCCGGCCTGCCGCCGAAGCTCTTGCTGAGCCGTTCGACCTCGATCATTCCGCGTAAACCCCCATCGGAAAACCGTGGTGATCGAACCTCTCGTCCTGGCAGACGATACCCGCAGAGGGTCGCTTACTCGGACGTGAATAGATAGCAAAGCTCCCGGGCAGTGTCAACCCGGCGGCGCTCTACCGGCGGGAAGGGGCGCGGCTAGCAGTTTCTGGCGAGGTATCGCCCCATCACCCCCCGGAGGTGATCCCGCAGAGAAGTGTCCGCGATCGTCTCCAGCGTCGGTGAAACCTCGACGGCCAGGTCGGTTGGGGCCGCCGGCAGCCTGGGGGCCGTGGAATGCCCCACCGGAACGCCCGTCCGCCCCATCTCCTGCCCGCGGGGCTGGCTACCGGCCGCCCCCAGCCGGAAGCTGATCTGAGCGACCGGATGGTCCGGCAGGAGCCGGGCCAGCCGCGAGAGGATCTCCGGCCTCGCCCGTTCCAGCTCGCGTCTCCAGGAAACGTCGCGCACTTCGACGGTCAGTACGGAAGTCTTGTACGAACAGGGACGCGAGACCGTCTTGAGGTGGGGCCCCACGACTCGCCTCCACGCGGTCTGGAGCCGCAGCAACCTCAGACGTTCCGCGCTCCTTGCGGCGAGCGGCTCCGCATGGCCCGGGAGGGCCGTGGCCCGCCCCGGCGTCCCAACGGTCACGAGCGCGTCGCTGAACAGGGCGACCTCATCGAAGGTGAGGAAATCGGACTCCGCCCGGGAGCGCCGGGACCTGCGCGTCGCGCTGGGGTAGATCATCGATGTTCCGTCTTTGCCGAGGTGAGTGAAACAACGACCGGGAGGATGACAACGAGGCCCGATTCTATGCGGCGGCGAACCCGGGGTCAAGGAGGAATACGGGTTCGTCAGTGCGGGAAGGCCATCATTCCGATGGTATCCACCAGCGCGTGCGCGTAGGCCGCCGCGAGGAGGCTCCCCGTGCGAAGGTAGGCCCAGCCGTAGCACATTCCCGCCGCGGTGGCGAGCATCACGTAGCGCCAGTCGCCGGGCGGGTTGTTGAGGTGCGCCAGCCCGAAGATCACCGATGAGATGAGGAGTGATGTGTACGGGCCGCCGGTCCGAATCATTCTCTGCAGCATGTTGAAGATCAGCCCGCGGAACAGAACCTCTTCCGGGAGCGCCACGAAAAAAAAGATCCCGAGAAACATCAGGAACGACTTGCCGGGGCCGACCCAGTGCGGGGAGAACTGGACGAAGCCTGTGGCCAGTGCCGTGGGGATACCGATGGCCAGGAATGCCAGGAGGGCGATCAGCCCGACGCTGACATCCTCGGTGGAAAGACGGAACCTGTATCCCACCCCGTCGAGCCTCCGCACCACCATGAAGCAGAAGAGCGCCAGCTCCATGCCCAGCGTCTTTGCCAGGACGTAGGAGGGGTTTCCGGCCGGCAGGTTCCAGAACTTCTCGAAGTATTGCAGCTCCACGGGCAGCCAGAGCAGCAGCAGAACCAGCAGGTCGACCACCGAGGGGCGCGCCCCGCCCCGTCCCCACGCCGCGAGCAGAAGGATGGGAGCCCCGATGTACAGGACCAGCCCGAGCGTCCGGCGCAAGGAGAGGTGCCCGCCGCCCCCCACCAGCACCACGAGCCCGGGCACCAGCAGGAGAAACCCCATCAACGTCAACCGCACCCGGTTCGATCGACCCATCTCCCGCAGCGCCTCCACGACGCGGTCGAAGCCGAGGGCGAAGTAGGGGATCATCAGGAGGCCGAAGGCGAGCACGACCCAGACGCTCGTCACCTCCGTGGCCCTGCGATAACCGTAGTAGGCGGCCGCGGCCGTCAGGCCCGCCACGAGAATCCCGATCGTGAGCAGCGTCCTCTTCACCGGAAGGTCACTCCCGCGGGCAGGGCCCCCTCCAGCTCCGCGATGATCCGATCGGCGAGGCGCGGTTCGAAGCCCTCGACGATCGCGACGATCCGGGCCAGGCTTCCCTCCCGGCCGATCCGCCAAGCCCGCCCGCGGGCCGGGCGGCGATCGAGCCAGGACGACGCGCGGGCCAGGAACTCCACGGCGTCGGAGGACCTGTCCCACACGGTGACCCAGATCATCGACGTGGCTCCGCGCCTGCCTTCGTAGATGGCATATCGATCCCCGTCCCATCCTTCCGCGGCGGTGACCGCGGCTGGGTCGCCCGCCCCCCCGAGCAGCTCGCGCACCATGAACTCCCCCATCACGTTGGCGTGGATCAGACGGTAGGCGTTCGGGGGATCTCCCTGGGGCAGAGTCTCGATGGCCGCGGTCGCAATGAGGGAGGGAAGATCCCGCTGCGCGGCCGCCCTGACAGGATGAAGGACCTGCTCGGTGGATTCAGGGGGCCGCTTGAAGATCTCGTCCATCAGGAGGGCGCCTCCGCGAGCGTCGATCGCGCGGGCCCACGCCAGCCCCTCGACGTAGGGAAAGGTGAAGCTATCTTGAAGGACCCGCGGAATCAGCGGGATCCTTGTCCCGGCCGGTTCACCTTCCGGGGCGGTGCGCTCACCCATCGGCTCCGCCTTCCCCTCGTCCGTCTCCCCGCGCGCCGAGAGGAATCTCTCGGTGAGAAGAGTCGCCTCCCCCTCGATCATGGCCTGCGCCGCCAGGAGAGCGTCGTCGTCGGGGCGCGCGGCGTCGAGTATCGCCGCGATCCCGAAAACCTGGTCCTGCAGCGCGTGCGCGAGCTCGTGGACGAGGGCCATTCCCGGAAACGATCTCCCCTCCACCAGGAAGAGCCTTCGGGCGTCGGGGTCGTAGTAGCCGGCCGCCTGTTCGGACAGCATCGCCACGAAGAGCTCCTTCAGATCGTCCTGCCGATCCAGCAGGCCGAGATGGACCATCGCCTTGCGCTCCGCGTCGAGCCTCTCATCGGGGTACTCGTCGCCGAGCTTGCGCAGGAGGAACGAACGCACCTCGTCCTGTCGCAGAGTCTCCACCTCGACGGCCTTACGGTACGAGTGGCCTCTCATCTCGGAAAGCCTGAGCATGATCTCCGCGTTCCGGGCGCTCCCCGGCCCGGAGCCGGCGAGCGCCGGCGCGGCGCAGCAAAGCAGGATTCCCGCGGTTCGCAACATGGAGTGCAACGGCTCCCGTGTCAATGGCGCCGGTTCGACAGCGTCAGGTCGCGCCGGTATTGGCGCACCGCTTCCTCGTGGTCACGGATGTTGGTGGAGAAACGGTGGCGGCCCGGCCCGGCCACGACGAAATAGAGGTCGCCGGTGGGCGCCGGGTAGAGCGCCGCTTCGATCGACCGGGCCCCAGGGCTGCAGATGGGCCCCGGGGGGAGCCCCGGATGCACGTAAGTGTTGTAGGGAGAGGAGTACGAGAGGTCGGAACGGTATATCTCCCCCCGATAGCGGCGGTCCAGCTCGAGCGCGTAGACCACGGTCGGGTCGCACTGGAGGAGCATCCGGCTCCGGAGCCGGTTGTGGAACACGGCGGCGATCCGCGCCCGCTCCTCGTCGGCCATCGCCTCCTCCTCGACGAGGGAGGCCAGCGTGATCGCCTGCCGCACCGACAGCCCCAGCTCATTGAGGCGCGCCATACGTCCGGCGCTCATCTCGCGGCGGAACCGCGCGACCATCTCCTCCACGATCCGATCGGGCGGGGTGCCGCTGGCGAAGAAGTAGGTGTCGGGAAAGAGATACCCCTCGAGGTCGGGCGCCACGGGATCCAGGTCCAGGACGAGACGCCGGTTCCGCTCGGCGCGCGCGGACTCGAGGAAGGCCTGTCTGGTGCCGAACCCCGCAGCTTCGACAACCTCGCTGGTCTCCTCGAGGCGCAGCCCCTCGGGAACCGTCATTTTGTGCTGCACGACGTCTCCCCGCACGAGCTTGTCGAGGATCTGGTTGGGGCTCTGCGGCCCGGAGAACTCGTATTCGCCCGCGTGGATCCTCCCCTCGGCCCGGCGGACTCTCATGAGCAGGCGGAAGACCAGGGCGCTGCGGATCAGACCCGAATCATGCAGTTTTGCCGCCGCGACCCGGGCCGGCTGGCCCGGCTCGATGAGCACCACGGTGGATTCGGATGCGTATCCTTTGTAAGGACGTGTCCCCTGCCAGAAGAGGGACTGGATCGCCATCACGCAGCAGACAAGGGCCGCCGCCAGGACGAGGGCCGGGCCGATCCTCATGGCCGCGTCCGGGGCCGGCTGTCGAGATAGGCCTGAAGGATGATGGCGGCCGCCACGTGGTTGATCACTTCCCGGCGCCGCCGCCGCGACAGGTCGGCCTCCAGGAGGCAACGTTCGGCCTGAACGGTGGAGAGCCGCTCGTCCCAGGTCACTACCGGCAGCCCGAGAGCCTCCCGCACGCGATGCGCGAAGGTCTCCGCATCCGAGGCCCGGGAGCCGGCGACACCGGACATTCGCAACGGGAGCCCCACCACGATCGTCCCGACCTCGTGGCGGGCGGCGAGATCGGCAAGGGTCCGCAGATCGTGTTTCAGGCCGCGGCGCCTGACGGTGGTGATCGGCTGAGCCGTGATGCCCAGCGGATCGCTCACCGCGACGCCCACCGTGGCCTCGCCGACATCAAGCGCCATGATCCGATCCATCGGGAAGGCTGCACCTCGCGGCGCGATTATCGTGTTGCTTCCGGGGAGTGTCAAGGAAGGCACCAAGGACGGGAGCGGGTCAGTGTTTGATCATGTCCCAGTACTTGAAGAACGCGAAGTCGGGACTGTTCTCCTTGGTGTGGCATGTGAAACAGCTTCGCGGCGGGACGTTGCCGAACGGCTTCGACGCGTCGCGGAGGTGTTCGGTGGCGTTCCCGTGGCACGCCTCGCACTGGACGTTGACCAGCTCGGGGCTCTGGCGCGCGTTGATGAAACCGTTCGGTGCCTCATACCCTGTCACGTGGCATTTCACGCACTCGGGGTTGTAATCCTGGTTTGCCTTCACGAGCGTGTCGAAGGCTCTGGCATGCTTGGTTCGGGCATAGACCTCATACGCCTCGCTGTGGCAGCTGACGCACGCATTCGCGGTCAGGAACCCCTTGCCATCGGCGGGCGCCGAGCTGACGGTTTCCAGCGGCACTGTGGCGCCGGTTCCCGCCGGGCCCCGCGCGGCCACCGGCGGTGCGGGCGCGGCCACGGCGGTGACCGCCTTCTGGCGGTTGATCTCGTTCACGCGGGCGATCGTCCTGTCGATCAAATCCTGAAGCTTCGGATCGGACGGATACCGGCGCGTCAGGAAGACATGGTTCGCGGTCAGCTTCGGCGGCACGCCTTTGCGTTCGAACTTGAGGCGCACCTCGCCCATGCGCTTCCCCTGATCCCCGGAGTAGAGAACGGGCACCCCTTCGATCATCTCGATCGTGCCGGCCGGCGAGAACCGGGCGCCGTAGCTCGCGAGGGCCAGGTCGATCCCCTTGCTTCCGGCAAGCAGAGTCGTCAGGTCACGCAGGCTGAGGTTTGCGAGCAGCACGACGAGGTCCACCTTCGCCCTCAGCGCCGGCAGGTGCAGCTTCACCGCCTCCACCGGGTCGCGCATGATGAGCACGCGCCGGTCGGGCGTCTCCCTGGCGAAGGCGGAGTTGAAGGTGTTCACCCCCAGAAACCCGATCCGCACGCTCCTGCCTGACGCCAGCTTGTAATCCCTGATCGCGTAGGGCGCGAAGAGCTGCTCGCCGTTGTCGCGATAGACGAAGCTGGCGCTCGTGAAGACCATGCGGGATTTCTCGATCAACCGGCGTAGCTCCTCGACGCCCCCCGCCAACTCGCGCTCGCCGAGATTCACGACGTCGTAGCCGATCATCCCCATCCCCTCGATCAGGTTCGCGGTCTTGAGGCGGCCGGCTTCATCCGTCTCCGAGGAGAAGTCACCCGTCTCGACGAGGGCGGTGACCGCCTTCGGGTACTGTTGCTTGAGGAGGTTCAGATACCCCGCCCGACGGGCGAGTCCCCCGGAGGGATTGTGCGGTCAGCCACACGGGTCGACGTAGCCGACGACGGCGCCCGTGTAGATCAGGATGAGATCGGGGGGATCTCCGGGGACCACGAGGGGCCCCTCATCGAGATCTCCGACCGGCGGTGGTGTCTCAAGGGAGCTCTGCCGAGCGGCGGCGCCCGAGAGAGTGGCGAGGAAGAGCGCCGCGATCGAGAGAGAGGCGAGCCAGAAACCCGCGCGAATTCTCACAGGAGCACCCCGTTGTATGAGTCAGTGGGCGGTTATTATAGGGGCTGGATCGGATGGCTGCAACAGACCGGAGACGTCCCGCCCGACGAAGGAGGTTCACCGTGAGCTCGAACGACCACCCCGAAGCGCCGCGCCCACCGGCCCCGCCCGTCTCTCTGCAGGGCCGCATCGACAACGACACCGCAGAGGGGATCTACAGCAACATCGCAAGCATCATGTTCAGCCGATCGGAGTTCTACATCGACTTCGGACGTCTGGTGCCCGGCAAGCAGGAGGTCAAGGTCCACGCGAGGATCATCACGTCACCGGTGCATGCCAAGGACCTCGCCCGGGTCCTGACCCAGAACATCCAGCAGTACGAGGAGAAGTTCGGTCCGATTCCGGGCGACGCCTCCGACTCTCGCAAGGTGGGGTTCTGAGCGCGCCCCTCGTCCTGGCCTCGCGATCCCCCCGGCGCGCCCGGCTCCTGCGAGCGGCCGGCTACCGGTTCGCCGTGCGCCGGCCCCACGTGGACGAGACGCTCTCGCCCGGCGAGCTCCCCGCGCACGCCGCGGAGCGTCTCGCCGTCGCGAAGGCGATCGAGGTCGCGGCCCGCTGCCCCGGAGCTCGTGTGCTGGGGGCCGATACGATCGTGGTCGTGGATCGCGCCGCGCTGGGAAAGCCGGCCGATGCGGCCGAGGCCCGCCGGATGCTCCGGCGTCTCTCGGGACGCACCCACCGCGTCGTGACCGCGCTGGCCCTCTGCGAACCGGCGGGCGGCGTGGTCCGATCGGACCGCGCGATCACCCGGGTGACCTTCAAGAGGCTCTCGCGACGGGAGCTCGAATGGTACGTCGCCACGGGAAACCCGCTCGACAAGGCGGGCGCCTACGGCATCCAGGAAGGGGCGGGGCTGTTCGTCACCGGGATCCGCGGCTCGTACACCAACGTGGTGGGGCTCCCGCTGGAGCTGGCCTACCGGATGCTCGGGCTTCCCGGGTAGGAATCAATCGAGGCCCGTGATGGCGCCCCCCCGCTCACCAGACCAGCTTGGGCTTGCGGGCGGCCGCCGCCTCGTCGAGCCTGCCCACGGGCGTATGGTGCGGCGCCGTCCGGACCAGCTCCGGGTCCTCGCGGGCCTCCCGGTCGATCGCCTTCATCGCCTCGATGAATCGGTCCAGCTCCTGGCGCGACTCGGTCTCGGTGGGCTCTATCATCAGCGCGCCGTGAACGATCAGCGGGAAATAGATCGTCGGCGGATGGAATCCATAGTCCATCAGCCTCTTGGCTATGTCCAGCGTCCTGACGCCGGCGTCCTTCTGGTTCGTGTCGTCGAAGATGACTTCGTGCAGGGTGGGCTGCCTGAAGGCGAGGTGATAGGTGTCGGAGAGGCGCGCCCTGATGTAGCTCGCGTTGAGCACGGCGCGTTCGGCGATCCTCCGGATCCCGGTGGCCCCGTATGACAGGATGTACGCGTAGGCGCGCACGTGCATGCCGAAATTGCCGAGGAAGCTCGAGATCTTTCCGATGGAGAACGGACGCTCCCAGTCGAGGCGGAGCTCCCTTTCCCCTCTCACCAGGACCGGCACGGGCAGGTACGGCTCCAGCGCCCTGACGACGCCGACAGGTCCGCTGCCCGGACCGCCGCCGCCGTGCGGCGTGGAAAAGGTCTTGTGCAGGTTCAGGTGCAGGATGTCGACCCCCATGTCGCCGGGACGCGCCACGCCGACCAGGGCGTTCATGTTGGCACCGTCCATGTAGACGAGCCCGCCCTTTGCGTGGACGATCC
Source organism: Candidatus Polarisedimenticolia bacterium (assembly GCA_036505635.1). Lineage (GTDB taxonomy): Bacteria > Acidobacteriota > Polarisedimenticolia > JACPZX01 > DASXTC01 > DASXTC01. The sequence continues at coordinate 229,394 of DASXTC010000021.1, forward strand.
CGCAGATCGTCTCGATCTCGGCTTCGAATATCCCGAGGGTGTTGGGGTTCGTGAGCATGAGCGCCGCCACGTCGGGGCCCATCCTCCGGCGCAGCGCGTCGGTGTCGATGCACCCGCGTTCGTTGGAGGCGATCTCCTCGACGCGGTAGCCGCAGATGTGGGCCGAGGCCGGGTTGGTGCCGTGCGCCGAGTCGGGGATCAGGATCACGGAGCGCGGGTCGCCCGAGCGTTCCAGGTGCGCCCGGGCGATCATGATTCCGGTCAGCTCACCGTGGGCGCCGGCCGCCGGCTGCAGCGTGAACCGATCCATCCCGGTGATCTCGCGCAGGAGGGCTTCCAGCTCGTCCATCAGCCGGAGCGCCCCCTGCACCGACCCTTCCGGCTGCATCGGATGGATGCGCGCGAAACCGTCCAGGCGGGCCATCTCCTCGTTAATCTTGGGGTTGTACTTCATGGTGCAGGAGCCCAGAGGATAGAGCCCGAGATCGATCGCGTAGTTCAGACGCGAGAGGCGCACGAAGTGTCGCACGACGTCCACCTCGCTCATCTCGGGGAAACCCGCGATGTCCGGTCGCACGGCGTCGCCCAGATCCGATGGATCCGCCTCGGGCACGTCCAGGGCAGGCAGCTCATAGCCCCGGCAGCCGGCCGAGCTGAGCTCGAAGATCGTGGGCTCCAGCCGCGTCACGGCGGTGGAGACCTCCTTCGGGCGCCCGTCGGTCATCGGCCCGCCTCCTCGAGAGCTGACGCCAGCCTCTCGATCTCTTCGCGCGTGTTCATCTCCGTGACACAGAAGAGGCACAGGTTCCTCGCGCCGGGGACCGACGGGAGGTACCGGGCCAGCGGAAGGCCCCCCACAATCCCCTTGGCGAGGAGCTCCCGGTTGATCGATTCCGGGTCGGCGGGCAGCTCGAGGACGAACTCGTTGAAGATCGGCGCGGTGAAGCGCGGGTGGCATCCCTTCACCCGGGACAGCCGCTCCTTCGCCCAGATCGCCTTGCTCCGATTCTGCGTGGCGACCTCCCGCAGTCCGTGGCGGCCCATCAGGCTCATGTAGATCGTGGCGGCCATCGCGATGAGCCCCTGGTTGGTGCAGATGTTGGAGGTCGCCTTCTCCCGGCGGATGTGCTGTTCGCGCGTCGAGAGCGTCAGGACATAGCCGCGCCTTCCCCGCGCGTCGCGGGCTTCGCCCACGAGGCGCCCCGGCATCTGCCTCAGCAGCGGTTCCTTTGCGGCCATGAATCCGAGGTACGGTCCGCCGAACTGGAGTGGCGTGCCCAGCGCGTGGGCTTCCCCCACCGCCACGTCGGCGCCGTAATGGCCCGGCCCGTGCAGCAGCCCCAGGGAGATCGGCTCGTTGATGACGACCTCGAAGAGCGCCCCCGCGTTCTTCACAAGGGGCGCCGCCGCGCCCAGATCCTCGACGCACCCGAAGAAGTTCGGGTTCTGCATCGCCACCGCCGCGACCGTCGCGCCGTCGGAAGCCATGGTGGCGGCCAGCCTGTCGAGATCGGTGCGCCCGTCGGCACCGGCCGGGATCGTGACGACCTGCAGGCCGAGGTTGCGCACGTAGGAGCGCACCACACGCAGGTAATGAGGATGGATCGCCTCCGACAGGACCACCCGAGCTCGCTTGTTGGCGCGCTGAGCCATCAGGACCCCTTCGGCCAGGGCGGTGGCGCCGTCGTAGAGGGAGGCGTTCGAGATCTCCATCTCGGTGAGGGCGGCGATGAGGCTCTGGTACTCGAAGGTGACCTGCAGCGTCCCCTGGCTTATCTCGGGCTGGTAAGGCGTATAGGAGGTGTAGAACTCCGAGCGCAGGAGAAGCTGCCAGACCGCGGCGGGCACGTAATGGTTGTAGGCGCCCGCTCCCAGAAAGAAGGCGTGCGTGGCGGCCGACGCGTTGGCCGCGGCCATCGCGCCCATCTTCCTTCTGAGATCCAGCTCGGAATGCGCGGGAGGGAGGTTCAGGTCTCCCTTCAGCCGGAGCTTCTCGGGTATCGCGCGGAACAGGTCCGACGGGGAGGAGACCCCGACCGCCGCGAGCATCTCACGCAGATCGTCGTCGCCCTGGGGTAGGAATCGCATCGGTGTGGCGTCCTCTCAGTGACCGCCGCCGACGAGGCTCTGGTAGGTGCGCGATTCCATCAGTCCCCCGATCTCTCCCGAGTTCGCGAGCCTGATCTTCACCATCCACCCCGCGCCGTAGGGATCCAGATTGACCTGTTCCGGATGGTCCTTCAGGTCGGTGTTGACGGCGAGGACCGTGCCCGAGACCGGGCTGTAGATCTCCGACACGGCCTTGACCGACTCGATCGTGCCGAAGATCTCCCCCTGCGCCAGACTCCTGCCCACGTCGGGCAGCTCGACGAAGACGACGTCGCCCAGCTCCTTCTGCGCGAAGAAGGTCACGCCCACGGTCCCGTCAGATCCCTTCACATCGATCCACTCATGATCCTTCGTGTACCTGAGATTCTCGGGATACATCCGACTCTCCTACCTCGTCCGCTTGTAGAATGGGGTTCGGATTACACGGGCGCGGACCGGCTTGGCCCGGATCATGACATCGAACTCGCTACCGGGCGCCGTGGCCCGCGATGGAAGGTAGGCCAGCCCGACGTTTTTCCTCACGTAGGGGGCGTACGTGCCGCTCGTGACCTGCCCGGCTCTTTCTCCACCGATGCTCACCGGGTAGCCGTGGCGCGCCACGCCGCGTTCCACCATCTCGAATCCGACGAGCTTGCGTCCGAGCCCTTCCCGCTTCTGATCGAGAAGCGCCTGCCGGCCGATGAAATCTCCCTTCTCGAGCTTCACGATGAAACCGAGCCCGGCCTCCAGCAGCGTCGTCGTCTCGTCGATGTCGTTGCCGTAGAGGGCCATGCACGCCTCCAGCCGGAGCGTGTCGCGTGCGGCCAGACCGGCCGGTTGAAGACCCACCGGCTGGCCCTTCTCCAGGAGCGCCTCCCATACGTGCGGCGCGTCGTGAGGTGCGCAGTAGATCTCGAACCCGTCCTCGCCCGTGTAGCCGGTGCGCGCGATGACGGCCTTGCGCCCCGCCACGGGCGCCTCCGTGAAGCTGAAGGAGGAAAGAGCGGTCAGGGGCGCATCGGTGAGGGCGGAGAGGATCACCTGGGCGCGAGGCCCCTGGAGGGCCATCTGGGCGTACTGGTCGCTCACGTGCTCAGCCTTCGCGCCGGCCGGCATGTGCTCCTGGATCCATGTGAAGTCTTTGTCGTCGTTGGCCGCGTTGACGCAGAGGAAGAAGCGATCCGCGGCGAATCGATAGACGATGATGTCGTCCACCGGGGATCCCTTCGGCGTGGTGAGCGCCGAGTACTGGGCCTGCCCGTCCGCCAGGCGCGCGGCGTCATTGGAGGTCAGGCGCTGCACGGCGTCGAGGGCCCTGGGACCGCGGATGGAGATCTCGCCCATGTGGGATACGTCGAAGAGCCCCGCGCATTTCCTGACAGCCAGATGCTCCTCGATGACGCCGCGATACTGCACCGGCATCTCCCACCCGGCGAACTCGACCAGGCGGGCGTCCAGCGCCATGTGCGCGGCGTGGAGCGGTGTCCGCTTGAGAGCGGGTGTCCCGGGCATCTCAGAATTCTCCGGCGGAAGCAACCCTGACAGGGCATCGCCGCTCGAGAGCCCGCCCTGCGTGCCATGACTTTCATGATGCGGGGATGGCGCCCCGGCGAGTTTTCCGAAGGCGGCTCACCGTACCATAGCCCTCCCGGGATGATCAAGATTGGCGGGGCGTGCCGGGCCGGTCTCCGGCACCGGGTCGGGTCCGTTGCCCGGGGCCGCGGAGGGCCATATATTCCCCGCCTTGCAGACCCTCCGAGGGGCCCCTCTGATGGCCGGAAACTACCTGGTGCAGTGCTTCAATTGCCTGAGCGACTTCGACGCCCTGGAGGCGATCTGGTGCTCGTGCAATCCGCAGCGTCCCACCAAGGTCTGTCCCTTCTGCCTGGGATGCTTCTGCGCCGCGGGTCAGGACTTCAAGGATGCCTTCTGGCGCGACGCCCCCGACTCGATGCGTGAGGAAACGCGCACGCTGGCGCAGTCGCGCATGCTCATCGGGGAGATGCTGGTTCGTTCGGGCGTCATCACGACGACCCAGCTCCTGGATGCCCTGAACCGCCAGAAGATCGATGGGCGCCGGCTCGGAGAGATCCTCGTGGACAGCGGGGCGCTTCCGCCCGACCGCCTGGACAGGTTTCTCCAGTCGCAGCACACGGTGGCGGCGGTGGACCTTTCGCGCGCCCGGATCGACGCGATGATGCTCCGCCGCCTCGGAGTGGACCATTGCCTGCACGAGAACATCCTCCCGCTGGAGTCCGAGGCGTTCCGCGACAAGCACATCATGACGTTGGTGATGGCCGACCCGTCGAACAGCGCCGCCGTCGAGCGCGTGATGAAGACGACCGGTTACCAGGTCATCCCCGGGGTGGCGCCCGCCGACGCGATTGCGGCGGCGATCCGATCGATTTTCCCGCACGGCTCGGCCACGCCCCCCGATGGCGTCCCCCCGGCCCCGTCGAGGAGCGGGACTCCGACCGAGGGAGCTTCAGCGCCAGTGCCCATGCGGATCCTGGAGACGGCGGTGCGACGGCGCGTCTCTCACATCCACATCCAGAACCAGCGCGGGGTGGTGAAGGTCTTCTACCGCATCGACGGATCGCTATACCACGATCGAAGCCGCGCGTCCTCCGACGCGGTCGTCGCGCTGAAGGCTTTCCGCGGCATGGCCGGCCTCGAGGGCGCGGCGCGGCTCGTGCCGAGGGCGGGACGCGCCCTGTTGTCCATCGAAGGGATCGAGCATCAGATCATCGTCAGGTCCCGGCCCGGGCGCGAGGGCGAGGAGCTGTCGGTGAAGATCATCGATCCCGTCGGCTTCCCGCGACGCCTCGACGACCTGGGGTTTCCGGATGGAGTCGTCGAGCGCCTGCGCGTGGTCCTGGAGAAGGACTCGGGGCTCATCGTGGTCTCCGCGCCCCCCTGCTCGGGCGCATCGAGCACCCTGTACGCGCTGGTGATGGAGATCGCCGCGCAGGGACGGCCGCTCTGTGTGGTGGAATCTCCCCGCGCGGTGAACCTGACCGACGTGGAGCAGCTCGAGTTCTTTCCGGAGATCCGCGACAGTTTCCGCGACGCTCTGGCGCGGGCGGGGACTTCGGGCGCGAAGGTCGTGGCGATCACGGCGTGGGACGGCGTGTCGTGGAAAGGAAGATCGTCAGGGCTGTCGGAGCGCAAGCTGGTGATCTGCAAGGTGGAGGCGAGGACCCTTCCAGAGGCCCTGCTGAGGCTGGCTACGGCCGGTTATCCCCCCCCGGCGATGGGGAGCCGGCCCACCCTTGTGCTTCACCAGAGGCTGGTTCGGCGAGTCTGTCCCTCATGCAGGAGGGAGGCGGGCACGGCGCAGGAGCACGCCAGGGCGCTCGGAGTGCCGGTGGAGGACGCACGGCGGATCAGGCTGTGGCGTGGGACGGGATGCGACGCCTGCGCGCCGACCACGGGGCTGCGCGGGAGGGTCCCGCTGGCGCATACACTCAAGCTGACTGGCTCGGTCGCGGAGGCTGTGGCGTCCAAGGCATCCGAGGCGGTGCTGGCGGCGTGCCGGGGCGCGGGCATGAGCTCCCTCCAGAAGGAGGCGCTGGCGGCGCTGGAAGCCGGGCTGACGACCCCCGAGGAGATTTCGCGGAAGCAGTTGGCCTAGGAGTGTGTCCGAGTAATGGCTCGGGCCCAAGCCATTACTCGGACACACTCCTGGGGAATCGCCCTATCGCAGGCCACCTTTCTTTCCTTCGGAGCTGACGTGCTCCAGGTCAGCTCATAGCAGGGAAGCGGCAGGATCCGGGCCCAGATCTTGCGCTCCAGCGACTTCGCATCATCGTACCGGTGGCAGGTGAATGGGGCCGCGGCGAGCCCGACCGGATCGTCGAGCAGCTTCCCGAGCACCTCGTGGTCCATCGGGGAAGGTTCCGCCTCGGGAACGACCACTTCGTGGAGGTCTTCCAGCGTCAGGCGCGGCGCGCAATAGGTTGTCCGCTCTTTCTCCTCCACGCCGCCCGCGAGCCCGATGACGATCGTCGCCTCGGCCGGCAGCTTCACGCAGAAGTCGTGCTCGAAGGCCGAGAACGAGAGGCTCGCCACGACGGGAGCCTTCCGCTTTCCCCGGTCCTCCCCGAACGCAGCCATTCCTTCGAAGGCCTCCCGTAGTCTCTCCCTGAGCACGGTCTCTTCGGGTGTCAGCATCCCCTCGATGTGCGCCTCGTCGTCCAGCGAGCGCAGGACGTCGCGCCGGCGGTCCACGCGCTCCGCCAGGTAGTCGTACAGGTCGCACTCTCTCTCGGAGAAGCGGAACCCGACTGCGGCGAACGCCTCCATCTCCCTCTCCACCTGCCGCCGATTCTCGCGCAGCGATTCCGGAAGGTCGATGTGGATGATCCGCAGCGTGCGCGTTCCCTCCTCCGGGTCCTCGGACAGCTTGAAGTTGGCGATGGCATCGGGCATGAGGTCGGCGAGAGACTCCACCGATGGGACGCTCCCACGGCGGGCGATCCCTTGCGGCGCCTTCCGTGGCCCGATGTACTCGTGGGTCACGTCGACCGCGAACGCCCTGTCGAAGCCCCTGATCCAGGGATCGCGTCCCAGCTCGTAGAGGTCAACCGCGTGCTGGATCCGGCCCTGTTCTTCCTCCTTGAGGTCCCTTCCCTGCTTGAAGGTCGTCTCGACCGACAGGACGAGCCGCCCGCCAGGCTCGACGGTCAGCATCACCCTCTCTCTCACTGGAGGGTCATAGCAGCCGGCGGTGATCAGAAGCGCCGCCGGCAGCAGATCAGAGAGAAGGCGGCGAATGGAGGCCATGACTGCGGGAGCCTATCACAGCGCTCGGTGAGACCCTGTTCCCGGGGATGGGAGCGCGTGGGATTCCACCTTCAGGGGAAGCTGGTATGATGTCCCCGATGCGTCTGCTTCTCCTGAGCAACTCCTCCTGTCACGGCGCGGGGTATCTGGACCACGCCGCGGAGGCGATCCGCGCGTTCTTGTCCCGAGCCGGGCGGATCCTTTTCGTCCCCTTCGCCCTGCACGACCAGGCGGCGTACTGGGCCAGGGTGCGCGAGCGGTTCGCGCAATGGGGGATCGAGGTGGACCGCGCGGCGGAGGGCTCCTCGGGGCGCGCGGCCGTTGAACAGGCCGAAGCGTTCTTCGTGGGGGGCGGCAACACCTTCAGGCTCCTGCATCATCTCCAGGGCGCGGGATTCCTCGAGCCGATCAGGAGGCGAGTGGCGGGAGGTGCGCCCTACCTCGGGTCCAGCGCTGGGACCGTGATCGCCGCGCCCACCATCAGGACGACCAACGACATGCCGATCGTCCAGCCGGCCTCCCTCGATGCGCTGGGGCTCGTCCCCTTCCAGATCAACTGTCACTATCTGGATGCGGACCCGGCTTCGACCCACATGGGAGAGACGCGCGAGCAGCGGATCCGCGAGTTCCACGAGGAGAACGAGGCCGTCGTGATCGGGCTGCGCGAGGGGGCCTGGCTTGCGGTCGAAGGGGGCAGTGGGGACCGGGGGGCGCCGCAAGTCCTCCTGGAAGGCCGCACGGGGGCGCGAGTTTTTCGACGGGGCGCCGCGCCTTCCGAGTTCGCTCCCGGCGCGGAGCTCACGCCTCACCTCTTCGCGAAGTAATCGCCGAGCGCCAATGCCAGCGCCCGCATGCCGGTGGACTCCGCCACGATCTGAGGGTTCAGTCCGGCCTCACGCGCGCTCCGGGCCGTGACCGGACCGATGGCCGCGATCACCAGCCCTTTGAGCGTGGAGGCGCCTCCCACTCCGGCCAGGAGGTAGGACACCGTGCTGGAGCTCGTGAAGGTGATGGCGTCCACTCCTCCATCGCGGATGAGATCGAGAACCTCCCTTTCCACCGGGACGGGGACCGTGCGGTAAACGGCCACCACGTCCACCAGGGCGCCGGCCTCGCGCAGGCGATCGGGCAGCAGGTCACGGGCCACGGCCGCGCGGGGGATCAGGATCCTCAGGCCCGCGAGCGCACCGCGCGTTGCGAGGAGCCCCAGGATCCCCTCGGCGCTCGAGTCGGCGGCCACATCATCGGGACGGAGCCCCCTTGCGAGAAGCCCGGCCCCGGTGGCCGGGCCGATGGCGACCAGACGCGGCCGGCTCAGGCGGGCCACTGGAGAGCCACCGGCCTCCATGCGCCGGGCAAACCGGTCCACGGCGTTGACGCTCGTGAAGATGACCACGTCGTAACGATCCAGGCTTTCGATCGCCGCGTCCACCGGCGCCCATTCCACCGGGTCCATGAAGGCGATCACGGGCGCCTCGATGACCCGTGCCCCGAGTCCTTCGAGCTCCCCTCCCAGCTCACTCGCCTGATCGCGCGAGCGGGTCACCAGGACGGTGCGCCCGGCGAGAGGGTTCACCCGCCCGACTCCTCGTAGCGGCGTATCACGGCCCGGGCGCCCAGCTCCAGGGCTTCCAGCGCCAGGCGGCGTCCCAGGTCGGCCGCTGAGTCGACAGCGCTCTCTCCACGGACCTTCACGATCTCGGATCCGTCGGGGGAGGCCACCAGACCGGCAAGACTCAGCCTCCCGTTGGTGGCGCGCGCCAGGGCCGCCACGGGCACGCGGCACCCTCCTCCCAGGGCGCCGAGGAAAGCTCGTTCGGCGGCAACCTCGGCGGCCGCCACCGGGTCATGCAGGGTCGAGATCAGGGACCGCGTCCGTGTGTCGGCCTCGCGGGTCTCTATCGCCAGCGCCCCCTGCCCCACCGCGGGCAGGCAGATCTCTTCCGGGATGGGGTGGATGAACGCGCCACCGGAGGCCGTTCCCCTCATGTATCCGAGACGTGAGAGCCCCGCGACGGCCAGCACGACGGCGTCGAACGCCCCTCCCATCATTCTACGGATCCGGGTGTCCACGTTGCCCCGCGCCGGCTCGAAGATCAGGTCCGGCCTCACCGCCCTGAGTTGCGCCGCGCGACGAGGGCTGCCGGTGCCCACCCGGGCCCCGCGGGGGAGCGCCTCGAGGGCCACCTCCTCACGGGTCACGAGGGCGTCGCGCGGGTCCTCCCGTTGGGGGGTCGCGGCCACGATCAACCCCGGGGGCTGCCCGGTGGGAAGGTCCTTGAGACTGTGGACCGCCGCGTCGATTCGGCCGGCGAGCAACCCGTCCTCGATCTCCTTGACGAAGATCCCCTTGCCGCCATCGGGCCCCTTCGATCCGGGGAGCGACCGGGGGGGCGCCAGCTGGTTGCGGTCCCCCGTGGTGCGGATGATCTCCACGGTGACAACCAGGTCGCTGTGGGCCGTCATGAGCCGGTCGCGCACCCAGTGGGTCTGCGTGAGGGCCAGCGGGCTGCCGCGCGTGCCGAGGATCATGGCACCGAACGCTTCGGGTCGGCCTGCGTGTCGTGCGGCTCCTCCCGCGCGTCCAGGTCGAAAATCCTACTGACGATCTCGACGACCCGTCCGTCGGGGGGCCCTTCTCCCGCCCCCTTCATCTCGCGCGTGGGCCCGTGCAGGATCTTGTTGACCAGCGAGCTCATCAGGTCGCGGACCGTTGCTTCCTGTTTTTCCGAAAGAGGCCCCAGGCGCCCGCGGAACCGCTGCAGCTCCGCCTCGGCCACGCCGTGGAGCTTCTCCCGCAGGGCCACGATGGCCGGCGCGGCGTCCCGGGCCCGGCCCCGGGCGTGGTACCGCGCGACCTCCTCCTCGACGATCGCCTCGGCCAGCGCCGCTTCGCGGCGGCGCTCCTGGAGCCCCGCGTCGACGACTCCCTGCAGCGCGTCGATGTCGTAGAGGTAGAGGTTGTCCAGCTTGTTGCACTCCGGATCGATGTCGCGCGGCACGGAGATGTCGATGATGAAGATCGCACGGCCACGTCGCTCCCTCATCATGCGCTGGGCATCGTCATGCTCCAGGATGAAGTGCTGGGCCGTCGTGGAGGAGATGATGATGTCGACCCGCGACGCGTACTCACGGAACCGGTCGATCGGGATCGGCACCCCGTTGAACTTCGCCGCCAGCTCCTGCGCGTGGTGGAAGGCGCGCGACGCGACGAAGACATGGCGCGCGCCCGCCTCCACGAGGTGCCGGGCCGCCAGGCCGGCCATCTTGCCCGCGCCGATCAGCATCACGGATCGCCCGGACAGCGTCCCGAAGATCTTGCCCGCCAGCTCCACCGCGGCGTACGAGATGGACACGGGGTTGCGCGAGATCTGGGTGCTGGCGCGTACCCGCTTGGCGACGGAGAACGCCCGCTGCATCAGGGCATCGAGGCGCGGGCCCAGCGAGCCGGCCTGCACGCCGAGGTTGTATGCCTCCTTAACTTGCCCGAGGATCTGCGGCTCTCCCACCACCATGGAGTCGAGGCTGGAGGCCACGCGAAACAGATGTCGCACGGCATCGATCCCATGGTGGGCGTAGAGGTATCGATCCAGCCCGGCCGGGTCCAGCGAGCGAGTCCGACTCAGAAAGTCGCGCAGCCGGTGGATCGCCGCCTCGGTCCGCACCTCCCCGCGCGGCGACGCAAGCACCTCCGTGCGGTTGCAGGTCGAGAGGACCACGCCCTCCTCGATCTCGGCGACCGTCGCGATCGCGCCCGTGATCTCCGCCAGCTCCGCGCGCGTAAAGGAGAGCTTCTCGCGCACCTCCACCGGGGCTGTCCTGTGACTCAGACCCACGATGACGAAAGACACGCTCAGACCCCGATCATCCGGAGGATCATCACGCTGAATCCGAATATGGAAAGATAGGCCGCCTTGCGCCCGCGCCACCCGCCCGAGAAGATCCGATCGTACATCACCACCGCGAATACCAGCCACGCCAGCAGGGACCACTTCTCGCGCAGGACCCAGCGCCAGTCGCCCGTGGGCGCGTACCCCGCGGTGATGACCCCCGTCACGACGACGAATGTCAGAAGCGAAAAACCCCACGTGAGCGACTGGTGGCCCAGCCTTTCGCACCGCTCCAGCGAGGGGAGCCTCAGGAAAAACCTGATCGGACGGTGGGACTTCAGCGCGCGCTCCTGCACGAGATAGAGCAGGCTCATCGCGAAGGTGAGAAACAGGAGCGAGACCCCCAGGACCGCGGGCACGATGTGGATGACCCGGATCGCCCGGGCAACCCCCTCAGGGATCGCCGTTTCGGCCCCGGGCCCACCCGGCGCCCCCTGCGGGATCAGGAGCGTCACCAGCATCAGCGCCGCCACGAGAGGCAGGATCACGATCCCCATCACCTCGATGCGGAGCCTGAAATGCGCCAGCAGGTAGACCGAGGTCGCCACCCAGGCCACCAGGAAGAGAACCTCGCGAAGGTCTCCGGCCGGAAACCCGCCGCGCTCCACGCCCCGCATCACGATCCCGGCGAAGTGGACGATGAAACCGGCCAGCGCCAGTCCGGGGATCACCGAGATCCACTCGCGGCGTCGCGCCAGCAAGACCGAGACCGATGCAATGACGCCCAGAACGTAGAAGGCGAGCGCCATGCCGAGGAGGATGTTGCTCCAATAGCTCATAGCTGGGCGTCATTCTATCATCCGGCGGCGTGCTGCTATGATGAGGCCTCCTATGGGCGCCGTCCGATCGAACACGCATGCCTGGACGCTGGCGCTCCTGCTCTGCCTGCCCGCTCTGATCCCCGCGAGCCTGCCGGGTTGGTTCGAGGGGCACGATGACCTCCATATCTACCGGCTCATCGAGTACGACGCCGCGCTGAGGGATGGCCAGGTCCCGCCCCGGTGGTTCCCGGACATCTCGGCGGGGTACGGCAACCCCCACCCGAACTACTACGCACCTCTGTTCTACATCGTGGCCGAGGTCTTCCACCTCGCCGGCGCCGGACTGATCCTCTCCCTCAAGCTCGCTATCGCGGCCTTTCTCCTGCTGACCTCTGTCACGATGTACCGGCTCGCGCTTCCGTTCGTGGGTACAGCCGGGGCGCTGGTGGCAGCCGCGGCGTACACCTACGCCCCCTACCACCTGCTCGATCTCTACGTGAGGATGGCATTCTCCGAGCTCACGGTCTTCGCTTTCCTGCCGTCCCTGCTCCTGGCCTTCCACAACCTGCGCACGCGCGGCTCGCGATGGGACCTCGTCGCGGGGTCGCTCTCCATGGCCGCGATGTCGACCGCCCACACGATCACGCTGATGCTCGTGCCGCCTCTTCTCGGAGCTTACGCCCTCTTCATCTCGATGAAGATCGCCGGACCGGCGGGAGAGGGCAGGTGGCGGTGGCTCGGAAGGGGCGCGGCAGCCGCGGCCCTGGGCTATGCCCTGGCCGGTTTCTACGTCGTGCCGGTCCTCCTGGAGCGTGGTCAGGTCAATCTGAAGATCTACACCGACTCGTACTTCGACTACCAGAAGCACTTCGTCTATCCGCGCCAGCTCGTCTGGTGGCCCTGGGGGTTCGGCATGAGCCTTGAGGGGCTCAAGGACAAGATGTCATTCCGTCTGGGTCTGCTTCAGATCGCCGGAACCGCCGCGGCCGCGGTCGGCACTCTCGGGGCGAGACGGCGCTCGTCCCCCGCGAAGGTGCACGTAATCTTCTTTCTCGGTGTCACCGTCGCGGCCCTCTTCATGATGCTGCCGATCTCCGCGCCGTTCTGGAGCCTTCTCGCACCGCTGAGGTTCGTGCAGTTCCCCTGGAGGTTCCTGACGCTGACGACCCTCTCGACGGCCTTTCTCTGCGGCGCCGCCTTCTCCCGGTATGCCGGACGCGCGCCTGTCATCGCCGCGCTCGGGGCCTGTGCTCTCTTCCCGGCGGGTGCGGCCATCGGTGGATGCCTCGGCGTCCACCTCAGGGTCCCGGAGTCCCGGATAGGGTTCGACAAGACTCCCTACAACAACATGCTCGACCGCGGACCCGAGGCGGCCCTCGCCCCCGAGACGCTCGACCGGTCATTCGTCCGCGAGCACGCCCTTCACTGGATCGACCACCTCCCGTCCGAGGTCGGCTTCAACGATGTGGCGGAATCGGATCTCGCCCGCCCGAAGGTGGAGGTCGTGGAGGGCGGAGCGAGGGTGAGCGACGTGGTGGCGCGCACCTGGCTCGTGCGGTGTCACGTGGAGGCGTTCTCCCCCTCCCGGCTGCGCGTGAATCTGTACCGATTCCCGGGCTGGACTGTGCGCGTGGACGGGGTCGTCGCGCCGATGATAGAGATCCCGAAGAGGCAGAAGGTGATCTTCTTCGAGGTATCCCCCGGATCCCACGAGGTGCAGGTCCTACTCGAGAGGACCTTCCCGCGGCGTCTCGGAGATGGTCTGACTCTGGCGGCCCTCGCCACGCTGGCCGTCGCGCGGCTCTGGCCGCAGCGGCGAGCTGCAGGCTCCTGAGAGACGCGGGGCGTCAGGCTGGAGAGACGGGCCGGGTCCCTTCGATTACGGAGATCTGGAGCATGGAGTCGCCGAGCCTGATCTCGTCGCCGTGCTGGAACTTCTGGCGCTCCACCCGGGTCCCGTTGACGAACGTCCCGTTGGTGCTGGCCAGGTCGATCACGAAGTAGGCTTCGGGCCCGAGGATCCTGATCTCGGCGTGCCGGTAGGAGACCTTCTCGTCGGCCAGGGGAATGTCGCCCGCCTCCCGGCCCACCACGTAGCTGCCTCCCGGAGACAGGTCGAAGAGCTTTCCTTTGTCGGGCCCCTCGGACACACGGAGGTAGATCCGCGTGTCGCCCGGCACGAGACCGGACTTCAGGCGCGGGCGGTGCAGATTCTCGTCGAGCCGGGTCTTCGTCGCTCCCTTGTCACGCCTGGTCATGGTCCCATCCTCCTCAGTCGTCGGTCCACATGAGCTCGAGCTCCGGGCTCGGTCGATCCTTCACCCGAACGTGCAGCCGGTATCGCCCTCTACTGACCACGGATGTCAACCGCTCCCCCTCCAGGTCGGCGGCGGCCCCGCCGCTATCGAGCTGGACGCGAAGCCGGTGCTCTCCCTCGGGCAGCCGGACACGCCATTCGGCGTCCGTTTCGCGTGGGTCGAGGCGCGCGCGCAACAGACGTCGCTGCCCGGACCGGATCGTCAGGAGGCCCTCCCGCCGGCCGTGCACGACGTGGACCGTGACGACGGCGGCGTCGGCGTCCGCTTCACCCGGCGCCCGGTGGTCCGGCTCGATAGTCCGGAGGTCCGCGAGGCGGGGCGGCTCGGCTCGCGCGGATCGGCGGGCCGGAAACCCCACCACCAGGTAGCTGCCAAGGAGGATGGCCCCCACCGCCATGATCGACGCGATCGCCACTGCCGCGCCGCCGCCCGGAGCCGATCGGCGCGCCGCGAAACGCGAGTCGCGCCGTGCGCCTCGGGGCCCGGCGTTCCCCTTGTCCGCGGCCGCCTCCCGGGCGGGCTCCACGTGTGTCGTCTCCTCGCGCTCCGTCACGACCGCGTGCCGGAGGGGAAGTCCCGCGGCCGCCTCCCTCAGGTCTTCGGCGAGATCGTGACCCGACTGATACCGCCGCTGGGGCTCCTTCGCGAGCGCCTTCATGACCGCCGCCTCGCTCTCGGGCGAGATCCGCGGGACGCTCCGGCGAAGGGGCGCGGGATCGCTATGGCAGATCGCGTAGGCGAGGCTGGTGAGATCCTCGCCCATGAACGGTCGCCGGCCGCACAGGAGGGTGTAGAGCACCGCGCCCAGCGAGAAGAGGTCCGAGCGCCCGTCGACGGCCATCCCCCGGATCTGCTCGGGCGAGGCGAACGCGGGAGATCCGACAAAGAGCCCCACGCGGGTCAGGTCGGACTCCGACAGGCGCGCGATCCCGAAGTCCGCGATCCGCGCCCTCCCCTCCTTGTCGACGAGGATGTTGGCCGGTTTCACGTCACGGTGGACGATCCCGCGGCGGTGAGCCGCCTCGAGCGCCTCGGCCACCTGCGCTCCCCATTCGAGGGCCGTGCGTTCGCGCGGCCTCGGCCCGCGTTCGATGATCGTCTCGAGGCTCAGCCCTTCGACGAGCTCCATGACGATGAAGGGCCGACCGTCCTCCGCCACGCCGACGTCGTGAATCGTCACGATGCCGGGGTGGGTGAGCATCCCGGCAGCGCGGGCCTCGCGCAGGAATCGCTGCTCCCATTCGGCCTTCTGACGTCCGTCCAGTCCCTTCGGTGTGTTGAGGATCTTGACGGCGACCAGCCGGTTGATGTGCGGGTCGACCGCGCGCCAGACTTCACCGAACGCCCCCCTGCCAATCGGGTCCTGAGGAAGGTAGCGTCCCACCGAACGCGGCGCCGAGCGGGACGAGGCTCCGCCACGCGTTCTGCGCCGGCGGGTTCGCTTCGCGCCACCGCCGAAGAGCCCGATTCTCGTGAAGATCCGGCTTATGCCCATCGTGGAGAAGACCCTCCCGCCGATTTTTCGCGATAAGGGAATCTAGGTTCCGGGCGGGTGAAGTCAAAACGGTCGGCGGCTCCACTTCCGCGGGGCCACCGCCGGTTTTCCGGGGGATAACCGAGCGGTTCAACCGGACAGAGGTGTGAACCCCGTTCCCGAGGAAGCGCCACCTCGCCGGGCCGGCCGCATGATTCGTCTCACGGCTTCAGGCTCGGATGTGCTCCTGGAGCACGCGCAGGACGACGAGGGTCATGTCATCGTGCTGGGGCGCGCCGGCGGCGAAGCTGTCGGCGCCGTGCATGAGCCTCTGGATCGTCTCGGCGGCGCCAAGGCCGTCGCACGCCGCCGCGGGCGCGATGAGGGCTTCTTCGCCCCACTCCTCGTCGTCGGTGTTGAGAGCCTCGCTGATCCCGTCGGTGTAGGCGACCACGAGGTCCCCCGGCTTGAGCGTGACGGCCGCCTCCTTGAACGTGGACCCGGGGAAGAGGCCGACGACGGTGCCGCCAGCCTTCAGGCGGATGATCTCGAGCCGGCCGCCGTCGCGTCTCATGACGATCGGCGGGCAATGCCCGGCGTTGACATAGTCCAGCTCACGGGTGACCGGGTCGTACCGCGCGTAGAAGAAGGTCGCGTATCGGTTGTCGGGCGAGGCATCATAGACGAGTCGGCTGACGTTGGCGATCATCTCGGCCAGGGCGCCTCCCTGAATCGTCTGGCCGCGCAGCGACGCCTGGAGGCTCGCCATCAGGAGCGCCGCGCCGATCCCTTTGCCCGACACATCGGCGATGGCGATCCCGAGACGCCCTTGCGGAAGCGCGAGGAAATCGAAGTAGTCTCCGCCCACCCACAGGGCCGGCCGGCAGGAGCCACCGTACTCGAGCCCCTCGACCGGCGGCAGGCTCTGGGGGAAGAGGCGCTCCTGGACCTCGCGGGCGATCTCGACCTCGCGATTGAGCCGCTCGCGCTGCGCCACCTCGGAGGCGATAGCGGCGGTCAGACGGCTGTTCTCCAGGGCCAGACCCGTCTGGATCGCCACCGACTGGAGCAGGCGGAGGTCGCCGCGGGAGAACGGCTCCTCGGACATCTTCGCCCCGAGGCTCAGAAACCCGGGGAGCTTCTCGTTGGCCGCCAGGGGCACCAGGACCTGAGTCTTCAGGCAGCGCAGCATCCGCCGCTCCGATTCGTCCGGGCCCGGCACCCTGTTCACCCACGACCGTGGATCGTCGATGAAGACGCGCAGCGGCTCCCTGGCCCGCATCAGCTCCTCTACCGTCGCCGCGCCGGCCTCGAACCGGACCTCCGGGAGTCCCTCGTATCCGAGCGCACACGCGGCGCGGTAGGCGCCGTCCTCTTCCACCAGAAGGGCCACCTGCGGGACGTGCAACGACTCGGAGATCCGGCTCGCCACGGTCTCGAGGAGAGGACCGGTCCGCACCATCGTCCTGACCTGCTCGCCCAGGTCGCTGAAGATTCGCTCGGTGTCGTATGCCTCGCGGAAGAACCGACGGTCGATCCACTTTCGGAGCGACTCTGCGAGCCGGCCCATGAAGACGATGAAGGAGAGCCCGGTGCCCAGAACCGCGAGGATCTCCACGCGTCTCGTGCCGGGCCGGCTCAGCAGCAGGAACATCACTCCGATGACGGCGAGAATCGTCATCGCCTGCAGCACCGCCACTCCCCGCCGGGCCAGTGCGTACTGGAGCCCCTGCCGGATCACCACGCGGACATCCAGGGCGCGGTGCACCACGATCACGTAGGCCAGGGTCAGCGGGAAGAGGAACATCATCATGAGGGAAGGGATCAGGATCCACTCGGGCACCTGGAACGGATCCACGCCGAAAACGAGCCCCCTCAGCGCGAGGAGAAATGTCGGCATGAGGCTGATCGCGGTGCCGGTGTTAAGCAGCACGAGACGGCGGCGCGCGTCGCGCTGCCGCGTCGTGCCCATTTTCACGCCCAGGCACATGAAGTACATCGAGATCGCCACCATGTACAGAATCCGACCGGGAACTCCGAAAGGCCTCACCAGCGAGTCGAGCCGCGCGACGGCGGTGAACTGCTCGTGCTCGCCGACGACGATGATGGTCTGGAGAGCGCCGTAGGCCCCCAGCAGAGCGACGAAGCTCCACTTGATCCAGGGCAGGCGCCTGTCGAGCGGGAACCTCTCTGGAAAATGGATTCCGAACAGCATCATCCAGATCGCCCACGTGGTCACCAGGATGCTGTGGTAGTGGATGCCGGCGGTGCGCGCCCACCCCTCCCAGTGCGCCACGTCTTCGCGGGTGATCTGGCTGAAGCTCAGAAGCAACGCCAGGAGGAGCCACGCTATCGGATCCTCGATGCGAAGCGCGGTGACCCAGAAGCCGAGCAGGAGGCAGAGAACGGGCATCGCCACGTCGAGCACCGACACGACCGCCCAGTCGGCGATGCGCGGTCCGCCCTGCCCGGCGGGGGCCAGGCGTATCCTGACCTCCTCCCCTTCCCTCACGCTGACCCTGAGCTCGTCCCCGGCGCGGGCCTTTCTCAGGGGGACGGCCAGGTCGGCCAGGCCGGTGTAGGGCTCCCCCTCGACCGACAGGAGGTGATCCCCTTCCTTGATGCCCGCCACCGCCGCCTCGGGCCTCACACTCGCGATCTCGGAGCTGAGTCGCGTCAGCGTGAAGGGACTGCGCGCCCTCTCCGCCCGGCGCATGAGGTCGACCACGGCGCCGGCCGAGTAGCGCGCCTGGTAGGCCCCTGCGAAGAGAAACAGAGCGAGGAGGAACAGGCGAAGAACGACCCGGCGATTCATCACCGTCACACTTTATCGCAGGTGTCCGTCGCCTGCGCTCGCCGGCACGCACCAGCGATCCCGAGGGGCCGGACCCGGCGATTGTGCGGGCCCACCAGCACTGAGCGCGCAACCACTCCCTGCTCCTGAGCTTGCGCCGGCTCGCCTGCCCTCCCCGCGTCCCTGGACTCTCGTGGCACTCCCGTTGCTGAGAGGACTCCCGTCGGGAGGCATTCATGATTGCAGGAGAAGGAAAGGCCGATCGCGCCGCGCTTCTGATCCTACGGGCACTGGCAGGGAACGCCGGGAAGGTCGAGATCGGCGGCCGCCGGTACACCTTCTCCTGCATACCCGCCTTCAGACTCGAAGATGACGAATCGGGACAGGTGCACGACTGCGTGGACAGCGGCGCCCTGTTGAGAACCATCCTCTTTCTCGTGGGGGGCGCCGGAGCCACGACCGGCGCGCACCCCTGGTGTTCGTGATGTCGGGGCGCTTCGGGGGATGCCCTCCTCAGTCAACCAGCTCTCCTCATGGTCTTCCCTCGAAGCACCCCCCAGGGGGGGCGAAAGCCCCCCCACCCACCTTTCCTCTTCCGGCCGCGCCTCGCGACGGGGGGAGGCAGGCGCGGCCGGGCTCACGGCGGGGTGAGCTCGGCCGCCGCACCACCGGCTCACTCACGTCCAACCCCGCACGCTATCGGAGGAGGCATCGATGAGAAGTGCATTCACCGCGCGGCTGCTGGCGGCGGCACTGGCCGCGGCGATCGTGACCGCGGCGGGCCCCACCACCGCGACGGCCGCGGGCGCGGACGCCAAGCAGGAGGTGGCGGCAGTGGACATCAACGGCGCCACGGTGGAAGAGCTCATGAACGTGCCCGGCATCGGGCAGGTGATCGCTCAGAGGATCGTCGAGTTCCGCGAGAAGAACGGACCTTACAAGGCGGTCGACGACCTGCTGAAGGTGCAGGGGATCGGCGAGAGGTCACTCGCCAAGATCCGCGACCGCGTGTCGGTCGGCAAGGGGAAGAGGTAGTCCGGCGCGGGGCGCGGTCTCACCGGAGCGACGATCGCGCCCCGCTTTCCAGGAGGAGACTATGTCGGTGACGGAGATGCTCGCCGCGCTCACCATCGCGGCTCTCGGAATGGGGGTGGCGGTTCCCTCGATCTCGACCATGCTCAGTTCCTGGAAGCTCACGTGCGCCGCGCGCGACCTCGCGACCGAGCTTCAGCGCACTCGCATGGAGGCACTGGCAAGGGGCGCGAACGTCGGCATCCAGTTCGAGAACACGCTGCGCGGCGATCGGTGGCGTCTCTACCTGGACGGCGGTTCTCGCGGGATCCACGCCGCCGAGATCGCCGCGGGCATCGACACGCCATTGAGCATGACGTTCGACCTGAGCTCGCGGTACCCCGGCGTGCGGTTCGGCGTCGCGCGCGCGGGAGCTCCCCGCATCCCGCCGGCTACGGGTTCTCTCGCGCCCACGGACGATCCGATCGCACTCGGCGGTTCCGACATCTTCTCCGCATCGCCCACCGGCGAATCGAGCAGCGGAACGCTCTACCTGACCGATGGAGGGTCCATGCGCGCCGTCACGGTATTCGGCGCCACGGGACGCATCAGGATCTGGAGGTACGATGGACGCTCGGGACAGTGGCGCTCCTGAGGGCGCGCCGGCGGGCAGGCCCCCCTACCGCAACCTCAGGGTCTGGGTCGCCAGCTTCGACCTGGCGCTCGACATCTTGCAGATGACGCGCCGGCTCGATGGGGACGCGGCCCCGCTGCTGGCGCAACGTCTCATCGGGGCCTCTTCCCGGATGCCGGTGGCGGTGGCGCGCGGGCAGTCCTCGGGTTCGGCCACGGAATTCATCCGGTGCCTGCACGACGGGCTGTCGGATCTCTCGGAGCTGGAGACTCACTTATTGATGTGCGCCGAGCTGGGGCACCTCACCGCCCCGCAGGTCTCGGCGTACGAGGCCCGGATCCTCCAGATCCGTAACATGACGCGGGCCCTCATCCGCAGGCTGCGGGCCCCCGGCAGACCTGAGCCGGCGCCTGGCGTTCCGGCGCAGGGCGGCTCCGCCCTCGTGATGGCGATCCTGGTGACGGCCGTCCTCGGCATTCTCGGCGCCGCGCTCCTGAGGGTGTCGAGCCTCGAGATGACCATCTCGGCCCGGGGCCGTGATCGGGACGTGGTCCTCAACGTCGCGGAGGCGGGTGCGGGTCTGGCCAAGAGATGGTTCGACGCGCCGGTCTCGGGAGACCCGTCGGCTTCGGCCACCGTCCGGCACGCGCTGCTCGGACGCTATGATCTTCGCGACCCCGGACAGTTCGTCAGGACGCGCCGCCTGATCGACGCGGACGGCAACCCGGCCACTCTTCCCGTCCCCGCCGACGGCACACCCGGGCGGGAGTACTATCGCCAGGGCCGCTACGTGTCACCGGGTCTGCCGCATCTCGATCTGTTCCAGAAGCCCTACCGCCGCTCAGGCGTGACCATGCTGGCGGGCACCGAGGACGGGCCGGACATCGTCCTGGAGGATCAACCGGGTTCCGTCGATCTCCTCGACGAGATCAACGCGGACTTGTTTCCGGATCAGCGCGCCACCGGACGCATCGAGCGGATCGAGATCTACGCCCCACCGTCGGCTCCGGCGGGCTCGACGGCGGAGCGCCTCGGCGTCGCCACCGTGAAGGTCACGTCGGCCGGCCGTTCCGCTTCGGGGCCCGTGGCACGCGGGGTGGTGCGCATGGGGTTGGCCGAGATCCCCGTCAACGCGCCGAGAGGACCCCTCGAGTCGTGCGGCGATCTGACAGCGATGGGCCCGTTGCGCGCGTGGTGGGGCCGCGTGATCGCCGTGGGCGACATCGCCCTCGCGGACCGGCTCGATCGACTCGACACCTTTGTGGCGAGCGGCTTTCCCTACGCGTCCTACGGACGGCGGATCTCGGGGACCGCCACAGGTGGCGACCTCGCACGCTGGCTCAACGACCCCGATGACTCCGTCGAGGATCCGTGGCTCAAGGTGGTGGCCGGCGGCGACCTGGTCGGCTGGGCGACGCTCCCCGATCAGCCGCTCCCCTACAGTCAATCTCGCGCCATCGATCTGGACCACAGCAACCTCTTCCAACGCGTGCCCGGAATCGTCTGCCCTTCATTCGACTACGACCTGTGGAGGAGCATCGCCCTGAGCGCCATGCCGGGGGACCGGCATCTCCATTACTTCGCGTTCGATCCGGCCAGTGGACTGTTCCGTGAAGGCGGGACGGGCCCGGCCCGCTCGGTGCGCGACTGGACACACGGCCGCTCGGGGATCTTCTTCTTCGACACGGCGGACGGCGCGCGGCCGGGTCCCGCGAACCTGACGCCGGCCGTCGTCATCTCGGGGGGCGACTGGAGCACCGCCGGTCTGATCTACCTCAACGCGACATCGTTTCAGGTGACCTCGGTGCGCGGTGTGAATCGAGTCCTGAGCCCGCCGGCCGAGCCCTTCGACGATGTGAACCATGATCTCGTGCCCGATCCCAACGAGACCTTCGTGAATCTCCAGTACGCCACCGCCGTGGGGAGCGCGACGAGCGCCGACCACATGCTCAAACGGGCCGTCGCCACTCAGAGCGGCCGGCAGGAGTCGCCGGACGGAGAGGTCTACGAGATGACCACCACCCTTGGCCGGGACGGCCGAGGGATCCCGATCCTCGCCGAGGTGAACCTGTTCGGAGTCCTTTTCAACTCGGGTGACATCGTCGCGCAGGGAAACGCCGTCGTGTACGGCAGTCTCGTGGCGGGGCGCGCGGTCACACATGTCACTCCAGGGGCCGCGACACTGATCATCTACTTCGACGACCGGCTCAATACCGGCGAGTGGCCGCCGCCGGAGATCGAGATGCCGCGCACCTGGGTCACCTTCTGGCAGACATCGAGGCCCTGATCTCAGTGGATGGAGGCGGAAAGCCACCAGCCCGACTCGGGGAGGAGCCGGACGAGGTCCGCCCGGCCACCGGCGACGAAGCGGCCCAGGGACCACGCCCCGGCCGCTCCACAGGTCCAGGGGCGCGGGGCGGCGAAGGAAGAACCCTGCGAGAGCGCCGCCTCGAAGCAGCCCGTGCTCGTGAGGTAGCGCACCAGGTCGTCGCGGCCGTCCCCATCCAGATCTGCGGCGCGCATGGAGGCGCCCGCCTCGTCCCTTAGCCAGACGTCCGGCGGGGAGAACGAGGCGCCAGTGGACAGAGACACCTCGATCCTGCCATCGCGCGCGCGAAGGAGATCCTTCCTGCTGTCGCCGTCGAAGTCTCCCAGCGCGCGGGTGGTTCCCGGATTGCCGCCGCTCCAGGGGGCTGGCGGGGCAAGACTCGTTCCGACCGACAGAGAGACGAGCCATCCCTTCCCGCCGGCGTACTGGATCAGATCGACACGTCCATCGCCGTTCACGTCGGCCGCCTCGGTGATCTTTCTCCACGGGGCCGTGCTCCACAGCCGGGGCGCCCCGAAGGAGGACCCCGAGGAGAGCGACACCTCGACGCCACCGGCGGCGGGCGTGATGAGGTCGTCCCGCCCGTCTCCATTCACATCGCCGGCCAGCTCGGTCGCGGCCGCCCCTCGGGCCGTCCAGGGCTCGAAGGCTCCCAGGGAGGAACCGTACCCTGCCGCGACGCGATGCCCGGACGGGCCCGCCTCGCACGCGTCGAGCAAGCCGTCGCCGTTGAAGTCTCCGGTCAGATTCAGGATTCCGCCACGCGAGCTCGAGAGCGCCTGCGCAGCGCCGAACAGATCCTCGATCGCCCTCACCGCGTTCAGACGCGTGCCCCCCTTCACCAGGCCGGCCAGCGGGGCCAGCCGATCGCCCGAAGCCACCCTTCGGGCCAGCGCGCCCGGCGTGAAGCCTGAGTTCCTGGATAGCACCAGTGCCGCGACGCCGGAGGCCATCGGCGCCGAGAACGACGTGCCGTCCCACAAAAGGGTGGCGCCGACGTAGGTGCTCAAGGAGAGGATCCCCGCGCCCGGCGCGGCGACCTTCACGTACTTCGTCCCATGGTTGCTGAACCAGGCCATCTCGTCTTCGGAGTCGGTCGCTCCAACACAGAGCACGTTGTCGAGGCCGTACGCGCACGGGTAGGCCCGCGTGTCGCCGTTCAGGTCGGCGCCGCAATTTCCCGCGGCGGTCACCGCCAGCGCTCCAGCGCTCCGCGCGGCCTGGAGCGCCTCCAGCAACATTTGAGATTTGCAGGCTCCCGGCCGCGATGTCCCGCAGGAACCGTCGGGGCGCTGGTGCTCGTCGCAAGTGAAACTCATGTTGAGGATCCGCGCGCCGCGCGCGATCGCGTATTCGACCCCGGCGACGATGGCCGAGTACGGGCACCGGCCCGCCGCGTCGCACACCTTCACCGGCAGGAGGCTCACCTGCCAGTTGATTCCGGCGATTCCCGTGCCGTTGTCTCCCACGGCCCCGATGATCCCCGCCACCGGTGTGCCGTGCCCCAGCGGCGCGTCGTCCCACGGGTCGGAGTCGCTGTTGACGAAGTCGTGGCCCGCAGACAGATTCGCGCCCAGATCCGGGTGGTCGGTGTGGACGCCCGTGTCGAGCACGGCCACCATGACGGAGCGGGCGCCCCGCGAAAGATCCCAGGCCTCCGGAGCGTCGATGTCGGCGTCGTAAAGTCCCACCGCGCCGTTTACGTTCTGCCCCGTGTTGTCGAGACCCCATTGGGCAGGCTTGAGGTCATCGGCGGCCACTACGGAGATGGTCGCGATGCGATCCGGCTCGACGGCCTCAACCGCAGGGTCCAGGGCGAGCCGCCGAGCGAGGAGGACCGGATCCTCGCCCGCCGGGACCTCCACCGCGCTCCACCTCGTGGCGGCAGAGCGCCATCGCACGCCGGTGCCCGCGATCCCCGAGCGCCCCATCGCTTCGTAGAGTCCGCGCGGGCCCGCGTCCTGACGAGTCTTGACGAGGAGCCGTCCCGCCGGGGCGGTCCCCGACCAGGCTCCCGGCGCCGTCAGGCCGGCGATGAGCAGCAACAGGAGGGACGCGGCAGGGAGCAGGCTCGAGCGGCGCATCGCGTATAAAGATAGGTGGAGGGGCGTCGCTCGACAATGAAGCGATCGGGGTTGGTTATATGCAATCTGATCCGCTTCTTCTACTGAACGAAGAAGTTCTTGTAGACATCCATCGAGATGACGCCGCCCATGATCAGGAGAAGCAGGATAAACCCGAATTGCATGACACGCTCCTTGATCTTGAACGACAGGTCCCTGCGGATAAGCCCCTCGATGAGGATGATGAAGATGTGCCCTCCGTCCAGCACGGGGATCGGCAGCAGGTTGATGATGCCGAGCTGGAGGCTCATCCAGGCCATGATGCCGAGGAAAGCGACCCCACCGCTCTGAAG
>DASXTC010000022.1:0-14211 GCA_036505635.1 Candidatus Polarisedimenticolia bacterium
CTCGAACGAGGGGACGTCCACGCGGTGCCCGTCCACCACGATGTGCCCGTGGCTGACGATCTGCCGCGCCTGCGCCCTCGAGGCACCGAAGCCGAGCTTGTAGACGACGTTGTCGAGGCGCCGCTCCAGGATCTGAAGCAGGTTCTCGCCCGTGATGCCCCGCTTGCGCTCCGCCTCCCCGAAATGGCGGCGGAACTGACGCTCGAGGATCCCATAGATGCGCTTGGTCTTCTGCTTCTCGCGAAGCTGGATGCCGTATGCCTGCACCTTCGTCCGCCGGTTGCCGTGCTGGCCCGGCGCGAAGTTCCGCTTTTCGATGGCGCAGGCGGGCTTGAAGCACCGCTCCCCCTTGAGAAAGAGCTTCATGCCCTCGCGGCGGCACAGCCTGCAAACCGGACCTCGGTAACGTGCCACTGACTCTCCTCCTGACCTCGACTAGACCCGCCGCCGCTTCGGCGGGCGGCACCCGTTGTGCGGGATGGGCGTGACGTCCTTGATCGATTTGATCTCGATCCCCGCCGCTTGAAGCGCGCGGATCGACGACTCCCGGCCGGCTCCCGGCCCTTTCACGCGTACCTCGAGGCTTCGCAGGCCGTACTCCTTGGCGGCGTTCGCCGCTGCGCCGGCCGCGACCTGGGCCGCGAACGGCGTTCCCTTGCGGGAGCCCTTGAACCCGTGCTGTCCCGAGCTGCTCCAGGAAAGGATGTTTCCCTCGGCGTCCGCGATGCTGATGATGGTGTTGTTGAACGAGGCATGGATGTGCGCGATGCCAGCCGGCACGATGCGCTTCTCCTTCTTCTTGCCCGCGCCCTTCTTCTTGCCTCCCGCCATCTCCCTTTATCCTTTCTTGCCGACTGTCTTCTTCTTGCCGGCGATCGCGACGCGCGGACCTCGCCGCGTGCGCGCGTTCGTGTGCGTCCTCTGTCCCCTCGCCGGCAGGTTGCGGCGGTGCCTGTAACCCCGGTACGATCCGATCTCGATGAGCCTGCGGACGTCCATCTGGATGTTCTTGCGGAGGTCCCCCTCCACGCCGCCCTCGTCCTGGATGACCTTTCGAATCCGGGTGACCTCCTCCTCGGAGAGATCCTTCACCTTGGTGCCGACGTTCACGCCGGCCTGCGTGAGGATCTTCTGGGAGCGGGAACGACCGATCCCGTAGATGTAGGTCAGACCGATCTCGACCCTCTTGTTCTGCGGAAGATCGACGCCCGCGATACGTGCCACGACGCTACCTCCTCAACCCTGGCGCTGCTTGTGCTTGGCGTTCTCGCAGATCACCCGGATGATGCCTTTCCTGCGGATGATCTTGCACTTGTCGCACATCTTCTTGACGCTGCTGCGAACCTTCATGACATGTCTCCCGTGCTGCCGGGTTATCACTTGTACCGGTAGACGATCCGGCCCCGGGTCAGGTCGTACGGCGACAGCTCGACCAGAACACGGTCGCCGGGCAGGATCCGGATGAAGTTCTTCCTCATCTTGCCCGAGATGTGCGCCAGGACCTTGTGCTTGTTCTCCAGCTCCACCCGAAACATCGCGTTCGGCAGAGGCTCGACCACCACGGCCTCCACCTGTATCGCGTCTTCCTTCGGCATCGACTTGACAGACCTCTGTTGTCTTGCGTGAAACGGCCTCAACGCGCGGGGGCCGACTCGCCGAGAATCCACGGACCCTTCGGCGTCGCGGCCACCGAACGTTCGAAGTGGGCCGACAGGCTGCCGTCGGCGGTCGAGGCGGTCCACTGGTCGTCGGCGATCACCACGTCGCTGCGCCCCGCGCAGACCATCGGCTCGATGGCCAGCACCATCCCCTCGGAGATCCTCGGGCCATGACCTGGCTCGCCGTAATTGGGGACCTGCGGGTCCTCGTGCAGCGCCCGGCCGATCCCGTGCCCCGTGAACTCCTTGACAACCGTGTAGCCAAGTCCCTTGACGTAGGAGTGGACCGCGTGGCCGATGTCGGAGACCCTGTTGCCGACCACGACCTGCTGCACTCCCAGGTCGAGCGACTTCTCCGTCGCGTCCACCAGACGGCGCGCATCGGAGCTGATCGTGCCCACCGGCACCGTCATGGCCGAATCCCCGTAGTAGCCATCCACGATCACTCCCATGTCCAGCCCGATGATGTCACCATCCTTCAACTGCCTGGGACCCGGGATCCCGTGCACGATCTCCTCGTTGACCGACGCGCACAACGTGGCCGGGTAGGGGCGGTTCCCTCGCCCGTATCCCTTGAAGGCGGGGAGCGCCCCGGCCTCGAACGTCCATTCCTCGGCCATACGATCCAGATCCGCGGTCGTGATGCCTGGCACGACCATCTCCTTGAGCCTGCGCAGGATATCCAGCACGATCGAGTTGGCCCTGTGCATCGTGTCGAGCTCTGACCACGATTTGCTGTAGATCATGTCGAGCTCCCCGAAACGACAGGGGAGGTCGCGCCGGAGAGCGCCGCCACGCAGCGTCTCTCCACCTCGGCCACGCTCCCCGCGGCATCGATTTCCCTGAGAAGACCGCGCCGCCGGTAGAACTCAACCAGAGGCTCGGTCAGCTCCCCGTAGACCTTGAGACGCCGCTTCACGACATCCTCGGCGTCATCGGCGCGCTGAACGAGCGACGCGCCGCAGGAGTCGCATGTTCCCTCGCGTCGTGGGGGCGCGTTCTCGACATGGTACGGCGCGCCGCATCCACCGCAGGTCCTGCGGCCGGAGAGCCGCCTGACGATCTCCGCGTCCCCGAACGCCAGATACAGGACGTGGTCCAGCTTCCAGCCCAGCCCCCCCAGGATCGACTCCAGCGTGACCGCCTGTCCGAGGTTGCGCGGGTAACCGTCCAGGAGAAAGCCGCGCGCGGTGTCCGCGGCCGAGAGCCTCTCGCGCACCATCCCGGCCATCACGTCGTCCGGGACCAGGTTGCCGGCCTCCACGATGGTCCTCGCCGTGAGCCCCATGGGAGTGCCGGCGGCGATCGCCTCCCGGAGCATCCCCCCCGTGGAGATATGGGGAATCCCGTAACGCTTGCTGATCGCGGCGGCCTGGGTCCCCTTGCCGGCGCCCGGAGGGCCCAGAAGCACGAGTCTCATCCGCGACGCCCCCTTATCCGGGACCCCTTCAGGAACCCGTCATAATGCCGCATGATGAGCTGGGATTCAACCTGCTGGACCGTGTCCATCGCGACACCCACCACGATCAGCAGGGACGTGCCCCCGAAATAGAAGTTCACGCCGAGCCCCTGGGTGATCCACTCGGGGAGACCCCGCTGGAGCGCGGGCCCAATCCAGGGGAGAGTCTGCACGCTGACGCCGCTGATCAGGAAGGTCGGCAGCAGGGCGACAAGCCCCAGGTAGATGGCGCCTCCCAGGGTGATCCGCTCGAGGATGCGGTCGATGTACTGGGCCGTGTTCTTGCCCGGCCGGATCCCGGGGATGAAGCCGCCGTATTTCTTCAGGTTGTCCGCGGTGTCCACGGGGTTGAAGATGATGGACGTGTAGAAGTAGCAGAAGAAGATGATGGTGGCCAGGTAGAGGAAGTTGTGGACGGGCGTGTTGAAATCGAGCTGTCTGAGAACCGAGCGAATCCAGGGGATCTGGTCGAACCCGGCGAAGGCGACCAGCATCTGTGGGATCGACAGCACCGACGACGCGAAGATGACCGGTATGACGCCGCCGGTGTTCACCTTGAGGGGAAGGTGGGTCGACATCCCGCCGTATTGGCGCCGGCCCACGACGCGCCGGGCGTACTGTACCGGGATCCGCCGCTGGGCCCGCTCGACGAAGACCACGATCCCCATGACCAGGACCATCATCGCCAGCAGGAGCAGCACCGCGATGAGATGCAGCCGCCCGCTCAGGATATCCTCCCAGGTGTTGATGATGGCCGGAACGAGGCCGACGATGATCCCGGCGAAGATGATCAGAGAGATCCCGTTGCCGATTCCGCGCTCGGTGATCTGCTCGCCGAGCCACATGATGAAGGCGGTGCCCGTGGTGAGGGTCAGGATCGTCATGAAGATGAACCAGGTCCCGGGATGCGGGATCGCCTGGGGCACGGCGTTCTGGGCCCAGACGGCGATGCCGGCGCCCTGGATGATCGACAGGACGACCGTTCCGTAGCGGGTGTACTGGGTGATCTTGCGCCGCCCGATCTCCCCCTCCTTGGACAGCTTCTCGAGGTAGGGCCAGATGACGGTCAGGAGCTGCAGGATGATCGAGGCCGAGATGTAGGGCATGATCCCGAGGGCGAAGATCGTCAGACGCCTCAGGTTTCCGCCCGAGAACAGGTCCACGAAGCCGAGCAGGCTTCCCCCCTGCCTCTCGAAGAACTCCTCCAGGGCCACCGGGTCGATTCCCGGAGTGGGCAGGTGGGCGCCGATCCTGTAGACCGCGAGCAGCCCGAGGGTGAAGAGGACCCGCTTGCGCAGGTCCGGGACGTTGAAGATGTTCTTGAACGTCTCGATCACAGGGTCTCGACCTTCCCCCCGGCCGCTTCGATCTTCCTGCGGGCCTCGGCGCTGAAACGGTGGGCGCGGACGGTCAGGGCGTGGGTGATCTCGCCGCGGCCCAGCACCTTCACTCCGTCGAGCAGCTTGCGCACCACGCGGGCAGACTTCAGCTCGTCGGGACCCACGGTCGCTCCGGCGGGAAAGCGGGCCGCCAGCACGTCCACGTTGACCTCAGCGAACTCCTTCCTGAAGATGTTCGTGAACCCGCGCTTGGGGACGCGGCGGTGCAGGGGCATCTGGCCCCCCTCGAACCCGCGTTTCTGGCTCGACCCCGAACGGGACCAGAATCCCTTGTTGCCGCGGGCGGCCGTCTTGCCGTGACCGGAGCCCGGGCCGCGCCCGATGCGCTTGCGCTTGTGCGTGGCGCCCGCCGCGGGCCTCAGCGTGTGGAGGCTGATCGACTTCTTGTTCTTGCCGCCTGTATCAGCCATCACTCGCTCCCACGCCGCGCCATGGCTCGCCGGGGTCCGGTTTGAGTCCCCGCCCCCTCGACGAGCTCGACGAGGTGACGCACCGTGTAGATCATGCCGCGCACAGCGGGGTTGTCGGGAAGGTCGACGACCTGGTTGAGCCTCTTGAAGCCCATCGACCTGAGCGTCTCCTTCTGGTTGCGCTCGAACCCGATCCCGCTGCGGATCTGCCTTACCTTGATCCTGTCCGCCACCTTCAGGCCTCCACGCCGCCGGGCGCCGCGGGGATCCTGACGGGGGCCGCGGCCGGGGCCTCCTTGCCTCGCAGGCGCAGGAGGGCCGCCGGATCCTTGAGGTTCGCCAGCCCGTCGAAAGTCGCCCGCACCACGTTGTGGGGATTGTCGGTGCCGATGCACTTCGTGAGGATGTCGGCCACGCCGGCAGACTCCATCACCGCGCGCACCGCCCCGCCCGCGATGACTCCCGTGCCTGGGCTCGCTGGCCTGAGCAGCACCCTGCCCGCCCCGAAATGACCGATCACGGTGTGCGGCACGGTCGTGCCGTGCAACGGCACGGAGACGAGGTTCCGCTTGGCCCTCTCCACCCCCTTGGCGATCGCCGAGGGGACTTCCTTGGCCTTGCCCAGGCCGAACCCGACGCGCCCCTTGCCGTCCCCCACCACCACCAGGGCGCTGAAGGAGAAGTTCTTGCCTCCCTTGACGACCTTGGTGACTCGGTTGATGTGGACGACGGTGTCCTTGAGCTCGCCGCTCTGCCTGTCGCCCCGATCGCCTCGCTGCTGTCTCATAGCCACGTTAGAGGTACCTCGTCAGAACTTCAGTCCGTGTTCCCGGGCCGCCTCGGCCAGCGCCTTGACGCGGCCGTGGTACAGATACCCGCCGCGGTCGAAGACTACCTCGGTCAGGCCCTTCTCCTTGAGCCGGCGCGCGATGGCCTCGCCTACCGAGCGGGCCGCCGCGATGTTGCCGCCGGTCTTGAGCGTCTGGCGGAACTCCTTGTCTACGCTCGAGGCCGTCGCCAGGGTGACGCCCTGCGAATCGTCTATGGCCTGCGCGTAGATGTGATTCAGGCTGCGGTAGACCGCCAGACGCGGCCTCGTCGGCAGACCGGCGACCTTGTCGCTGTAGCGGGCGCGGCGGGCCTTGCGCGAGCTGTTCTTGTCGTTCCTGTTTTCCATCCCTTGATCCCCTCGCCTACGCTCCGGTCTTTCCGACCTTCTTCTTGATGACCTCGTCCACGTACCGGATCCCCTTGCCCTTGTACGGCTCGGGTGGACGCAGGGAACGTATCTCGGCCGCCACCTGTCCCACCTTCTGCCGGTCGGCTCCCGACACCGACAGACGCGTCTGCTTCTCCACCGTCACCAGGATCCCTTCCGGGATCCGGTAGATCACGGGATGCGAATACCCCAGGGAGAACTCGATCTGGCGCCCCTGCAGGGTGGCGCGGTACCCGATCCCCTGGATGTCGAGATCCCTGGTCCATCCCGCCGAGACGCCTCTGACGGCGTTGTTGAGCAGGGCGCGCGCGAGGCCCTGGAGGGCGCGCTGCTGCCGCTCGTCGTTGCGCCGCGACAGACGTGCCTCGTCGCCTTCGATCTTGCACGTGATGCCGGAAGGCAGGGGCGCCGTGAGGGCGCCTTTCGGCCCCTTCACCTGCATCTGCTCACCGCCCAACGTCACGGTCACACCCTTTGGCAGCTTGACCGGCAGCTTTCCGATTCGAGACATCCCGATCTCTCCCGCGAACGAAACCCCGCCTTACCTACCAGACCTTGCAGATCACCTCGCCGCCGAGGCCGCGCCGCCGCGACTCCGAGCCGGTCATGAGCCCGCCTGGCGTCGAGACGATGCTGATCCCCAGCCCGCCGAGGACCTCCGGGATCTCGTCCTTCTTCACGTAGACCCTCAGACCCGACCGCGAGACCCGCTCGATGCCCGAGATCACGCGCTCTCCGGAGGGGCCGTACCGCAACGAGACCGTCAGCGATTGCTTGCCGTCGACCTCGCCGAGCGCGAAATCCTGGATGTACCCCTCGTCCCTGAGGATCTTCGCGATCTCGACCTTGATGCTCGAGACGGGCATCGTGGTCCGGGGGTGCTTGGCCATCATCGCATTGCGGATGCGCGTGAGCATATCCGCGATCGGGTCAGTCATCATCTCTCCGGCGCCCTCCCCTGCCCTACCAGCTCGATTTGGTCACTCCGGGGATCTCTCCCTGGAGCGACAGCTTCCTGAAGCAGAGGCGGCACATCGCGAACCGCCTCAGGTACCCGCGGGGACGCCCGCACAGACGGCACCGGTTCCTCTTGCGGATCTTGAACTTTGGAGTCCGTATCGATTTGTAAATCTGCGCCGTCGTGGCCATGGGCTCCTCAAGCCGCCTTTCGGAACGGCATGCCGAGCGCCGCCAGCAGCGCCCGGGCCTCGTTGTCGTTCGCCGCGCTCGTCACGATCGTGATGTTCATCCCCTTGATCCGCTCCATCTTCGTCGCGCCCAGCTCCGGGAAGATCAGCGTGTCGGTGATCCCGAGCGTGTAGTTGCCGCGACCGTCGAAGGACCGCATGGATACCCCGCGGAAGTCACGGACGCGAGGCAGCGCGATGCTCACGAGCCGGTCGTAGAATTCGTACATCCTCGTGCCCCTGAGAGTGACCCGGCAGCCGATGGGCATCTTCTCGCGCAGCTTGAAGTTGGCGATCGATTTGCGGGCGCGCGTGATGGCGGCCCGCTGGCCGGAGATCAGCCCCAGCTCCTCGACGGCCGCGTCGAGGATCTTGATGTCGTCCTTGGCGACGCCGACCCCCATGTTGATCACGACCTTGGAGATCCGGGGAACGGCCATGACGCTTTCGTAGCCGAACTCCTTCATCATCTCCGGGACGACCGCCTTTCTGTAATGTTCGATCAGCCGGGGCATTGCTGGCATCGCTTCGTCTCTCCTCACAGGGGCGTCGCGCGTCGGCTACGACGCCGCGTCGATCGACCCTTGACACTTCTTGCACGTCCTGATCCTGGTGCCGTCCTCGAGGACCTTCCTGGCCACGCGCGTGGGCGTCTTGCATTCCGGGCAAACCACCTTCAGGTTCGAGACATGGATCGGCCCTTCCTTCTCGGCGATCCCGCCCTTGATGTTGCGGGTGGGGTTGGGGCGCGTGTGCCTCTTGACGAAGTGCACCCCTTCCACCACGGCCCGCCCCCTCTCGGGGTGCACCGTGAGTACCCTGGCGATCTTTCCGCGGTCCTTGCCCGCGATGACCAGCACCGTGTCGTTCTTCCTGATGTGGACCCGGGGCCTGCCGCCGAACCGTATTTTGGCATTCCGGGAGCTCTGGACTTTTCCGGCCATGTCAGAGGACCTCCGGGGCGAGGGAGACGATCTTCATGAACTTCTTCTCTCGCAGCTCCCGCGCGACGGGACCGAACACGCGCGTCCCTATCGGCTCGTTGTCGTCGTTGATCAGGACCGCTGCGTTCTGGTCGAACCGGATGTAGCTTCCGTCCCGGCGGCGCTGCTCTTTGCGCGTTCTGACGATCACGGCCTTCACGACCTGCCCCTTCTTGACCGTGCCGTCGGGCGCGGCCTCCTTCACGTTGGCGGTGATGACGTCGCCGAGGCGGCCGTACCTGCCGATCGAGCCTCCGCGCACGTGGATGCACGAGATCTTCTTCGCGCCGGAGTTGTCGGCGACCTCGAGGATCGTCCTCATCTGGATCATGGGACCGGCACCTCATCGTCCGCCTGCGCGAGCGCCGCCGCCTCGCGCACCCTCTCGGGCGCCCTGGCGATCACGCGCGCGATCCGCCACCTCTTGTTCTTGGACATCGGGCGCGTCTCGACGATCTCGACGTGATCCCCGACGTGCGCCACGTTCTTCTCGTCGTGCGCGAAGAACTTCGACGTCCGCCGGACGATTCGCTTGTAGGCCGGGTGCCGGACCATCCGCTCGACGGCCACCACCGCGGTCTTGTCCATCCGATCGCTGACCACCACCCCGACCTTGGAGGCGCGCATCCTCCGTGGGGCGGTCGGTCCCGAGCCGGCTTTCACCTCTTCACTCATTCGTCACCTTCATCCGTTCGGCGCCGGGGGCTTGCGCCGCCAGGGCCTTCTCCCTCAGGATCGTCTTGACGCGGGCAAGATCCTTCCTGAGCAAATGCACCCTGGCCGGGTTCTCCACCTGGCCTGCCGCGACCTGAAACCTCAGCCGGAACACCTTGTCGGTGAGCTGCGTCTCCTGGAGGTGCAGCTCATCGACCGTCATGTCGCGCAGCTTCGACGCCTTCATACTCTCACCATCACACCGCCGCCTCGTGGGCTTCGCCGGCCCGGTGGCGCTCCACGTACTTGGACTGGATCGAGAGCTTGTGCGCGGCCAGACGCATCGCCTCTCGCGCCACCTCGCGCGAGACCCCTTCCATCTCGTAGATGATCCGGCCCGGCTTGATCACTTCCACCCACGCCTCCGGGGCCCCTTTGCCCTTGCCCATGCGCGTCTCGGCCGGTTTCTTGGTGATCGGCTTCCAGGGGAAGACCCTCACCCAGATCTTGCCGCCGCGCTTGATGAATCGCGTCATCGCCACGCGACCCGCCTCGATCTCGCGAGCCGTGAGCCAGCCGCATTCGAGCGCCTTGAGGCCGAAATCGCCGAACGCAAGGGACGAGCCGCGATGAGCCTTGCCCCGGCGGCGCCCGCGCTGCTGCTTTCTGAACTTGACCTTGCTCGGCATCAGCATTGGATCTTCTCCCTAGGCCGCGAGACCCGACCGGCCTTCGCGCAGCCTCGACCCCAGCTCGGCCAGCTCGCCCTTGTAGATCCAGACCTTGACGCCGATGACCCCGTAGGTCGTCATTGACTCCGCGAAGCCGTAATCGATGTCGCTGCGCAGCGTGTGCAGCGGCAGCCGGCCCTCCAGGTACCACTCCGACCGGGCGATCTCGGCTCCGCCGAGCCGGCCCGAGACCCTGACCTTGACCCCCTTGGCCCCGAACCGCATGGCCGACTCGATCGCCTTGCGCATCGCGCGCCGGAATGCGACGCGCTTCTCGAGCTGGATCGCCACGGACTCGGCGAGAAGCTGGGCCTCGAGCTCGGGCTTGAGGATCTCCTGGATGTTGATGAAGACCTCCCGGCCCGTCTTCTTCTGGATCTCGTCGCGCAGCTTGTCGATCTCGGCGCCGCGCTTGCCGATGATGATGCCCGGCCTCGACGTGAGGATGTTGATCTTCAGCTTGTTGGCCGCTCGCTCGATCTCGACGTTCGCGATACCCGCGTGAGACAGCCGCTTCTTGAGATCTCTCCTCAGTTTGATGTCCTCGTGCAGCAGCTCGGCGTACTTCTTCTCCGCGTACCACCGGGACAGCCAGGTCCGGTTGAAACCCAGTCTGAACCCGTACGGATGAACCTTCTGGCCCAAGATCTCCTCCCTCACCCCATCTGGCTGAACGCGACTCTATTCCTGTCCCTCGGTGGCCTCGGCCTCGCCGATCCCCGCATCCGCGCCACCTCGGGCCGGCTTGCGGGACTCCTCCGCCCCGGGCGCCCGGGCGACCTTCACCGCGCCGCCGGGCGTCTTCGCGCCCAGCTTGAGAGTGACGTGGCACGTGCGGTGCAGAATCCTGAACGCCCGTCCGAACGCGCGGCCGCGCACCCGCTTGAGACTGGGACCCGGGCCCACGCAGGCTTCGCCGACGAAGAGAGTGTCCACATCGATCCGCTCCTCACCGTGCACGGCGTTGGCCACCGCGGACCTCAGGAGCTTCTCGAGCGGTCTCGCGGCCTCCTTCGGCGAAAACCTCAGCAGGGCGAGCGCCTGGTTGACATTGCGCCCGCGGAGCTGGTCCACCACCAGTCTCATCTTCTGCGCGGAGCCGCGATGGTACTTCAGCGTCGCCTGAGCCACCGTCTCCGGCCGGGACACCTCCCGGCGTTTCGTGCCTCTGGTTGTCATGCTTCCTCGGCCCCGCGTCACGATTCGGGCGTGGCGGTGGTCTCTCCCTTTGTCCGATGGCCCTTGAAGGTCCGCGTGAACGCGAACTCTCCCAGCTTGTGGCCCACCATGTTCTCAGTCAGGTAGACCGGTATGAATTTCCTCCCATTGTGGACGGCGATCGTGTGCCCCACCATCTCGGGTGTGATCGACGACCGGCGGGACCACGTCTTGATCACCTTGCGTTCGAAACGCCGGTTCATGTCCTCGAGCTTCTTGAGCAGATGGGCGTCGACGAAAGCGCCCTTCTTGATCGAACGGCTCATACGGTCAACCTCACCCCGACGGCTCGGCCCATCCCGGGCCGCCTACTTCTTATGACGGTTGCGGACGATGAATCTGTCCGTCCTGCGGTTGTTGCGCGTCTTGTATCCCTTCGTCGGCTTCCCCCACGGCGTCACCGGATGTCTGCCGCCGGAGGTCTTGCCCTCGCCTCCACCGTGCGGATGATCCACCGGGTTCATGGAGACGCCGCGGTTGATCGGCCTGCGGCCCAGCCAGCGCTTGCGGCCCGCCTTGCCGATCGAGATGTTCTCGTGCTCGATGTTGCCCACCTGCCCGATGGCGGCCCGGCACTCGATGTGCACCTTCCTGACCTCGCCCGAGGGGAGCTTGAGCTGGGCGTAGGATCCTTCCTTGGCCAGCATCTGGGCTGCGGCCCCGGCGCTCCGGACGAGCTGGGCGCCCTTGCCCGCCCTGAGCTCCACGTTATGCACCATGGTGCCGAGCGGGATGTTCTTGAGGGGGAGCACGTTTCCGATCTGGATGTCCGCGTTGACGCTGGCGATCACCTTCTGGCCCACCTGCAGGCCGAGCGGCGCGACGATGTAGCGCTTCTCGCCGTCGGCGTAGTGCAGCCGCGCGATGCGGGCCGACCGGTTCGGGTCGTACTCGATCGACACGACCTTGGCCGGAATGTCCACCTTGTCACGCCGGAAGTCGACGACCCGGTACATCCGCTTGTGCCCGCCGCCGCGATGCCAGATGGTGATCTGGCCCTTGCTGTTGCGGCCGCCACACCGTTTCTTGGGCTCGAGCAGGCTCTTGAGCGGCTTCTTCTCGGTGATATCGTCAAACGTCGCCACCGTCATGAAGCGGCGGCCGGGCGATGTCGGAGCGAACTGCCTGATG
Organism: Candidatus Polarisedimenticolia bacterium; assembly: GCA_036505635.1. Taxonomy (GTDB): domain Bacteria; phylum Acidobacteriota; class Polarisedimenticolia; order JACPZX01; family DASXTC01; genus DASXTC01. Next base: position 12,051 of record DASXTC010000022.1, read on the forward strand.
CCCATCTACTAGGCTCCCTCGAAGTACTCGATCATCTTCTGGCCCTCGGCCAGCCGCACGTACGCCTTCTTCCAGTCGGGCCGACGCCCCACGTAGCGGCCGCGGCGGACCGTCTTGCCGTGCACGATCAGCGTGTGGACGCCTGCCACTTTCACCTTGAAGAGCCGTTCGACGGCCTGCCGGATCTCGATCTTCCCCGCCCGCCGCGCCACCTTGAAGCAGAGGATCCGGTTCTCCTCCTTGAGGCCGGTGGACTTCTCGGTGATGATGGGCGCCAGTATCACCTGCGCTGCGTTCTTCATAGCGCGAGGATCTCTTCGAGCTTCCGCGCGCCCGCCTCGGTCAGCACCAGCCAGTCGTGTCGCAGGAGGTCGACGATGTTGACCCCGGACGCCAGCCCGACCTTCCAGTCGGGCAGGTTGCGCACCGCCAGCTCCAGGTTGCGCGCCACCGGCTCGTCCAGCACCAGGACGCTGCCCTGCACGCCGAGCCCCGCGATCCGGGTCACGAAGGCCTTCGTCCTGTGCGACTCGAGAGCCAGCTGATCGATCACGACCATCCGTCCATCCCTGTGCTTCTGCGAGAGGGCGACCCTGAGCGCCCCGGCCCGCTTGCGCCTCGGGAACGCGTAGGCGTACGACCTGGGCGTCGGCCCGTGCACCGTGCCGCCATGGCGCCACAGAGGCGATCGGATCGAGCCGATGCGCGCGCGGCCGGTCTTCTTCTGCTTCCAGAGCTTCCGCCCGCTGCCGCTCACCTCGGCCCTCGTCTTGGTGTCATGGGTGCCGCTGCGTCCGGCCGCCATGTAGGCGTTCACGGCCTCCCAGACCAGCGGCCGGTTCGGCTCCACGTCGAAGATCTCCCCGCTGAGCGAGATCTCCCGCCCGTCGCCTCTGTCCAGCGTCCTGACCACCACCGTGGTGTTCGTGTCGACCGACGACATCAACGCTCCCCCGGGCCCGACTATCTCTTGGCGGCCCGCGCCTTACGGATCAGCAACAGCGTGCCCCTCGCGCCGGGCACGGCTCCTCTCACCATCAGGAGGCCGTTCTCCAGATCGACTTGCACCACCTTGAGGTTCTTGACCGTGACCCGATCCGAGCCCATGTGGCCCCCCATCCGCATCCCCTTGAAGACGCGCGACGGATAGGCCGAAGAGCCGATCGAACCCGGTGCACGGTGAAACATCGAACCGTGCGAGCCGGCGCCCCCCTTGAAGTGGTGCCGCTTCATCACCCCCGCAAACCCCTTGCCCTTGCTCACGCCGATCACGTCGACGTACCCGGTCTGGCTGAACAGGTCCACCTTGACCTGGTCGCCCACGTTGACCGCCGCGGGCGCATCGGCTTCCGGCTCGGCGCCGCCTCCCGCGGCCGCTGTGGCGGCCGAGTAGCCGACCTCGCGCAGCGTCCTGAGCGGCGGGAGGTTCTTGCTCTCGAACTGTCCCCGCAGGGGCTTGCGTAGCTTCGAGCGGGAGAACTTCTCGACCAGCCCGAGCTGCACGGCCTCGTAGCCGTCCTTCTGCCGGGTGCGCATGCCCACCACGATGCAGGGACCCGCCCTCAGGACGGTCACGGGGACGACGGCGCCGTCCTCCGCGAAGACCTGCGTCATCCCCACCTTGCGTCCGATCAGACCCTCGATACCGGCAGACATCGGCTGTCCCCTACTGCCCGAAAGCCTTGATCTCGACATCGACCCCGGCCGGAAGATCCAGCTTCATGAGCGCGTCGACCGTCTGGGGCGTCGGCTCGAGGATGTCGAGAAGCCTCTTGTGTGTCCTGATCTCGAACTGTTCCCGGGACTTCTTGTCCACGTGCGGCGACCTGAGCACGCAGTACATGCTCCGGACGGTGGGCAGAGGGATCGGCCCGGCCACGCGCGCGCCCGTCCTCCTGGCCGTGTCCACGATCTCGGAGGTGGACTGGTCCAGTATCCGGTGATCGTAGGCCTTGAGACGGATCCTGATCTTTTCCTTGACGGGCATCTGCGCTCAGCTCCTGTCTGACGCTACTCCAGAATGTCCACGACGGTGCCGGCGCCCACGGTCCTGCCCCCCTCGCGGATGGCGAACCTCAGACCCTTGTCCATCGCAATGGGCGTGATGAGCTGGATCGTCAGGTTCAGGTTGTCACCCGGCATCACCATCTCCACGCCATCC
>DASXTC010000023.1:0-3242 GCA_036505635.1 Candidatus Polarisedimenticolia bacterium
GCGGGCGGCGAGCGCGGCCAGCAGCAGGGAGGCCGAGGCCCGCAGGTCGGTCGCCATCACCTGCGCCCCCGACAGCGGCGCGTGGCCGGTGACGATCGCGGTGCGGCCGTCGACCCGGATGTTGGCCCCCATGCGCTGCAGCTCCGCCACGTGCATGTAGCGGTTCTCGAAGATCGTCTCCGTGATGCGGCTGGTGCCCGACGCCTGGGTCATGAGCGCCATGTACTGGGCCTGCATGTCGGTGGGGAAGCCGGGATGGGGGACGGTCGTGACGTCCGAGGGCCGCACGGTCCGCGGCGCGCGGATGCGCATGTTGTCGGGGCCTTCCTCGATGCGAAGGCCGGTCTCCCGCAGCTTGTCGATGACCGCGCGCAGGTGCGGCGGGTGGCAGTTCCGCACCTCGATGTCGCCGCCCGCGATCGCGCACGCGATCACGAAGGTGCCGGTCTCGATGCGGTCGGGGATGACGCGGTGCTCCGCGCCGAGGAGGCTCGACACGCCCTCGACGCGGATCGTGGACCCGCCCGCCCCCTGGATCCGTGCTCCCATCTTGATGAGCAGGTCCGCCAGGTCCACGATCTCCGGCTCCTGCGCCGCGTTGCGGATGATCGTCTCCCCCTCGGCGAGGCTGGCCGCCATCATGACGTTCTCGGTCCCCGTCACGGTGACGGTATCGAACGGGATCTCGCTGCCGCGCAGCCGGTCGGCCTGGGCCTCCACGTAGCCGGCCTCCACGCGGATCGTCGCGCCCATCTTCTCCAGCGCCTGCAAGTGGAGGTTGATCGGCCGCGCGCCGATGGCGCAGCCGCCGGGAAGCGAGACGCGCGCGCGCCCGGCGCGAGCGACGAGCGGTCCCAGCACGAGGACCGACGCCCGCATGGTCTTCACCAGGTCATAGGTCGCTTCAACGGAGGTCAGCCGACGGGCGGTGATCTCCACCGTGCCCCCGACCTTGAACTCGACCTCGGCCCCGAAGTCGCCGAGCAATCGTCCCATCGTGCGGATGTCGCGCACCTCGGGGACGTTGTGGAGGACCAGCGTCTTCTCGGTCAGGAGCGAGGCGCAGACCTCCGGGAGAGAGGCGTTCTTGGCGCCTCCGATGCGAATGGTCCCCTCCAGCGGACGCCCGCCCACGATGCGAATTTTCTCCATTGCTCCCAGTCTAGTGCGGGGCGATGCGGAAGGGTAGGGCCGGAGCGAAGAGGGCCGGAAGTGCTTGTGCGCCTAAGTCCGACGGCCCGAGACGACGCGCGGGATGCCCGCAAGGTCGGGACGCGATTCGACCTCCGCGAACCCCGCCGCGCGGAGCCGGAAGGCAACGCCTTCCGCCATGCCCTGGCCCACCTCGACGAGGATCTGGCCGCCCGGCCGGAGCAGCGCGAAAGACTCGGCCGCCAGACGCTCGTAGATGCCGTACGGGGGGTCGGGGGCCAGGAGGGCCTGGCGCGGCTCGTGGTCGCGCACCTCGGGGGAGAGGCCGGCGATGTCGGAAGGATGCACGTAGGGCGGGTTGCTGACCACGACGTCGATGCGCCCGCGCAGGTGCGCCAGGGGCGACAGCAGGTCTGCCTCGTGAAACGTCACCCGCTCGGCCAATCCCAGCCGGCGCGCGTTCTCGACGGCCACGGCGAGCGCGGCCGGAGAGACGTCGATGGCGTGGACGACGGCGTCTCTCCGCTCGGCGGCGAGGGAGAGCGCGATGCAGCCGCTGCCCGTGCCGACGTCGACGATCACCGGGGCGTTCCGGCCGCGGATCTTCTCCAGCGCGGTTTCGACCAGGATCTCGGTCTCGGGCCGGGGAATCAGGGCGTCGGGCGTGACCGCGAACTCGTGGCGCCAGAAGGCCTGGGTGCCCGTGAGGTGCTGGAGCGGGCGGCGGGCGGCGCGAAGTTCGAGGACGCCGGAGAAGCGCTTCTCGTCCGCGACGGGCAGGGAATCGGCGGCGCGTGTGATCACCGCCGCGCGGTCCCAGCCCAGCACGTGGCGCAGCAGCAGCTCGGCGTCGAGGGCGGGGTCGGGGAGCCCCGCGTCGCGGAGCCGCCGCTCGGCCCGACGAAGGGCGTCGCTGATGGTCATGGGGTGCCAGCCCGCTCCCGGCTGGATCTAGACCGGTTGCTTGAGCTTTTCTGACTGGTGGTTGGCGATGAGGCCGTTGACGATCTCGTCGAGCTGGCCGTCCAGGATCTCCTGGAGCCGGTGGATCGTGAGGCCGATGCGATGGTCGGTGACGCGGCCCTGCTGGAAGTTGTAGGTGCGGATCTTCTCGCTGCGGTCGCCCGACCCCACCTGGCTCTTCCGCTCGCTGGAGATCTGCTTCTGCTGCTCCTCGAGCGCCACCTCGTAGAGGCGCGCCCGCAGCACCTTCATCGCCTTCTCGCGGTTCTTGATCTGGCTCTTCTCGTCCTGGCACGAGACGACGGTGCCGCTGGGGATGTGGGTGATGCGCACGGCGGAGTAGGTGGTGTTGACGCTCTGGCCCCCCGGCCCCGACGAGCAGAAGGTGTCGATGCGCAGGTCCTTGGCCTCGATCTTGACGTCGACCTCCTCCGCCTCGGGAAGGACCGCGACCGTGATCGCCGATGTGTGGATCCGGCCCGACGCCTCGGTGGCGGGCACGCGCTGAACGCGGTGCACGCCGCTCTCGTAGCGGAGCTTCGAGTAGACCCGCTGGCCTTCGACCATCGCGATGACTTCCTTGATCCCACCCTGGCCGGCCCTCGTGACGGAGATGGTGTCGATCTTCCAGCCCTGGCGCTCCGCGAAGCGCGAGTACATTCGGAACATCTCGGCCGCGAAGAGGGCCGCTTCCTCGCCCCCCGTCCCGGCCCTGATCTCGAGGAGGACGTTCTTCTCGTCGTTGGGGTCCTTGGGCACGAGCAGCCGCGGAATCTCCTCGTCGAGCGCGTCGCGCCGGGCCTCCTGCGCCCGCAGCTCCTCGTGGGCCATCTCGCGCAGCTCCGGTTCCGACTCGGCGCGGATCATCTCCTGGACCTTCGTGATCTCGCTGAGCGTCGTCTTGTAGGCGCGGTAGCGGTCCACGATGGGGGCGAGCTCCTTGGCTTCGCGGGCCAGGCGCTGGTACGCGGACGGGTCCTGGGCCACGGCCGGGTCGGACATCCTGCCTTCGACCTCGCCGTAGCGAGCTTCGACGTCTTTGAGCTTTTGGAAGGTTATGGAATCCATTGGAACCTCGGGGGGACTGCCGCGTCCCCAAAAAACATCAGGGGGGTCTGCGACCCCCC
>DASXTC010000024.1:0-5268 GCA_036505635.1 Candidatus Polarisedimenticolia bacterium
GGCAACACACTGCACCACAACACTACCGATCCCGACGTGTGCTCATGAGGGCGGGTCTCCTGGGCAGGCGCGGTCGGAGGCGGGGCCGTGACGCGCGGTGGTTACGCTGGTCGCACACGATGAAGCCGCCCCTGACCGCGCTCGCCGACACGCTGCTCAGGTAGAACGCCGAGGATGAACGTCGCATAGAACACTCTAATGCAGCGACCTTCGAAAGGAGGAGCATCATGACGCGAATTCCACTGAAGCGGGCATGGAGGCTCGGGATGATCGGCGCGGTGGTGTCGATCGCGGCGACGGTCGGCGCCCTCAGCTACCCCGGGCTCATCAAGGCATTCAACCCCCAGCCTGATCCGCCTGGCACCCAGAAGATCTGCTGCTTGGGCGTGACGGCGAATGAGACCGGGCGGCTGAACGTGGCGAACACGAAGTTTCTTGGGGAATCGAGCGAGAGGCCGTGCGCGGTCACGCTGCGGATCTTTGACAGCGAGGGCAACATCCTCGCGGAGGAGACGAAACTGCTGCGGGCGCGCCAAGCGGCGTTCATCGATGTCACGGGGGTCGAGGCCCTGGCGGGGCGGGACAGCGTGCGCACGGAGATCTGGGCGGCGGTTGCCCCTGGCAGTCAGCCGGCCTGCCCGATCAGCGCCTCGCTCGAGCTGTTCGACAGCGCCACCGGCCGGACCCTGGTTGCCCTGGGCGGGCCCGACACGAGCCAGTAACGGGAGGGCTCTGATGCAACCCTACATCGATCCGGGGTCCGGGGCGCTGATCTGGCAGACCCTGGTGGCTGGTGTCATCGGCCTGCTGTTCTATCTGCGCAGGCTTATCTCGTGGTTCAAGGCGACCAAACCGGATCGGTCCGATTGATGGATGGATTGTCGGGAGCGGACAGGCGCCGGTGCGCTCCCGACAATCCGGTCGGGGCCTCCTTTCGCGACCCGGCAGGAACTCTCTTCCCGCTTCAGGGTCGAATCCTGCGCATCGTCAACTCGTCCGGCGTAGAGGACCTGACCGCTTTCCTGGGCTCTCAAACGGGGCGGACGCTGATCGAAGCCGGCCACGTCGTCGGCACCCGGGTCCTCGATGCTGCGCAGGCCCGGAAGCTCCTGGTGGACCCCGCCGTTCGGACTCTCTTTGAGAGAGCAGAGGGACGGTTCTTCGTGGAGCATGAGCGAATCGCGTTCCCCAGTTTCCCGTACGAGTGGCCGCCGGCCAGCCTCATCCTGGTGCACTGGCCCGTTCCACATCTTCCGCATCCCGTCGGCTTGCACAATGGCTCCACCAGTGAGCGCAACGGCGACTACAGGGAAGAGTACTTCGCCAATCTGGCCTTGTCGGATCGCACCCTCGGAGAGTTACGTCGCGCGATGGAGAGGGCCGGCCTGTGGGAGCGGACGGTCGTGCTCATTACCTCCGATCATGCGTTGAGAAACGAGATCTGGGGTGACCGGGCACGCGGGGCGGCGATGACAGCCGGCGGAAGACCGCTCCCCTTGGTGCCGTTCCTGCTCAAGCTACCCGGCCAAGATCGCCCGCTGGAGTATAGCGGTTCGTTCAATACCGTCCTGAGCCACGAGCTGATTCTTGCGCTACTGCGCGGCGAGCTGTCCAGCCCGGAAAGCGCCCTGCGCTGGCTCGATCAGAATCGCGCGAGGTTCCCGATCAGCTGAACCGAGCGCGGGGTAGTGTGACGGCCTCTCTAGTTCTCGCCGTCACGGGGCGCGCTCGACCGTCGCGCTATCGTCCCGCGTTCCCCCCGGACTTCGTCGCCCGCGGCGGCAGCTCCCCGGACTTCGTCGTCGGCGATGACTCGCCGGGCCGCGCGCGGGGCGGCGAGTCGCCCGGCCGCCCGGGGCGCCTGACCTCGACCTTGGCGCCGGAGACGAGGCGCGGCTGGCCGTCGACCACGACCGCCTCGCCGGCGCGGAGCCCGTCGCCGATGACCGTCTCGCTCCCCTGGGTCCGCTTGGCCACCACGCGCCGGACCTCCACGGTGGAATCCTGCTTGACGACGAAGACGTACTGGCCCTGCTGTCCGCTCTGGAGCGCCGCCGACGGCACCACGATCGCGTTGGGCTCCGTGGTGAGCGTCAGCTCGACGTTGACGAACTGGCCGGGCCAGAGCCGCCGTTCCTCGTTGGCGAAGACCGCCTTGAGGCGGATCGTCCCGGTGGTCTGGTCCACGGCATTGTCGATGAAGGTGACGACGCCGCGCTGCGGCTGCGGCTCGCCGGCGGGCAGGGCGCGGACCTCGAGCTTGCCGCCGCCCATGTAGCGCTGGACCGCGGGGAGCTGCTGCTGCGGGATCGTGAACGACACGTAGGTGGGCTGGATCTGGTTGATGACGACGAGGGGGGAATCGGCGGCGCTGCTCGCCCTGACCACGTTGCCCTCGTGGAGCATGAGGCTCCCCGTCCGTCCGTCGATGGGGGAGCGGATCGTGGTGTAGCCGAGCTGGATCTTCGCGGTGTCCACCGCCGCCTCGTCCGCGCGGACCGCCTGCTCGGCGCTCTTGACGGCGGCCTCATCGGCGCGGACGGTCTCCTCCGCGCTCTTGATATCGGCCTCGTCGGCGAGCACGGTGTGCGAGAGCGACTCCGCGGTGGTGCGGAACTGGTCGGCCTGCTCCTGGGCGATCAGGCCCCGCTTGAGCAGCTCCGCGTACCGGCGCGCCTCGACCTCCGCGTTCTTCGCCTGCGCCTGATCGCGCGCGAGCGCCGCCCGCGTCTGGCTCACCTTCGCACGATCGCGGTCGAGGGCCGCCCGCGCCTGCTGGATCTGGCCCATGTCCTTGGCGAGGTTCGCCTGGGCCTGCGCCAGCGCCGCCTCGAAGGGGCGCGGGTCGATGGTGAAGAGGAGGTCCCCCGTGCGCACGTCCTGGCCTTCCTTGAAGTGCACGCGCATCAGCTCGCCGCCGACCTGGGCCTTGACCGAGACCACGGAGTAGGCCTCCACGGTGCCGATCGCCTGGACCTGGACGGCGACGGTCTTCTCCTCGACGGAGGCGACGGCGACGGGCACGGGAAGGGACTTTGGCGCCTGTTTCGACTCGGCCTTGTCGCGCGGGCAGCCAGTGAGGGTCGCGGCGAGCGCGGCCGCCGCCGCCAGTCCAAGGCAGATGCGAAATGCCCGCATGAGGCGGTCTCCCGTGAGAGGGGAATGGCTCAGCCTCTGATCGCAGGGGAAGCCGGCTCGCCGGTTCAACCCCGAGCTCCGAGCGTCGTGTCGGGCACCGCCGCTGTCCGCCCCCGCCCACGGCTCACCGCTAAGCGCAGCCGGTCGAGATAGAGATACACGACGGGGGTCGTGTACAGGGTGAGGAGCTGGGAGAGGAGGAGGCCGCCGACGATGGTGACGCCGAGGGGACGGCGGAGCTCGGCGCCCGTGCCGGTGCCGAGGGCGAGGGGGAGCGCGCCGAGGAGGGCGGCCATGGTGGTCATCATGATGGGGCGGAACCGGAGCAGGCAGGCCTGGAAGATGGCGGTGGCTGGGGGCAGGTTGTTGGTGCGCTCGGCGTCGATGGCGAAGTCGATCATCAGGATGGCGTTCTTCTTGACGATGCCGATGAGCAGGATGATGCCGATGAGGGCGATGATGTCCAGGTCCATGCGGCAGAGGAGGAGGGCGAGGATGGCGCCGACACCGGCGGAGGGGAGGGTGGAGAGGATGGTGATGGGATGGATATAGCTCTCGTAGAGGACGCCGAGGACGATGTAGACGGCGATGAGGGCGGCGAGGATGAGGAGCGGCTGGTTGGCGAGGGAAGCCTGAAAGGCCTGGGCGGTGCCCTGGAAGGTGGCCTTGATGGAGGTGGGCAAGGCGATCTGGCGTTCGGCGGCGCGGATCGCGTCGACGGCCTCGCCGAGGGAGAAGCCAGGGGCGAGGTTGAAGGAGAGGGTGACGGCGGGGAACTGGCCCTGGTGGCTGACGGCCAAGGGGGTGAGGGCCGGCTCGAAGTGGGCGAAGGCGCTGAGGGGGACCTGGACGCCGGTGGCGGACTTGACGTAGATGGCCTTGAGGGCATCGGGGTCTTGCTGGAAGCGGGGAGCGACCTCGAGGACGACGTGGTACTGGTTGAGCTGGGTGAAGATGGTGGAGACCTGGCGCTGACCAAACGCGTCGTAGAGGGTGTCGTCGACGGCCTGGGCGAGGATGCCGAGGCGGGAGGCGGTGTCGCGGTCGATGACGAGCGAGGCCTGCAGGCCGCGGTTCTGCTGGTCGGTGGAGACATCGCGCAGCCCCGACAGGGTCCGCAGCTTGGCCAGCATCCGCGGAGCAACGGTATTGAGCTCGCCGAGATCCGAACCCAGGCTCTGCAGCGTGTACTGGAACTGGGCATTGCTCATCCGGCCGCCGATGCGAAGGTCCTGCACGGCTTGCAGGTACAGCGTCGCGCCGGGAACATGGGCCAGCTTCCCGCGCAGGCGGCTGATGGCCTGGTCGACGGAGATCTTGCGCTCATCGAGGGGCTTGAGGACGATGAACACGCGGCCGCTGTTCGTGGTGTTGCCGCCGCCTCCCGTGAAGGCGACCACGTTGTTGACGGCGGGGTCGGTCAGCACCGTGTCGGCGAACTCCGCCATCTTCCGGCGCATCGCGGGGAAGGAGATGTCCTGCTCGGCTTGGATGTTCCCCACGATCCGCCCGACGTCCTGCTGGGGGAAGAAGCCCTTGGGGACGATGACGAAGAGGTAGACGTTGAGGCCGATCGTGCCGAGCGTGATGGCGAGCATCGTGCGCGGATGGCGCAGCACCCAGCCGAGCGTGACCTCGTAGACCCGAAGGAGCGCTCCGAAGGCTCGCTCGCCGATGCGGTACACCCGACCGTGCCGCGAGTCTTCGCGGGACCGTAACAGCAACGCGCACATCATCGGCGTGGTGCTCAGCGAGACCAGCAGCGAGACCCCGATCGCGAGCGTGAGCGTGACGGCGAACTCGCGGAAGAGCCGGCCCACGATCCCCGCCATCAGGAGAATCGGGATGAACACCGCCACGAGCGAGGCGCTCATCGAGAGCACGGTGAAGCCGACCTCGCGCGCCCCCCGGAGGGCGGCCGCGCGCGGCGAGTCTCCGGCCTCGAGGTAGCGCGTGATGTTCTCGAGGACGACGATGGCGTCGTCCACCACGAAGCCGGTCGAGATGGTGAGGGCCATCAGCGAGAGGTTGTCCAGGCTGTAGCCGAGCAGGTACATCCCGCCGAACGTCCCGAACAGCGAGAGCGGGATGGCGACGCTCGGGATGGCCGTCGCCCGCGCGCTCCGGAGG
>DASXTC010000025.1:0-144377 GCA_036505635.1 Candidatus Polarisedimenticolia bacterium
CCGGCGCCGAGCGTCGCGGCCGTCGCGAGCGCGCGCCAGACCCCATCCACCCCGCCGAATCCGCCTCTCCTTCTCTTCGCAGCCCCGGACATGAGACGGGCATTATAATGCCCGCCCGCGGGAGAAGCCGGTCATGCGGAACATCCTCACCATCGACGTGGAGGAGTGGTACCACGGCAATGACTTCAATCTGCCGCGTGAGCGGTGGCGATCCCTGGAGAGCCGCGTGGAGCCGCAGACCGACCTCCTGCTCGACCTGCTGGCGGAGAACCGGGCGCGGGCGACCTTCTTCATCCTGGGATGCGTGGCCGAGGCGCACCCGGACCTTGTCAGGCGGATCCACCGGCGGGGGCACGAGGTGGCAAGCCACGGGTACTTTCACGATCTGATCTATCACCTCACCCCCGACCAGTTCTCCGCGCAGCTTCGCGACTCGGCCCGGGTTCTGTCGGAGATCACCGGCGAACCGGTGTCCGCCTTCCGCGCTCCCTCGTGGTCCATCGTCGAAGCCAACCCGTGGGCGCTCGACGTCGTGCGGAACTGCGGCCTCACGGTCGACTCGAGCATCTTCCCCATGCGCACGGGCATGTTCGGAGTCAAGAACGGGCGGCTCGACATTCACTTCATCCGCCCGGGTCTGAGGGAGTTTCCCCCGGCGGCGGTCCGCCTGGGGGGCCTGACCCTGCCGGTGGCCGGCGGTATCTTCTTCCGGCTGCTCCCCTACATCGTCACCTCGCGCGCGCTCCGGACGATGAACCGCCGCGGCCGCCCCGCGGTCGTCTACCTTCACCCCTGGGAGCTCGACCCGGGTCAGCCGAGGCTGCCGGAGTTCCCGCGGCGCCAAACCTGGTATCACTACCACGGACTCGAGGGGGCCCGCCGCAAGTACGGCAGGCTCCTCGCCGATTTCGAGTTCGAGTCGATCCGCGACCGCCTCGCGCGCGAGAAGATCGCTTGATCTCGGTGATCATCCCCGCCCTCAACGAAGAGCAGACGGTGGGCGACGTGGTGCGCGGCGTTTTTGGCGCCCTGGGCGCGATGGCCTCGGGCGGCGGGCCGATCGAAGTGATCGTGATCGACGGCGGCTCGACCGACGCCACCGCGCGCCAGGCGGAGCTGGCGGGGGCCACCGTCCTGCGCCGCCCCCGCGAGGGCAAGGGGCGCTCCGTGCGGGCGGGCTTCGCGCGGGCTCGCGGGGAGGTCCTGGTCCTGATGGACTCCGATGGGCAGGATGTCCCCTCGGAGCTCCCCTCGCTTCTGAGTGCCTTCAGGTCCTCGGGGGCCGACTTCGTGAGCGGCTCGCGGTTCCTGGGAACCTTCCGCGAGAAGGGGATCAGTCGGGTCGATCGCTGGGGAAACCGCGCCCTCACGTGGCTTGCGAATCTCCTGGTCGGGTGCCGGCTGAGCGACATCAACGCGTCCTACCGGGTCATGCGGCGGCGCGCCATGTCGAGTTTCGACTGGCGGTTCGAGGAGTTCGAGGTGGAGTCCGAGATGATCCTCAAGGCCGCCCGCGCGGGGCTCGAGATCCTGGAGGTGCCGGTTACGAGGGAGCGGCGCCTCGGGGGGGTCCGTAAGTTCCGCAAGGTCCGCCACGGCTGCCGCATCCTCCTGACCATCCTCAGGGTCCGGTTCCTGTGGAAGCCCCCGAAGGCCGCAACAAAATGAACAACCGTATAGATCTTCGGGAAACTCCTTGACAGACAACCCCTTACAGGGTATAAAGATGTGCATCTGGCCCGCCCTGCCGATGAAACCGGCGACGCGCTGCGGCGTCCCGCGCGCGGGGATCTCTCCCGACCGCTCACGACAACTGGGGTATCTCACGTGAATCTGATCTCACAGATCTCCACGGGCGCGAAGATCGTCCAGACGCACTTCCTGGGCTCCAGAAAGCCCGTGGCGATCTCCCTCTCGGTGACCGACCGCTGCAATCAGCGCTGCGAGTATTGCGACATCCCCCTGCGGAACATGCGGGACCTGTCGACCGATCAGCTCGTGAAGATCATCGACGAGCTGGGCGCCATGGGGACCGAACGGGTCGTGCTGACCGGTGGAGAGGCGTCGCTTCGCGCCGACATCGGCACGCTCATCGACACCGCCAAGGCGCGCGGCATCTACACCAGCATGAACTCCAACGGTCTGCTCGCGCGGCGGAAGATCCAGGATCTGCGCAAGCTCGACCTGGTCTTCATCAGCCTCGACGGACCCAAGGAGATCCACGATCAGCAGCGCAACATGAAGGACGCCTTCGAGAAGGCGCTGGAGGCGATCCGCGTTTTCCGCGAGTACGGCGTGAAGGTCTGGACGTTCACACCGCTCACGAAGGGGGATCTGCAGTACGTCGAGTGGATGGTCAGGAAGGCCGAGGAGATGGACTTCTACTGCGACTTCGGCAACCTCTCCGACCATTACCTCGCCGGTGACCGCCTCGACCCGCTCTACCCCGACAAGGAGGATCACCACCGGGCCGTGGAGTGGCTCCTCGCCGAGAAGAAGCACAACAAGCACATCGGCGCGTCGGCAGCCACCCTCGAGTTCGTGCGGGACACCTACCGCCTGAACGGTCCGTACGAGAAGTTCCCGCGCTGCTACTCGGGCAAGCTCTTCTGCTACATCGACACCAACGGCGATTGCTACTCCTGCTTCGACCTGCGGGGCAGGCCAACGGCCCGAGGCGGCAACTGCGTGCGCGACGGCGTGAAGAAGGCTTTCCTGGCGCTGCCCGACATGACGCACGCGCAGTGCCCCGAGTGCTGCTGCAACTCCGCGATCGAGATCAACTTCCTTGGCGACCTGAACGCCAAGTCGGTCGCGAACATCCTGCGCTGGGTGTAGGCCGCGAAGATGCGGAAGATCGCCGTGGTTCCGGTCTACAACGAGTCGAAGAGCCTCCTGGGCGTCCTCCAGAGGCTCGCCGCGCGGATGGACGTGATGATCGCGGTCAACGACGGCTCCGCCGACGACTCGTCGTCCATCCTCGCCCGCTGGGTCGCCGGGCAGCCCCGTTCCTACGTCGTGGACAACGACCAGAATCGCGGCAAGGCCTCCGCGCTCAAGGACGGCTTCGCGGTGGCCGCCTCGCTGATGGAGAGCGGCGTCCTCTCGTCCGACGACCTGCTCTTCACCTTCGACGCCGACGGCCAGCACACGGTCGACTCGATCGACCGGCTCGCGGAGCGAATGGTCGCGGACCGGCTCGACATGCTGCTGACACGCCGGGACTTCTCCCACTACCCCCGCTTCAAGAAGGTCGGCAACTGGGGCCTCTCGATGATCGCCTCGATCCTGGGCGGGTACAGGTATCAGGACGTGGAGTGCGGGTTCAGGGTGCTGCGCCTGGGGCGCGTGCCCGAGGTCCTCTCCTACTACAACGGATACAAGTACTCCTGCGAGCAGGAGCTGGGGATCATCGCGGCGTGGCTGGGCTACCGGATCGACAACTCCTACCAGGTGGAGGTCCCCTACTATCGCGCCGGAACCAAGATCCCCGACGGCCTGATCAACATCTCGCTCGGCTTCATGGCCTGGGCGAGGCTGGTGCTGGGCCTGAGGAGCTCCCATGCTTCCCTGGTCCGGCGGCTGGCCGACAGGCGCATCCTGGCGGGGCCGGACTCACCTCTGCCCGCGGCGCCGCGTGCCGCGGCCGGGGGCCGGCCGGCGACCTCGGCCGCTCCCATCAAGCTCGATCGCTGAACTAGGAGTGTGTCCGAGTAATGGCTCGGGTCGCGTTGCGTGCGCCGCGGGGTCGGATCCGAGGAAGCGCGACGAAGTCGATGCGAGACATCGTCGAGGAGCGCTGACGACGGAGACGACCCCGCGCCGCCGCAACCCTCTGGGCGCACGGGGGTCGCGGCTTCATCCATCGTCGCTCGTCGTCGACGACCACTCGGGTCGACTTCCTCCTCGCTCCTTGGCTGCGGCTCGCAAGCCCCGTGCGCGCGGCCCAAGCCATTACTCGGACACACTCCTGGCCCGCCGGTCATTGACTCCCCCCGGGGGCATCACCTAAGTTGCACCCATGAACCGGCTCGCGCTTTGCCTGGCCTCTTCGGGCCTCCTCGCCGTGGCCACGCTCGCCCGCGCCGAATCCGAGGTGATCCCTCCCGAGCGGATCTTCACCGCCAGGGCCCATTACCCCGAGCAGCTCCGAAAGAAGAGGGTCGAAGGGACCTGCGTGCTGGAGATGGTCATCGACGGACAAGGCAGAGTCGATCGGGTCCAGCCGCTCAGAGTCTCCCCCGGCGGCGAGGACTTCATCAATCCGGCGATCGACGCGATCTGCCGGTGGCGCTACAAGCCCGCGACCCAATCCGGCAGGCCGGTCAAGGTCTACATGACGGCGATCATCAACTTCACCGTCGGCGCGGGGAGCGCGGAGGGTCCGGAGCCCGCCGGGCTGGTTCAGCCGCCCGATCCGGGATCGCGCGAGTGCCCGGAGCCGAGCGCCACCGCTGCGCCGCCCCCCAGGGAGCCGGACCCCATGGGGGGTCCCGCCGCGATCGACTTGAGCTCAGGGGGACCCGGACGGCTCGTGCTGGGCGCCTCGCTGGAGGAGGCCGACGCGGCCCTCCCCGGCGCCGCGCGCCGGGAGGAGGCCGGCGGCGGAATGACCCTCAAAGCCCCCTCGCTCGGGATCGAGGCGCACCTCGAGCCGGGGCCCGACGGGGGCATGGCGGTCCGCTCCATCCGGTACGTCTTCGAGCAGGGACGGGAGGGGTTCGCGGCCTGCCCGTACCGCACCGCCCCGGGGATGGGGAAGGGAAAGCTGTGTCTGGGGATCGAGCCGGCCCATGGCGCGCCCTCGAGGCGCCGGGACTTCCCCGGCGAAGGGCGGCGTCTCATCTCGATCCTCGAGTACGACCTCGACGACGCGCGGGCCGTCTTCACCTGCGTGGACCGGTGGATCGCCGAGCTCCTGATCGAGGGGGCCCCTCCGACATCACCCTGAGGAATGCGCCTCGAACCAGTCCGCGATGACCGGGTAGACCTCCTCGGAGGCGCCTGGCCCGACGAGCAGGTTCGAATGGGTCCGGCCGGCAAGACGCAGGTACCGCTTCTCGCGCGCGGGGGCCCGATCGATCCCGTGCCTTATGGTCTCCTCGGGAAGCCGGCCTTCCCCCGCCGCGATGACCAGCAGCGGAAACTCGATCCGTAGGGCGCCCAGCTCGTAGTCCACCTCTCCATCCATCGATGCGAACCGGCCCTGCTCGAGCATCCGGCAAAGCTGGAGCAGGACTCTCGACGACCCCCACGGGATGATCGCGTTGGCCAGCAGCGAGACGACGAGCCTGCGGTCGGCCATCCCGTATCGGCGAGCCATCACCCGAGGAAGGAGCCACGCCGCGGGACCCAGGAAAGGAAGGACGAGGGCGGGCGGCACCGCGGGGAAGAGGCGGGCGTAGAGACGCCCTCCTCTCGCGCGGCGACGCAGCGGGCCCAGCGTGGCCGGCGCGTCGGTGACCACGGCCGATCGGATCGACGGAGCCAGTCCGGTCGCGCACCCTCCGTAGAGGAGCATCCCACCGAGGCTGTGTCCGAACCAATGGACCGTGGGTGAGCCGGTTGCCTGGCACACGTAGCGCAGCACCGACGGCACGTCCCGCAGGATGTAATCGTCCAGGGTCCAGTCGAACCCCCCGCGTCGCTCCGGGGAGCGCCGGTCGTCCGCGGATCGGCGGCTGCCGCCATGTCCACGCAGCTCCATCACCCAGACGTCGAAGCCCCGCGCCCTGAGGTGCCGGGCGAGACTGCATCGTTCGTCCAGATCGACATTGAAGCGATTGCTGAGCATCCCATGGCAGAGTATGACCGGCTCGCGGAAGGGGTGGGCCTGAAGTGGAAGGTAGCGGTAGAGCGCGAGATCCCAGCCATCCTCCGTCCTGGCGTGGTGCAGCTCATCCGCGGGCGTACCCAGGCGGTATCGGCGGCGGATCAGGGGCCACGACGATGCGCAGGCCGCCGCGATCAATAGCGCCGCCAGGAGCGTGCCGAGGATGAAGCTCATGGTAGAATCGCCCACCATGCCCGCAGGGCGTTTCCTGATTCTGCCACTGATGACCCTCCTCCTGGCGGCCAAGCCTCCTGGAAAGCCGGCCGCCGGCGTTTCCTCGATGACCGCCGAGGAGGCTTCCGCGATGGCCCGTGAGATCATGCCAAAGGTGGAGGAGATCCGCGGCCTGAAGTTCAAACAAGACGTGCCGGTACGGGTCGTGGACGACGTCCAGGCGCGCGCGCATTTCCAGTCCCGGATCGAGAAGTTCTGGCCCGAGTCCCAGATACGCGCCGAGCAGACCGCCTACATCCAGCTCGGGCTCCTGCCGGCCGGGGCCGAACTCAAGGGATCGCTCTTCGCGCTCCTCGAGGAGCAGGCCGCCGGTTTCTACGATCCCGACAGCGATACGTTCTTCGTCCTCGGAGACATGCCGAGGTCGAGCGCGCCGCTCCTGATGGCCCACGAGCTGACCCACGCGCTCGACGACCAGCACTACGGCATCGACGCCCTGATCGAGAAGACGCGCGCGGACGAGGAGCGCGCAGCCGGCGTCAGCGCCGTGGTGGAAGGCTCCGGTATGCTGGTCATGACCTTGTTTCTCTCCAAGGAGATGCTCGCCGGCAACCTGGACCTGGCCGCGATCGCGGAGTTGGGCCAGAGCGAGGCGGGCCGCGGCGACGCGCTCAAGGCGGCTCCACCCCTCCTGCAGCGCGGGCTCCTCTCCCCCTACCTGCTGGGTCAGACCTTTCTCCTGCGTGGCGACCTCTCGAACATCTCGTCGGGGCTCCGGGCGGCCGACCTGGATCGGGCGTTCAGGGACCCGCCTCTCTCGTCGGAGCAGATCCTCCACCCGGAGAAATACTGGGACGACACGAAGAGAGATCCTCCCCGCCCGGTGGAGCTGCCCGATCCCTGCGCGGCGCTCGGAGCCGGATGGAGTCGGACAGGCCAGGGGGATCTGGGCGAGATGAACATCGCCATCCTGACGGGGAGCGTCCCGCTGGATCTGCTTTCCCCGGAGGCGACCGGGCCCGGGGCCTGGACCAACGAGGCGGCAGCCGGCTGGGGCGGGGACCAGTGGTCCCTCTGCGGCTCGGCCGGCGGCCGGCACGTCACCCTCCTGGCGACGCTCTGGGATACTCCCGAGGATGCCGCGCAGTTCGAATCGGCCCTGGCGCCTGCTGCCGGCCGCCTCGTGATCCGGCGGAGGGACGCGGTGGTCCTGGTGGCGGGAGACGCGGGGGATCGCGCCGGGAGTCTCGCCACCTCCGTGCTGGACTCCCTTGCCCCGAGCCCCTCCGCTTCGACGCGATGAGAGGATCCGCGCCGCCCGCGCGAGCCGACGTCCGTGCGCGATCGGCTCCCGAGTGTTGTGGGCGAGGAGGGATTGGATCAGGCTGTGGGGAAGCCACCGCGTCGCGGGCCGCGTCGGCCCGCGAAGTGACGGTCGGCGTAAGCGGCCACTTCGACGAGCTGTTCGAGCGGTTTTTCCAGCCGCGCGTCCTGGGTGGACTTCAGCACCACCTCCTTGGCGAACAGCATCGCGAGGTAGCGCAGCTTGAGGGCGGGTCTGTCGGCGATCGCCCGGTACTCGCGATGGCCGACGTTGACCTGCCAGATCCCTTCGTGCATCCGCGAGCGCCAGGATGACCCCGGCTGGCTGACCAGCTCCGGTTCGGGGATCCCCTCATCGGGCCGCCGGGCGGGGAGTTCCTCGAGGACCTCCACCGGCGCCTCCGCGCGGGCCTCGCGCTCCTTCGAGCGCGCGATGACCCGCACCGCGCCTTCGGCCGGGTGGTCCACCGCGGTGAATACCGCCTGCTCCGGGCTCTCCCCTTCGGCGATCTCCCCCACGGACGCATCGGAACTCCATACAAAGGTGATGGCTTCGTCGACGAGCTGCCCTGTCGCGTCGACCGCGCCCGCCCGGACCCGCCGCGTTCCACCGCACTCGATCCGGATTGATGCAGGGCTCAGCGTGACCGAGGCCAGAGGACCTGGAGGGAGGAGGTCGAGCCGCCACGGGGTGACCGATCGCGCCGGCTCGGAGGGTTCCTCTGCGGTGGCGGTCTGGCCGGGCGCGGCCTGCTCATTCTCGCCACCCATGCCGTCGCCATCGGCGCCGGACGCGCCGCCCGTCACGCCCTTCTCCTCCTTTCTGGGCTGTACCGGGAGCATCTCGTAGCGCGGGCGATGCCGGTAGAAATCCCGAAACGCCCTCTGGAGATCCCGGATCAAGGTACGGTCCAGCTCCTCGGAGCGCCTGCGGTCGAGGCTCGCCAGCAGGTCGGTCAGGATCGGCTCGAGCGCCCTCAACGCGCGCGCGAAGGCGCCGGCCGCCTCGTCGGGGACGAGCCCGCGGCGGCTTCCCGGCGCGACCTGGAAACCCGGGAAGTCGACCAGACCCGTCAGGCGCGCGTCGGTCCAGGGCGTCCGGTCCAGATCGAGGAAGGCCAGGTCGTGGAAGCTCTCGGCCACCAGCGTGCCCGAGCAGTAGACCGCTACGCCCCGCGGAGTACCGTCGTTGACCGAGTCCCCCGCGAGGTAGATCTCGACGCGTATCGGCGGGTAGCCGGGCGCCTCCAGCGGACCGAGCCCCTCCAGACGCTCGCCGAGGAAGCGCGGCGGGCGCACGGGAATCTTTTTCTGCGCGCGGCCCCGCGAGACCTTGTCCTCCACGAGCAGATCGACCTCACGCGTGAGGAGCTGACCTCTCAGCTCGGAGGCCAGGTAGTCGGCGGCGCGCCGCCCCCCCAGAGCGCCAAGCGCCTCCCGGTGCAGGCCCACGACGACCACCTCCGTCCAGCGCTCGTCGATGGGAAGCCTCCCGCGAAGCGGCTCGATGAGGAAGTCGGCGCGGTCGCGGTAGAGGACGAGACGGTGGGCCCGCTGGCCCGGCACGCAGGTGCGCATCTCCAGCATCTGACCCAGGCTCCAGAAGCCGAGCAGGCCGATCCCGTACTGGCCCTGCGTCATCAGCGCCAGCCGCTCGCGCGGAGAGAGAGACTTCTTGCGGCTGTGGCCGACGTGCGTGGCGATGTACTTGAGGGCCTCGGGGCGGTCCATCTCGGGAATCACACCTTCGCCGTCGTCGAAGATCCTCAGGCAGAGATCGCCGCGCTCGCGGAGGCGCGTGACGCGGACACGGTGGGCATTGGCGTCGAGACTGTTCTGCACCAGCTCGGCCAGCGCCTTGCGAGGATCGGGCTGGCTGAGCGCCAGCCAGCGGATCAGCTCGAACGGATCGTGGGGCCGGAGGCGCCCGCGCATGGTATCCGGCGAAGCGGCGCCCCGGCGGGGCTTTGCCTGTCTCTTTGCCGGCTTCTCCATGTCGGGCATGCGCGCCACGGTATCACAGAACGGGCCGGAAGCGCATGGTAGAATCGGGCGCTGTCACCCAGGAGTCCCCTCGTGATCTCGTTTCGCGGCAACCACTTCAGGAACCTCGCTCTGCCGGCCGGCACCGCCTGGCTCATGGCCGACATCGCCGAGTCGAAGGGCCGGCAGGAGCTTCACACCAGGCAGGCGCCCCAGATCCTCAGAGCGCTGCGCGAGACGGCGCTCATCCAGAGCACCGAGTCATCCAACCGGATCGAGGGGGTGACCGTCAACCCGGCGCGCCTGCGGCCGCTCGTGGTGGGCAAGGCTCGGCCGCGGGACCGTTCCGAGCAGGAGATCCAGGGATACCGGCGGGCCCTTCATCTGATTCACACCAAAGTGATCGCTCTCTCTATCACGCCGGGCCTCATCCGCCGGTTGCACAGGATCAGCCAGGAAGGGGCCGGCGATGCCGGACAGTACAAGAAGATCAATAACGAGATCGTGGAGCTCCGCCCGGGCGCGCCGCCCGTCGTTCGATTTCGTCCCGTCGAAGCCGCCGACACCCTCGCCGCGGTCGAGGAGCTATGCCTCGGATACAGCGACGCTCTCGAGGAGGGTCGCGTCGCTCCGCTGATCGCGACCGCCTGCCTGGTCCTCGACTTCCTTTGCATTCACCCGTTCCGTGACGGCAACGGGCGCGTCTCCCGCCTGCTGACCCTGCTGGCCCTCTATCACCATGGGTTCGAGGTGGGGCGCTACATCAGCCTCGAGCGCCTCGTCGAGGAATCCCGCGAGGACTACTACGAGGTCCTGCGCCTGAGCTCACAGGGATGGCACGATGGCCGGCACGACCTGATTCCGTGGCTCAACCACTTCCTCACCGTGCTGAGGCGCGCCTACCGGGAGTTCGAGGAGCGGGCCGGACAGGTCAAGAGCCCCCGCGGCGCGAAGAGGGCGATGGTCGAGGCGGCCATCGAGGGGCGCATGGGCTCGTTCACCCTCACCGAGCTGGAGCGGGAATGTCCGGGGGTCAGCCGCGACATGGTGAGGCGGGTCCTGAAGGACCTTCGGAGCGCCGGGCGCGTCGTCTGCCTCGGCCGGGGTCCGGGCGCCTCCTGGCGGAAAGAGGGTAATACCCTCAAAAGAGGGTAGCAAAGAGGGTACTTTGCCGCCGCTGGTGGAGGAGGAGCGTGTGGCGGGGCTGGTGGACGGCAAGGGGCTCGAACCCTCGACCTCCGCGTTGCGAACGCGTTTAGGGGGATCGGTGGAATCGCAAACGGGTTTCGCCGATCCCCCGCTAATGCTTCTGTAGATTGAGGTTCGTCGTTCACGCTCGCCGAAGCGGTGTTCGCTCGGATTCTGTCGATTTCACTTCGCAGTGGACATCTCCGTGGACACCTTGGAAGGAGATACTCGTCCCACTTCAAACGAGCGTAGGAGTCTGCGCACGTCGAGAACACTTCTCGCGACCAAACGCGGACCCGTTCAGGTATGATGCTCAAGTCCTTCCCTCACAACTATCGAAGAAGCGTCGGAGACCCCACGATGAGGGTGAGATCGTTCCACTGCGGCTCCAGCAAAGTGCTTCAGGGGCTATTGGTCTGTACCGTCTGCCTGGTTTCGCCTGTGGTGTCGGAGGCGACTCCGACCTACCGGTTGGCGTCCGGGACGACGATCTACGTCGATGATGATGCCCCGAACGATCCCGGCCCGAACCACCCAAACGTGAGTGACCCGCTGGAGGATGGATCGCAGCAGCATCCGTATGACCGCGTGCAGGAAGGCCTGGACCTGGCGCTCTCGGAGGATACAGTTCTTATCCTTGCTGGCATTTACGTCGAGGATTTGACGTATCGGGGGCATGGCTGCGTGATTGTTGGAGCCGGGGCGGCTACCACAACCATCGAATCGCTCTCGGGCCTCGGGATGTACGCAGAGCTTTGGTCTGAGGGCGCCGACATTTACCTCGAGATACGGGATCTAACGTTCGATCATGGCTCGCTGGAGGTGACCAAGACATCCGGTTATGGCTTTTTCTGGACCACCGTTCGCGTAGAGAACGTGAGAATGATCTCAGGCGACCATATCCACATCCACGCCTCCCCTGACAGTGGTGCCTCGATTGAAATCTCAGGTCTCGACGCTCCGGATACTCTGGTTGTTTCTTCAACATCGACTGCAAACCCGCTCACGACGCTGATCTCTGAGAGCACCATTGCCGGCGTTATCACGGGTCCAGGCGGTGATGATTCTGGAGCGAACCTCGCCGTCAGGAGGGTTCGGTTCACAGGAGATGGAATCTCGGCTGGGGGCGGAGGATTCGGAACGCACGTCACGGTTGCTGACTCAGTCTTCGAGAAGGGTGGGATCACGTTTGCCGGATCTGCTAATGAGCCGTCGGCCGGTCACGGTGATTCGGTCTCCGTGCGCAACTGCGAGTTCCTCGGAGAGGGATTCGACGTGAACGAGTATTTCTATAATGATCTCGTGCCCCAGCTGTCTCTTGAAGTTGATAACTGTCGCTTCGTGGGCAACGGCCTGTCGCTTCGTGTGCTTCAGTCTCGCGACATCTACGACGGTGCCCCGGGGCACTCCGCGGTTCGTATCACGAACACGCTTTTTGAGTCCTCACCTATCGGCATCCGAGTGCGTTATCAGTACGAAGACGATGATGGAGACTTCACGGCTGGAATAGGTGACCTGCATCTTGAAGCTGTCAACAACACCTTGTCGAACTGCGGCACTGCGTTCAGCATCACGACTGACCTGCGCCCTCCCGGAAGCGACACGATTACGAGCATCCTCAAGAACAATATCATCGCCGGGGGTGGAACAGGAATCGCAGTCCTCGGAACTGATGATCACCACTTCGCTGTCGCTGCAAATGACGCCTACGGGCAGAGTGTTGCCGGGTACACCGGGGACATGGACGATCAGAATGGTCTGAACGGTAACATCTCTGCCGATCCGCACTTCCTCGACCCGAACGAAGGTGACTACAGTCTTCGACAGGACAGCCCCTGCATCGATGCGGGACAGACCGGACCTGAGGTGCCAACGACCGACCACGACGGAACATCTAGGCCACAAGATGGCAACGGGGACGGTATCCCGCTCCCGGATATTGGCGCGTTCGAGTTCGTCTACCTGGACACGGACGGCGATGGATTCCCGGTGGGCGCTGACTGCGACGATCACGACCCGTCCATCCACCCCGGCGCACCCGACCTGCCCGGCAACGCTGCGGACGATAACTGCGACGGCACGCCAACGTGCGATCCTGCTACGTTCTGGCGCAACCACGGCGACTTCGTTCGCTGCGTGTCACACGAGTGCAACCGGCTTGTGGGCGATGGTACGGTCTCGCGGCTGCAGTGCAGCGCGTTAGTGAACCAGGCGGCAGAATCCAGCGTGGGCAAGTCTCAACGGGCTGGGAAGCCAAGGACCCCGCCGGAGCCCTGAGTAGAAGCGCGGGAATAGGTGCTGCCCATGCCTCGGCAGCTCCGCGTTCCTGATCAACCGTCGATCACCCCGTTGCAGTTGTTGTCCTTCCCGTCGTGGCGGTTCGCCTTCGGAGTGGTTTCGCTCCCCCGAGGGTTGATCGTCGGATCTGCGTCGTTGCAGTCGCCGCACGCGCCCCCATAGGGGAAGCAGCCGGGGATCGTCACGCAGTCCCGGAATCCGTCCGCGTCGGCGTCGGGGCAGGGGGTGAGGAGGGGGCCGGGTGGGCCTTGAGGTCCCGTCGCCCCCTGAGGTCCTGTTGGGCCTGCCGTACCTGAGGGTCCTTGCGGCCCGATGGGACCAGTTGGACCCTCAGGTCCAGGCGGTCCTTCGGGGACGACGTCGAGCACAGTGGGGAGTCCGGACACCTTGACGATGCCGTACCCGGAGCCGAACTGATCTCTAGGCCCGCCACATCCCTTCTCAGAATGCACGGCGAGGTACACGTGCCCGCTCACCGGGTCGACCGCCATGTTGAGCACACTCGTGTACTGGCGGATGGGAGCCGCCCCACAGCCGGGTGCGCACTCCTGATTTCCGTTGTCGTAGTAGTTGCAAATGTCCCTGTTCTCGGGGATCTGGACCACAACTTCATCGCTGGATTCCGTTCGACGGCGGATCTCCCACACATTGACCCCTCCAAACCTGAGAGGCGGGAATTCCTCCGCGGCGGTCCTCGGTCGGCCATGGATGTAGTAGAAACCGGCGAGCGCGTCCACTCCGCTCATGAAATCCTGCGCCGGCTGGGCTGCCCCGCTGGCCCAACATAGAAAAGACGTGTACGGACCGGTCGGCGCCTGATAGGAGGGGCCGCAGGGATCCACGCCCAACTCTTGGAAAACCGCAGCGCTGACACCTGGCTGGACGGGCAGAACTTGATCCGCGATGAAGCTCTGCGCGGAGGCCGTCGTGATGGAGAAGGCCGCCGCTACCAGCACACCCGCAATTCCCGCGCGCATGATTTCCTCCTGCCGGATCCCCGGTCCGTAGTCCTTTATCTCCCGCATCATACGCCAAAAACGCCCGGGATCCAAGAATGACGCGGCTCCCACGGCGGTGACGTGGTGCAGAAGTAAGTGGAGCTAGCGCGGGGGGGACCTCGCACAGTCGCGCCACGGTCACGGAAGAGAGGTCCGGTGGAGACCAACGGCACGGACGCTGATGAGCAGGTCGGCTAAGTCGTTGGAAGTATTGGTGGACGGCAAGGGGCTCGAACCCTCGACCTCCGCGTTGCGAACGCGGCGCTCTCCCAGCTGAGCTAGCCGCCCACCGAAGGCGGTCATTCTAGGGCATGCGGCGGGAGCCCGTCCAGCGCTTCACCGCGCGCAGCGGCAGCGTGAGCATCCGGCCGATCGCGCGGCCGGTGGTGGGGCGGGAGCGGCGGCCAAGGTCGCCGATATCCTCGCGGTTCTCCCCCAGATAGAGATAGCGCCGCACGAGGAAGGCCGCACGCGCCGGCCAGCCTCCGGGCTGGCCGAGCGCCTGGAACATCAGCTTCTCCCCAGCCCGCGAGAGCCGGGCGCGAGCCGGGACGTAGCCGAAGAGATTCCGCTCCGCCATCGATCGAAGCCGGCGCGCGTCAAAGGGCGCCGGTCGCGCGGCGGCGAGCCGCGAGAGAACCTCGGCCGGCACCGGCGCATCGAGGTCGGCGAGGAGCTTCAGCGAGAAGCCCAGGTGCGCCTCGGCGCCGATGCTTCGCGCGAGATCCTCCAGCATGGGCCACTCCACCCCCCCCTGCCGGATCACCTCACGCGCATCGCAGAGCTGGCCCATCTTTCCGAGAAAGGCGTTTCCCCACAGGTCGAGACACAGATGAAACAGGGTGTCGGCCGGAGTGAAGCACCAGGTGCGGGCGTCGAGGCGCACCGCGCGCGAAGCCATCGCGGCCACCATCTCCGGCGGCGCCGTCGTGGCCGATGAGGGGCCGGCCAGCAGCGGCAGCGCGAACGAGCGGTGGGGCTCGATCTTGGCCGCGAGATCCGGGTGGACGAGGGGCGCCGCGTGATGGTGCTGCCCGCGGTAGTGCTCCTTGGTCCAGAGGACCTCGGCCGACTCGTATCCGGCCGACTCCAGCATCACGACCACACGCTCGATCTGCTCGGGCTCCAGCAGCAGGTCGATGTCCCCCATCATGCGCAGGCGTCCGTTTCCGTAGTGGGACATGGCCAGCGCCGACTCCTTCAGAAGCAGGACCCGGATGCCGTCGGCCTCGAGCCTGCGGGTCAGCTCCTCGAGCTGTCCGACCAGACGCCGGTTGCGTGACGCGATCCCGCGCGAGCGCGCCGCCAGCACCTCGGCCTGCTCGCGGGGGAGCCTGGCGTCGAGCCCGATCCTGACGAGGTTGTGATGGACGCATGGGGTGAGGTTCGCCCGCGCCGCCCCCGCCGCCACCGCCTCCCACTGAACCAATCCCGCCGCGAGCCGGCGCGCTTCCTCGTCCTCGGCCACCGTCATCCGGGGCGAGGCGCACAGGAGAAGCAGCCTTCCTTCGACCGTGGCCGGGGTCACCGCGTGCGCGCTTCCCGCCGCGTCGCGTCGCATCCGCCCCATCCACGCGGATGGGGCCGGCGCCCCCGGCCGCGACAGGACGCGCAGCACCCCCTCCTCGAACCCGCCGTAAAGTGCGTTGCCCCCGATGTAGTTCCAGTTGGCGGAGGCCCCGAGCGCCGACAGACACCGGGCGAGTGGCTGCGCCTCCATCCCCTTGTTGACCCAGAACTGCCAGAGGAAGCGATCCTCGGGAAGGACGTCGGGGAGAAAGGAGACGGCGCCGCGCGGCGACGCCGCATGGATCGTGCTCACCTCAGAGCCCCAGCCGAAGCCGCCAGGCCACCCAGAGGGCTTCCAGGATGATCTTGCGGCTCATCTTGGACTGACCGACGTGCCGGTCGTTGAAGGTGATCGGGACCTCGGCCAGTCGGAACCCTTTCTTGTACGCGCGATATTTCATCTCTATCTGGAAAGCGTAGCCGTTGGAGTGGATTCGATCCAGGTCGATGCTCTCGAGCACCTTCCGGCGGTAGCACTTGAAGCCCGCCGTGGCATCCGTGATGACGTCGCCTCCCATCCCGGTCACGAGGTCCACGTACAGAGTCGCCAGCTTGGACAGCAGGAGCCTTTTGAAGGACCAGTTGAGCACTCGAACTCCGTTGACGTACCGGCTGCCGATGACCAGGTCGGCCCCCTGGCTCAGCTTCGCGAGGAAGTGGGGCAGCTCCCTGGGATCATGCGAGAAGTCGGCGTCCATCTCGAAGATCGCCTCCACGCCGTTGCGCAACGCGTACTTGAAGCCTTCCACGTAGGCGGTGCCCAGCCCGAGCTTGCCCGCGCGGTGCAGGACGTGCACCCCCGGGTCCTTCGCGGCGATCGCCTCCGCGATTCTTCCGGTGCCATCCGGGGAGTTGTCGTCCACGATCGTGACCTCGAAGAACTCCGGCAGCGCGCGGATCGCCGCGATCAGCCGCTCGAGGTTCTCGGCCTCGTTGTATGTCGGGATGATCACCATCGATTTCACGGCGCCACCTCCGCGTCCGATTCCAGGGAGGGGGGCGGCGCGGAGGCCCCGGCCGAGGGGCCCAGCGCCCAGGCCGCCGCCCCCATCAAGGCCACGCTGCCGCTGATGATCACGAAGTAGGTCAGGGAGAACGCGAGCACCTCGTGCCTGCCGATCCCGAGCGGGCCCAGGAAGAGCAACAGGGTCCCTTCGCGAGTCCCGAATCCGGCCACGGTCACCGGCAGCAGGGAGGTGATGGAGACCGCCGCGAGCGCCACGGAGAGCCTCCAGAACCCGACGTCCAGGCCGAGGCTGAGGGCCACGAGATAGCCCTGCACGAAGGTCACAAGAGTCGCGGCGCAGGTGGCGGCCGCCGACATCGAGAGCGCGGGGCGCGCCAGCGAGGCGAGCCCGTCGAGCGCCGCTCCCACCTCCTCACCCGCGTGCCGCCCCATCCTCCGCATCGAGCCGAAAGCCCCCACCAGTTTCTCCGCGCCGCGCCGTGCCGCCCCCGTGCACGTCGTCCGCAGCAGAAACCAGGCCGACACTACGGCGGCGACCAGTCCGGCCCCGGCGAGCCACACGCCCCCCGCGCCTGGAAGCGCCACGGCTCCCACGGTGGCGACCGCGGCCAGCATCACCGCGTCCATCAGCCGATCGGCGATCACCGAAGACGCGGCGCGTCCCAGCCCGACCTTGCGGTCGCGGTGCACGGCGAGCGCCTTGCTGAAATCACCAAGTCGTCCGGGGGTCCAGGCCGCCAGTGCGCAGCCGATGGCGTAATACCGCGCGGTCGGACCATAGTCGTATGAGATTCCCTGTATCCGCATCAGCCGCTGCCACCTCCACGCCTTCACCAGGATGATGACGGCATTGAGTCCCGCCGCGGCCGCCAGCAGGGCCGGCGACCCGTTGCGCCAGATCTCGCCGACCTGCGACAGGTCGGTGTACCAGACCAGCACGAGAAAAGCCGCCGGCCCGATCCAGCGGGAGGCAAACCGCGCCGAGCGTTTCATCGAATACAGGTCATCCGGGAATGGGCCGTGGCCGCGGGCTGCGGCCGGAGCCGATTCGCGCACGCGAGTGGCCAAGCGTCTACGCAGGGGTGCGGTGAGTATACCGTCAATTCGACCGGAATCAACCGCTTCCCGCGTCGAGGCGCGGGCCGGCGCGTTTGCGCGCGAGGGCCATCAGGTGAAACGACGCTACACGAACGCCCGGGATTCTCGATAGAAGGCGATCGATCCGAACCATCGCGCGTGTGAGGGGCACGCGGCCCGGCAGATAGAGGATGATGGGCAGCACGTCGGGGAAACCGGAGAGCAGATAGGAGAGATATCCGAACCTTTTGAACGCGAGGGATTCGAAGCCGGTGGCGGCGAGCAGGCCCTCCACCTCACGTCGGGTGAAGGCCCTGTCGTGCACGTCGAACCTGGACGATACGCGATACAGAGCGGCGCGCGCCCATCGCACGGCGAAGAAATCATCCGATGGCTCCGTGAGAGCGATGAGGCCTCCCGGAGCCAGAACGCGGAAAGCTTCGGCGAAGGCGCGCTCGCGCGATGGCACGTGGTGCAGCGAGCCGCGACAGATCACGGTGCGGAAGAAGCCGTCCGGGAACGGGAGCGATTCCAGGTCCGCCTCCCGCAGATCGGCGCCCGGCGCGCGCTCCCGCGCCTGCGCCAGCATGTCGGGGCTCAGGTCCACCGCGTAGACGGAGTCGCAGCGAGCCGTCAGATCGGGCAGCAGGATCCCGGTGCCGCAACCGTTGTCCAGCACGGGCCCCTCGATCCGCTCGGGCAGGAGCGCGAGCAGCTCCTCGTTCCAGAATCGCTGGAAGATGGCGGCAAACGGCGTCCCGTAGCGGAGCCGGTACCCCTCCGCCACGTGCCGGTGCAGCTCGATCTCGCGCGCCTTGTGGTCGTCCGCGCGGGCGTCTGGCGCGGCCGGGTTTCCGCTCACCGGCCGCCACCATGGAAGCGTTTCGTGATGAGGTCCGCGAGCAGCCCGACCGCCAGCATCTGCACCGAGCCGAACAGGAAGATGAGCGTCTTCTCGGTGAGGTCCTTCAGGACGAACAGGTCGTAGGCGAGAGAGGCCGCGAACATCACTCCGATGGCGAGGCTCACGGGCAGGAAGATCTTCAGCGGGTTGAAATAAAGGATGGTGCGCAGGATCAGGATCAGGAAGTTGAGCGTGTCGCGCAGCGGCCTGATCTTCGACCGGCCCCGGCGCTTGCTGTAGTTGATCGGGACATAGACGACCGATCCTTCGTTGCAGAGCATCGCCAGAGTGATGGTCGTGGTGAAGGAGAACCCCGAGGGCAGAATCGGGAAGTAGGCCATCGCGGCGTGCCTGCGAAAGACCCGAAGGCCGCTGTTGAGGTCCGGGATCTCCGAATCGGACAGATAGATCGCCAACCGCCGCAGAATTCCCTTGGCGATCCTCCGGAAGATCGGGATCTCGACCGAGGCGCCGGTGCGGGCAGCCACCACCATGTCGTGGCCGTCGGCGCGAGTGAGCAGCTCGGGGATCGATTCGGGAGGATAGGTCCCGTCGCCGTCGCAAATCAGGATCTGATCTCCGGTCGCCGCGCGAATGCCGGTCTTGAGCGCCGCCCCGTAGCCGCGGTTGGTGCCGTGAGTGACCACCATGACGCCCAGACCGCGCGCCACCTCCAGCGTGCGGTCCCGGGAGCCGTCGTCCACGACGATGATCTCGAAGGCGCGACCCGAGGCCTCCAGCCTGGCGCGCAGGCCGCTCACCACTTCGGCAAGCCCTCCCTCCTCGTTGAAGGCGGGGATCACCACGGAGATCATGGACGGCGCCTCCGGAGGCATCTGGGAAACCCTCATGACTCGGCCTGGGCTTTCCTCCAGGGCCACCCCCTGAAGTGGAGCAGAAGATAGAGGATCGGCACACCGAGGGCAACAGCGGTGGCGGCGAAACGCGGCACGCTGATCGACGGTGGGGGGGACGGCAACAGGAGCCGGTAGATCCACAGCACCTCCAGCGCCAGGACCGTACACGAGAAGATCGCCACCGTGCGGCGCAGTGGAACGGCCGAGACGACGGCGGCCAGCCCCAGAATCCAGACGACGTACGATGTCCTGAGGAGCGCGGTCAGAAACAGGAGGTAGAAGAGCAGCAGGCGGGTGCCCATCTCGACCGCCTCCATCAACGTCTCGACCCTCCAGGCGGCGCGCAGGAACCAGAGCCCCAGGGCCGCGGCGGCCACGGCGCTGACCGCCAGCAGGGCGCGGGCCAGGGTTGACCCCGCGACGTTCTCGCCCGGGATCACCTGCCCCAGGATCATCTCGATCATCATCATGAGACTCCCCTGATACGAGGAGTGTTCGTAAGGCCGCAGGAAGTGCGTCGCGCTGAAGCCGGACAGGTACGGGGCGTAGGCGAGCACCGTCACCGCCGCGCAGACGAGGACGAAGAGGAGCGCGCGCCTCGCGCCCGCCTCGCGCCATCGCTGCAGCGCGAGAAGCAGCGCAATCGGCGCGGTGACGTACTTGAGCATGACCGACATTGCGGTGCAGGCGGCACCCGTGAGCTCGTCGCGGCGCTGGAGCATCAGGATGCCAAGCAGAATCCAGAGCAGCACGACCCCGTCGTTGTGCGCGTCACCGACCACCTGGGTCAGGGCCAGAGGGTTCCAGAGGTAGAAGGCCGAAGCGCGCAGTGGTCCGGGTGCGCCGGAGGACTCGCCCCATCCACCGGCCACCTTCATGACGAGCAGGCCGTTGACCAGGTGGACCACGACGAAGAAGAGCTTGAAGACGAGCACGGTGCGCAGGAAGGAGCCACCTCCCGCGATGGTCAGCACCGCGGAGATGCTCGCCCAGGCCGGCCCGTAAAGGGGGGTGGCCGCGCTCCACCCCATCGCCTGGGTGAACAGGTCTGGTGTGAACTCGGACGCGGGGGTGACGAACGGATTGGCGCCGTGCACCGTCAGGACGCGACCGTGCCCCATGTAGTCGTACAGGTCCTTCGACATCAATGTCGGGAGAAAGACCAGCGTGAGCGAGAAGAGGGCGGCGCCGCCGAAGACGATCCGCGCGGCGCCGGCGCTCTCCGGGCGCAGGGACAGGATGCGCAGCAGCCAGGCGTAGAGCGCGAACAGAGCGCCGAGACACAGGACGTAGAGCAGGGACGCGCCGGCGGGATCGCTCATCGTCCAGCGCCCGAACGGCAGCCACGAAAAGAGCAGGATCGAGTGAGGCGCGCAGGCAACCACGTGGAAGTAGAGCAGGTATCCGAGCTCGGTCAATGCCACCAGCGCGAGCGGATGCCGCCACGTCGATCGGTTCAAGCGTTCACCTCCCTGATCTCCCAGATGACCACCCTGCGCCCGGCACCGGCGAAGACCTCCCTGAACCCCTCGGGCAGGTCGACGCCGCGAATCCCTTCCTCCGTCTCCTCGAAATGAGGGCGCAGCTCGGGATGGAATCGCAGGAGGTCCCGGCTGATCACGAGATACCTCGCACCGTAGTCCGAGGCCGCATCCCGCACATCATCGAGGCTGCCGGCGGGAACCCACACGACCGGCCGATCGAAGAGGTAGGCGTACTGGTGGATCCAGGCCCCCTCCATCAGCACGGCGTCGGCGGGGGTCTCAGCGGCGATCCAGCGCGCCGCCTCGTTGCCCAGGACATCGCGGGCCATGTCGTCGGTCGCCAGATACGCGCGCAAGGGGTGCGTCGAGACCAGCGCGATCACCGCAACCAGTGTCGCGAGCGCCATGGCGGTCTGCCGCCGCACCGGCTCGGTCGTCATCGCGTAGGCGGGAGGAGGTCCTGCGGGACGCGGCGGCCCGCTCGCTCGCCGCAGGTTTCGCCGCCAGATCATCTCAGGAACGATGTGCATCGCCGCGCCGATCACGCACAGATACATGAAAGGCCGTACGGGGGTCAGGTAGCGGGACAACGCCCCGGTCCAGGTCGGCACCCCCGCCAGCAACAGGGTCGTCATCAGGATGCACAGGTGCCCGGGCAGGAGCCGCCGTTGTCTCCAGTGCGCCAGCAGCGCGAAGGGATAGAGCGCGCAGAGGAAGTTGTAGGCGCCGGTATCGCCCCAGACCAGATGACGCGCCGCTCTCCAGCCTCGATGCACCACGTTTTTCACGAGCGCAGCCGATCCGTGCTCCCTGAGGAACCTCGCGGCCGAGGGCGGCTCGCCGCCGCGGGTGAAGAGATCCCGCCCGCTCTGCGACCAGGCGACGTGCTTCATCGCGGACCACGTGGGGCTGCCGAAGACCCGCTGGTTCCGGGCCAGCCACGGCGAGACGACGGCGAGAAAAGCCAGCACCAGGCCCGCGGCGGCGGCCGGTCTCCGCTGAACGAGCGCCACCAGACCCATCGCGGCGGCTACCGAGAGGCCGTTGGCCCGCGTCAGGTAGAGAAGCCCGCATGCGCCCCCGAGCGCCGCCGCGCGCGTGAGGCTCAACGAGGCGATCCCGTTGCCGTCGGCCAGAAGGAGGATCCCCAGTACCATCGCGCCATAGAGCATCTCCGTCATCGACCAGGACGACATGATCACGCTGTCGGGATTGAGCGCAACCAGGATGCTCGCCAGCAGCGCGGTTCGCTCGTCGAACAACCGCCGCCCCAGGACGAACGTCAGCGCGATCATCAGGCACCCGGCGAAGAGACTCCAGAGCTGCGCCGCGCGCGGCTCGACCCCCGTGAGCTGAAAGGTTCCGGCCAGCAGGTACGGGTAAAGGGGCGAGCTGATGTCCTCGGCGTGGAGGGGCGGCGCTTCGCGGAAGAAATGGGACGTGTAGTGGGTCGCGAGGCCCCGTCCTTTCATGATGTTCGCGGCGTTGTCGAGATAGCGCCCCTCATCGTAATCGAGGGATCGGTGGTGCTGGATCGCCCCGAGCCGCAGCAGGGCTCCGACCAGGAGAACCGCCACGAGAAGCGGCCTCCCCCATCGGCCCAGCGAGCCATGCACCGCCTCATCGGACATGCGCTTCATCCCTTCCCGAGAGAGATCGCCTGACCCGCAGCGCCACGATCACCGTCATCGCCACCAGGAAGGTTCCGGTGAGACCAAGGCTCCATTGCTCCAGAGCCGTGTCGTACGGCCTGAAGAAGAAGTAGTCGGGGACCTTCCCCTGCCGGGAGTACTCTCCCATCGGGATGACGGCGTCGACGAACTTCCCGTCGCGCCAGGCCCGGTAGACGAAATCGATCGGCTCGCCGAAGAGGGCCTCGTGCAGATCCGAGTGGATCACGTGCGCGTGGAAAGCCACCGGCGAGAGTCCGGGGATGAAGTTCCAGTCGTCGTGGACGAACTCCATTCCGGTCAGCGCGCGGATGTAGAAGAAAAAGTTGACCGTCAGGCCGAGCAGGTTCACGACGATCGCCGCGACGGCCAGAGCCGCCAGGGCCCTCCTCAGACGGGGCGCGTCGACGGCGGCGCGCGCCAGGGGCGCCAGCGTCAGGACCATCAGCGGGATGAGCGGCAGCAGATAGCGCGGGCCCCACGACCAGTCTCCGTGCCACCAGTAGAGCGGTGAGAAAAAGGCCAGCGTCACCGCCACCGCCGCCAGCACCATGCGGCACTCGCTGCGATGGGAGCGGCGGAACGAAGGGACCGCGAAGGGCCACGCGACCAGCAGCGGGTTGTACAGGAAGAGCGACTTGCCGGGACTCAGCAGGAACCCGTAGAGGCCCACGGCGACGTGAGGCAGCCCCGCCCAGGGGGACGCTTCCTGCTCGTAGCCGGTGGCCATCAACGAGCCGAACTTCCAGTAGTTCACGGCGAGGTCCCCCAGACCGAAGAGCACCACCGGCGTCGCCAGAAGCGCCGTGTCCCGGATGAGAGACGTCAGCCCCCGCTCACCTCTGTCCTTCCTCAGGAAAACGAGGTAGAGCCAGATCACGGGCGCGTAGATCACCATCTGGTACTTGGTGAAGAGGCTCAGACCCAGGAGGATTCCCGCCAGCACGATGTCGTTGCGGGCGCCGGCATCGCCGTACCGGCGCAGGAGGCAGGCCGAGCCGAGCAGCGTCAGGGCCGTGAGCGGGTCGGCGAAATCATGATGGGCGTAGACCCAGGCCATCGTCCCCAGCCCGTACATCAGAGCGAGGGAGGCCGCCACGCGCCGGCCATATCCGAGGCGGCGGGCGAACAGAAGGAGGACCCAGCCGGCCGCGGCGGAGATGAAGACATTGCTGGAGACAGCGGCGGCATGGAGCAGGCGGGTCTTGAGGTGCGCGTCGAGCGGCAGAGGGGCCGCCGCCGCGGCCGCCACCGCGATGAGCGGCGCTTCGGCGAGGCTCTGGCCCAGCGCGTAGGGGGCGAAGCGTCTGCCGCCGCGCCCCGGGTACCCCCACTCCCTCTCCCCCTCGCTGCGGACCAGCGCGAGGTCGCCTCTCAGGACGATGCTCTCCGCCGTGCGCGCCACCTCGATCCCGTCTCCGGAGTAGAAGTGGCCGCCAAAGGTCACGAGATAGACGCAGACCAGGAGCAGGAAGATGCCGGGCCCGATCCGGTCCCGGCGAGTCTCAGGCGGCACGCGCCACCTCCTTCGTGGAGGCTTCACGTTCGAGCGGGGCCGGCCGGCGCAGCATAATGAGACAGGCTCCCCAGAGGATCAGCGCCCCGTACATCGCCGCCGACAGCGCCAGCCTCGCCGGTCCGTCGGCGAACAGCTCCCAGTGGGGCTTGCGCGCGATGAGGAGGAATGCGATCCCCACGGCGGCCGCCAGGGTGAGGCTCCGGATCCCCGAGCGCGACGCGGCCGCGACGACGGTGTAGAGCGGGATGACGGCCAGCATGTAGTGGTGGGTCCAGGAGATCGGCGACAGGATGAGGGTCAACAGGATAACGGCGGACAGCTCCAGGTCGAGGCGAAGCCCTTCGGGGCGGCCGGGCCGCCGCCTGAACCACATCGCGGTCATCGCCACCAGGAGGATCGAGACCGGGACCGCGATCCACCTCACCATGCCCGGGGCCTGAAGCGCCACCTGTCTGACGTCGCCATCCCCCAGCAGGCGGTTCAGGAAACCGCTGAGCGACTGGTTCAGGAAGTAGGGGGTCCCCTCCGACATCCTGGGTACCACATCGGTGAAGAAGCGGACGCTCGTAGCCGGCCCGAGCGCGACCGCGGCCGCCAGACAGCAGGCCGCGAAGGTGGCCGCGCCCCACGACGCCGCCCGGCGCCATCCGCGCCAGGCGAAATAAAGGATCAGCAGGCCCGGGGTCAGTTTGATCGCCGTGGCGACGCCGAGCAACAGCCCCGAGCCGGCCTCCTTCCCCTTCTTCGCCAGGAGGATCGAGCCGGCCATCAGGGCCAGGATCAGCAAGGTTGTCTGCCCGATCGCGAGAGACCAGATCAGCGGCAGGAACTCGAGGCCCAGAGTCACGGCGATGAGGGCCCGCTCGGCAAGGTCCGGGTCGGTGCCGTCGCGCCGCCGCCAGGCGAGGTACAAACCGACGAAGAGGGCCAGCAGGGCCATGTCGACGGCAAGCCAGAGCCATCGCGCCGCGCCGAACGGGAGGAGGCTCAAGGGGGCGGCCAGCAGGGCGAAGAAGGGCGGATAGATGTAGTAGTGCTGCCGGTGGATGCCGAGGCGATCCCCCTCCTCGCGCCACGGCCCCGCGGTCGCGTCCCCCAGGATCGTGTCGCCCGGCGCCACGTCGTACAGGTGATCCACCTGGCCGGTGCGCACGAGCGAGCCGGCGGTGTAATAGGACGACAGGTCGCTTCCCGCGATCGGGCTGCGCACGATGTCGCCGGGCAGCCGCATCAGGAGGAAATAGGCGATGGCGTACGCCGCCATCGGGATAATCAGCCTGTCCGCCCGCCCGTCCGGTGCGCCCCTCATGACGGCGCCGCCACCGGTTGCCGCCGCGCCCGCCGCAGGATCAGGACGAGGAGCCCCCACAGAGCGAGATTGCCCGCGAGGTTGTACGAGGCGAGGAGGCGCAGCGGGCCCTGCTCGAAAAAACCGGGCGGCTTAACGTGGACGTGGATCAGCGTGTAGGTGATCGCCAGCGCCGCGGCCGCTGCCGGCGTGACGAGGGAGCGCGCCATGAGCCATCGCGTCGCCAGGAGGAACGCCAGGATCGAGAGGACCGAATGGTGCGTCCAGGAGAGGGGCGACAGGAAGAGCGTCGTCACGACCATCAGCGAGAACTCCATGTCGACGTCCATCATCCGCCTGCCCCATCCGATCGCCAGGAACGCTCCGGCCGCAAGCGCGAGGCCCGCCGCCCCCGTCAGGATTCTGGAGGCGCCGGAGGGGGTCGCGAGCGCCCACGAGAAGAGGTCCCCTCCATCGATCAGCCGCGTGAAGAACGCGGCCGGCGACTCGTTGATCCAGTGCGCGCAGCCGCGCGACAAAGCCGGCACCATCTCCCCCACGTAGACGGCGTAGGATTCGCCGCCCGCCGCGGCCGCGCCGGCGACCACCAGCGCCCCGAGCCCCGCCGCCGCCCAGCCGAGCGCCTTCCATCGCCTGCGCCACGCGAGATAAACGAGGAGCAGCGCCGGGGTCATCTTGATCGCGACGGCTCCCGCCGTCATGAGCCCGGCACCGGCGTCGCTGCCCGACCGAAGCGCCGCAAGCGCCCCCACCAGGAGCAGCAGGACGACGAAGTTGGCCTGCCCCGCCCCGAAGGTGAAGAGGGACGGCCACGACAACGCCAGCGCCATCACGATGAGCGCCATCTCGGCGCACGACACCTGCCCGCCGCCGAGGAGCCGCGATCTGGCGTAGAGCCAGGCGCTCGCCCCGAGCGCGACGAGGTTCGCAATATACCAGAGCGCGTGCGCCGAGCCGTAGCTCACGAGTGTGAGGGGCGTCATCGCCATGGCGAAGAAGGGGGGATACAGATAGTAGTTGGCTTCGGGGACGCCCCAGCGCGCGGCCGTCTCCGTCCAGGCGCTCGGCGTGACGGCGCGCGCGAGGATCATGTCCGGGGTGGCGGGATAGTACAGGGGATCCCCCCGTCCCTCTCGCAGCGTGGCGGCGGCCACGTAGTACGAGGTGAAGTCCCCGTAGCCGTAGGCCCGGCTGTACTCGACCACCTTGAGGAGGAAGTTGCCCGCGGCGAAGACCGCGATCAACGTGAGCAGGGCGGCCGGGGCGGCCGCGCGCTGGTGCTGCAGCGCGTGCGCCGGATTGCGGGGCGTGCGCATCAGGACCCACCAGAGGATCAGCCCGCCCGCGAGCCCCGAAGCCGAGATGAGGCGCGCCGGCGCTCCGTCCCCCAGGGCCCCGATGACGCGCAGACCGACGTAGGAGCCCGCCAGCGCGAGGCCCGTCCCGGCGAGCAGCGCTCGCTGCGTCGTAATCCATCCTTTCTCCGCGGCGTCCCGCACGAGCACCCAGGCCGGGATCAACGCGAGCACGTAGTGGTGCTCCCACGAGATCGGCGAGGCGGCCAGCCCCGCCAGCAGGAGGAGCCCGAAGGCCCGGTCATCGGTCTGCGGGTCGGTGGCCCCCCCCGTCCTCATCCGAGCCACCTGCGCCAGCGTCACGAGGATCAGCAGCGAGCCGAGCCAGCGCGCCAGCCTGGGCGCCGTCCCCGCGGGGTCGACCAGGTCGGCCTTACGGAAGGCGCCCCCGAAGAGCCGCTCCGCCACGCCGGTAATGGACTGGTTCGGATAGAAGGCGGTGCCGCCGGAAAGCTGCGGCAGCATCCGAGAGACGTAGGTCACATGGGGCTCGAGCCCGACCGCGGCGATCGAGATCCCCACCAGGAGCGCCGCGGAGGCAAGGGTCAGCTCGAGGGCCCTCCATCTCCGGCGAAGCGCCAGCCACGGGATGAGGATCAGCGGCGTCAGCTTCAGGAGAATCCCCGCCGCCAGGCAGAGCCCGGCCCAGGCGTCCCCCGCTCGCGTGCGCCGGCGCAGAGCCGCGAGAGCCGCCGCCATGAGCAGAAGGAGAAACAGGCTGCTCTGCCCGACCGCGAAATTCCGCGCCACCGGATAGAAGAAGCACGCGATCAGGATCACCGAGGACGCGGCCAGCATCCCGCGTGGCCGCTTCCAGACGCCCAGGATCCCCCCTTCAAAGGTCGTCAGGATCAGAGCCACCGAGGCCGCGAGGTACGCCCCTCCCATCGCCGCCCAGAGAAGGTAGGCGGCCTTGTAGGGAAGAAGAGTCATCGGAGCGAAGAGAACGGCGAAGAGCGGCGGGTAAAGGTAGTAGTTGGGGTCCTGGATGCCGGCCGGCCGCGCCAGATCGATCCAGGGATGTTGTTCGGATGCCTGGGCCAGGAGCGACCCGACCGGCTCCGGGTAGTAGAGGGCCTCGGGCTGTCCATGCCGCACGGCGAGGCCGGCCACGTAGTACGAGGTGAAGTCGTTCTTTAGAGACGGGCCCGCATTCGACAGCCATCCGTTATAGGCGAAGCTGATCGGCGCGAAGACGAGGATGAGGGTCGCCAGCACCAGAGCCGCCCCCGATTCCCCTCCTTGTCCCTGAGGCCGATCCGTCATGCGGCGGCCACCCGTCTGGCGGCAGCGCGCGCCGTCAGGAGCCAGAGGAGCAGTCCGCCGCACAGGACGTACGACATGGCGGGACGCGAGCCGCGGGGCAGATCCCTCCTGATGAGCTCGAAGATGTCCACCGCCATCGCGACGTAGGCGACCGAGAGGACGCCGATCGTCCTCAGGCTTCCCGCGCGCGCCGCCTCCCCGATCATCAGGGCCAGCGGGAGCAGCGCGAGGATGTAGTGGTGCTCCCAGGAGATGGGCGACACGAGAAGCGTCGTCAGGACGACGAGGCCGTAGCCAAGCTCGAGGCGTCGGGTCTCCGGACCGGCCCAGGGTCTCGTGACGGCAAAGGCCGCGATCATGAGAGCCGCCGCCGCGAGACGCGTCAGGATCCACACGGTGACCGGCTCGTTCGAAAAATCGAAGACCGTCATGCTCTGTTCGGTGAGGAGCCGGTTCAGGAAACCGTTGATCGACTGGTTGGCGTATGTGGCGGCGCCGCGCGAGAGGCTCGGCAGAAAGCCCGTGACATAGAGCACGTGGTTCGCCCAGCCGGCGATCAGGATCGAGATCGACGCGAAGCCCGCGAGGAACCCGGCGGCCCACGCCGCCGCCCGGCGGCGCCCCGCCCAGGCGAGCCAGACGATGAGCACGATCGGGGTCAGCTTTATGGCCGAGGCCAGCGCGAGGCAGAACCCCGCCGTTGCATCACGCCCTTTGAGCAACGCGGCCAGCGCCGCGGCGATCAGGAAGAGCAGCACGAACCCCGCCTGACCGCACTGCATCGCACGGATCGTCGGGTAGAAATTGAGGCTGACGAAGGCGACGGCGGCGGCCGGCACCGCTTCGAAGCGACCGAGCCGGCCAACCGCGAGGCGGACGAGAAGGGCGACCGAGCCGGCCATGAGCGCGGCGTTGAGCGCGAACCAGGCCAGGTTCGCCTCGTGGTACGCCATGAGCGTCAGGGGGGCGAGGAGGATCGCGAAGAACGGTGGATAGATGTAGGCGCTGGGATGCGGAATCCCGTGGCTCACCGCGAAGTCGACCCAGGGCTGCGCCGGCAGCAGCCCCAGGTTCAGGCGGGAAGGATCCGAGTAGAGGAACGAGTCGGCCTGCCCCGTCCGGACCGCGAGCGCCGCCGTGTAGTACGCCTTGAAATCGTTGACGTCGAAGTCGGGCGCCGTGAGGTGGCGCCAGAGCCCCATGTAGGCGAAATGGCCCAGCGTCTGGGCGAGGATCACGGCCAGGACGAAGAGCCGCGTTCGAGCGGAGTGGTCCCCCATCCCGGGAAGGATTGCCGCTTCCCGGGATGAGGTCAAGTCAGGAGTCTGTCCGCCGACGTCGTCGAGGTCAGGAGTGCGTGCCCTGGCCCAGACCAACGCTCTTCACGAGGTACCCGCTGATCGACTTGTAGACGACTCGCGGGTCCTTGCGGATGTAGCGGCCGTAACGTGTGGCCGCCCGCACCGGGTGCTTGAACGCGTATGTGAACCGCATCCGCAGGTTCTCCCGGGCGACCATCCTCTCGAGCTCGGTGGCCGACATCTGCGGCGTGTTGAGGTTCGCCGTGGAGACCCTCAGCTTCGTGTAGTCGAACTCCTTGGAGATGTACTGGTGTTTCATCGCCTCCTCGTACAGAGGCGAGCCCGGGATGGGGTTCGCGTAGAAATAGAGCGTGTTGTCGGCGTCCAGCTCGCGGGCGAACCGGAAGGTCTGCCTGAGCTGGTCCTTCGTCTCGCCGGGCATGCCGACGACGAAGAAGGCTTCCATCTCGATGCCGACCTCGCGGATCTTCTTCGCGAGTATGGGAACGTTCTTCAGCTTGAGCGGCTTTCGGATGACGTGCTTGAGAACATACTCGTCACCCGACTCGATCGCCATGAAGAGCTTGTAGCATCCCGACTCGGCCATCTTCTCGATCAGCTCCTCGTCGAGGGCCCACAGGGCGATGCCCGACGGCGCCGTCCAGATCAGATCGTACTTGCGATCGATCATCGTCTGGAAAATGGTCATGGCGCGGCGCTTGTCGAGCGTGATGTTGTCATCGTCGAAGTGGATCTCCCGAATGCCGTACTTGTGATACAGCTCGTCGATCTCGGCGATGACGTTTTCGGGCGAGCGCGCGCGCCACTGCTTGCCCCAGGCCGCGTGCACCGGGCAGAAGGTGCACTTCGCCGGGCACCCACGCGAGGTGATCATCGGCGTGAAGGGCGTGCGTTTGGTGGTCAGGAACGCGTTGCTGATGGAGAGATACTTGTCCATCGGCAGCAGGTGGCGGGCCGGGAACGGCAGCGTGTCGAGGTCGTCGACGTAGTTCCGGCGCTCCCACTTGACCATCGTGCCGTCCTTGATGAAAGCGACCCCTTCCAGCAGCCTCTCGTCGCCCGCCTCGAGGGCCTTCAGCAGCGACACCGTCGGGATCTCCCCTTCGCCCAGGATGGCGAAATCGACGTCGGGGGAGGCCAGCGGATGCTCGGGGATGGCCGAGGGGTGCGGACCGCCGAGCATCGTGAGGATGTTTCGGTCGACCGCCTTCACCGCGCTGCACACGCGGATCGAGTCCTCCGCCGAGGAGGAGAACAGGTTGGAGACGCCCACGAGGTCGGGTTTGAAATCCGCGACCTTCTTCATGATCCCCTCGTAGGACAATCCGTAGCGGATGATGTTCTCCGCCACCGGCTCCTCGTGGTGGTAGTCCTCCACCACGCAGTCGACGATCCCGACGTCATAGTCCTTCTCGAGAAGCGCCGCGATATAGGAGATGCCGATAGGCGGGTGAGTCCCCTTCGACTCGGTCGCGTAGTCGGTGTGCGTGGTGAGCGGTGGATAGATGAACAGGACCCGGCCGATCTTACGTGGTTGTTTGAACAGATTCATGGCTCCCCCCTCCTTGAGAGGCTCCGGTGACGGTGATTGACGGTATGTGATTGCGGACGGCCGAGATCGACCGGATTCCCAGAGCGAACAGCGAGATGGATCCCGCTGCCGTCAGGAGCAGGGCCAACATCACGTGCCCCACCACGACGGCCGCACCCGCAACGTTTCTATCGATGCCCAGAAGCAGTGAAAAGATCAATAGGAACAGCACCTCATGGCTGCCGACCTGGCCCGGCGGGCGGGGCAGCGCGCTCATGAGGAAGAAGAGCGTGTAGCCGGCCAGCACGGTGGCCGGATCGATCGAGTAGCCAAGCCCGCGGAAGATGACCGCGAGCGACACGGCGTCTATGGCAAGCGCCAGGAAGGTGACCGCTACCAGCGCGATGATGGTCGTGGTTCCCAGACGTAACGCACCGAGCCCTTCCATGCAGCGAAGAGCGAACGGCTCTACCCGTGCCCGGAGGCCTCGGGGCAGCGCGCCCAGGAAGAATCTGACGATCGCCGCGGCCGCCGCCGGGCGCGACATGGAGAGAAGCACGATGCCGGACAGCACGCTGAAGACGGCGGCCACAAAGACGAGGATAGCCAGGATCGAGGCCGAACCGTCGCCGCCCATCAGCAGCACGAGCAGGATGGCGGGCACGATGGGCGTCAGGTCGAACAGGCGGTCCATCACCTGCGTCGGCAGGGACCTGGAGAACGGGACCCCACGGTTGCGTTTCAGCGCGAGTCCCGCGACGGCCTCCCCCAGACGAAGCGGCACAAGGAAGTTGACGAACATGCACGACAAGAAGAGCGCGAAGGTCTCCAGCGGTGGGACCGCCTGCACCTTCGAGAGGATCACGCGCCACCTGAGGCTCCGCAGGAAGGCGGCGGTGGTCCACAGGATCGCGAAGGGACCCATCCATCTCATGTCGATGGTCGAGAGACGCGCGAGGATGTCCCCCCGGTCAACGGCCGAAAGCCAGCCCGCGAGCAGGAGCAGACCGGCCACCATGGCCATCGCGACCCTGGCTCTCTGATCCTTGACGATCCGTCTGAGCGTTTTCATAGGCGTCAGTTGAGCAGACCCTTCTCCCGGTACCACGCCACGGCCCGCCGCGTCCCCTCCTCGATGCCGATCGAAGGGGACCACTCGAGCACCCGCCGCGCCTTCGAGATGTCGTAGGCCCGGTCCGATGTCATGAATTCCACCGTCTCGCGGGTCAGAGGCGGGCGTATCCGTGTGAGCTTGTACGCCAGCTCGAAGGCCCCGCCCGCTGCCGAGGCCAGCCCTTTCGGGATCCGCATCGAGGGCAGGCGCTTGCGCCCCACCGCCCTCGCGATGACCTCGCAGAAC
Organism: Candidatus Polarisedimenticolia bacterium; assembly: GCA_036505635.1. Classification (GTDB taxonomy): domain Bacteria; phylum Acidobacteriota; class Polarisedimenticolia; order JACPZX01; family DASXTC01; genus DASXTC01. The sequence goes on from DASXTC010000025.1 coordinate 31,988, forward strand.
TCGCCGAACGCCACGGGCCGCTCCCCCGCCAGGTTGAACACGCGCGGCTGCGGCCGCGTCTCCACCGGTCGGGCCGGGCCCCCCGCCGGCAGGCACCTCATCAGCGCCTCGGTCAGATCGTCGATGTAGATCGGATGGATCAGGTTCGACCCGTCCCCGACGATCCTGAACCAGCCTCCCTTGATCCCCCGGAAGAGCCTCAGCAGGTGCAGGTCCCCCGGTCCGTAGACGAGGCCCGGCCGGGCGATCGTCAGCTCCACGCCGTCCTGAGGGCACTGCTCCATCGCGTACCGCTCTCCCTCGAGCTTCGTCCTCTCGTAGATGTCTCCCGGCTGGCACGGTCCTTCCTCCGTTCTTGGCGTCCTTCCCGTGGCCCCGTACACCCCGGTCGTGCTCATCAGCAGGACGTGCTTCATCTTGAACTTGGCCGCTTCCTCGAGAATGTGCTTTGTCGACTCGTAATGGACCTTCCAGTACGACTCGTCCCGGATCCCGGGTTTCCTCAGGAGCCCGGCCATGTTGACCGCCATGTCGCACTTGAAGCCTGCGTTGCGGAACAGCGTCGGATCCTCCAGGTCGCACGACACGTGCTTGACCGAGGGTCCCTCCGGTTGCTCCGGCCTGGTCCTGTGGACCACGAGATTCACCTTGTGGCCCCCTTCCAGCAGCCTCCTCGTAAAGTGGCTTCCGATGAAGCCGGTCCCTCCTGTGACCAGAACCCTCATGCCCGAGAAGCGCGCCCCATCAAATCTGCTGAATCCGCCGGATCACGTCTTCCGGCCGGGGCACGCATCCCTTCACGTAATCGACACCGTACTCCGAGGCCAGCCTCTGCGTGCAGTCGCCCACCAGCAGCAGCCGGCCGTGGTTGTCCGGCACCTTCGCCTCCCGGCCTCGGATGAGATCTACTCGATCGAACATCATCAGATAGGCCAGCTTGGGCAGGAATGTGAACCAGTACTTCGGATTGCGCATCCCGAGCTGGAAGGCGTGCTCCACCGCGTGCTCGCACTCCGCGCACGCGCGGTGGTTCTTCCACCCGTAGAAATTCATCAACTTGGTGGGCTCCCCCTTCGGAAGCTCGAAGCTCGCGCGCCGGGCCGCAAAGGCCTCGCCGGTGACCGGCAGCCCGTCCGCGCCGCCGGCGGGCAGAGCCAGGTGGCCTCGCTCCACCGCGTAGGCAAGGTGGGTCACCTTCATGGGGTCGACCCCCATGAACCGCGCGCACGCGAAGTCGGTCTCGTAGATGTCGCCGCCGACCGCCAGCACACCCGCAGGCTTCGGCTTCCCCTTTGTGGGACCCTCCCCCTCCATCGCGACGATGCCGTCCACCACGGTGAGATGCGGCCTCGCCAGGCGCGCGTACTCCGCCAGCGCCGGATGGAGGCGCACCTCGAGATGATCGAACTGCTTGTCCTCGGGGAGCAACAGCCCTTTCTGGTTCTTCACCCCGAGCGTGACGATCGTGTGAAAGTGGGTCTTCATCTTGGCGAGGTTGACGTAAAGATCCGAGTCCAGGGCGACGCGCGGCAGCCGGAGTCGGCCGAAAATCCACTTGACCTCGCGGCGCTCCACGTCGTTGAGGTTGAGCAGCGGGACCCCCAGACGTCGCGCCATCGCGCGGTAGCCCGACACGTCGAAGGACTCCTCAACGTCCACGCCGACCGAGGAGGCCTCGCCGACCCGGATGTCAGAGAGTCCGCGGCGCCTCAGCACGTTGATCACCGCCTCGGCCACCGATGGATGCGTCACGGCAGCCGTTTCGGGCTTCATCGGACGGACGATGTTGGGCTTGAGGAAGGCGGTGCGTCGACCGGACGCGTCGAATCCGATGGCGTCGAGCGAACGCTCGAAAGCCTTCTCGATCTCCGCGACCTTGTATCTGTCGACCGCCTCGAAATGAACCGCCATCCGTTTCTCCAGTCCTTCCCTTGCGCCCCGGCTCAGTGGACCGCCGAGGCCGTCTCGAACAGGACGACCTCCGGCGGACACAGGAACCTCACCGGCAGGTAGCTCCAGCCGACGCCGCGGCTGACGTACAGCGACATCCCGTCCACGTCGTAGAGCCCATGCTCGTATCGTCCGCTCCAGACCCCGCGGCCGGCCTGGCCCAGCCAGGGCAGTCTCACCTGCCCGCCGTGCGTGTGCCCGGCGAGCATCAGGTCCACGCGCCCCGTGTCCACGCCGGCGACCGCCGTGCCGATCCTGTAGTCCGGCTCACCGCCAGCGCCGAGGCTGTCGGTGAACTGCACGTAGAGCGAATCTGACGTCCCCCGCCCGTTGGCCGACTCCAGGTGGACCCAGACGTGGTACCTGACGTCCGCCTGCGCCTCGAACTCGACCTCGAAAAAGGAGGGAGGGTCCACCTCGGCGAAGGTCTGGTTGCCCCCCTGATCCGGCGTGTCGACCAGCGCTCCGTCGGACTCCCTTCTCCGCCATCCGCCGTGCAGGTCCGCATCGCGGACCTGCGACGTCCTGATCACGATCTCTTCCGGCGCGCGGTCCGGTGCAGGCATCCCGCGCCGGCCGCGGGGGCCCGGCGCCGGCCCCTGCTCCGGCACAAGCCGTACCTCGTCTACCGCCACGCCATCCTCCCGCCGCTGGACCCTCAGACGCCTCCTCCCGGACGACGGGAAGATCACCTCGCCCGGGTCGGGCCTGACGTGGGCGCCGTCCTGCCACCACCATCCCCGCCCCCATGGCCCTTCGGCGTCCCCGGCGTTCATCATCAGGGCTCGGCTCCTGCGCGCCAGCAGATCGGGCGAATGCGCCAGCAGGATGACCGGCACGTCCGCTTCAGCCTCCATCATGGCGGCCGCGACGTCGTCCCGGCCGTAATGAGGATCATCCACGCCGGCGATCACGACCGGACCACCATCGGCCTCGATCGAGACCGAACGATTCACGAGCACCACCACGCCGGCCTCCTCGAGCGTCCTCAGGATCTCCTCGCTTCCGCCACGGAAGTAATCGTTGTTGCCCGGCACCGCGTAGGCGCCCAGTCTCGGTCTGACCGCTCCAAGGAGCCGTTTCAACGCCGCCAGCCCCTCCGGCCCATCGCCATAGTCGCCCGTCATCAGCAGCAGGTCGGGCGCCTCGGCGGAAAGCCATGAGGACAGCCGGCGCTCCCTGATCCCCCACCCGCGAAGGTGAAGGTCCGAAAGGTGCACGATACGCGCGCCGCCCAGCGCCCGCGCCAGCCGGCCTCCCTTTCCGGCCGGCAGCTCCACGCGGCTCACCGTGAGGACCAAGTGCGGCTCGACCACCAGAGCGTCGATCGCGACCAGCGCCGCCGCGACGGCGCACCCCACGAGAAGCCGCCGCAGCGCCCGCCGCGGTCTCGACCTCTCCGCCGATTCAAAGACCAGTGTTCTACCCGACCACCGCGCCTCGACCTTCCGGATCGAGAGGCCGCCTGGCGTTCATGGTCAGGAGGTTGACGCCCACCCTCGCCAGCGAGCTGGGCGAGATCAGGATGTTGGTGTACGACGCGTTGGCCAGCGGGCAGGCGCACTCGCCGTTGCGGATCGAGACGCGCATGCGTTGCATCCTCTCGCCGAACCAGATAGCCGGAAAATCGTAGCCGTTCTCCCTGAGATTGCCCACCGACTCGCCGCGGACGCAGCAGGGCCAGACATCCCCGTCGGGCGCCACCTGGCACGAGGCCCAGCCCGCGTAGCACGGGATGATCTGCCGGCGCTCCTTGAGCGTGCGACGCGCGAGCCGGTAGTACTCCAGCCGGAACGCCTGAGTGACTCGCGAGATCCCACGGTACTTCTTCTTGCCGAGCTCCGACAGCAGGAAGTCCACCGCTGCGCCGTACTCGTCCACCGTCGGCGTGATGCCCGTCCCGATCGTCTGCAGCTCGTTGCGCTCCTCGGCGACCTCGGTGATGTAGGAGTCGGGCTCCATGGCCGTGAGTCCGCGATAAATCTCCGGCAGGTTGTGCACGTTGTACCTGGACAGGACCGTGTGGATCCCCACGGTGAGGTTCTTCATCTTCAGCGCCTTGAGCTCGCGGAAGGTCCGCGTGGCCAACTCGAAGTTGTCGCGGGTTCCGCGGATCTCGTCGTGGCGGTGCCCCAGCTCGTCGAGCGAGACGTTGATGATGATCTCGGACTCGGGACAGGCTGCGCACATCTGCTCCACGCGTCCGGGCGTGGTGTCGGGGAACGTGCCGTTGTGAGGGATGTTGATGATCCTGGGACGGCACCGATCGTAGACGACCTTCACGATGTCCACGATCTCCTTGCGCAGGAACGGTTCGCCGCCGCTCAGCGTGAACCAGTACGGTGTGCGGCCGACCGTGGAGAGGAATCGGTCGTACTCCTCCACCGTGAAGTTCTTCACCTTCCGCTCGTAGACGTTGCACGTCATGCAGCGCGAGTTGCAGGCGTACAGCAGGCTCAGGGTGAAGTTCACCGGCAGGGTCTTCGGGCGCCCCGTGGCGCGGAAGGCCCAGTATCGGGGGATCATCGGCAGGACCGTCTTAATTCCCTTGGACATCCTTCGTCGTCACCGCGATCTTCCAGATCGCATGGCTCTTGCGTGAAACGTAGAAATCCCAGGCACCCAGCGCTCGGCCCACCGCTTCGAGCACCGCGGCGCCGAGGCTGAGCGGCGCCCTTGCCGGGCTCGACACCGTGTCCGCGATGAAGTGCCTCGCCACCCTCGAGAGCTTCATGGTCGAAGGAGCATAGCCGGCCGTCCGTGCGACGTGAAGGTGTCCCGCGTGGATCCTCCGTCGCTGCCTGAGGAAGTCGGAGATCGTCTCGGGTCCCTTGTTGCGCACGATCGCAGCAGGTATGTATCGGAGCCTGTAGCCGGCCGAGGTGACGGCCGACTCGATGCTGACCTCGTCGACGGCCGAGTCCTCCGCGATGGACGGCACCACGTTGCGGAACGCGACCAGCTCCCCCATCTTGGGCACTTCCATCGCGAGCCGGTGGTGGAGGCGCCAGAGGGTCCGTACCGCCCCGCCGACGAAGGTGCCATGTCCGTTGACGGGCATCACGTGCGCGCCGGTCATCCCGACCCCGGCGTCCTCGACCATGGGGCGAAGGAGCGCCTCGAGTGCGCCCTCCTCCGGAAGCGTGTCACCGGACTGAAGCACGCACAGGTCGGCGCCGGACGAACGGGTCGCCTGGAGGAACAGATTGATGGCGCGCGCCTTGCCCTCGCGCCGAGTCTGCCGCAGCAGCCGGATGCGCCGATCCCGCCCGGCGGCCCGCTGCACGATCTCCTCTGTGCGGTCGGTGCACCCGGAGGCGACCACGATGATCTCGCCGAGCTGACAGCAGGCGACCACCTGCCTGCGCAGCGCTTCGAGCAGATGCCCGATGTTGCGCTCTTCGTTGTAGGCCATCACACCGACGCTGCAGGTCGGTAGCGTGAGCCTGTCCGTCATAGCCACCCGTCTGCCCTCCTCGATGCGCTCATGGGCTGGCAGATGCGAATCCGCGCCCCCGCCGCGGAATAGACTTCCGCCGAGGACGCGTTCGCGTTGCCGAGCCCGAGTGGCTCTATCCAAATTGATGGCAGGGTTACGAGTAGCGCTGCATACCTTCGCGGGCGCCGACGACTCGAAGAAAGCTCCGCCATTTCCGAGTCGTTCAGCGGAAGTCCGCAGCTCTTGAAGGTTGGGCCAGTTGCACCGCTATGTGCACAGGAATATACGCCGGAATCATGCGCCCCGTCAACACTTTGAGGAGCACCGTGGATCCCGACCGGCAAGCCTAATCGTCAGATCGATCTCCTGCCGGCGGGAGCTTCGGAACAATGTGAACAAGCGTGAAAACTAGCGGGCAGGATCGAGCGGTGGCGCCACGCGGTAAAGGATGATGGCCCGTGGGGTCCGCTCGTTTCGAGCCACCACAAGATCGAGGCCGGGGTGCGACCGCGCCGGAACCAGCAGAGAGGTGAGCTGCGGTCGAAGCGAGGGAATCTCCGCCCTGTCTGCCACCACGTACTCGACTCCGTGGTGCCGTGCGTAGGCCACCACTTCCGGTAGATCGGCGAACGGGAGGACCTCATATCTCCCCTCGGCGTAGTAAGCCGTGCCCGGAGTCACCGCCATGATCAGGTGGCCGGCCCCGGCCGTCTCGCGAAGCCAGAGCCCCATCTCGCGATGCTCGGCCCAGCGCTTCGAGGCCACCTGCACCTGGGGGATCAGATGCACGATCGTGGCGCCGAGCACGGCGGCGCCCACCACCAGTCTGGCGGCCCTTTCCCTGAGCGCGGCACGCGCGGCCCCGGAGCCCGACACCGAGGCGACCGCCCATAACTCGGCGCGGCGCCAACCCTCGGCGATCCATGGGAGCACGTACGGGATGGCCGGAAAGAGGAACCGCGACTCCACGTGGGACAGAAGGAAGGAGAAGCTGGCCGCGAAAAAGGAAAACACGACGAGAGCGGAGGTCCTGAACGGACCGACCCAGGGGCGCGAGATCAGGCCGACTCCGAAGAGCATCAGGAGCAGCGTCGGCACGACGAAGCCGTCCTTGATCGTCTCGAGGTAGACCCCCTGGAAGTTCCGCAGAACCATCCGGATCGCCATCGTCGGCTCGAAGAGAGAGGGATCCCCCTCCTCGCTCCCGAGGACACCGGAGGCCATACCCACGCTCACGTTGGCGAAGATCTCGCGGGAACGGATGGCGGTGGACTCCCTGTTGAGCCCGAACCGCACGTGCTCGAAGAAGAGCGGGCTGCCGTAGGGCTCCTTCCAGTTCTCACGCTGGCCTTCCTGAATCAGCTCGTGGTGCACCTGGACCAGGACCGCCTTGGGGGCCAGCAGCCATCGTCCCGTCTCGATCCGAACCCAGGCAAGATACGGAAACGCCACGACGAGGAATCCCCCCGCCAGCCAGAGACTCCGGATTGCGGCCGCCTGGAGGCGCGACGACACCGCGCGCTGCCGGGCGAGCCCCGAGACCACGGCGACGAGCGCTGCCGCTCCAAGGTAGGTGAGCCCTTCCGGACGCGTGAGGAAGGAGAGCCCGAGCAGGGCGCCGCTGGCGGCCAGGGGGAGCCCTTTGCCGGGCGGCACTTCGGCGTCGAGCGATCGCCACAGCACCAGCACCGCACAGGTGACGAGCAGCGTGAACGTGGATTCGGTGATCGCGGCACCGGACATGTGGGACAGCAGCGGATAGACGGCCACCAGCCACGCCGTCCGGCGAGCGGCCCGTTCGCCGAACAGCCGCCGCGCCATCCCCGCCCCCGTGAACACCATCAGCGCGCCCATCAGCGCCGAGACGCCGCGCGCGAGTCCGAGCTCCGGTCCCGGCAGCCGGAAGACCCACGAGAGGATCAGCGGGTAGAGCGGCGGCTGGATGATGTCGGGGTAGCGGTTGTCGAGCCCCACGAATCCCTGGCCCGAGGCGATGCCGCGCGCGATCGTGATGTAGCGGATCTCCTGGGGCTGGGCGGCGCCGCAGAACCAGGCCGCGCCCGCCCGCACCGCCAGGGCCGCGGCGAAGGCGATCGCGAGAGTGCGGCGCGTGCGTGCCCGCTCCTCTTGCGACCCCCCTGGCAGGGTGGTATTCTCCGCGGTCACGGTCGCCACCTTTCCCGGGTCCGCATGGCCTTCTTCACCCCCAGAGAGATCGCGCGCGACTTCGTGTACATGTCCTTCGCGCGCACGATGTCCCTCGCGATCAGCTTCATCCGCAGCCTCATCATCCCCGGTCTGCTCGGCCCGCTCTACTACGGAGTCTGGAAGACCCTGGGTCTCATCCAGAGCTACGCCCAGTTCGGCGACATCGGAGCGCGCGCCGCGCTAAAGCGCGAGATCCCCTTCTACGCCGGCAAGGGGGACACGGAGCGTCTGGCCCTGGCGCGCGACGTCGCGTTCCTGGTCAACAATGTGTCGATCCTCGCGGCCATCATCTGCACGGCCGTCGCCGCCTTCGTGCTGAAGGACTCCATGATGCCGGCCCCTCTTCTGGCCTTCCTGCCCCTGCTGTACATGACGCACATCACCTCCTTCATGGAGCAGCTCCTCTATGCGCAAAAGGAGTTCACCTGGATGTCGCGTCTCAACATGTGGGCCGGCGTGCTCGAGGGGGTCCTCGCGATCGGCCTGACCTGGATCATGGGACGTCACGGTCTCGCCATTCAGGGGCTGATCCTGGGCACCTTCCTCGCCTACGGGGTGGCCACGATCGCCCAGCTCAAGCGCTGCCGGTTCGAGCTGCGGCTGCGGTGGGACTGGGCCGTCTTCAAGGAGCTGGTCAAGGTCGGGTTCCCGTCGCACCTGAACGGCCTCCTGTACAACATCTTTCACTCGATCGACCGCTGGCTCATCCTGAGCTTTCTCGGCCTGACCAACTTCGGATACTACGCCTTCGGCATGACGATCACCGACTACCTCTTCCAGTTCTCCTACTCGCTCGGCAACATCATCTCGCCGCGGCTGGTGGAACGCTACAGCGAGCGGGAAAAAATAGAGGATCTGCGCAGGATGGTCGAGGTCCCCCTGATCGTCATCTCCCGGGTGGCTCCCGCGGCGCTGGGGGTTGTCGCGTTCGTCTCGGAGGCGGTCGTCCACACGATGCTCAGGTCCTTCGAGGCGGGCCTGCTGCCGCTGCAGATCCTGCTCGTGGGGACCTTCTTCTCCTCGGTGCCTCGCGGTCTCTCCTCGTTCTTCATTACGGTGCGCAGGCAGGCCCAGACGGTTCATCTCTATCTGATCTCCATCGCCGTGAACGCGCTCACGGTCTGGTGGTTCCTCTCCCGGGGTTACGGCCTGCCCGGGGCGGCGCTCGGCACGACGATCTCGCTGGTCGTGTTCGGGTATGGCCTCGTCGTGCTCGCCCTGCGCTACTTCATGGGAGCTGCCCCGGTGGCGCGCTTCCTGGTCCGCCTGAGCTGGCCGCTGGCGCTGGGGCTCGCGCTGGCGTGGGCCGGCCACATGTGCAGCGCGGCCCTGGAGCGCCCAGGAGAATCGGACGGGATCCTGTTCGCCCGTCTGATGGCCGGCGCCGCGATCTTCCTGGCCGGCTATGCTCCCGTGCTCGTCTCGCTCTACAGGCGATACGGGCCCTCCCTCCGACCCGCGGGCCCGGCTGCGCCGGGCTCGTCCTGAGCCGGATCTCACGCGCCCTCCCATGACTGCGACGCGGCCCTGACGCGGTACTGGTCGTGGTCTCCGTAGGTGAGGCGCCACGCCCGAGCACCCAGGGCCGCGACCTCATCGAAGATGCTCCCCGGCTCGCACGAGATCCTCACCGGATGGTCGAGCGACTGCCGCCCTCGGGGTGAAAGGACTCCCAGAGCGCGCGTGAACCGTTCGCCGCTGATCCTCAGACGCACGATGTCGGCACATGCGAACGCGGCGCCCAGCGCCGCGCGGATCGTCTGACCCTCGCGGCCCGGCACCGAGTCGAGGTCCACGATCTCCGCCGCAAGGGTCCCGCGCCGCCCCGCGCGCGCCGCCAGGGCGAAGAAGCCAGCCAACGCCCCGTCCACGTGAACCGAGTGCAGCAAGTGGTGCCGGCGCAGCGCGCCGCCGAAGGCGAACTCGATTCCGGCCCCCTCTCGCGGCACTCCGACCTCGATGCCGGAAGCGCCCCCACCGGGCGAGGCCCATGGCAGCCAGCCGGTGAGCCTGTCGGCGCGTCGCGCCTCGATCCGCCCGCGATCCCGGCCCATCCTCAGGATCTCCGGCGGCCGGCCGCGGACATCCCGCCGCATCCGGTCGCGCAGCCTCCGTGGATCGAGCAGGCGAGCCACCGGCGCGAGCCATCGCCAGCAGGAAAGGTGTCCGATCATCCGGTATCCCGTCCGGTCGAGGATCGGGATCGAGGCGGCGTTGCCGCCGATGACGATGCGGCAGCGCGCGCCGTCGCGGGTCGCCTCCATCAGATCCTTCCCCAGGCCGCGCCCCCTGTAGTCGGGAAGGAGGTACTGGTTGACCGGCCAGCGCGCCGTCTCGTCGATGACCGCCGCGCTCGGGCCCCTCCCGCGCACGATTCGCAGCGGCAGATCGAGGTACCCGATCGTGCCGACGATGCGGCCGGCGTCACGCATGACGAGCGTGACGACACGATAGCCCGTCCGCTCCGCGCGCGGCAGGGAGAACTGGAGCAGGTTTTCAGGCGCGACCCGCATGCCGAGCCTGTCGAAGAGCCCCGAGAGCTCCGCGAGCCCCGAGTCCCCCAGAGGCTCGATCCTCATCACGACGAGACCGCCTGGCTCAGCGTGCGGGGAGTGACACGTCCCGTCGCCTTGACCGCCTTGATGATCGCGCCCAGGTCGCCGTAGAACCTTTCCACGTCTCCCGCCGTCCTGGTGCGTGGGCTGGTCCCCACGAAACTCTCGGACGAGTGGAACATCACGTTCACGAGCCGCGCTCCGCGCTCCACCAGCGCGAGGGCGGCGCGCACCAGGTCTCCGCGTGGATGCACGAGGGGCCTCACCCACACCAGCCCGCAGAGCCCCGCGGCGCGCAGGAGCCGGTTGGCCGCGCGCGAGGGAAGATCGAGCCGGTAGGCCAGCCCGCGCGCCATCGCGGCCCCGGCCGCCGTTGCGCCGAGCGCGCCGATCGTCGCGGCCGAGACCGGCGCCTCCCAGATCGACCCGACCCTGTAGGGATCAGGCGGGCTTGCCGTGAGGCGCCGCCTGAAGTCGGGGCCGCCCCGAGCCAGTCCGATCGAAGAGGAGAAATCGTGGCCCGGCACCACGCTGGTATCGATCGTGTAGCCCATCTCAGCCAGATGCCGCAGCTCCATCTCGTCAATCCCCCATCGCCCCGCGCGGTAGCTCGCGGGCGCGGTTCCGAAGGCATCCTGCAATGCCCGTGTCACCGCATGGAGCTTGGCCTTTCTGATGGCCGTGTCGTACTCGTAGATGTATGGATGCGCCCGGCGATCGGCGTCGGTGAAGGGAGGTGTCTCCCACGCGTGCAGGTGCCCGCCGATCTCGTGGCCGCCCTGCATGGCTCGCCTGAGCGCGCGGACGCTCTCCGGGTCGCGCGCGACCGAGTAGGAGGTCAACCAGGTGCCGGGGGTCCCCTCTCCGTCCAGAAAGTCGATGAGGCGCCCGAGGCCGCGGGTGTTCGCGAAGGTCAGGTCGGCCACGGCCCCCCCCGCGGACGGGAAGGTCCACTGATTGTCGGGCTCGGTGTCCACCGTGATCACGAGGCTGGCGGTCGTCATCGCCCCGCCAGCTCGAGGAACCGATCCTCGTCGAGGATCGTCAGGTTCATCGCGCGCGCCTTCTCGAGCTTGGAGCCGGCGCGGGGACCCGCCACCACGTGCGTCGCCCTCTTCGTGATGGACGGCGCCACCTCGGCGCCAAGCGACTCGGCCAGCTTCTTCGCCTGGGACCGGCTCATCGCCTCGAGCTCCCCCGTGAAGACGATCACCATTCCCGCCATCGGCCCCTTCCTGACGGGCGTCTCGGGGGGCGGGTAGGTGATGCCGGCCGCCTCGAGGCGTCGGATGAAGCGCCGGTTGGCGGGGTCCTTGAAGAACGTCACGATGCTCTCCGCCACGGCGGGTCCGACGTCGGGCACCTGTATCAGGTCCTCTTCGGAAGCGCCGGCCAGCGCCTCCAGGGAGCGGAAGTGGCGCGCAAGGGCGGCCGCCGAGGCCAGCCCCACGTGCCGGATCCCGAGAGCGTGGATGAGCCTCGGCAGGGTCGTCCTCTTCGAGCGCTCGATCGACTCGAGGAGATTGGCGGCAGACTTCTTCGCCATCCGCTCGAGGCCCGCCACCGTCTCCAGGTCGAGGTGATAGAGGTCCGCCGGGTCCTTGACCAGGCCGCGGTCCACGAGCTGATCGACCAGCTTGTCTCCCAGGTGATCCACGTCCATCGCCTCCCGCGAAGCGAAATGGAGGATCCTTCCCTTCACCTGAGCAGGGCACGCGATGTTCGGGCAGCGCGGGATGACCTCCCCCTCGGGGATCGCCACCTCCGAGTCGCACACCGGGCACCGCCGGGGCATCGCGGGGGGCGGCGCGTCCGAGACTCGCCTCTCGCTGACGACCCGGACGATCTCCGGGATGACGTCCCCCGCTCTCGTGACGATCACGCGATCGCCCACCCGGATGTCCTTCTCCCGGATCATCTCCCAGTTGTGCAGGGTGACGCTGGTGATGGTGACGCCCCCCACGCAGGCCGGCTCGATGACGCCCACCGGCGTCAGGGCGCCGGTGCGTCCCACCTGGACGCGGATATCGGTCAGCGTCGTCTCGGCCTCGCGTGGAGGGAACTTCCAGGCCACCGCCCAACGCGGGGTGCGCGAGCGAAGGCCCAGTCGCTCCTGCGCCTTGAGATCGTTCACCTTGACGACCATGCCGTCGATCTCGAAAGGGAGCTTCTCGCGCCCGCCCTCCAGCTCGGCGTAGTGGCGTTCGATCTCATCGAAGCTGCCGCACAGGCGAGACCACTTCATCGCGGTCATCATCCCGAGGCTGTCAAGGTACCCGATCGCCTCTGCCTGGGTGCGCAGATCGATCCCTTCGACGCGCCCCAGCCCGTGACAGAGGACCCTCAGCGGGCGCGCCGCCGTGATCTTCGGGTCGAGCTGACGGAGGGAGCCGGCCGCCGCGTTGCGGGGGTTGGCGAAGACCTTCTCGCCTTGTTCCTCCGCCTGCCGGTTCAAGTCGGCGAAATCCGTCTTGTTCATGTAGACCTCGCCCCGGATCTCGAGGAGCGCCGGGACCTTCGCGCCGCCTTTCCGCGGGGAGATCCGCAGCGGGACGCCGCGGATTGTCCGGATGTTGGCGGTCACATCCTCGCCGTTCCAGCCGTCGCCGCGCGTCGAGCCCGCCGCGAACACGCCGTCCTGGTAGACCAGCTCGATCGCGGCGCCGTCGATCTTCGGCTCGGACCACATGGCGAGCCCCTCCCCCTCCACGCGCGCGTACCACTCCTTCATCTCCGCCGCGTCCTTGGCGTTCTGCAGGCTGAGCATCTGCAACGCGTGCCGGTATGGAGTGAACTTGTCGAGCGGGCTGGCTCCGACGCGCTGTGTGGGCGAGTCCGCGGTGACGAGGGCGGGGTAGCGTGCCTCCAGATCGGTCAGCTCCCTCAGGAGCCCGTCGTACTCGGCGTCGGAGATCTCGGGGTCGTCCAGGACGTAATAGCGGTGATTGTGGTGCTCGATCTGCCGGCGGAGTGCCTCGGCGCGCCGGGCCGCCTCCTGGGGGACACGCGTCACCATGGGGCCATCATCTTGATCGGGCCGGCATCCTCATGATGGATGCGATGCGGGGGTCGGTGGTGGGCCGTGCAGGATTTGAACCTGCGACTTCTACCGTGTGAAGGTAGCACTCTCCCGCTGAGTTAACGGCCCGGTCTGGGACGCCAAACGCGCTGGATGATAGCACAGGGATCCCGTGCGATGACCGAGGAGACCGGCCCGGTCAGAGTCCGACCCGCAGCGTGGCGAGAAGCTCCTCGGTCGCGGGCGCCACCGTCAGCACCTCGGCGGCCGGTGGATCCGCCGGGGCCGCACTGGCCTCGTCGTGGGGGGCGGACCTTTCGGCGCGCACCCGGATCGACGGCTCGCGTCTGCCGTCGCAGTAGCGCGCCGTAAGCGCGGCCGCCGTTTCGATCTCCCGGACGGAAGGCTCGCCCACGACGATGGTGACCGGCCCGACGTGGTCCAGGGCCGCCATCCTCCAGCGGCCATCGCGGAACCTCTCGAGGAACCCGTTTTCTCCCTCGTCGCGTCCGACCACGGCCTTGACGGACGCCGAGAGACGGAAGTGCCGGCCCACCTTGAGCAGCACGATCTCGTCGCGCGATACCTTGCGCCCCATGACCTCCTCCTCCCGGATGAGATCGTGGAATCTCACTCCGAAGTTGCGATCGGCCAGAAAGCAGCAACCGCCCGAAGGCTGGGGGTAATCCTCGATCGACAGATCCTCGGCGAGCCGCTCCTGCTCCTTTCTCGAGCGCCCCTTGATGGAGAGCAGGCGCTCCCGGTCGATCGTCCCTTCCTGTTCGGGGATCGTGGGGGGCAGGTGCAGCGCGGAGAGCGGCCTCAACAGCCGCCCCTTGAGCCCGGTTTCCTTCTCGATCATGTCGAGCGCGTTGCGGTGCTGGGACATGGGTCGCTGGCCCAGGACCTCTCCCGTGAACACGATGTCGGCCCCCTCCTGACTCGCGATCTCCCTCGCCTTGTTGAGCATGAAGATCCGGCAGTCGATGCAGGGGTTGGCGGCCGCGCCGTAGCCGTGCTTGGGGTGCTTGACCATCTCGAGGTACTCGTCGGCCACGTCGATGACGCGGACCTCGACCTCGGCCTCGGCCCCCGCCTGCAGGGCGACGTTGCGCATCCGGCGCGGGTCTTCGTCCTTGCGGGCGATGGCGCGGTGGTGGTCGTAGGTGCAGAAGCCGGTGCTGAAGTTCAGCCCGATCACCTCGACTCCCTGCTCCTTGAGCACGCGGGCCGCCAGGGTGCTGTCGAGGCCGCCGGACATCAGGCCGACCGCTTTGATGGGCTTGCGCTGCGATGAGGTCATGTGCGCGATTCTACTTCTTCCTTACGAAGAGGCGCCACCCGCGCCCTTCCTCCCGAAAGCCGAGGTAGATGTGGCCCGCGGAGAGACACCAGGCGGGCATGTCGATCAGGACGACCCGGTCATCCGAAAGGACCTCGACCACCTGGCCGGTGGCCATCTCTCTGGTCCTCTCGGCCGTCCTGATGATCGGAACCGGGCAGTAGAGCCCCATCGTGTCGAGGACCTGATCTCCCTCGAGGTCATCCGGGGCCTTGATCCGCTCCAATTCCTTGAGAATACGGGCCTGAGTCATGGCTCCATCCTCGCCGGCCGGGCGCCGGCTACGCGCCCGGGTTGACGGCGATCGACCTCAGCGATTCGACGACCTCGGGGAATGTCTCGATGACTCGATCGATCTCCTCGTCATTGGTGAGGCGTCCGAGGGAGAACAGGACGCTCCCGCGCGCTCCGTCGGAAGGGATCCCCATCGCCGTCAGGACGTGCGAGGGGAGGCCCGCCTCATCGAAGCACGGCGAGCCGCTCGAAGCCGCGATGCCTCGGGCGGCCAGCTTGAGCAGGAGTGCCTCGCCGTCGACCCCGTCCACCGAGATGTTCACCATCCCCGGCAGGCGCTTGATCGGATGACCGTTGAGGCGAACACCCGACACGCGAGCCAGACGGCCCGCGAGCCGAGCCGCGAGAGGCCCGAGACGCCCGGCCTCCACCGGAAGCTCGCGCACCTGAAACTCCGCCGCCGCGCCGAACCCGGCGATCCCGGCCACGTGCTCGGCGCCTCCCCTGCGCCCGCCTTCGGCGACTCCCCCTTCGATGAGAGGCAGGAGGCGCACTCCATCGCGGATCCACAGCGCGCCAGCGCCGCGCGGCCCTCCCAGCTTATGCGCGCTGAGAGAGGCGAGGTCCACGTCGATCGCCGTCACGTCCAGAGGGAGCCCCGCGGCCGCGAGACAGGCGTCGGTGTGGAGGAGCGCGCCCCGCTCGTGCGCCAGGGCCGCGATGGCCGCGATGGGCTGCGTCGTGCCGGTCTCGGCGGTGGCGAGCGCCGCCGAGACGATCAGGGCACCGTCGGCCAGAGCCTCCTCCAGCGCGTCCAGATCGATGAGACCTTCGTGGTCGACCGGGATGACGACGATCTCAAAGCCGAGCTTGCCCAGCGTCCGCGCCGGATGGAGAACGGCCGTGTGCTCCGTGGCCGCCACGAGGATCCTGCCTCCCGGACCCGCCTGGACCGCGCGCGCGAGGGCCACCCCCTTGAGTGCAAGGTTGCAGGCCTCCGTGCCGCTGGACGTGAAGACGATCTCCTCGGCGCGCCCGCCGCACAGCCGCGCCACCGCCTCGCGGGCCTGCTCGATGATCCCGCGCGGCCGGCGACCGGAGGCCAGGAGCCCTTCGGGGCGGCGCGGGTCTTCCTCGAGAAGCGGGAGCATCGCCTCGCGCACGCGCGGGTCGAGCGGAACGGTGGTGCTGTGCATCAGATAGATGGTGTTCATCTTCACCCCCCGCCCGTGGATTATAAGCCCGTCGAGATGAGCGGGGCCATCGGCCGGTACACATATATAAGGACCGCGCCGGCCTGCCGCAGGCCGCCTCGATCCGAGCCTTCTCCTTGACACCCCCCGCCCTATCCTCTACTCTCCGCAGGGAATACGGCGGACCCTGAAGAATGGTCCGGGCCGGACGTTTGCCGCGGCGCGGTGCCGGAGATGCCGTTGATGACACCAGAGACCGGGCTGCCCGGCACGCGAGCATCCCACGCCTGGTGGCGCCGGGGCGCGGTCGCCATTGCGATGTCGGCGGGGCTCGTGGCCTCGGGGTCGGCCTCATACGGTCATCCGCCGATCTCCGAGGATTGCCCTGCGACGAACGGACCACGCGAAGAAGGCACCGGGAAAGGATCGGAGCCGCGCCACCCTCCCGCCGGGCGCGATCCCTCGCTCGACAAGCCCGTCACCTTGATCGAAGGGGCCTTCCGGTCCGGCAAACCAGAGCCGCTCACGCCGCTCCTCCCCGCGGAAGGGAAAACCTTTCTGTCGCTCGGACCCATCGGCGGCGCTGCCGGGTACTACAGCCGCGACCAGGTCTACTTCATCCTCAGCGCGATCTTCACCCGGCGCGACACCATCCGCTTCGCGATCCGACCCCAGAGATCCGCCGATCCGCCCGGTGGCGGGCAGAGGTCTCGGGGAGGTTCCGGCCTCGTGTATTGCATCGCAACCTGGGCCTACCATGGACATGACGGGATCGACGGCGAGAGCCAGATCCACTTCGTGCTCGTCATGAAGAAGGGAGCCTGGTCCCTGGTGGAGATCCGGGAGGCGCAGTAGGCCGTTGACGACGATCCCCGCGCGCGAACGAATCCTGCCCGCCGCCCTGTCGCTGCTGGCCCTCTGCGGCGTCGCTCTCCTGGCGAGGGACGCCTCCCGCTGGTTCTCGCTCCTGCCTCCAGGAGCCGCCATCGCAGCTCTCGTGATCGCCTGCGGCGGGCTGGTCACCCTATGGCTGCGACGGCCCCGTGTCGAGGGGGCCTCCCGCGGTCCCGACAGGTGGCGGCTCTGGGCCGCGGCGAGCCTGGGCGCGCTGGCGCTCCTCTCGGCGAACACCCTGGCGCGCGAGGTCCGGGTGCAGACCCTTCCCGCTCGTACCGGGGGCCCGGCCCACCGGGAGGCGGAGAGCCGGGCGCGCCTGCTGCAAGACCAGTTCGGTGCGTTGCTGTCGCGCATGACCGCCCCGCTGGAGGCCGGGAGGGCCAGGCTCGCATCGTTCGGCGGCGGCTCGCCGCCCGGATTCGCCCTCCTGGACGAGATCGAGGGGAGGACCCGCTTCACGAGGAGCGGGGGCGGTCTCTCGCTCTATGCCCGGAGCGGGACGGCGCTGGCCTGGAGCGGGACGAGCTTCCCGGCCCCGCCGGGTCTGCTCGACGATCTGGAGGATGGGA
The DNA here is from genome assembly GCA_036505635.1 of Candidatus Polarisedimenticolia bacterium. Lineage (GTDB taxonomy): Bacteria > Acidobacteriota > Polarisedimenticolia > JACPZX01 > DASXTC01 > DASXTC01. The sequence continues at coordinate 49,394 of DASXTC010000025.1, forward strand.
CCATCGCTTTCCGCGCCGTCGCCGAGGAGCACCTCAGTCGCCTCTATGCCCTCCTCGCCAGCGGCGATTACATCCTCGTGACCGAGACGACGCTCGCCTCTCTCCTCGATCCGCGGATACGGGACAGGGTCCTGCCCGCGCTGGCGGGCGACGAAGGGGTGACGCTGCGCTTCCAGGACTTTCGCGCGCAGGAGACCGGCTTCGCCGACCTTCTCCAACGGCATGGCGATCTCTATCCGGGCGGCTCCCTCGGGGAGCGGCCGATCCTCTTCGCAGGGTTGCGCTCTCCTTCCAAGGTGTTTCTCGGATACGCGCGCCTCCAGGGAAGCGGGTCCGCCGACCTGCGCCGGGCGACCGACATGAGTCATCGCAACGCGGCGGCGTTGATCCTGATCCTGCTCCTCGTGGCCCTCAACCTGCTGGCCTTCTATCCGCGGCGACCTCAGGCCGGCCTGGACGCGGCCCCTCCCGCGCGACCGGCCCTCCGATTGCCGGCCGACCTGGCGCTCATCTGGTGCGGGCGGGTCCTCCTCTCTTGGTTTCCCATGGGGTTGGTCATCGGAGGCGCCGACCTGTTCGACGTCTCGCTGTTCGCTTCGGCTGGCTTTTTCCACCTCATGCGCTCGCCGGGCGATCTTCTGATGACGTCGGCGGCGATCCTCGCCAGCGCCGTGGTCGTGACACGGGCCTGCGGCCGCATGGCCACGCTGGCCTCCGCGTCGCGGTGGGCGGCGGCCACCGCGGCAGTGGGCGCGGGCCTCCTCGTGGCCCTGGTCTCGCTGGCCGCATGGTCCCTGCCCCGGCTCACGCGCGAGCTGGTGGACAACTCCACCGTGAACCTGCTCGCCATCGAGCCGCTCTCCCCATCCCCGCCCACGCTCACGCTGCAGGTGTCCGCCCTGCTCGTTCTCCTGTCCCTTTTCGTCCTCCTCCAGGGGATGGCGCTCCTGGCTTGCGCGGGGGGCCCCGCGGCGCCGGTGGGCCGGATCCTGCCACGGCCCTCTCAGGGTTTCTCCCGCTGGGCGCTGCGCGTCCTCGTGCCGGGTCTGCTTCTGTCGGCCGTGATGTACGAGCTGCTCCTGGTTCCGCAGAGCCGGCGCGCCACCGCGGCCTTCATGGAAAACGTGCTGGCCCAGCAGGTCGCGGATCAGCAGGCGGCGCGACGTTCCGTAATCCTCCGGACGATCGAGTCCCTCGAGATGATCCCCGATCTGGCCGAGAAGATCGCCACGGGCGTGGACCGGACGGGAACCTCCCTCGCGCTCGGCATCTGGCTCAAGACGCCATTGAAGAACTCCGGCTACAACGCCTCTCTGCTCGTCCTCGATCCCGAGGGAAGGACTATCAGCCGCTTCGCGCGCAATCTGCCGCCGGCGTTCGACAAGCGGGCACCGGAGGGTGCCGCCGCGAACCCCGACGAGCCGATGCTGGAGCCGGTCCGGTTCCTCAATCTGGCGAAGAACATCTGGCTCGCGGACCACCCGGTCTATTCCGGCGACGAGCTGGTGGGCACGGTGATGATCCACGTGTTGGACGACTACGACAACCTGCCTTTCCTCACCGACGAGAAACCATACGCACGCGCGTTCGGCTCCCCGGAGGACCGGATCCCCACGCTGCCGGGATCCTCCAGGGGAGTGCGTTACGCCGTCTATGACTCGCATGGCAAGTCGGTCTTCGCCAATCAGCGCGAGCCGCCTCCCCTCCCGCGGGACTGGACGGATCTGCTGGTCGCGCCCGGGCGCCTGGAGTGGTCCGACCTCGACGAGGACGGCCGCTCCGCGAGTTACCTCTTCTTCTCCGATGGTGAGCGCATCTTCACCCTCGGTTACGTCGGCGCCTCGGCCATCCAGCGAGTGGCCCGTGTCGTCCGGCTGGCGTTGCTCGCGCTCGTCCTGGCCGCCGTGATGCTGCTGCCGGCCGCGCTGCTCGCGCCGCGTATTGGCGCCATGGGATGGTGGGAGCGCCTCTTGGCGACGCTCGGGCGGACGCACTACAGGAAGCTCCTGTCCACCTACACGGCGGCGACGCTCATCCCGCTCGTCGTGCTGTCGATTGTGATGTCGGGGTACATAACGGCGGAGATCGACAAGGACATCGAGGTCCGCGGCCGGCAGGGGATCGGCTCGGCGGCCAGCCTCGTCAAGACCATCCTCGAGACCGGAGAACAGACCAAGCCGGACGACGACACGCTTTACTGGCTCAGCCTGCTCGTCGGTGAGGACGTCAACCTCTATCAGGCCGGCGAACTGGTGGCCACGAGCCGCCCGGCGCTCTTCAGCTCAGGTCTCGTTTCGCCACGCCTGGACGGCATGGTGTTTCGAGCCCTCGCTCTCGAAGGACGCAGCTTCGCGATGGGGCGCGAGTCGCTTCGCGGCGAGGAATACCGGACGATCACGACCCCGTTGGTGGCCGCCGAGGTCGGGTGGGAGGGATTCCTTTCTCTTCCACTGGACGCGCAGATCGCCGACGCGGTCCGCGGCGCCCGCGAGGTGGCCGACGCGATGATCATCACCTTCCTCTTCATGATCGTCCTGATGGGAGGCGTCGGATACGTGCTGGCCCATCGCGTGTCGCGCCCCATCCGCAGCCTGAGCGCGGCCGCCGCCCGCATCGCGGCGGGCGACCTGGACGCGGTCGTGTCGGATCGACCGCGCGACGAGACCGGTGACCTGATCTCTTCCTTCAACCGGATGGCGACGGCCATCAAGGAGCAACGCGAGGATCTCGAACGGCGCAAGAACTACATCGAGAAGATCCTCCTGAACGCGACCATCGGCGTCATCTCGATGGACCGTGCCGGATGGATCGTGACCGCCAACCCGGCGGCCGGCGCGATCCTGGACCTGCCGTCTCTCGCGCCCGGCCGGAGCGTGGAGAGCCTTTTCGGCGAACGGGCGTCGCTCGCCCCGCTGGCGCGCGCCTTGAAAGACCCACTGGAATCCGGGCCGCGCGACGTGGACCTATCCCTCCCCGGAGCGCCGCCGGGCAGGTCGGTGCGGGCGCGTGTCGTGCCCTTTCTGGAGGGGGAGGGGATCATCCTCCTGCTGGAGGACGTCACCGAGACGGTGCGCTCCAACCGTCTGGCGGCCTGGGCCGAGATGGCCAGGCGGATCGCCCACGAGATCAAGAACCCTCTCACACCGATCCAACTGTCCGCCGAGCACATCCAGCGGGTCTTCGCGGAGGAATCGCCGGAGTTTCCCGCCGTCCTCGAAGAATGCCTGCGGACGATCATGCGCGAGGTGGGGAACCTGCGCTCGATCTCGTCGGAGTTCTCCACGTATGCCCGGATCCCGACGCCCCGCAAGGAGCTTGTGGACACCTCGAGCCTGATCGAGGAGGCGGTGAGGCCCTACAGGACCGCCATGCCACCGGGCATCGCGCTGAAGATGGACGTGCCGCGGGACCTCCCCGTTATCGAGGTCGACCGATCCCTCATCGGCCGCGCGATCGTCAACCTGATCGAGAACGCTCTGCAGGCGATGCCGCGCGGAGGGCTCATGACCGTTCGCGCCCGGCGCCAGGACTCGAAGATCGCGATCGAGGTGATCGACACGGGGATAGGGATGGACCCCGCCTCGATTCAGCGGATATTCGAGCCCTACTTTTCGACGAAGGACGCGGGAACGGGCCTGGGCCTTGCCATCGCCCGTAAGGCTATCGAGGAGCATGGCGGCGGGATCGAGGTGGCCAGCGAACCAGATCGGGGAACCACGATGAGGATCCTTCTGCCCGCGCCTTCCGCCGGTCCGGAGACCGGTTGACGCGGGGCCCCGACTACTCCTCCCAGTCCGTCTCTTCCTCCGCTTCCTCTTCCTCGTCCTCGACGGCGGCCTCGAGCTCGAGCGGCTTGGCGGAAATCACCTCCATCTCCAAGCCGCACTCGGGGCAGCTCACGAATTCTCCCACCTCGGGCTCGTCAATGTCGAACTCCGCCTCGCACTCGACGCAGGCAGCCATCAAGGAAGTTCCTCCTTAGGTTGTACCCATCTCAAGCCGGGGATGGCGCGGATGGTACCACAGGGTTCAGGGTCGTTCAACGCTCGGGACCCGTCTAGCGCCGCGCGAACGCGAGGCAGCGCCGGTGTAAAGCCCGTCCGCCGGCGCGCCCTCTTCGGACGTCGGGATGGCCGGCGCGACGGGCGCGAGCGGCGGCTCGCCCGGGTAGATCACGCGCGCCAGGAAGAGCCCGGAGGCCGGCGCGGTCCATCGCGCGATACCCTCCTGGAGGCCGGGGGGAAGCTCGCCGGAAAGAAGCGCGGCGAACTCTTCGTGGGACAGCTCTCCCGAGCCGACCCGCACGAGCATCCCCACGACGCGCCGCACCATCTTCCACAGGAAGTGCGACGCGGTCAGCCGCACGAGCACCAGCGCGCCCGCCGCGGCGATCTCCGCAGAATCGACCTGGACGATCGTGCTCGTCTGTTCCGCGGGCTTCTCGCAGAAGAGGGCGAAGTCGTGGGTTCCAGTCAGTCGCGCCGCGGCCGACGACATGGAGGGCAGATTGAGCGCGCGCTTCACCCACCAGACGTGTCTCTTCGCGTGCGCGGTGCGTCGCCTCGAGATCTGGTACAGGTAGCTGCGGGCGAGAGCGTCGTGCCTCGAGTGGAATCCATCCGCGGCCGGCATCACGGAGAGCACGTGGATGTCCGGCGGCAACGAATCGTTGATCGCGCGCCGGAACGCCATGGGCTCCACGGGCCGGCGCAGACGCAGGTGCGCGGTCTGGGCCAGGGCGTGCACCCCCGCGTCGGTGCGCCCCGCCCCGCCCAGCTCCACGATCGAGGCCCCCGCACCGGTGATCGCGCGGCGCAGCTCCCCCGCCACGGAGCGGGCGTTCTTCTGCACCTGCCAGCCGTGGTATCGGGTCCCCTCGTACTCCAGGTCGAGCCGGTATGTGGACACGATTCGATCACCCGACAGCCGGGCCGGAGTCTCAGGGCTTCCGGCCCGGGTCCGCGCGGACGCCGGCGGCCGGCGGTGGTGAGGATCTCTCCTTGAGAGCAGCCTCATCCCGCGCGGGCTCCGAGCACGCATCCGCGCGGCATACCACCGCATAGGCTGAACGCGACTTACGATCGAGCTTGAGCCGGGAGATCTCCTCGTCGTCACGGCCCGGCGAAAGGCGGATCACGATCTTCTCCGGGTCGAAGATCCGGCCGGCGGCCCCGGCCAGATCGATGGCCTTCGGATCGTCCTCCCGTCCGATGATGAGATAACGCGGTGGCGGCCAGAGCGACGAGGCGACCGCCAGGGCAAGCCCCGCGTCGTGGTGGTTGAGCCTCTCCAGCGTGGCGATCAGCCCCTTGAGGCAGGTCTGCGCCCGGGCGTGGTAGGACTCGTCCCGGGTGTGCACCCAGAGCCGGTCGAGGACCCGCGCCGCGAGCGAGTTGAGGGATGGATACGCCGTGTCGTTGGGCAGGCGCCTGCGCACCGACATGAAACCCACGGCGCCCGGATCGACGGCGATATCGTAGAACCCTCCCTCGGAGGCGTCCCAGAAGAGGGCGACGGCGCGCTCTACCAGGTCGCGCGCGGCGTCCAGATACCTCCTCGACCCGATGGCCTCGTAGCCGGCCAGAGCGGCATGGGCAAGCATCAGGTGGTCCATCGCCAGGGTCGTATCGATCCCCGCTTCCGGCGGGGGCTGCACCCGGTGCAGGAACGGCCCGTCCTTCGGCATGGCCGCCAGCAGCCGGTCGAGGGCCGCCTTGCCCGCTTCGAGGGCATCCCGGCGGCCGAGCACCCGGCTCGCCTCGATCATCGCCGCGGCGCCCGAAGCGCAGGAGTCCACGTAGATGGTCTTCTCCACGGGAGGGGGCGTCCTGGTCGCGCGGGTCCGCCGCAGGCCTTCCAGGATCTCGCTCTCGGTCCGCCGCACATCCTGCTCCGGGATCCCGAGACGCCGGGCGGCCTCCTGGCGGCTCATGGCGAGGTACATGAGGCTGCGCGGCGGGGGGCCGATCACGACCTCTCCCTCGGGGCCGACGTTGAAAAGGGCGCGCGCCACCGTCTCCCGGCCGGCGGGGATCGCCTTGCGGAACTCCTCCTCCGTGACGGCGTAGTAGTCGGCACGCGGGTCATCAGCCCGGGCCGCCGCCCTTTGCGCGACGTAGAAGCCCCCGGCCGGATCGGTCAGCGTCGTCAGGATGTAGTCGACGATCCCTTCCGCCACGCGCCGGTAATCCGGATCGCCCGTGGCCTGATATCCGAGCAGGTAGTCCTCGAGAAGCGGCGCGTTGTAGTTGAGCAGCTTCTCGAACTCGGGGTATCGCCAGGTCACGTCGCCGGCCGCCCGGTGGAAGCCTCCCCCCACGCGATCGTAAATCGCCCCGCGCTCCATCCCCGACAGCGTTGTCACCAGGAGATCGAGCACGACGTGATCGCCCGTCCTGTGGTGCAGCAGCGCGGCCAGCTCGAGCGGATAGGGCAACGGGATGCGGGGGGGCGGACCATATCCACCGTTCTCCCGATCGAAACCTTTCAGCGTCCCGGAGATCACCTCCTCGATCAGCGAGGCGGTGATCTCCGGGGCGCGGTGGATCTCCCTCTCCTTGTCGAACGAGCGCATCGCCAGCTCGCGGAGGCCGCCCACCTTGGCGCGGTTCTCCGCGTAGTAATCCGCCGTCTTCTCCAGCAACGACCAGAGGCCCGGCTTGCCCATCCTGTCCTCGAGCGGCACGAAGGCACGCCCCGTCATCGCCTCGCCCGTGTCGTACAGAAAGGCCAGCAGGGGCCACCCGCTCTCCCCCTTGGAGACAGCCTGCACCGCGAGCTGGTAGCGCTGGCCGATGTCGGGCCGGCGGTCGCGCTCCACCCGCACCGGGATCCACTTCTCGCTGGTGAGCTTCACGACCTGGGGATCGGTGAAGATCTTCTCGTCATTCCAGAGAGCTGAACGGCTCCAGGCCGTATCCACGTACAGAAGGACCGGCTTGTTCAGTTCGGTCGCGCGCTTGAAGAGGTCCGCGGACCAGTCGTTCCACCGGATCGAGGCGGGCGCCGCCGGCGGGGCCGGGGCCTCCTGCTCCCGGGGCGCGGCCGCGGCCCCCCCCATCGCGAGAGCCGCCAGGGCCGACAGCGACAGGACCGTTCCTCTGAGTGTGATGATGATGGACGCCTCCCGAGTGACGCGCGCGCGGGATTCTAGCCCTCCCGGCGGGTCGAAGCCACCCGCCATGTATAATCTCACCTTCATGGAAGCCGTGCTCGGCGCGCCCTTCCTTCTCAGCCTGGGGGCGGGGTTCGCGCTGGGGTCGATCCCGTTCTCGGTCTGGGTGGCCCGTTCCGCGGGGCGGGTCGACCTGCGTCACGCGGGCTCGCGAAATCCCGGGGCCGCCAACGTCTGGCGCACGGTGGGACGCCGCCACGGCATTCTCGTGGGCGCCGCCGATGCGGCCAAGGGGGCCGCCGCCGTCTGGATCGCGAGCCAGCTCGGCGTACCCGACGGCCTGAGCGTGTGGGCCGGGGCGGCCGCTGTCGCCGGGCATGACTTCTCCCCCTTGCTGAGACTGCGCGGAGGCAAGGGAGGCGCGACGACCATCGGCACGCTGGCCTGCTTCATCCTGCCGGAGCTCCTGGCCGTGCTCGTCCTCTGGGCGATCGCCGGCCTCCTCGACCCGCGGCGCAGGTTCCTCTGGAGCCTCGTCGCCTTGAGCTGCGCCCCACCGCTGGCCGCGTGCGCCTGGCGGACCTCCCTCCCCTGGCTCGGCGCCCTCTCCCCGCGCCCGCCCTCCGTGCCGGCCGCCGCCGCAATCCTCGTGCTCCTCCTCTGGGTCCGCGTTGCGCCCGGGCTGAGGCAGCCCCATGTCTGAGGTGAAACCCGGGCGGAAGCTCTTCAGGATGGTCGGGCTCCTCTTCCCGCTCCTCTACCTCCTCGGGGACGCCGCCGGATCGGGCTACGGATGGATCACCGTCTCGTCCCTGCTCGTCCTGCTCCTCGCGTTCATGATCGGACTCGAGTACGCGCGATTCAGGCGCCCCGGAGTCAACCGGTGGCTCTTCGAGCGGTTCGGTGCCTTCACGAAGGAAAAGGAGAGGACCCGGGCCTCGAGCACGACCCTCTACCTCCTGTCGTGCCTGCTGTCGGTGCTCCTGTTCAACAAGGGGGTGGCCATCGCGTCGATGCTCTGCCTGCTCTTCGGCGACCCCGTGGCGGAGCTGGTCGGAACCCGATGGGGCCGCACTCCGATCATGGGCAAGAGCGTGGAAGGGACGCTGGCCGGGCTTGCGGCCTGCCTGCTGGCCACCGCGCCGCTGGCGGCGGCGCCACTGGGACTCTCCATCGCCGTCGTGCTGTGCGGGGCGGTGGCTGCGACCCTCTTCGAGTTGCTCCCGCTCCCCGTGGACGATAACTTCTCCATACCCCTCGGCGCGGGCGCCGTCATGACGGTCGTGCAGGCGGCCGGCGTCGGGGGCGACGGCGGACGCCTTATCCTCTCGCCCCTGCTGGAGGAGCTTCTTCGCGCCGGCGGTACATGACATGTCGCCGCACCGATCGAATCTCCTGACCCTCTCGATCCTCGGCACCTTCCTCGGGCTGGGAGGGATCGGTCTCTTCGGGTGGACCTACGTCGCCCTGGAGCGCTCCGCGGCCGGACGCGCGTCCGGAAACCCGCTCTCCCTCGGGACCGACCCGGCCGCCGAGCCGACCCGCGAGAGCCTGATGGCCAGGAGCCGCGCCCTGCTGGAGGCGTCCGATTATTCCGGGGCGGTCTCCGCGCTGGATCGGGCGCTGGAGATCTCCCCCGGCGACGCCGAGGCGCTGGCGCTGCAGGTCCGCGCCTTCAGGGCTCAGCGCCAGCTCGGCCGCGCCAGCGCCACCGCCCGCAGGATCCTCGATCGGTTTCCCGGATCCCCGCTGCCCCACCTCCTGTTGGGCTCGATCGCCGTGCAGGAGGGAGACGCCGCCGCGGCGCGCAGGAGCTTCGAGCGCGCGCTGGCGCTCGACACATCGGGTTCGCTCGCGGTGGCGCAGCTCGCCTCGCTCGACCTGATGGAGGGGCGCGCCGACGACGCGAGACGGCATGCGGTGCAGAGCCTCGCCCTGGACCCCACCGGCGCGCTGGCGCTCGGGACCCTCTTCCAGGTGAGCCGCTCCGTGCCGGAGCTGATCTCGCTGTGTACGAGGCTGTTGGAAGTGAGCCCCGGGGATCGCCTCACGCGCTCGTGGCTCGAGGTGCTGAAGGCGAGCCGCGCCCCGGAGGTAAACCATTTCGCTCCGATCGACGGTGAGGCCACGATCTCCTGTGAGCGCGCCGCCGATGGAAGGCTCTACGTGCGGGCCGACATCGGGTCCAGGAGAGCCCGGCGTTTCCTGCTCGACACGGGGGGCTCGGGTCTCGTCCTGTCCGAGACCCTCGCTCGCCGGATGGGAATGAAGCTACGGGAATTCGCGGACAGCGCGGGGGTGGGAGGGCTCACGCGCCACTCCCATCCGATCCTCCTGAGTCGCGTCGCGATCGGCGGGATCCGCATGCGCGAGATGATGGCCACCGCCTCCAACCTCGAGGCCGGGCTCGACGGGATTCTCAACCCGCTCGTCCTGGCTCCGCCGGGCAGCGGTCTGGTGATCGAGCTGCGCCCGGCGGCTGGCCTGCTCCTTCTGCGCAAGGAGCGGCTCAGTCCGCGCCGGCCGGGCCAGCCCGAGTCGGCGGGGTGGGCCACCTCGCCATTCCTCCGGGACGGCAACCACGTCATCTTCCACATCGTCCTGGCAGGCCGGCCCGCCGTGACCCTGCTCGACACCGGAGCCGCCGCCGACCTGCTGGATCGCTCGATGCTCAGAGGGTTGCCGGGTGTGACCGTGCTGCCCGCCCCCGAGGTCGGTGAATCGCTGATCGGCTTCGGCGGTCGCATCGATGGAGTGGCTACCCTTCAGGGCGTGCCCTTGAGGATCGCGGGCCTCGATTTGGACGCGAGGCTTCTCTACGCGCTGGATCTCAACACCGAGCCGTTCAGGCTGCTCGTCGACCTCGATGCCGTCATCGGCATCGAGCGGCTGGCCGCCTTCGATCTGAAGATCGATCCATCGTCGGGGCTGCTCGCCTTCAGGCCGGTCCCGTGAGGGATCCTCAGGGGGACACGCTTGCGAACCTCTCGAACGACGGCGTGGCCTCCACCACCGGGACCAGGGCCTCGGCGAGGATCCTGTGGCCGATGACGTTGGGATGGCATTCGTCGGTGAGGTAGACCGCCAACCACGGAAACTCCTCGATCATCCTGGCGCCATAGAGCCCCCGGTAGTAGAAGAGTTCCTCTCCGAAGCGTTCCCCGCGGCGTATCCCGTCGATGGAAGCCCGGAGCAGCGCCTCCGTGTCCACCAGAGGGACCCCCTTCTCCGATGCGGCCTCGCGCATCGGCGCCGACATGTCGCCGGGGACGCAGTTGGTCACGAAGATTGGATCGATCCCGCGCTCGTCGGCGAAGCGCGCCATCTGGATGAGGTTCTCGCGGCTCTTGTCGGGTCCGACGTTGAGGACGCCGCCCGCCCCCGGTGCTTCCTGCGAGCCGCGGGCTCGCTCCCCGGTCCGTCCAGCCAGCAGCGCGGCATAGACCTGGTAGGCGCGGCTGTGATTCAGGATCTCGCGCAGCGCCCCGCTCCAGCCGAGGTTCCTCTCGTAGACCTCGTCGAACGGCTCCGGCACCAGGCTGTAATCGTTCGAGCCGTACGAGAAGACGAGGACGTCAGGGCGGTAGGGCAGCGCCTCGCGGCGAAGCAGGACGCGCCCTTGCTGGGAAGAGTAGCCGCAGACACCCAGGTTCACCACCTCGATCGCGCGGCCCGGGTGGCGTCGCGACAACAGGTCGCGCAGGACGTGGGGATAGATCCGGTCGGTGTCGACACCCCAACCGAACGTCGAGGAGTCCCCCAGGGTCACGATGCGGAAGGTGCCGGGCGGCTTCTCGTAGATGACGTCGGGGGTGTTGAATCCCTTCGCGTTCGTGTGGAAGACCCAGCGAGTCCTTCCCCGGATCTGCGCCGGCGCAGTGATGTCGGTCATCGCCAGGTCCAGGTTCGGCTGGAGCCGGTAGAAGAGATACCTGTCCCACCGGTAGGTCAGGTAGTAGTTGCGCAGGTCCTTCGGGGAGCCCGAGAGCAGGTCGATCCACCGGCTCTCCTTGACGAGGATGTTGCGGTCGAGCCAGACCGGCAGCGCGGCCTCCCGGTCGATGGAGGGCTGGATGTCGAAGAGCCTGACGCCTCCTTCGATCAGACCGAAGAGGAGGATGGGCGCCAGGACGATCAGGGTCCAGCCGGCCAGCCTCACCCGGCGTCGTGGCGTCACGACCTCTCCCCCGCCCGGAACGACCTCCCGGTTCACCAAATGTTAACCCCTCGTTCACAGAACATTGACCGCGAAGCGACAGCATCAAGAGTACCGGCCCCTCCAGCGAACTTCCAGCGAGACGGGGCTATAATCGACCCGTTCGGGACACGGCAGGGTCGATCTCAGGGAGCCCGAAGCAAGGCGTGGAAACCCATCTCGACAAGGATCTGGCGAGCCTCACCAAGGAGGTTCTGCGCCTGGGAAGCCTCTGCGAGGAGGCGATCGACGGAGCCCTCAAGGCGCTCACGCAGCGCGATTCCGCCGTGGCGCGCGCCGTGATCGCGGGAGACGAGAAGCTCGACCAGCAGGAGCTGCTCATCGACCAGCTCTGCATCGACCTGCTGGCCCTTCACCAGCCCGTGGCGTCGGACCTGCGCTTCATCACCGCCGCTCTCAAGATAACGCCCGAGATCGAGCGGATGGGGGATCTCGCCGTCAACATCAGCGAACGCGCCCTCGAGATCAACCAGGAGCCTCTCCTGAAGCCCTTGATCGATATCCCGAGAATGGCCGCGCTCGCGGTCGGCATGCTGAGGGGCAGCCTTGACGCCTTCGTGAAGCACGACGCGCAGGCGGCACGCGAGATCATCCGCCGGGATGACGAGGTGGATCGGCTCATGGAGCAGGTCTTCCGCGAGCTGTTGTCCTACATGATCGAGGATCCATCGACCATCAGCCGCGCCATCCGGCTGACCTTCGTGGCGAAGTACCTCGAGCGGATCGCCGACGGGAGCACCAACATCTGCGAGATGGTGGTCTACATGGCCGAGGGGCGCATCATCCGCCATGGCGGGTTCAGCCCCACGCACTGAGGCGGAGCTCCGATGGACACGGCCCGCAAGCGGATCCTGATCGTGGAGGACGAGGAGGACCTCGCGGCCTCCTTGAAGTACAACCTGGAGAAGGAGGGCGGCTACACGGTCGTCACCTCACGCAGCGGCGAACAGGGGCTCGCGACCGCCCGCCAGAAGAAGTTCGACCTGATCATCCTCGACCTGATGCTGCCCGGCATCGACGGATTCGAGGTCTGCCGCAGCCTGCGATCATCACCGGACCACGCCCACATACCCATCCTGTTCCTCTCGGCCAGGGTCGAGGAGAGCGACAAGCTCATCGGCCTGGAGATCGGGGCCGACGACTACCTCACCAAGCCTTTCAGCATGAAGGAGGTGCAGGCCCGCGTGAAGGCCCACCTGCGCCGGGCCGTCCGCCCGGCCCCCCCCGAGCCGCCCGTCTATCACGGCGTCGAGCTCGAGGTGGACTTCCAGGGGCACGTGGTCCGCTCCCGCGGCCAGGAGGTGCTCCTGACGCGGATGGAGTTCGCGCTGCTCGCCGCCCTGATCCGCGGCCGGGGCCGCGTGCTCACACGCGATCATCTGCTGGAGAAGGTCTGGGGGTACGATTACCATGGCGACACGCGCACCATCGACGTCCACGTCCGGCGCCTCCGCCGCAAGCTCGGCCCCCCCTCCGACCAGATCGAGACCGTCTTCGGGGTGGGGTACCGTTTCCGGGAGGGCGGCCGCCCCGCCGCCGAAGAGTGAGGCTCCGCCACCGTCTCCTGCTGAGCCTCGCGTCCTTCGTCCTGGTGGCAACCCTCGCCATCGACCTGACCGCCTCGATCCTCATCGACCGCGCCGTCGCCGACCGCGCCGTGGAGCGCCTCCGGGCCGAGTCGGAGCTGCTCGCCCGCCGCCTCGAGGCCGCCCTCCCCGCCTCGATCCGCGAGGCCGACGCGTGGGCCGATGAGGCCGGCGCCGCCCTTGGACTGCGCGTCACGCTGATCGACCCCGGGGGGAAAGTCCTCGGGGACTCGCAGGTCCCGCCGGGAGAGATCCCGTCAATGGAGAACCACCTCCATCGCCCCGAGGTGATCGAGGCGGCGACCAGCGGTTCGGGCGTGGCGACGCGGCTGAGCGCCAGCGTCGGACGCGACATGCAGTACCTCGCGCGGAGGATCGGTCCGCCCGGCTCCCCACGCGGCTTCGTCAGGCTGGCGATCCCCTCCGCGGACCTCTCGGCGGTCTCCCGCCGGTACCGCCTCCTGCTGACCTCCGCTTCTCTCGCGTCGCTGGCCCTGCTGGCCGGGATCGCCTACGCCACGGTGCGACGCTTCTCCGCGCCCATCGAGCGGCTCAGCCGCGCCGCCGACCGGGTCGCCTCCGGTGACTACGGTGTCACCATCGAGCACGACTCCCGCGACGAGGTCGGCGACCTGGTCGCCTCCATCGATCGGATGCGGCGCGGTCTGATCGATCAGATCGGGCGCGCGGACGCCGAGCGCCGGCTGCTTGCCTCGATTCTGGGAGGGCTGCGTGAGGGGATCCTGGTGGTCGGCCCCGACCGCGAGGTGGTCCTGACCAATCCTGCCTTTCGCGCCACGATGGGAATCCGGCGGGAGGTCGCCGAGGGGACCCCGCTCTTCGAGGTCGTCAGGGACCACACCATCATGGAAGCCTACGACGATGCGCTCGATCACCAGACCGACGTCGCCCGGCGGATCTCGATCCCGGGGGGCCGCACCTATGAGCTGACCGTGGTTCCTCTTTCCGGCGGAGCCGGGGCGCCCGCGGGCGCCGTGGGGCTTTTCTTCGAGGTGACGCGTCTCGAGGCGCTCGAGAAGGTCCGGCGCGACTTCGTGGCCGACATCTCGCACGAGCTGCGCACGCCTCTGGCCTCGCTCAAGGCCGCCCTCGAGACTCTCATGGGAGGAGCGCTCGCGGAGCCGGACGACGCGGGTCGCTTCCTCGACATCGTGACGAAGAACGTGGAACGCATGGAGGCGATCCTGAACGACCTGACCGACCTCTCCCTCATCGAGACGGGAGCCATCGTCCTGTCGACCGGCCCCATCGATCTGCAGACCGCCGTGAGGGAGGCCGTCGCGTCGCTCACCCTCCGTGCGAACCTGAACCACGTCGGCTTCGAAGTGCGCGTCGAACCCCTGCGGGTCCTCGCCGACCGCCGCCGGCTCGACCAGATCCTCACCAACCTGCTGGACAACGCGGTGAAGTTCAACAAGCCCGGAGGCTCGGTGATCGTCTCGGCGCGACAGGAACCCCACACCGTCATCCTGACGGTGGAGGACACCGGGCCCGGCATCCCGCCCGACGCTCTGGATCGGGTCTTCAACCGCTTCTACCGTCTCGATCGATCCCGCAGTCGCGATCTGCCCGGCACCGGTCTGGGTCTGGCGATCGTCAAGCACCTCGTGCGCCTGCAGGGGGGCCTCATCCTGGCCGAGAACCGCGACGAGGGCGGAGCCCGCTTCGTCCTCGAGCTGCCCGCCGCGGGCTAGTGTGTCCGAGTAATGGCTTGGGCCCCGAGCCATTACTCGGACACACTCCTGGTTCCGCGTCCCAGGGGCTCGAGAGCGCCGCCCCCCTTGATTTAACTTCCCGGTCACTTCCTCTTCACCCCGCGTCCATGGCGCTCCTCTCTACTTTCTCCGTTACGAACCGGAAAACATTCACGGAGGAGACACATGGCACGAGGCATGGGGTTCAAGGTCGCGGCGGCGGCCACTCTGCTGGCGGCGGTCCTGGTGCTGGGGGTCGGTGGAACGGCGCTCGCGCAGGGAAGCTTCTATCAGGAGGTCCAGAAGGACGGGCGGATCTACGTCTTCAACCTCATGAAGGTGTACGAGGAGTGGAAGACCTCGGACGAGATGGGCAAGTCGATCACCCGGCCCGGCGCGGGACCCAACGGCGAGACGATCCTATTCGACAGCGAGGAGGCGATCCACCTCTACAACTTCAAGCACGGCCTTCCGGGGGAAGTGATCGTCAAGACCGAGGAGAAGAAGCCGGTCATGAACTGGTCCTGGAAGGACGGCAAGACGACCTTCGAGGGGGATCGTGCGGCGCTCATCATCTCCAACCGGGTCCAGGTCCGCTTCACGAACGAGCAGCCGGGTGACCCCAACGCCCACGAGGCGAAAGGCTCATTCCGCATTCGCAGGGCCAAGACAAAGTTCGAGGGATGGATCTACAACAAGTCCCTCACGTACGACGTCCAGCTCAACTGGGCCGACACGGCGAGCTCCCTCGAGGACGCCGCGATCAACTACGACGTGACGAAGGGCAGGAAGCTCTTCCAGATCAAGGGGGGACAGTTCAAGGTCCCGTTCGGCCGGCAGGAGCTGACCTCCTCCGGGTCCCAGCAGTTCGTGGATCGCTCGATGATCTCGGAGCAGTTCGAGAAGGGCCGCGACATCGGCCTGCAGGTCTGGGGTCAGACCCCCGCCGGGGCCGTCGAGTGGCGCACGGGCATCTTCAACGGGGCCGGACGGAACAAGACCGCGAACGACAATAACAAGTACCAGTTCGACGCGCGGGTGGTATGGAACATCATGGGAGACGTCAAGTACAGCGAGAGCGATTTCGAGAGCACCGACCGGCCGCTGCTGGCGGTGGCCGCCCAGTACGAAGGCAACAACATGCAGGGCGCGACGACCGGTGACGACATCGATCGGGAGGTGTTCGGCGGCGACGTCGTGTTCAAGTACAAGGGTCTCTCGGTCTTCAGCGAGTACTACCGGCGCGGCTCGGAGCCCGAGGTGGCGGCCGACTTCGATTCGGAGGGGTATATCGCCCAGGTCGGGTACTTCGTCTACCGGAGATACGTCGAGATCGCCCTGAGGTTCGCAGCCCTCGACCCGAGCGACACGACGGCCGTGGCCGGCGTCACGCTCGCCAACGACCACCGGTTCGAGCGCGGGGTGGGGGTCAACTGGTTCATGAACAAGCACGCCCTCAAGCTGCAGGCCGACTACCGGCAGATCGAGGACGAGGCGCAGGACCGCACGGACGACGAGGCCCGCCTCCAGATGCAGTTCATCTTCTGACTTTCTGTAACAACGAGTTCACCAGAAGTTAACACGGTGGTCCGGGACGCTCCCTATCCTGATGATGGAGGTATCGAGAATGAAGCGCATCCTTCCAGCACTCATCCTGTGCTGTCTTGTCGCGGGCCTCTGCATGGCGGAGGCGGCGCGCGTGGATCCATCGATCCCCGCCTACCACCCGGTGCAGGGGATCTCCGGGAGCCTGAAAAGCGTCGGCTCCGACACGATGAACAACGAGATGACCCTCTGGGCGGAAGGATTCCGGCGGTTCTATCCAGGGGTGAAGATCGAGATCGAGGGGAAGGGATCTTCGACGGCCCCTCCCGCCCTGACAGAAGGCACCGCCCAGTTCGGCCCGATGTCCAGGGAGATGAAGGCCGAGGAGATCGATCGGTTCGAGCAGAAGCAGGGGCACAAGCCGGTGGCGGTCCGCACCTCCATCGACATGCTCGCGGTCTACGTGAACAAGGACAATCCCCTGCCCTGTCTCTCGCTGCAACAGGTCGACGCCATCTTCTCCAAGACGAGACGCGGCGGCGCGCGCAAGGAGATCACCACCTGGGGGGACCTCGGGCTGACAGGCGAGTGGGCGACCCACCCCATCAGCCTCTACGGCCGCAACAGCGCTTCGGGGACCTACGGCTTCTTCAAGGAGAACGCCCTCTTCAAGGGAGACTACAAGGACTCCGTCAAGGAGCAGCCCGGATCCTCCTCGGTCGTCCAGGGAGTGGCCACTGACAGGTACGGTATCGGGTACAGCGGGATCGGGTACAGCACCGCCGACGTGCGGAGCGTCCCCCTCTCGGTCAAGCCAGGCGGCGAATGCGAGGCGACCATGCCCGAAAACGCCTACGAGGGGCGGTATCCCCTCGCGCGGTTCCTCCTGCTCTACCTCAACAGGAAGCCCGATGCTCCCCTGGATCCCTTGCGCGCCGAGTTCCTCAAGTACGTCCTGAGCCGGGAAGGCCAGGAGGCGGTCGTGAAGGATGGGTACCTTCCGCTGCCGCCGCGCGTCCTGGAGGAGGAGCGTGCGCGGCTCGACATCAAGTAGGCGGACCCGTCCGTGAGCACGCCGAGCCCCGCGCACCCGCCCCCAGCTCTCGCGGGGAAGACGCGCAGGACCAGCCCGCGAGTCCTCTGGGCCGATCGAGCGGCCGCGGTGACGATCACGCTGGGCGGTCTCTCCGTGATCGTGGCCGTGCTCGGCATGCTCGTGTTCCTCGTCGTCGTGGTGCGACCGCTCTTCGCCGGGGCCGTCATGACGGCCGCCGTCAGCTACCCCCTGCTTCCCGCGGAACGCACGGCGGAGATCCTCTTCTGCGAGGTGGAGGAGTACCGCACGCGCGGGATGTGCGCGCTGGCCACGGGCGAGGTGATCCTGTTCGCGGCGCGGAATGGCCGAATGCTGGACAGGCGCCAGGCGGTGCCGGTCCAACCGGCCCCGACCTCCTTCGCGCGGGCCCCGGCCGGCGGAGGTGTGGCCTTCGGCTTCGCCGATGGCACCGTGCGCCTCGGACGGTTCGACTTCCAGACGGAGCCCGGCGCCGGCGACGATGAGCGCACCCGTTCCCTCCTCGTCCTCGCGGAGCCGGTCCCCGTGGGTGCGCCGGGCGACGCCATCACGCTTCTGGATTACCGAGCCACCCAGAGCGGCACCCGCCTCGCGGTCATGACCGCCTCGGGAGGGCTCCTGGTCAGCGAGGTGGCCCGTCGGACCAACATGCTGACCGGAAAGGAGACGACCGATCTCTCCAGCACGCCTCTCGTGGTACCGGAGGAGCTGCGGGCCCTCGGCCGGCCCGCCTACCTCCGGACCAACGCGCAGGGCAACCAGGTCATCCTGGCCTGGAAAAGCGGCACCGCCGCCAGGTACGACCTCACCGACCGCGCCAACCCGCTGCTGGTCGAACGTCCCGACCTGACCGCCGGCACCGGAGCGGCCCTCGGTTGCCTGATCTTCATGCAGGGGGACCAGTCGATACTGTCGGGCGACTCCCTCGGCGAAACCCGCGCCTGGTTCGGCGTCGAACGCTGGGATGGAGGGCTGGATGGACGCTCACTGGTCGCGGCGCGCACCCTCGAGCGTCACGACGCCTCCGTGGAGGTCATCGCGGTCTCCTCGCGGGACAAATCGCTGATCACGGGCGCCGCGGACGGCACGGTCCTTCTCCATCACCTCACCTCCGGGCGAACGCTGGCGCGCGCGAAGGTCGATCCACCGTCCGCAATCGTGACCGCGCAGATCGCTCCGAAGGGAGACGGCGTCTTCGTGGTCTCGGCCGACGGGATGGGGACGCTGTGGGATCTGCGCAACCCCCATCCCGAGACGACCTTGTCCACCCTGTTCGGCCCCGTCTGGTACGAGGGATACCAGGGGCCCGCCTTCACCTGGCAGTCATCGAGCGGCACCGACGACTTCGAGCCGAAGCTCAGCCTCACGCCGCTCATCTTCGGCACCTTCAAGGCCACCTTCTACTCGATGCTCTTCGCCGTCCCGATCGCTGTATCGGCGGCGCTCTATACCTCCGAGTTCCTCGACCGCCGCTATCGCGCGGCGCTCAAGTCGAGCGTCGAGATGATGGCCTCGCTGCCGAGCGTCGTGCTGGGGTTCATCGCCGCGCTCGTCCTGGCGCCGCTGGTGGAGAAGTGGGCTGTGGCCGTGTTTGTCGCGTTCGCCATCATCCCGCTGGGGGCGATCCTCCTCGGCCACCTCTCGGGGTGGCTTCCGCGCCGGCTCTGGGCGGCGTCCGGCGGCGGGGCGCCGTGGCTTCATCTCGCCGCGCTGATCGCGCTCGCCATCCTCTCCGCGGCCGTTGCGAGGGCCCTCGCTCCGCTCCTCGAGGAGATCCTCTTCGCCGGCGATTTCAAGGCGTGGCTCGACGGCCGCACCGGGTCCGGCGCGTCGGCGATCGGGCTGCTCTCATGGCCGCTGATCCTGGTCTCGCTGATGGCGCTCGACGCGCGGCGTCCGGCGCCCCCGCGCGACGGGAGCCGGCCGAGACTCCAGGGCGCCGCCAGGTTCCTCCTGATCGTCGGGGCCTCGATCGCGGCGGCCGGCCTCATCGCGGCGGCCGGGTCGTGGGTGGGTCTGGATCCCCGGGGCGCCTTGTTCGGAACCTACGTGCAGCGCAACGCGCTGGTGGTGGGATTCGTCATGGGGTTCGCCATCATCCCGATCATCTACACCGTGGCGGAGGATGCGCTGGCCGCCGTTCCCGATTCGCTGCGCTCCGCGTCGCTCGGCTGCGGCGCCTCCCGCTGGCAGACCGCCCTGAGGATCGTCCTGCCGGTGGCCGTGCCCGGGATCTTCTCCGCGCTGATGATCGGTCTGGGTCGCGCCGCTGGCGAGACCATGATCGTCCTGATGGCCGCCGGCAACACGCCCGTGCTCGACATGAACCTGTTCAACGGACTCAGGACGCTGTCGGCCAACATCGCCGTCGAGCTTCCCGAGGCGGTCAAGGACGGGACCCTCTACAGGGTGCTCTTCCTCGCGGCGCTGATGCTCTTCCTCATCACGTTCGTGGTCAATACGATCGCCGAGATCGTGCGCCAGCGTTTCCGGCGCAGGTCGCTCTCACTATGAGATCCTCCGCCAGGCGCCCCGGCGCGCCCGCTGGAGAACAGTGGGTCTGGCTGACCGGTACGGGTCTCGCGTTGGCGACCCTCATGATCCTCGGGCTCCTGATCCTGGTGCTCGCCAATGGTCTGAGCACCTTCTGGCCCGGCCCGCTGGTGGAGCTGACCCTCTCGGACGGCTCGCGAGTCCTCGGGGAGGTGACCCGCGAGGAGCGTTATCGGCCCAGGGGGGAGGAGCTCGACGCCCTCCCCGTCGAACGGAGGCGGAGCTTCGCGGCGTCGGACGGCTGGAGCAACCGGCGTCTCATCCGCACGGGCAACTACGACCTCTACGGAGACGACTTCAGATGGATCCCGGACTTTCTGGTGACCGCGGTGGACCGCCCGCGCGACGTCTGGGCGATCGAGCGCCGCGAATGGGGGCGCGCCATCGGACACGCGCGCGCACTGGTCCGCGACGGCCTGGCGGTCGCTGAGGGGAGCCCCGCAATCGCCGCGTCGATCGGGCCGCTGCTCGCGGACACCGCCTCTCGATGGGAGAGGATCCGCGATCTCGAGAAGAACGACCTCGGCGGCATAAACACCCGTCTGGAGCGGTCGCGTCTGACCATCCGGAGCGCCGCCCTCGAGCACGGTGATGGCTCCCCGCAGCATCTCATGGCCAAGGGCGACGCGGCGGCCGAGGAGACCGCGCTCACGGAAAAGTATCGGCGGATCCAGGAGGAGATCGAACGGCTGCGCGCCGACAACAGACGGTTGCGCCTCGTCATCGCCGACCCGGCGGGCCGAATCATCCCGGAGCAGCCCTCGGCCCCGGACAGCCCTCTGCTCCTCTCCCAGGTGGTACGGGCCTATCCCGCCAACGACCTCTCGCTCCTCCGCAAGGCCGCCATCTACCTGGATCGATGGTGGGAGTTCCTGGCTTCGGAGCCACGGGAGGCGAACACGGAAGGAGGCATCCTTCCGGCGCTCTTCGGCACCTTCATGATGACGGTCATGATGTCGATCGCCGTGGCTCCGTTCGGAGTCATCGCAGCGCTCTATCTGCGGGAGTACGCGCGTCAGGGCATTCTGGTCTCCACCGTGCGCATCGCCGTCAACAACCTCGCCGGCGTCCCCTCGATCGTCTACGGAGCCTTCGGCCTCGGCTTCTTCTGCTACGGGCTCGGCGGCGGTATCGACAGGCTGCTCTTCCCCGAGAAGCTCCCCTCCCCGACCTTCGGGACCGGGGGGATCCTCTGGGCGTCCCTGACG
This sequence comes from Candidatus Polarisedimenticolia bacterium, assembly GCA_036505635.1. GTDB lineage: Bacteria > Acidobacteriota > Polarisedimenticolia > JACPZX01 > DASXTC01 > DASXTC01. The sequence continues at coordinate 70,406 of DASXTC010000025.1, forward strand.
CTGGCGCTCCTGACGGTACCCGTCGTGATCGTGGCCACGGAGGAGGCACTCGCCGCGGTTCCGCGAAGCATGCGCGAGGGCTCCTTCGCCTGCGGGGCCAGCCGGTGGCAGACGGTCAGGAGGATCGTCCTTCCGCGCGCGACACCGGGGATCATGACGGGGCTGATCCTCGCGATGGCGCGGGGGGCCGGGGAGGTGGCCCCGCTGATGATCACGGGCGTCGTCAAGCTCGCGCCCGCGCTGCCGTTCGATGGCCGGTTCCCCTTCATTCACCTGGAACGCAGCTTCATGCACCTGGGCTTCCACATCTACGACGTGGGTTTTCAGAGCCGCAACTCGGAGGCCGGCAAGCCGATGGTCTTCACGACCACACTGCTCCTGATCGCGCTCATCGCGATGCTGAACATGACGGCCGTGTTCCTGCGCGCGAGGCTCAGGCGGCGGTTCCGGACGGCACAATTCTGAGATGATGGAACCCCGGGGAGCCATGGTGAAAGCGCTGGACAACCTTCAACCTGGCCGCGTCGAGGCGACCGGCACTCCCGCCCTCCGTGATGAGGCGCCCACCGCCGGCCCGCCCTTCTTCCACCACGCCGTATTCGAGGAAAAACCGGTCCTGGAGATCAAGGAGTTCAATCTCTGGTACGGCGCGACGCAGGCGCTCTTCAACGTGACCCTGCCGATCCCCGCGGGACGGGTGACCGCCCTCATCGGGCCTTCCGGGTGCGGCAAGTCCACCCTCATCCGCTCCATCAACCGGCTCAACGACCTGGTGGAGGGGGTCCGGGTGGCGGGAGACATGCTCCTGAACGGAGACTCGATCTACGGCAAGGACGTGAACGTCATCGAGCTGCGCAAGCGCATGGGTATGGTCTTCCAGAAGTCGAACCCGTTCCCCATGTCGATCTACGAGAACGTGGTCTACCCGCTCCGGATCGACGGTGAGACGCGCCGCGGCGCCCTCGACGAGACGGTCGAGCGGAGCCTGAAGGCCGCCGCGCTCTGGGACGAGGCGAAGGACCGGCTGCACCGCAGCGCGCTCGATCTGTCCGGCGGGCAGCAGCAGCGGCTCTGCATCGCGCGGGCGATCGCGCCGCGGCCGGAAGTGCTGCTCATGGATGAGCCGTGCTCGGCGCTCGATCCGATCGCCACGGCGAGGATCGAGGAGCTGATCCACTCCCTGCGCGGAGAATACACGGTGCTGATCGTCACGCACAACATGCAGCAGGCGGCCCGCGTGTCCGACTACACCGCCTTCATGTATCTGGGCGGTCTCGTCGAGTACGGCCCCACGAAGGGGATCTTCCTCACTCCCGCCCTGCACCAGACTGAGGAGTACGTGACCGGCCGCTTCGGCTAACCGGTGCCCCGAGCGTCCCAGCCTCGCCCTGTCGGCTATACTCCGGCTTTCCCAGCTGGAGGGAGAGGATGCTCGCTCTCGTCCGCACGTACGCACGGTGGCTGCATACCCGGTGGCCGGCCGGAACGGTCGAAAGGCTTCCCTACCTGCGCGAGGATGGATCGACGAACGTCCCGGGAGTCCTGGTGGTGGGCGATCTCACCGGTATCCCGCTGCTGAAGTTCTCGTCCGACACCGGTGCCCGCGCTGTGCGGCGCATCGTCTCCGAACCCGCGTTTCAGAACCGCCGGCGCGGCTCCGCCGCCGGCCGGCCGCCGCTCGACCTGGTCATCATCGGTGCCGGCGTATCGGGTATGGCCGCCGCGCTTCAGGCGCTGAAGGCGAATCTGACCTTCGAGGTCATCGAGGCCACGGAGCCCTTCTCCACCATCGTCAACTTCCCGAGAGGAAAACCGATCTACACCTACCCGACCGGCATGACGCCCGCCGGAGAGCTGCAGTTCTCGGCGAAGTCCGCCGTCAAGGAAGGGCTCGTCGTCGAGCTTCGCGAGACCACGTTGGCTCGGGGCCTGCGTCCCAGGATCGGCCGGGCGGAGATGGTGCGGCGGCGAGGGGGGCTTCTCGAAACGCACCTCGCGGGAGGCGAGACGCTCGTCTCCCACCGCGTCATCGTGGCGATCGGGCGCTCCGGCAACTTCCGCAGGCTGGGTGTGGCCGGCGAAGACCTCGACAAAGTCTACAACCGCCTGCACGACCCGAAGGACTACGCGGACCGCGACGTCCTGGTGGTCGGGGGCGGCGACAGCGCTCTGGAGACCGCCCTCGCCATCGCCGAGTGCGGCGGGCGCGTGACGCTCTCGTACCGGAAGTCCGGGCTCAGCAGACCAAAGCCCGATAACCTCGAGCGGATCCGGTTGCATCAGGCCGAACCGGCCTCGGCGGGCGGGTCCCGCGATGAGTCCCGCCGCGGAGGCTCCCTCCGGGTGGCGCTGGGGAGCCAGGTCAAGGCGATCCTCCCGAGCGAGGTGGTCCTCGCCCACGCCGGCGGTCGCGAGGAGAGACTGCCCAACGATGCCGTCTTCACCATGATTGGCCGTGAAGCGCCGCTCGATTTCTTCCGGCGCTCGGGGATCCGGATCGCGGGGGAGCTGCGGGCGCCGGCCTTCCTCGCGATGGGGTGCTTCCTTCTCTTCTGCGCCTGGCTCTACAACTGGAAGTCGGGCGGCTGGATGTCGGACTACTTCGCCCAACGCGGCTGGTTCCCCTTCAACCTGCCCTCCCTGCTGGCCGACGCGGGGGGATGGATCGCGACGGAGGCAGCCGACCCGGCCACGCTCGTGGGCACGGTCTCGATCAGCGCCGCGGGACCCTCCTTCTGGTACACCCTCGCCTACTCCCTCGTGGTCGTGGTCTTCGGTCTGCGCCGCATCCGCAAGCGGCGCACGCCCTACGTCACGGCGCAGACCCTCACTCTCATGACGGTGCAGGTGGTGCCGCTCTTCCTGCTTCCCGAGGTGATCCTCCCGCTGATGGGGCGCCACGGCCTCCTGCCAGCGGGGCTCGCCGACGCCCTCTTCCCGGCGGTCTCATACGGTCACGGCCGCGAGTACTGGCGCGCCTACGGGCTCATCCTGGCCTGGCCGCTCAACGTCTACAACATCTTCACGCACGAGCCTCTCTGGTGGTGGATCGGCATCGGGTTCGTCCAGACGTGCGTCCTGATACCTCTCGGCATCTACTTCTACGGCAAGGGGGTCTACTGCGGGTGGATCTGCTCGTGCGGGGCGCTCGCCGAGACCCTGGGGGACGAGCACCGTCACAAGATGCCGCACGGCCCGAGCTGGAGCCGCCTCAATATGATCGGACAGGGAATCCTCGCCGTCGCGATCGGGCTCCTGGGAGTCAGGATCGCCGGCTGGGCGCTCCCCGAGGGGAACGCCGCCGACCGGATCTTCGACCCGGTCCTCAAGACGCACTACAAATGGTTCGTGGACGTGTTCCTGGCGGGGGTGGTGGGATACGGGCTTTATTTCTGGTACTCGGGCCGGATCTGGTGCCGGTTCGCCTGTCCGCTGGCGGCCCTCATGCACGTCTATGCGAGATTCAGCCGCTTCCGCATCCTGTCGGACAAGAAGAAGTGCATCTCCTGCAACGTCTGCACGACGGTCTGCCACCAGGGGATCGACGTGATGAACTTCGCCAACAAAGGGCTGCCGATGGCCGACCCGGAGTGCGTCCGCTGCTCCGCATGCGTGCAGAGCTGCCCGACCGGCACGCTCACCTTCGGTCAGGTCGACCCATCCACCCTGCTGGTGATCCGGAGGGACCGGCTCGCCGCCTCGCCGGTCCTGATGGCCGAGGGCGCGGCGAAGTAGCCGCATTCGTTCATCAGTGGGCCGCGCCGCCCCCCGCCTGCGACGCGCGGGAGGCGACCCGCTCGAAGATCCGCGCCTCCACGAAGACCCGGAAGATGTCGCCGTCCACCCGCCCCTCCCGGACATCGGTCTCCAGGATCGCGAGGGCCTTTTCGCACGGGATGGCCCGCTTGTAGGGACGGTCCCTGGCGGTCAGCGCATCGAAGATGTCGCACACCGTCATGATCCGCGAGAGGATCGGGATCTCGCCGGCCTTCAGACCCAGCGGATACCCCGATCCGTCGAGCTTCTCGTGGTGGGCGTGGGCGATCGCCGGCACCCGCCTGAGCTCGCGGGTCCACGGGATGGTGCTGAGGAACTGATAGGTATGGGTCACGTGCGACTCGATCTCGAGCCTCTCGTCCGGCGTAAGGCTTCCCCGCCGGACGCTCAGGCAGGCGGCCTCCTCCGGGCTCAGCAGGGGGATCTTCCCGCCCATGGCGTCCGGCACGGCGAGGCGCGCCAGCTCCGCGAGGACCTTCGAATCCCCCTCATCGAGAATCGATGGCTCGTTCGTCCGTCCGATCAGGTCGAGATACCGGTCGATCTCCTCCAGACGCTTCGCCAGCTCGGGATCGGGCCGGCGCGCGCCGGCCAGCTCGACGTTCAGCCTTGCGATCCGGAAGCGATCCTGTATCGCGCGAAGCTCGTGCGGATAGAGCTTCTTGCCCTTGAGAAGGACCTGCTCCCTGACGCCGATCTTTCCGAAGTCGTGAAGCAGCGTGGCGTAGTGCAGCTCACGCAGATCCTCGGGGCCGAACCGCGAGGCGGCCAGCGGCCCCCCGCTGATCCGGTTGATGGTCTCCGCCAGTGCGACCGACAGCGTGGCCACACGGCTCGAGTGGCCTGAGGTGGTCGGATCGCGCGACTCGATCGCCGTCACCGACGCGCGCACGAACCCGTCGAAGAGCCTCCGGATCTCGGCGTAGAGCCGCGCGTTCTCCAGGGCGACGGCGGCCTGGCTGGCCAGCGAACGAGCGAGCGCCACGCACCGCTCATCGAACGGGATGCCGGGAAGGGCCTGCTCGGGCGCCCGGCGGTTGATGAGCTGCACGACGCCGAGGATCTCGTCCTTCTGGTTGGTCATCGGCACGACGAGGACCGAGCGGGTCCGGTACCCCGTCTGCTCATCGAAGCTCCTGTTGAAGGTGTAGTCCTTCCAGGCGGGCAGGTCGTAGACATCCTCGATGTTGAGGGTCTTGCCCGACATGGCGACGTGGCCGGCCAGGCTCTGGTGGTCGATCCGCACGCGAGCCTCCTTGAGCGAGATCGGCACCGTGTCGTTCTGGGCCAGCTTGAAGACGAGGCAGCGGCTCCCCCACTCGTCCTCCTCCACGAGATACAGGGAGCCGGCGTCGGCCGCCGTGATCTCCCGGCACTTGGTCAGGATCAGGCCCAGCAGGGCGTCCGCGTCCCGCTCGGCCGATAGGGCGATCCCGATCCGGTTCAGCGCGCTCACCTCGTGGTCGAGGCGGCCGATCTGCTCGCGCAGCGACCGCGCCTCGCGGGTCAGCCGCACCCAGTGCATCGCGTGACGCAGGGCGGCGCGCACCTTCATCATGTCCAGCGGACGGGTCAGACACCAGACCACCCCGGGATCCTCCAGAATGGCGCTGGCGATCCCCGTCGGCTGCTCCAGCGAGAGGACGGGGATCAGGGCGGCCGGTGGGATCGACCCGCCCCCGAGCGCGGCGATGCTGGAGAGATCGCCGATGACGATCGCGTCGGTCACGGCGTCCCCGTCCGCCCCGCCCGGGACGGCCAGACCGGCCGCCACGCCCAGCATCCGGAGAGACTCCACCGCCTCACGCACCGCCGCCTTTTCGGGTGAGCCGGGGGGGAAGAGGCACAGGACGACGGGGGGCTTCATGGGGCCGGAACTTATGCCCGTGCGGGCGGGTGGTCAACCGGTTCCCGGGCGCCCCTCAGGAGGGTATCGCGCGCCCCACCGCCGGCGCGATGATCCCGAGCTGCCCCATCAGCTCGGCGAACTGTTCCGGGTAGAGCGACTGCGCTCCGTCCGAGAGCGCGTTGTCCGGGTCCTGGTGGACCTCTATGAGAAGACCATCCGCGCCCGCCGCGACCGCGGCGCGCGCCATGGGGGCCACCTTGTCCCGGAGGCCGGTGCCGTGGGAGGGGTCGGCCACGATGGGCAGGTGGCTCAGTTTGTGGATGATGGGAATGGCCGAGATGTCCATGGTGTTGCGCGTGTACGTCTCGAAGGTGCGGATGCCCCGCTCGCAGAGGATGACGTTGTGGTTGCCCCCCGCCATGACGTACTCGGCGGAAAGGAGCCACTCCTCCAGCGTGGCGGACATCCCGCGCTTGAGCAGGACCGGCTTGCGGCTGCGCCCGAGCTCCTTGAGAAACGTGAAGTTCTGCATGTTGCGGGCCCCCACCTGCAGGATGTCGAGGTACTTTTCCGCCGTCTCGATCTGGCTCAGGTCCATGACCTCCGAGATGGCCAGCATCCCCTGCTCGTCGGCCGCTTCGCGCAGGAGCCTCAGCCCCTGCTCGCCGAGCCCCTGAAAGGAGTAGGGGGAGGTCCTCGGCTTGAAGGCGCCGCCCCGCAGGATCTGCGCGCCGGCCCGCTTGACGGAGGCCGCCGTCCGCCGGATCTGCTCCCGGGACTCGACGGCGCATGGTCCGGCCATCACGACGATCTGCCGGCCGCCGATCGCGACCTCACCCTTCGGCCCGGCCCGGACGATGGTCCCCTCGGGCCGAAAGATCCGCCCCGCGAGCTTGTACGGCTCGGTGATTCGGACCACCTCGTGGACTCCATCGAGCACCTCGAAGTCGCGCGGATCGATCAAGCCGGCCTCGCCACCCACCGCCCCGATGATGGTCCGGGTGACTCCCGTGGAGCGATGCGCGTCGAACCCCTTCCTGGTGAGGAGCTCGATGATCCGCTGAATCTGCTCCTCGCCGGCGTTGGGCTCCATCACGATGACCATGGCTCAGGCCTTCCCTGCCGCGCGCGCGGGATCGGTGGAGCCGCCGGAGACACGCTCGATCCGCCGCGACTCGTCCAGTATGCGCTCGAAGAGCCTCTTCACCGCGTCGTCCTGGAGCGGCCCGTGGTTCACCTCGAGGACGTGACGCACGATGGCCGCCTCCCTCTCCGGATCGTAGATCTCGCGGGCGAGCCGCCTCTTGACCGCTCCGATGGCCAACGCGCACCGGGACCGCTCGTTCAGAAGCTCCAGGATCTGCGCGTCCAGCTCGTCGATCCGGCGGCGCCAGCTTTCGATCTGTTCGAGGTCGTTCACGCCTTGTCCCCCGGGGAGACCTGGTCCATTACTTCGCGAAGAGCCGCGCCGCGGCGCGCTCAAGCCTCAACGGCAGGTCCGGTGGAATCCCGGAATGGGCTCCCGCGCCGCCCCCCGCGCCTTCGACGGCCTCCTCCACCGCGGCCACCAGCGCGCTGCCGACCACCACACCGTCCGCGACGGCCCCCACCGACCGGACCTGCTCCGGACTCGAGATCCCGAAACCGACCGCCACCGGCAGCGACGAGGCTTCGCGCATCGCGGCGATCGCCTCGTCCAGCCCCTCGGGGAGTGACTCGCGCGCGCCGGTCACTCCGGTGCGGCAGACGTAGTAAATGAAACCGCGCGCCTCGCGTGCCGCGTGCTGAATCCTATCCTTTCCACTCGTGGGCGCCACCAGCAGGATCGGGTCGATCCCGCGCGCTATCAGGAGCGCTCTCAGGCCTGCGCCCTCCTCCGGGGGCAGATCCACGACGAGGACCCCGTCGATGCCGGCGACGGCCGCCCGGCCGGCGAAAAGCTCCTCGCCCATTCGCAGGATCGGGTTGTAATAGGTGAAGAGAACGAGAGGGGCGCCCACCCGGCGCCGGGCATCGGCGGCCAGCTCCAGCGAACGCGCCAGCCCGACCCCGTGCGCGAGGGCCCGCCCGGAGGCGCGCTGGATGGTCGGGCCATCGGCGAGCGGATCGGAGAAGGGGACCCCCAGCTCGATGATGTCCGCGCCCCCGCGCTCCAGGGCCTCGCAGAACGGGACGGTAAGATGAGGTGCAGGATCCCCGGCCGTGATGAAGGCGATGAAGACGGGCCGGCCGTCGCGGCGCGCGGCGGCGAAGACCTCCGCGATGCGGCTCACGGGCCTCCCCGGACCGTCCGTCCCTCGGCCAGCGCCGCCACCGAATCGACGTCCTTGTCGCCCCGTCCCGACAGATTGATGATGATGACGGCGTCGCCCGGCAGCTTCGGCGCGGCCCTCACCGCGTAGGCCACCGCGTGGGCGCTCTCCAACGCCGGGATGATCCCCTCGGTCCGGGCCAGCAGGTGGAAGGCCTCCAGCGCCTCGTCGTCGGTGGCGGAGACGTAGGAGACACGACCCGTCTCGCGCAGGTGGGCGTGCTCGGGTCCGATGGCCGGATAGTCGAGCCCGGCCGACACCGAATGTGTCCTCGCGATGTTCCCATCGCCGTCCTGAAGGACGTACGTGTAGGTGCCGTGCAGCACCCCGGGCTCCCCCCCCGCGAAGCGCGCCGCGTGGTCCCCCGGCCCCGGCGAGCGCCCCCCCGCCTCCACTCCCACCATCGCCACGCCCTCGTCCCGCAGGAAGGGATGGAAGAGCCCGATTGAGTTGCTGCCGCCTCCCACGCAGGCGATCAGAAGCTCGGGGAGCTTTCCCTCCGCGGCGAGGATCTGCTCCCGCGCCTCGCGCCCGATCACGGCATGGAAGTCGCGCACGATCATCGGAAATGGATGCGCGCCCAGCACGGAGCCGAGAATGTAATGCGTGTCGCGGACGTTGGTCACCCAGTCGCGCATCGCCTCGTTGATCGCGTCCTTGAGCGTGCGGCTGCCCGAGGCAACCCCCGTCACCTGGGCGCCCAGGAGTCTCATCCGGAAGACGTTCAGTCGCTGGCGCTGCATGTCCTCCTCGCCCATGTAGACCGTGCATCGCAGACCGAAGAGGGCCGCCGCGGTGGCCGTGGCCACTCCGTGCTGTCCGGCTCCCGTTTCGGCGATGACTCGAGGCTTGCCCATGCGCACCGTGAGCAGCGCCTGCCCGATCGTGTTGTTGATCTTGTGGGCTCCCGTGTGGCAAAGATCCTCCCGCTTGAGGTAGATCCTCGCGCCTCCAAGCCGCCCGGTCAGTCGTTGCGCGAACGTCAGCGGCGTGGGCCGGCCGATGAAGTCACGCTGGCACCGGTGAAGCTCGCGTTTGAACTCCTCGTCGTCGCGGCAAAGTCCGTAGATCTCCTCCAGCTCGCGCAGCGGCTCCATGAGAGTCTCGGGGACGAAGCGGCCTCCGTACCGGCCGTAGCGTCCGCTCGAGTCGGGCAGGTCGCCTGTCACGGTGCGTTCCTCACAGAGGCGATGAAGGCCCTCACGCGGGCGGGGTCCTTGATCCCGGGCGAGGCCTCCACCCCCGTGGAGACGTCGACGCCCAGCAGGCCGAAAGGACGCAGCAGGACAATCGCCTCCCCCACGTTGCCGGGCGTGAGGCCCCCGCCGAGGATCATGCGCGCCGGGCCGTTTCCGCACAGGAGCCGCCCCACCTCCCGCGCCACGCTCCAGTCGAATCGCTTCCCCGAGCCGCCCGGAAGGACGCCCCCGCGCGTGTCGAGCATGAAGGGCCGGCCGCCGAAGCGCGCGATCTCGGCGGCGAGTGCCGGCGCGTCGGTCTCCGGCGACACCCCGAACGCCCGGTAACAGTCGAGGCCGAGCAGGTCGCAGAAGCCGGGGCCTTCCTCCCCGTGGAGCTGCGCCATGGAGAGTCGCGCCTCGCGCGCCGCCTGGAGCAGCGCCGGCATCGGCTCGTCCACGAAGACGCCCACCCGCGCGACCTGCGGCGGCAGAGATGACCCGATCCTCAGGGCATCGGAGGCCAACACGCGGCGCGGGCTCCCGCTCCAGAAGACGAACCCCACCGCGTCGGCCCCCGCCTCGGCGGCCGCCTCCGCGTCCGCGGGCCGCGTGATGCCGCAGATCTTCACGCGCAGGCTCATGACGCAGGCTGCATCAGGGCCCACAGCGCGTCGGCCGGATCGTCCGAACGCATGAGCTGCTCGCCCACCAGAAACGCCTCGTAGCCGGCGGACATGAGCCGTTCGATGTCCGCGCGCGATCGGATCCCGCTCTCCGCCACCATCATCACGTCCGAGGGGATCAACGGGGCCAGACGCGCAGCGGTCCCGAGGCTCACCTCCATCGTGCGAAGGTTCCGGTTGTTGACGCCGATGAGCCCGGCCCCCGCGTCCAGAGCAAGCCGCAGCTCCTCCTCGTCATGGACCTCCACCAGCGCTTCGGTGCCGTAGCGTCGCGCCGCCTGCACCATGATTCCAAGGCTCGGCCCCTCGAGGATCGCCACGATCAGCAACACGGCATCTGCCCCCGCCACGCGCGACTGCGCGATCTGGTAGGGCGTCACGAGGAAGTCCTTCCTGAGGACCGGCAGCTGCGCCGGACGGACCTCGCTGAGGTGATCCAGGTCCCCCCCGAACTCCTCGGGCTCGGTGAGGACAGAGAGCCCGGCGGCCCCGACCCTGGCGTACCCCATGGCGATCTGCCTCGGCCGGTAATTCTCGCGCAGCACTCCCCCGCTCGGGGAGGCCCGCTTCATTTCGGCGATGACGCGCGGCAACGGTCCGGCTGCCCGAGTAAGCCTCGCGGCAAGGCTCCGCGACGGCGGCAACGTCGCGATGAGCTCCTCGAGGTCTGCCAACGGGCGCTGCATGATGTCGGCCTCCGCGCGCGCGCGCGAGGCCAGGATGAACCGCTCAAGCGGCGGACTCACAGGGTGGACCCCCCGGGCACGCGCTCTGCTTTGCCACCGACGCCCAGACAGAAGGACCGCACGTCCTCGAACTTGGCGCGTGCCCGGCCGCTGTCGATCGTCTCGGCCGCCAGCGCGGCCCCCTCGCGCAGCGTGGATGCCGCTCCCCCCACGACGAGGGCCGCGGCGGCGTTCAGGAGCGTGATGTCGCGCGCCGCCCCGCGCCCTCCCTCCAGGACAGCCAGCGCGCGCGCGGCGTTCTCCTCCGGCGCGCCGCCGCGCAGCGCCGCGAGCTTCCATCGCCGCAGACCCGCGTCCTCAGGTGTGACGGTGGTCCCGCGGATGCGCCCCTCGTTGAGCTCGACCACCAGGGTTGGACCGGTCACCGTCAGCTCGTCCATCCCATCGTGGCCGTGCACGAGCATCGCCCGGCGCGTTCCGAGAGTTCGGAGCACCTCCGCCATGGGCCGCAGGCGGCGGCCATCGAAGATCCCCATGACCTGCCGCCTCGCGCCGGCCGGATTGCACAGCGGGCCCAGCAGGTTGAAGATGGTCCGCAGCCCCAGGGCCCGCCTCGCCGGAGCGGCGTGCCGGAGCGCCGGATGAAACCTCGGCGCGAAGAGGAAGGTAAGGCCTGTCGAATCCAGACAGGCTCCCGACTCGGCCGGCGTCAGGTCGATGGGAACTCCCAGCGCCTCCAGCAGGTCGGCGCTGCCGCACCGGCTCGACACCGAACGGTTGCCGTGCTTGGCCACGGGGAGGCCGGCCCCGGCGGCGACGATCGCCGAGAGGGTGGATACGTTGATGGTTCCCAGCAAGTCTCCCCCGGTCCCGCAGGTGTCGACGAGCCGCGAGGCGATACGCCCGATCTTTCCGATCTTCTCCGCGCGGCGTCGCAGCGCCTGCGCGCACCCGGCGATCTCGTCGGCCGACTCCCCCTTCATCCTCAGCGCGACGGCGAACGCGGCGATCTGGGCGTCGGCGGCGGCCCCGTCCATGATGATGTTCATCGCGGCGGCGGCCTCGCGGCGCGTGAGGTCATTTCCGGCGACCAGCTTCCCGAGGATCGGCGCGAGCCCGGTCATCCACGGCCCCGCGTCATGCGACGGCCGTCAGAAAGTTCGAAAGGATGAGCTTTCCGTCCGGCGTCAGGATCGATTCCGGGTGGAACTGCACGCCCTCGATCCTGATGCGAGGATGATCCCGGTGCCTGAGGCCCATCACCACCTCCTCGTCCCCGTCAGTTGTGACCGCCGAGACCTCCAGCTCCACGGGGATCGAATCGCGATCGACCACCAGCGAGTGGTACCGGGTCGCCTCCATGGGATTCGGGAGCCCGGAAAACACGCCGCGTCCGTCGTGGCGGATGGAAGAGGTCTTGCCGTGCATCAGGCGCGGCGCGCGCACCACGCTGCCGCCGAACGCCTGCCCGATCGCCTGGTGCCCGAGGCAGACTCCCAGCAGCGGGATCGAGCCCGCCGCCTCGCGGATCAGGTCCAGGGTGATGCCGGCCGACTCCGGCCGTCCGGGGCCCGGCGAGATCACGATGCCGCGGCATCCGCTCTCCATCACGTCGCGCGCCGTGACGGCGTCGTTGCGACGGACCGTCACCTCGGCGCCCAGTTCCAGCAGGTACTGGACGAGGTTGTACGTGAACGAGTCGTAGTTGTCGAGCATGAAGATCAGCGCGCCCACCCGGCCCCCTCGATGGCCGCCAGCACGGCCCGTGCCTTGTTGTGGCTCTCCTCGTACTCCCGGCGTGGAACGGAGTCGGCCACGATCCCGCTGCCGGCCTGCACCCAGGCACGGCGACCCTGAGCCACCATAGTGCGGATGATGATGCATGAGTCGAGGTTGCCCGAGTGGTCGATGTAGCAGACCGCCCCGGCGTAAGGTCCGCGCGGCGTCTTCTCGAGCTCCTCGATGATCTCCATGGCCCGCACCTTCGGCGCCCCGGAGACGGTCCCCGCGGGAAACGTGGATCGCAGTGCGTCGAAGGCGTCCTTCCCCTCGGCGAGCTCCCCCGTGACGCTCGACACCAGGTGCATCACGTGGGAGAATCGCTCCACCTTCATGAACTCCGGGACACGGACCGTCCCCGGGGCGCACACGCGCCCGAGATCGTTGCGCCCCAGGTCGACAAGCATCACGTGCTCGGCCCGTTCCTTCGCGTCGCCGCGCAGCTCGGCCTCCAGTCCCGCGTCCTGGATTGGGTCGGCCCCGCGCGGGCGGGTGCCCGCGATCGGGTGAAGCTCCACGCGGCGCCCCTCGACCCTCACCAGCATCTCGGGCGACGCGCCCGCGAGCGCCGTCCTGCCGTCGCGCAGGAAGTACATGTAGGGGGACGGGTTGATGCGGCGAAGGGTCCGGTAGACCGCGAAGGGGTCGGTGCTCAGGCGCCGTTCGAACCGCTGCGAGAGGACGACCTGGTAGATGTCGCCCGCCCGGATGTGCTCCCGCGCGGCTTCCACCATGGCACCGTAGGCCCGCGGGCTCAGGCTGCCGCGCGCCGGCGCGCCGCCCGCGCCGCCGATCGCCCCCCTCGGGGCCGGAAAGGTCGAGCGCCCATTGCCCCGCCGGCGACCTCTCCCCGGTAGCCGGCCCCCGCGCGCCAGGTCCGCGGCGAGCCCGTCGAGGCGCGCGACGGCGCGATCGTAGAGACGTTTGAGGGAGGCGCCGCCTCCACCGGGAGCTTCGGTCATGACCGACGTGATCAGGAGGAGGCTCTGACGCAGATGATCGAACGCCAGGACCGTGTCGTAGAACGCCAGCCAGACGTCGGGCAAGTCGGCGGCCACCCCACCGGCCCGCCGGCGCTTCGTCTCGATACGCTCGAAGAGCCTCACCGCGTCGTAGGCCACGTAACCGACCGCGCCCCCCGTGAACCGGGGCAGATCCTCCCGAACCACCGGTCTGAAGGCGTGGAAGATCTCGCGCAGCCGGTCGAGGAAGTCACCCTGGGAGCGCGCCGTCCGCGGGCCCGCCCGCTCCTCGATGCGACGCCCGCGAGCCGTCAGCACCATCCACGGGCGGCTGCCGACGAACGAGTAGCGGGCTATCCTCTCGCCTCCTTCCACCGATTCGAGGAGGAACGACCGGTCCGAACGGCCCGCAGTCGCCAGGTAGGCCATCACCGGAGTGAGACAGTCCGCCGGAACCTCCCGGCAGATCGGGATGACGTTGCCATGAGAGGAGAGCGTTCGGAAGCGGCTGAATCCGCCGGCTTCCAATCACTTCTCCGGGACGGTGAAAACGACGAACAGCGGCTGCTGGAGACCCTTCGAATTGACGTGCAGCTCGAAGGTCCTGCCGAGGAGCTCCCCCTCGGGCCTCGGGAAGTAGAGGGTGTCGAGGATGTACTGGAATGAGTGCAACTCGACGTTGTCGATGACGAGCCTCTGGCGTATGTCCTCGCCGAAGCCTCGCGTAGCCAGCCGCTCCACTCCGTAGAAATAGGCCTCCGCCCTGTGGAGGCCATCCAGTTTCATCCCCAGGTGCTCCTGATCGTTGAGCCTCAAATCGTAGAGCATCTTCCCCTGCCGGCGCACCTCCTCCACGCCGGCCAGGCCGTACCGCGCCCCGCTGACCGGGTCGACCAGCGTGAAGGACTCGCGGTGGATCTGAAGCGGAGTGCCCGTCTTGTTCGCGAGCGCCACAGAGATGGGGATGAAGGGATCCTTGTCGTGGAAACGGGTCGCATTGACGCTGACCGTCATGAGATAGAGGCGGCCCTCCTCCTTGAAGAGGAAGGTGGCCAGCTTTTCGCTGGTGGTGCTCGATGGGTACGGGATCCCGGGATCGGGAAGCTCCGAGCGTCTGTGACACCCGGCCGCGGCCAGGCCGGTGAGCAGGAGGGCGGTGACCATCAGTGGGAGTCGCATGGGAACCTCCGAAGTCGGGCCGTGCCGGAGCACTACCTGATATTAGGACAAAAACCCTGGCGGTGCATCGTTCGGCGCGGTTCGGGCGTGCCGGCGTCATACGTCCCGGCGGGCGCACAGCACGTAGGCGATCACGAACCCCGAGAGCGTGACGCCGCCGAGGACCCACAGATGGCGCGTCGGGAGCGGCTGGCCCATGATCAGTTCCATCGGACTGTAGTACCGGAAGGGCGAGATCCAGGCGATCGACCCCAGAGGCTTCCAGAGCCTCGCCAGGTAATCGAGGAGGAAGGCGCAGAAGGCGGCCACCCCCATGATCGAGCCCGCCACGGCGCGGCGCCGGGAGATCACCCCCACCGCGAGCGCCAGCGCCCCCCAGGAGAGGACCAGCGCGCCGAGGTTGGCAGCCAGCGACGCGAGCAGGCGCGGTGTGGGCCCGGTGGCGCCCTCGGGCGCGAGCCACCGCACCCCCGTCAGGGTGCCCAGGAGCATCGCTCCCAGCAGCAGGAGAGTGGCCGCCGCCAGCAGGACGATGCTCCGCGTCACGAGCCAGTGGCGCGCGACGGGCCGCGCCAGGACGAGATCGATGAAACCGGTCTCCACCTCCGACGCGGTCTCCGTGGCCAGAGCGATCATCAGGCCGACGAGGCATCCCATCACCGCCGGGTGAAAGTAGCCGGCACAGACCACCCCCGCGAATGACATGATCGCGACGAACGATGTCATCTGCTGAAGGAAGCCGGGGAGCAACGCGCCGATCTGATCGAACATGTTGGAGCGATGAATCGAGGCGGCGACGAGGTTCAGCACGATCTGGAAGCTGGCCAGCACCAGCCCCATCACGAGGACCAGCGTCCTGACCCGTCTCGCCGAATGCGAGATCAGGGTCAGAGGGCCCTTCACGAGCGCACACCCAGGTAGTAGCCCCGGATGACATCGTCGAGCCGCGGCTCATGGACCTCGATGTCGAGGATGGGGAGGCCCGAAAGGGACGCAATGACCGGCCCGAGCGGGCCCTCCACCTCGAGCGACCAGGCCCGCGGCCCGATCCCGGTCCAGCGCGCCCCAGGAGGCGGCGCCGCCGAGGGGGGCTCCACGTCGGACCCGAACGACACCCTCACCCGGCGCGGCGCGAGCCTGAGGACCCGCTCCACGGAGTCGCACAGTGCCAGGCGGCCTTCGCGTAGGAGCGCGATCCGGTCGCAGATGCGCTCGACCTCCGAAAGGACGTGCGAGGACATGAAGACGGTCGCCCCCCTGCCGCGCGCCTGGGCCAGGATCGCGTGGAAGGACTCCTGCATGAGCGGGTCGAGCCCCTCCGTCGGCTCGTCGAGGATCAGCAGCTCCGGGTCGGACTGGAACGCCTGGATGAGCCCCAGCTTGCGCTTCATCCCGCCGCTGTACTCGCGCACCCTGCGGGAGAGATCGGCGGTGGAGAGGCCGAGCGTCTCCTGCAGGCTGCGCCGGCGCTCCGGATCGACCGGACGGCCCTGCAGACGCGCCAGCAGGCCGAGCAGCGCCTCCCCCGTCATGTCGCCATACATGCCCATCGCTCCCGGCAGGTACCCGATGCGCGACCGGACGCGGATCCCTTCACGCTGGCAGTCGTGCCCAAGGAGGAAGGCGCGCCCGGCGGTGGGGCGCAGCAGATCGAGGAGGATGCGGATCGTGGTGGTCTTGCCGGATCCGTTGAGGCCCAGGAACCCGAGGATCTCGCCAGGCTTCACCTCTAGGTCGAGGTCCTTCACGGCATTGATGCGGCCGAAGCGCTTCGTGATCCCGTCGATCCGGATCGCCGCCGGATCCATCAGGCCGCGATCTCGCGCAGGGCGCCGACCAGCGCGTCGATCTCGTCGTCGGTGGTGAAGGGGCCCGGGCTGACGCGCACCGTTCCCTCGGGAAAGGTCCCCAGGATCCGGTGCGCCCCCGGAGCGCAGTGAAGACCGGTCCGCACCGCGATCCCGAACGACGCGTCGAGGATGATCCCCACCTCCGAGGCCGCGTGGCCCGTCAGGTTCAGCGAGATGACTCCCGTGCGCGGCCGGCCGGGGACCGGCGGGGATCCGTAGAGGATGAACTCGGGGTGGTCTTCGAGGGCCGTCCAGAGGCGGAGCGCGAGGCGCGTCTCATGATCGGCCAGCGCAGCGACACCGCGTCCAGTCACGTACCTGACCGCCTCACCCAGACCCGCGATACCGACCGTGTTGGGTGTGCCGGCCTCGAGGGCGTGAGGGTACTCGGCCGGCTGCACGGGGCGTGCCGAGTCGCCGCCCGTGCCCCCCTCCCGCCAGGGGCGCGGCGCCGCGCGCGGTCCCACGTAGAGGCCGCCGGTGCCGACGGGGCCGAGCAGGCCTTTGTGCCCCGTGAAGGCCAGCAGGTCGATGTTGTCGCGTTCGATGTCGATCGGCAGAAGCCCGGCCCCCTGCGCCGAGTCAACCGCGAAAAGGCGCCCGGCGGCCCTCACGCGGACCCCTATCTCCAGGATCGGCTGGGCCGTGCCCAGCACGTTGCCGGCCTGGCCCACGATCACGAGCTTCGTGCGGTCGGTGATCGCTCGTCCGATCTCATCCGGATCGATTTCCCCGGTGGGGCCAGGCGCCACGCGCGTCACCGTGATGAGGCGAGCCTCCTCGAGCCGGTTGAGCGGGCGCGCCACGGAGTTGTGCTCCAGCGGCGTCGTGACGACATGATCCCCCTGGTCCAGAACTCCCTTGACGATCATGTTGAGGGCGTCGGTGGCGTTGAGCGTGAAAATGAGCCTGTTGGGGTCGTCGCCGCCGAAGAGATCGGTGAGTCCTCTCCTCACCGAGGCGATCTCGGCCTCGGCCTCCACGGCCAGCCGGTGCCCCGAACGGCCCGGGTTGGCCCCGACCTCGCGGGCGAACCGGTCCATCCGGGCATAGACCTGCTCGGGCTTGGGGTGCGACGTGGCGGCGTTGTCGAGGTAGATCACGGGAGGCTCTACGCTCCGACGTAGCGCGAATAGACGCCTCGCGCGACGGACGGATCTTTCGTGCCGGTGATGATGGCCCGGCCGTCGGGGAAGACGGAGACCTGCACGCCGTCCGCCGTGAAACGCAGCAGGAACCTCGAGCGCTCAACGGGGAAGGAGGCCGTCAGCCTGCCGGCCAGCTCCGTCAGGTCGAGCTGCCCGCTCCCACGGGGGGTCACCTGCACCGCGTTGCGCCCGCAGATCACCGCCGAGCGCGAACCCTTGCCCGAGAGGTACTCGAACTCGAGCCCGTCGCAGGTCCCGCAGCGGCGCCGACCTCCGCTGCGAGGCACCTCGACGCGGGTCATCGTCTGGCTCCATCCGTCAAGGCTCACGAGACTGCGGCTCATCGCCTCGCGGTTTCCCGACAGGAACTTGAGCGCCTCGGTGCACTGGAGACCCGCGATGAACGAGACCGTCGGGCCGAGGATCCCCGCGGTGTCGCACGTCGGCACGCTGCCCGGCGGGGGCGCCGTCTCCATCACGCAGCGCAGGCAGGCGGTCTCACCGGGCAGGATGTTCATGGTGAGCCCGTAGCTTCCCACGCAGGCGGCGTAGATCCACGGGATGTCGTGCCGTACGGACACGTCGTTGATGAGGAAACGCGTCTCGAAGTTGTCCGTGCCGTCGAGGATGAGCGCGACTCCGCGCAGCAGATCCACGGCGTTTTCGGGATTGAGATCGGAGACGATCCCCTCGATGGAGATCGACGAGTTGACGCGCCCCAGCTTTTCGGCCGCCGCAAGCGCCTTGGGCTTCATCTCGCGCACGTCCTCCTCGTCGAAGAGGAACTGGCGCTGGAGGTTGGTGGTATCCACGAAGTCGCGGTCGATAATCTTCAGGCGGCCGGCGCCGGCGCGCGCGAGCAACGAGACCGACACGGAACCCAGCGCGCCGCATCCGACCACAGCGACGCTCGACGCCGCGATCCGGCCCTGCCCTTCCTCTCCGATCGCGGGGTAGAGGATCTGGCGCGAATAGCGATCCGGTGTGGCTCCTTCAGGCAGCATGGGGCGAGTATATCACCCGCGCGTCTCGACCCTTCCCCGGGCGAGGCGCGCCGCCTCCCGCATGACTCCGAGCGGCGCCGCCCGTCCCGTGAAGAGCGTGTACTGCTCGGCCGCCTGCCTCACGAGCATCTCCAGACCGCCCAGCGTGGCGATGCCGCGTCCCCGCGCCTGGCGCAGGAGGGCCGTGGTCTCGGGCGTGTAGATGACGTCGTACACGAGGATTCCCTTGATGGCGGCCCGGGTGACCGGGCAGGCTTCCCTGCCCATGCCGACAGGAGTGCAGTTGATCAGGACGTCGTAGCGCTCCCGCGAGAGGTGGGACAGCGTGACATGGCGCCCGCCAACCGCCTTGGCGAGCGCGCGACCCGGGGCGGCGTTGCGGCTCGCCACCACCACCGATGCTCCCGCGCGAGCCGTCGCGTGGGCCATGGCTCTCGCCGAGCCGCCGGCCCCCACGATGGCCACCGTCAGCCCCTCAACCGTTCTGTCCATGGTGGACAGCGCCTCCTCCATCGCCGCCAAGCCTCCCGATGCGTCCGTGTTGAAGCCGAACAACCTCTTTCCGTCGCAGACGACCGTATTCACCGCTCCAATCCGCTTCGCGAGAGGCTCGATCACGTCCAGGTGCCTCATCACCGGGATCTTGTAGGGCGCGGTCACCGAGAAGCCCCTGATCTTGAGCTGTCGCGCGATTCTCCTGAGGTCGCGCAGACCCCGCCTGTCCGGGATCTCCATCGGAATGTACCGGCTGTTGAGCCCATCGGTGTGATACGCGGCGTTGTGGATCGCGGGCGAGAGGGTCCGGGCCAGCGGCGACCCGATGACGACGGCGAACCGGGTGTCGTGGTCGATGTCCTCGATGCGATACATCCCGACCAGATCGGGCAGGCTCGCCTGGCCCGGGGCCGCCTCGCGGCCGAACCCCGCCGAGGCATAGGTCGCCCACGAGCCCCACTCCAGCGCCATGATGCGGCTCATCACACCGGTGGCGCCGCTGCAGAAGCTGATAACCGGCGGCGAGGCCCGCCGGTGCCGCTGCAGGAAATCGCGCACCTTGATCATGTCGGCGGGAGCGCGCGCCGTGCCGACGATCTTCACCGCCTTTATTCCCTTCACGCGCGCCATCCTCCGGTAGAGCCCGTCCAGATCGCGCGGCATCCCGTCCAGGTCGTGGTGCGAGAGGATCACACCCACGCCGGGGGCCGACACGAGATCCTCGGCGAGGTTCGCGGCGGCGGTCCCCTGCTCCACGTCGATGTAGCTGGCCCCGGCCCGCACCGCGGCCCAGAGCACCTCCCGGCGCGCCTTCTCGCTGCCGGCGAAGAATCCACCGTCGGCCTTCCGCCGGCAGGTGGCGATGAGCGGGCGCGGGGCCCCCTCGAACAGGAGGGTCGGGTCGACGCGCCCCAGCGTGTCGAGCCGCACCTCGACGGCTCCGGCCTTCTCGGGGGCCGAGAGGATCTCGCGGCGCATCTCCGCGACGTCACGCTCCACCAGCGAGAGGATGATCATGCGGCCGGATAGAGCGGCGTGCTGAGATATTTCTCGCCGCGATCGGGGAGGATCGCCACGATGGTCCCCCTCAGACCGCCCGCCGCCAGCGCGAGGGCGGCGTGGACCGCGGTGCCCGAGGAGATGCCGCCGAAGATCCCTTCGCGGCGCGCCAGCTCGCGCGCCACGCGGAAGGCGTCGACGTCGGCCACCTCGATCGTCTCATCGACCACCGACGGGTCCCAGACCTCGGGCACGCGCGACTCCTTGAGATTGCGGAGCCCCTGCTGCTGATGTCCGCGCTGCGGCTCGGCCGCCACGACGCGCACCCGGGGGTTGAGCTCCTTGAGCCGGCGACCGGCGCCGACGATCGTCCCCGTGGTGCCAAGCGTGGCGACCAGCGCGTCGACCCTCCCATCGGTCTGCTCCCAGATTTCCATCGCCGTGGCCCGGTAGTGAACCGACGGGTTGTTCGGGTTGGCGTACTGTGCCACGCGGAAGTATCTATGCGGCTCGCGGGCGTGCATCTGGTCGGCCAGGGCCCAGGCCGCGTCGCTCCCACCTTCGGCGGGTGTGAGGACCACCTCGGCGCCCAGCGCCTTGAGGATCTGGCGGCGCTCGATGCTGACCTTCTCGGACATCACGATGAGGACCCGATAGCCTCGCGCCGCGCCCACCATCGCCAGCCCTATCCCGGTGTTGCCGCTGGACGACTCGAGGATGATCGCGTCGCGGGTCAGCGAGCCGTCACGCTCGGCCGCCTCGATGATCGCGAGCGCGATACGCTCCTTGACGCTGCCCATCGGGTTGGCCCCCTCCAGCTTCGCGAGCAGTTCTACCCCATCGGGCGCTCCCATGCGCCGGAGCCTCACGAGAGGCGTCCTTCCGATCGTTTCGAGGATGCTGTCCTTGATGTCCATCGTCTCAGGCGCGCAAGGATAGCACGGGCGGGCCGGGACGCGGCTCATTGACGTCCTCGCGGGCGGGGGGTAAGATTTTGAGCATTCACGACTTGTATGGACGAGGAGGACTGAGATGGGGACCGCCGCCGAGTTCAGGCTGACGCGGTGCGCCACGTCGGGTGGGTGAGCTGCCAAGCTGAGTCCGGTGGACTTGGGGCACATACTCGCCAACCTGAAGGGAGCCGTCGACCCGAACCTGCTGGTCGGGTTCGACACCGCCGATGACGCGGGGGTCTACCGCGTGCGGGACGACCTCGCCCTCGTGCAGACGGTCGACCTGATCACGCCCGTGTGCGACGATCCCTACCGGTTCGGCATGGTCGCCGCGGCCAATTCCCTTTCCGACGTCTACGCCATGGGCGGGCGCCCCCTCACGGTCCTCAACATCTGCTGCTTCCCCGGCACCGGTGTGCCGGAGGGCGTCTTCGCGCAGATCCTCCAGGGCGGCCTCGACAAGGCGCGCGAGGCGGGCGCCGCGCTCGTGGGGGGGCACACGGTCCGCGACCAGGAGCTCAAGTACGGCCTGTCGGTCACCGGCACCATCGATCCTCGCCGGATCCTGCGCAACTCCGGGGCGAGGCCCGGCGACCTCCTCGTGCTGACCAAGCCGGTGGGGACCGGGGTGATGATCACCGGCTTCAAGAAGGGGCTCGTCACCGCGGAGCAGTTCGAGGAGGTCCTGGCGCAGATGGAACGGCTGAGCGCAGCGGCCGCGGAGCTGGCGCTGGCGCACGACGCCGATGCCTGCACCGACATCACCGGGTTCGGCCTGGCCGGCCACGCGCTCGAAGTGGCGCGCGCGAGCGGCGCCGGCATCAGGCTGCGTTATGCGGCGATCCCCCGGTACGAGCAGAGCCTCGACCTGATCGAGAAGGGGGTCAAGACGGGAGTCACCGAATCGAACCGAACGATGGCGGCGGAAATTCGGTTCGTGGACGGGCTTTCCGAGGCGCAACAGTGGCTCTTCTTCGACCCGCAGACCTCCGGGGGCCTGCTGATATCGGTGCCGGCCCCTCGGGCGAAGGCGCTGGTGGCGGCGCTCGATGCCCGAGGCATCGGCGCCGCGGCGGTCGTCGGGGAGGTGTTCGCCTCCGACCGGCCGGTGCTGGAGGTTCTCCCCTGACCCGGGCGTCCGGGGCGCGTGCTAGGATCCGCTCTGTATGAAACTCCCCGGAAGTCCCTCGTACCTGCACCCGCGTCTTCCCACCCGCTCGGTCAGGATCGGCAGGATCTGGGTGGGGGCCGACCATCCGATCGCGGTTCAGTCCATGACCGCCACGAAGACCCAGGACATCGAGGCCACCTCGGCACAGGTGCGCCAGCTCGAGGAGGCCGGGGCGGACGTGGTGCGGATCGCGGTGGACTCGACCAGGGACGCCGAGGCGCTGGCGGAGATCCGGCGGCGCACCCGGGCCAACCTCTCCGTGGACCTCCAGGAGAACTATCGTCTCGCGGCGCTGGTGGCCCCCCACGTTGACAAGATCCGGTACAACCCGGGGCACCTGTACCATCACGAGCGCGAGAAGTCCGTACGCGAGAAGGTCTCCTTCATCGCTGCGACGGCGGCACGGCACGATTGCGCGATCCGGATCGGGGTCAACTGCGGTTCCGTGGACCCCGACAAAGCGGGCCGCTTCGGAGACGACACGATCGCGCCGATGGTGGAGTCGGCCCTCGAGCACTGCGAGATGCTCGACTCGATGGGCTTCACCCGCTACGTGGTCTCGCTGAAGGACTCCGATCCCAACAAGGTGGTGGAGGGGAACAAGCGCTTCGCCGCGCGACGCCCCGACGTGCCGTTGCACCTGGGGGTCACCGAGGCGGGGCTCCCTCCCGACGGCGTCATCAAGACCCGCATCGCCTTCGAGCAGCTCCTGGCGGCGGGGATCGGCGATACCGTCCGTGTGTCGTTGACGGTCCCCAACCATCGCAAGGGTGAGGAGATCGCCGCGGGGCGTCAGATCATCGAGGACGTCGCCCGCGGCCGGTTCCGCTCGGTGCCCCGGTTCGACAACGAGCGGCTCAACATCATCTCGTGCCCTTCGTGCTCGCGGGTCGAGAACGAGGCATTCGTCGACCTGGCCGAGAAAGTCAAGGAGATGACCGGATACGCCGAGCGCCACGCCATCACCATCGCCGTGATGGGATGCCGCGTCAACGGCCCGGGCGAGACCGACGACGCGGACCTCGGCCTCTGGTGCGCCGCCAACCACGTGAACCTCAAGCGCGGCGCCGAGTCGCTGGGCGCCTACTCCTACCAGGAGATCCTCGGGCGCCTGCGCGAGGAGCTCGACAGGCTGATCGCCGCGAAGGGCTGAGAGTTCCCGTCGATTCCGCAGATCAGGTCGCAGATAGGAATCTCAGGATCTCGCGCATGAGCTGCTCTCCCTCCTCCGTCTGAAAGCGGTCCCCGGGCCGGTCAGGAACCCTGGCCGGCGACGAGCGCGCGTGCGGCGGGCCTGCCACAGAGCAGTGCGCAAAGGGCCAGGCAGGTGAGGGCCAGCGGGTAGCTGTCCATGTCCCGGCCCAGCGGCATCCTCAGGTAGACGAGGAAAGCGAAGCGATAGGTCTCGCAGAACATCGTCCCCACCAGAGATCCTACGGCGTTGACGAGGAAGGAGTAGACCGCCACGATGTAGACCAGGAAGGCGATCGCCACGGCATGTCTGCGCCTCCTGGTCCAGGCGAGCAGGCCGGGCAGCCCCATCGCCGCGAAGGGAAGGGCAGGCAGCATGAGCCGCGGCCCGTACTGGCAGGCACCGACAAAGGGGATGTTGAGGATGTAGAGCAAGTGCAACGCGACGATCGCGACGAGCAGCCATCTCTCGGACCGCAGACCGGTGCCCAGCAGCCACTGACCGGCCAGACCCAGGATCACGATCGGCATGTACATGACCACGGACAGGTCGCCCGTGCCGAGGTACACGTTAAGGTGATCGAGGAAGCGCTGGGGCTCGGGCGAGAAGAAGGTCTCGGTGTACCGCCCGGCGATGTTGGCCTGTACCAAGGGATTGCCGAAGTAGTGCCAGTTGTACAGCGCCAGTGGGAGGAGGCCGAGAGCCGTTCCGGCGGCGGTCCAGAGGGCGAATCGCCTGCTCGCCGTCAGCGCGACGTACACGAACAGAGTCGCCACGATCACGGCGGGCAGCATCGAGGTGAAGAGCGTCAGTCCGAGCAGAAGTCCCGCCACGCACCCCGTGCTCCAGCGCTGGCACATCTCCTTGCGGATCCCGTACTCGAGCAGGCAGAAGGAGATGAGCAGGAATGACAGGGCTATGACGTCATGATGCGCGATGCCCGAATAGGGGAGCAGGTTGGTCCCCAGCGCGTGGCACAGCGTCGCGAACAGTGCCGTCACGGTGCAGAACCCCCAGACATCGCGCAGGAGCCAGACCAGGAACGCGGAGCTGACGGCCGACATCAGCGAGGCGGTGAGCCAGGTCACGATCGCGCCCGCGAGAAGGTAATGGCTCGCGTAGGTGATCCCGAGCAGCCTGCAGACAAGGTAGACCGGGGCGCCGAAGGCGAACTGTCCTGGCTGTTTCGCCGGCAACCACCTTCCGTTGTACATGAACTTGTCGCCGGCAGCCTTGAGCATTGGGACCTCGCTGGCACCGACCTCGAACGTGCCCCGCTCCACAATCGACTCGATGACGGCCTGCTGAAGTGTAAAGTCGTAGAGGTTGTACTTGGTGATCGTGGCGCCGTAGATCAGCCACAGCGCTAGAAAGACGAGGAAGGGGGCGCCAGGGCGCCAGGGAACTCTCATCACGCCCGGTGGCGAGCCAGGATGCGAAGTACCATGGCGATGACGTCGACCAGGTATGACGCCTCCTGATGTTTGCGGTGGCCCGAGCGGCGGTGCCCGCCGCGGCTGGAAGCTCGAATTCTAACATGAAGGACCCGTGCTGCTGAGCGGCGCGCCCGGGCGAGACCGACGACGCGGAAGGAACCCCACTCGAGGGCCCCCTTGAGCGAGGCCGATCGCCCGAGCCGCGGAGCCGGGGGGAATCCTTCAAAAGGCCCTATGACGCGAGGCCGTCTCGCATGCCGGGCGTGCGTGGCCGAGCGGAATGGAGGCGAGCGCGAAGCCGGGCGAGCGCGAGCCGTGCCCGTTGGAGGAATGCCCGAGCCTTCCCTGCGGCAGGCGGGGGTCATCGCACGTCCCTCCCGCAGAACCGGCAGATCTTCGCCGCCTTCTTGATCCACTCGGCGCACCAGGGGCACGCCCTCGTGTCGCCGGCCCCCTCCCCCGCCCTGGAGGTTCCGTCCCCTGCCTTCGCCTGCAGCGTCTCGATCAGCTCCTTGATTCGGCGGGCGTCGGCCTTGGTGTGACCGTGGCTGTCCAGAGGGTCCGAGCCACCGCTGCTCTCGATCCGGATGTCCGACCAGATGATGCCGGTCCTGATATTCACGGTGGCCACGTTGCGGATGTTGATGCTCTCCTCGTTGATCGAGAGCCACGACCGCTTGCGCCGCATGACGGCATGGTCCGTGATCACGATCCGTGTCGGGAAGATCAGGTTTCCATGAGTCCACCGGCTCGCGACGAATACCTCGGGCTCCATCGTCTCCCCTCACTCGCTCAGATGAGCGTCACCGGATCGATGTCGATGACCAGGTCCTTGGACGAGGCCAGCCCCCGCCCGGCCAGGACCGCGGCCGCCTCGTTGAGCGCATCGGAGAGGCGTCGCTTCGAGGGGCTCTTGACCAGCACCTGGTATCGGTACCTTCCCTTCAGACGCGCGATGGGCGCCACGCTCGGGCCGATCACCTGCATCCCGTCCCCCGCGACCTCCCCCAGCACCTGGGCCACCACGCGCACGCGCTTGACGCCGCTCTCCGGGGTCCCCGCCTGCACGACCAGATTGGCCAGCGCGACGAAGGGAGGGTACTTCATGATCCGCCTGAACCGGCTCTCCTTCTCGTAGAATGCGGCAAAATCCTGACGGGCCGCCGTCTCGATCGCGTAGTGCTCGCAGTGGAACGCCTGCACGATCACCTCGCCCGGCTCGCTCCCCCGCCCCGAACGTCCCGCCACCTGCGTGAGGAGTTGGAAGGTGCGCTCCGCCGCTCGGAAGTCGGGAAACCCCAGCATGTTGTCGGCGCCGATCACGCCCACGATCGTCACGCCGGGAAAGTCATGTCCCTTGGCGACCATCTGGGTGCCGGCCAGCAGATTGAAGTCTCCCCGCTCGAAGGCCGAGAGGATCTCGGCCGGAGCGCGCCGGCCCCTCGCCGTGTCGCGATCGAGCCGGGCGAGCCGCGCCTGCGGGAACAATGCGCGCAGCGTCTCCTCGAGCCTCTCGGTCCCGGTCCCCGTCAGCGCGATCTTGTCCGAGCCGCACGTCGAGCAGAGGCGGGGCCGGCCTCGCTGGTACCCGCAGTAGTGGCAAGTCATCCGCTCGATGGCGCGGTGATAGGTCAGCGCCACGCTGCACCGGATACAGCGCTCGCTGGCGCCGCACGAACGGCACAGCACGAAGGGCGCGTAGCCGCGCCGGTTCAGAAGGACGATCGCCTGCTCGCCTCGGGAGAGCCGATCGTTGACCGCGTCCCTCAGGGGCTCCGAGATCACCTCCTCCTTGCCGGTGCGCTGGAACTCGGCGCGCATGTCCACCACCCTCACGCGAGCCATCGGCCGATCGTGGATGCGCGCGGGCAGGCGCAGCAGACCGAGACGCCCGGCCGAGGCCGCGTGGAACGATTCCACCGACGGCGTGGCCGAACCGAGGATCACCACGGCCCCGGATTCCCTGCCGCGCACCAGGGCCAGATCGCGGGCGTTGTAACGCGGGTCCTCCTGCTGCTTGTAGGAGGCGTCCTGCTCCTCGTCCACGACGATCAGACCCAGACGCGGCAGCGGCGCCAGCACGGCCGAGCGGGCGCCCAGCACCACGCGGACCTCACCGCCGCGCGCGCGCCGCCACTCGTCGAAGC
Organism: Candidatus Polarisedimenticolia bacterium; assembly: GCA_036505635.1. Lineage (GTDB taxonomy): Bacteria > Acidobacteriota > Polarisedimenticolia > JACPZX01 > DASXTC01 > DASXTC01. The sequence continues at coordinate 97,209 of DASXTC010000025.1, forward strand.
GCTCCCCCGGGCTGAGGCTGGAATGGAGGATCGCCAGCCTGGCGCCCAGACGCGCTCTCAGGTCGCGCGCCAGCAGGGGTGTGAGGGTGATCTCGGGCACGAGGTAGAGGGCCGAACGACCCGAGCTCAGGCATTGCTCGATGGCCCTCAGGTAGACCTCCGTCTTGCCGCTCCCCGTCACCCCCATCAAGAGGAATCCACGCCCGGAGGCCGCGTCGAGCGCCTCGCCGACCTCGGCGAGCGCCGCCGCCTGCTCAGCGGTGGGCCGCGCCACGGGCGGATGAGAGCCGGCCTCCAGCACGTGAGGCTCGCGGTGGAGCGGGCGTCGTGTGGCGCGCAGGAGCCCCTTGCCGATCAGCGCCTGGACCGCGGGGCCGATCGTGCCAAGCCGGTCCCGAAGCTCGTCCTGTGAGAGGCCCCCCTCCCCCGCGGCGACGACCAGCCTCAGCACCGCCTGCTGCCTCGGAGCGCGGGCGCACAGCGCGAGGGCCGGGTCGAGGTCCCCCGCGACCGGTTGCAGGACGCGTTCGAACCTCTCCTTGACGCGCGCGCCCGGCAGGGTCGTCTCCAGCGTCACGTGACCCGCGGCCTCCAGGCGCTTGAGGGCCGCGGCCGGGATCTTCAAGCGCCGCAGCTGGGCCGCCGCGCCCATCGGGATGGAATCGAGCGCGCGCCGGTCCGCCGCGCTCAGGGCGCCGGGGATCCCCACGGCTCTCCGCACGATCACCTCGCTGCGCCGCCCTATACCGGGAGGCAGAACCGCCGAGATCATCTCGCCGGGAGGCGACACGTAGTAACGCCCGGCCCACCGGGCCAGATCGAGCAGATCGGCGGGGATCACGGGGGCCTGGTCCGGCAGATCCACCACATCGCGGATCCGCACGGGCGCCGCGCCGGCGCTTGCCGGCGCCGCCGCCTCATTGGTCAGGGCGAGGATCACGCCGGTGACGAGCCGCCGCCCGAGCGGCACCACGGCCCGAGCCCCCGGCTGCGAGCAACCGGCCAGGTCCGGAGGGAGTCGATAGGTCAGAGAGATCCTCAGAGGCAGCGGGACAGCCACCTCCACGTACCGTGATATCTTCTGCTCCGTGAGCGCCACGCCGATCTCCCCCGACCCCTTCTCGCGTCTCGCCGTCGTCATGTTGCGGCCCAAGAGCCCGGGCAACGTGGGCTCGGTGGCACGGGCGATGAAGAACATGGGGTTCTCACGCCTCGTGGTGGCCGACCCGATGACCTATGACGACCCGGCCTACTTCGACGATGAATCGCGCCGGATGGCCTGGCAGGCCGCCGACCTGCTGGAAGCCCGCCGGACCGAGCCCGATCTGATCACGGCCCTTGCCCCCTTCCATCTCGTGGTGGGGACCACCTCGAATCCCCCCGAGGGGGCGCGCACGCTCCCCCCGCGCCGGATCGCCGCAGAGATCGCGGCGCACCTCGCCGCCCGTCCCGCCGATTCGGCCGCCCTGCTCCTCGGGCAGGAGGACATCGGCCTCACGCGCGATCACCTCTCACGCTGCCATGTCGTCGGTCTCATCCCTTCGGCTTCGATCTATCCGTCGCTCAACCTCGCGCAGGCGGCGCTCGTCTTCCTGTACGAGCTGCGCCTGCGCCTGCTCGAAGGGAGCGCCCCGCCCCCGGCCGACCCGGCCTCGGCGACCGCGGGTGAGCCGGCGCCGACTCACGAGGATCTCGAAGCCTTCTATGGCCGTCTGGAGCAGGCTCTCGAGACGATCGGCTTTCTCCAGGGGACGGCGCGGCCCCACATGATGCGCGAGCTGAGACGTATCTTCAATCGCTCCGCGCTGACCTCCCGGGAGCTGGCGGTCTTCGAGGGGATGGTCCATCAGATCGTGTGGGCCGCCGGACGGCGGGTTTGATCCGGTTCGACCCCTCCCCATATACTTCCTTCCCGCTTCAATCATCATGAGCACATCAGAGGGATTGGCATAGATGGACCCATTCCATTTCCTTGTCTTCGCCGTCATCGTCGCACTGGCCTTCGACTTCATCAACGGGTTTCACGATGCGGCCAACTCGATCGCGACGGTCGTGTCCACCCGCGTGTTGACGCCGGGGCTGGCCGTGGCCTGGGCCGCCTTCTTCAATTTCGTGGCCGCCTTCACCTTCGGCACCGCGGTGGCCAGGACCATCGGCAAGGGGCTCATCGACGTCGCCATCGTGGACAACCATGTCATCCTGGCGGGGTTGATCGGGGCCATCGTCTGGGATCTGATCACCTGGTACTACGGGATCCCCTCCAGCTCCTCCCACGCCTTGATCGGCGGCTACGCGGGCGCGGCGGTCGCCAAGGCGGGAGTCTCCTCCATCATCGTCAGCGGGTGGACCAAGACGGTCGCCTTCATCTTTCTGTCGCCGGCCATCGGCATGGTCCTGGGGTTCGCCATCATGACGCTGATCAACGTGATCTGCCGCCGGGCCACCCCCGGCCGCGTCGATCGATGGTTTCGGAGGCTGCAGCTCCTCTCGGCGGGGCTCTACAGCCTGGGACATGGCACGAACGACGCCCAGAAGACGATGGGGATCATCACCGGGCTTCTCGTCGCCAACGGGTATCTCTCCACGTTCGATGTCCCCTACTGGGTCATCCTCTCCTGCCACGCGGCGATCGCCGCCGGAACCCTGTTCGGCGGGTGGCGGATCGTCAAGACGATGGGCCAGCGGATCACCAAGCTGCGGCCGGTGGGGGGCTTCGCCGCCGAGACGGCCGGCGCCATTACCCTCATCGGGTCGGCCATCGGCGGCATCCCGGTCTCCACCACTCATACGATCACCGGCGCTATCGTGGGCGTCGGGGCCACGCACAGGCTCTCCGCGGTGCGGTGGGGCGTGGCGGGGAGCATCGTCTGGGCCTGGATCCTCACGATACCGGCCTCGGCGGTCATTGCGGCTCTGACCTACTTCCTGGTGGAGCGCGCCGGGTTCTTTCCGGGCTGAGGCGGGATGACGGGGCCGGCTTCGAGCGTCAGGCGTTCTTGAGCGTGATCGCCTCGAGGACGTTGGCGACGTCCTCGCATCGGTCGGTGGCGTGCTCCACCTTCTCGATGATCTCCTTCTGCTTGAGCAGCTCGATCGGGTTCTGCTCCCTCTTGAAGAGGTTGACCAGCCCTTCGTGGAAGATCCTGTCCCCTTCGTTCTCCAGCGTGTGAATCTCCACGCAGCGGTCCAGGATGTGGTCGGGCCTGCCCAGCTCGCCGATGGCCCGCTTGATCACCTCGGTCTGACGCAGCAGCACATCGGTGAGCGCGGCGGCCTCGCGACCGGTCCGGGCCACGTCGAAGGCCACGAGGCGGTCGGCCGTCGAGTCGATCAGATCGACCACGTCATCGAGCTTGACCACGAGGTCGTGGATATCCTCGCGGTCGAACGGCGTGATGAAGGTGGAGTTGAGCGTGCGGACCAGCTTGTGGGTCAGCTCATCGCACTGGTGCTCGACCTTCTTGATCCGGGAGGCGTACTCCTCGCGCCGCTCCCCCGTTTCCACCATGCTCTTGAGCAGACCGGCGGCCTCGTGGATCTTCTCCGCGAGCTCCGTGAAGATGTCGTGGAAGATTCTGTCGTTCGAGCGGAAGCCGAACATGGCGGCCACAAGCTAGCCGACCCGCTCACGCCGTGTCAACATGCCGGCGGCTCATTGCGTCTGCAGCAACGCCATCACCTTGCGCATGTCGTCCCAGACCTCCCGCTTGGCCGCGGGATTGCGCAGCAGGTAGGCCGGGTGGAAGGTCGGCATGACGGGGATCCCCCGGTATTGCCGGAAGGTCCCTCTGATCTTGGTGATCCCGGCCGAGGTCTCGAGGAGCGCCTGGCTCGCGGGGGAGCCCAGCGCGACGATGACCTTCGGCTGGATGATCTCGATCTGCCTGAAGAGGAAGGGCGTGCAGGAGGCGGTCTCGTCGGGCTGGGGGGTCCTGTTATCAGGGGGCCGGCACTTCACCACGTTGGCGATGTAGACCTCCGAGCGCGAATACCCCATCGCCTTGATGATCTGATCGAGGAGCTGGCCGGCCCGGCCGACGAAGGGAAGACCGCGTCGATCCTCCTCGGAACCGGGCCCCTCGCCGACGAACATGAGCCGGGCCCCCGCGCTTCCGTCCCCGAAGACGATGTGCGTGCGCCCTTCGCAGAGCTTGCAGCGACGGCACTCGCCGATGACGTTGACGCGCAGGTCCTCGAGCTCCGCCTGCGGGTCGATGGCTGCTGCGCGGGGCGGCGGCTCTGAGAACAGATCGGGCGGCGGGACCGCCTGCTGCGGCGCCCTCGCGGCCCCCCGAACCGGGGCCCCGGCCCCCGAAAGGTCCAGCTCGGTGACGCCCATCTCGCGGCAGAAGAGGAGGTACTGGCGCGCCTGATCGAGAAGCTCGCGTCGCTCGTCCCGCCCGCTCACTTCAGCGCCCGCGCCACGAGCGACATGAGCCGGGAGGCCACCTCCGCCTTCGTCATCCTCGGCCATCTGTGAGGGCGCCCCCGCCGTCCCAGCACGATCACCTCGTTGGTTTCGGACCCGAAGGCTCCCTGCGCGCTTCCCCGTGCGGCCACGCTGTTGGCCACGATGAGATCGAGCTTCTTGTCCTTGAGCTTCCTGCTCGCGTTGCCGAGCAGATCCTCGGTCTCCGCGGCGAATCCCACGAGGAAGCGCTTCCCGTCGAGCCGGCTGACTTCCCCGAGGATGTCGGGGGTGGCCTCGAGACGCAGGTCGAGGGCCGCTGAATCCTTCTTGATCTTCCGCCGCGAGCGGAACGCGGGCCGGAAATCCGAGACCGCCGCCGCCGCCACCACGATGTCGGGCCCATTGCCGTCCCGCGGCGCGCGAATGGCCTTCATCACCGCGTCTCTCATCTGCTTGGCCGTGGTGACGCGCAGCGTCGTGACCCCCTCTGGATCGGGGAGATGCGTCGGTCCCGAGACCAGCGTCACCTCGGCGCCCAGATCCCTCGCCGCCGCCGCGACGGCGTAACCCATCTTCCCGGTGGATGGGTTGGTGAGGGTGCGAACCGGGTCGAGGTCCTCGCGGGTCGGACCCGCGGTCACAAGGACCCGTCGTCCCGCCAGCGCGCCGTGGTCCGCTCCGCGCCGCGGCCGCCCGCCGGCCCCCCTCGCGATCTTCAGGGCCCGTGCCACGATGGACGCGGGATCGGCGAGGCGTCCGATCCCGTCGGCCTCGCCCGCCGACGCCATCGGTCCGGTCTCCGGGCCGATCACCGTAACGCCCCGGGCCTTCAGGCGGGCGATGTTCTCCTGCACGGCGGGATGCTCCCACATGATCGTGTTCATGGCAGGAGCCACGGCCACCGGGCAGGTCACCGCGAGGTAGAAGGTGGAGAGGAAATCGTCGGCGATCCCGGCGGCCATCTTGCCGAGGGTGCCGGCCGTGGCGGGGGCCACCAGCAGCAGGTCACAGGAGCGCGCCAGACCGATATGCTCCACGTCCTCGGGGGCAGCGGCCGTCCGGGCCGTGTCGAAGTGCGAGGTGATGACGCACCGTCCCGACAGGGTCTGGAGCGTCAACGGCGTGATGAACTCGCGGGCGTGGGCGGTCATCACCACCGTGACGGCAGCCCCCGAGCTCTTGAGACCGCGTACGATTTCGGCCGCCTTATAGGCAGCGATTCCGCCCGTGACGCCGAGCACGACCTCCATCAGCGCCCTCATTCCGCCGAGACCGGCCCATCCACCATGTCGGATTCGATCGTCTCGAGCTGCGCCTCGGGCACCGGTCCGTCGTAGGACGCGACAGTGCCCGCCAGCACCTCCTCCTGCGCCACCGTCGTGTACTTCTTGGAGCGCGAGGCGATCCTCGGTCTGGCTCCTTTCTGAAGCTGCCGGCACCTGAGCGCCGCCACCGCGATGAACTTGAACTTGCTGTGGATGTTGTCAGGGTATTGAATCGGGGTCATGATCGCTCCTCGAGAAGATCATCGAGCCTGAAAGGACGCGAGGATCCGGTGGCACTCTCGCCGCCGCTCCTCACCGCGGCTGCGGTGCGCGAGGACGATCGCCTCGAGCTCCCGCAGCGCCCTTTCCAGGTCATCGTTGATCACCAGATAGTCGTATTCGGAGAATCGCTCCAGCTCCTGGCGCGCGTTGGTCATCCTACGGCTCACCTCTTCACCAGACTCGAGGCCGCGGCCGCGCAGCCGCGCTTCGAGCGCCTCCCGATCGGGCGGCATGATGAAGATGAGCAGGGCCCCCTTCCTCAGCCGTCTGACGCTGGCGGCCCCCTGCGTGTCGATGTCGAGCAGGACATCATGCCCCCTGGCCAGGCTCGCGTCCACCAGCCTCACGCAGGTGCCGTAGCGCCTGCCGTGCACGCGGGCCCACTCCAGGAACTCCCCCGCCGCCACCATCCTGTCGAATCGATCCTCGTCGACGAAGAAGTAATCGATCCCTTCCCGCTCCCCCTCACGCATGGGACGCGTCGTGTAGGAGACCGAGAAGTCGATCCCCGGCAGGTCGGCGAGGAGTCTCCTGATCAGGGTCGTCTTGCCCGTGCCCGATGGAGCGGAGACCACGAAAAGGTCGCCGCTACTCAACGTTCTGGACCTGCTCGCGGATCTTCTCAACTTCGGATTTGACCTCGAGGGCGTCCTGGCAGATCGCCAGGTCGATCGCCTTGGAGTTGATCGTGTTGGCCTCGCGGTTCATCTCCTGCATGATGAAATCGAGCTTCTTTCCCGGTGGCTCCGGTGAGTCGGCCAGCAGGGCGCCCAGCTGCTCGAGGTATCCCTCCAGCCTGACGATCTCCTCGGTGATGTCGGAGCGTTCCGCCACGAGCGCGACCTCCTGCGCCAGCCTGGCGTCCTTCGCGTCGTAGAGTCGCGCGCCGCGTCCCGCCGAGCCGTCGATCTCCCGCAGGCGGGCCCGCAGCCTCCGCGCGTACAACGGCACCATCTTCGGGGCCCTCTTGGCGATGCGCGCGCAACGCTTCCCGATGGCGGCAACCCGGCCCCTGATGTCGCGCTCCAGGATCCGGCCCTCCTCCGCCCGCATGGCGTCGTGGGCGGAGACCGCGCGATCGAAAGCCCCCATCACCACAGCCTGCTCGCCGCTCGTCAGGCCCGTCTGTCCACCCTTTACGCGGATCACGTCGGGCAGCGAGAGCACCGACTGCACCGAGATCTCGCCGCCGAGCCGGTACTCGTCCTTGAGAAGCTCGGCGGCCTTCAGGTAGGAGACCACCATGGGTCGATTGATCTCGACGGGGGCCGCATCGTCCGCCGCGCGGGAGATCCCCACGTTCACGTCGACCCGGCCTCGCCTGACCACCTGCGCGAGACGCTTCTGGAGAGTCCCTTCCAGTCCGGCGGCCTCCGCGGGGAGCTTGAACCTCAGTTCCGCGTAGCGGTGATTGACGCTGCGAAGCTCGACCAGGGCCCTGAAGGGGCCGGCCGAGTCCTCTCCCCTGCCGTACCCCGTCATGCTCTTTATCACGGAATTGTCCCGGACCTTTGGAGGGCGCCGCCTACCCGCATCGGGGGGCGTCGCGAGATGCCGTTTATCGGGGCTTCATTATGCCCCATGTGGAGCAGGAAGACCAGCTTGGGCCGATCCCCGGGGCGCCAGACGACTCAGCGGCTCCGGCGGCATTCCTCCAGGATCTTCACTGCTTCCGCGCCCGGCATCCGGGGCAAGGAGGCCACGAACAGGTTCTCCTCGACGTGCGAGGGCTGTTTCATGCCCACCAGCGCCGTGGCCAGGCCCGGCACGGAGCGCACGACCTGGAGGCCGCGCTGCGCGTTGGTGCGGGTCCCGGGCAGACGGGCGGCGAAGGCAGGCCCCAACGCCTGAATGATCCGTCCCTGCAGCAGCGAGCCGCTCGCCATCACCACCATGCCGGCGGCCCGCGCCGCATCCAGCAGGCTGACGAGGCGCCCGTCGGTCATCTGGGTCGGCTCGAGGCAGGCCTCCCCCATGACGAGGTTGACGGGCAACTGGATCGCGCGGAAGTGGTGGTCCGGCCCGGACACCTGCTCCGCCACCGTCAGCAGCTCCTTGAGCGAGAGGTGTCCCGGATTGTTGGGCGGGACCCTCAAGCCGTCCCAGGTCGCCATGCCGTAGATCCCGATGACCCCCGCGGCGACCTTTCCTTCGAGCATCTCGAACGCGGCCCTCGCGCGCATCAGGAACTCGGGGCGTTCCACCTCCTGGAGCTGCGTCTCCGGATTGTGGAGGTAGTAGATGTCGATCGTATCGAGCCCCAGGTTGGCGCGGCTCCATTCGATCTGCGACTCCAGGTACCGCGGCGTGATGATGTGGCAGTTGGCCACCACCTCGTCGCGGGACGCGATCCCGGCCGAGAAGATCGCCTCGCCCATCCATCCGGCCGGGTCGCGCGGGTACTCGCCGTCGAAAGGAATGAACCCTCCCTTCGTGGCCACCACGATCTCCTCGCGTCCCACGCCCCCGGCGGTCAGCGCCCTGAGCGCTTCACCGATGTTGCGTTCGGAGCGCTGGAACCGGTAGTTGATCGCCGAATCGATTACGTTGCATCCCGAACGGACCGTCGCGATGACCGAGTCGCGGTACCCGGAGTCGTGCTCCGGCACCGGATCACCCAGATAGGTCCCGATACCCAGCGAGGAGAGCCACAGGTCCGCGCCCAGGGCGAGATGGTCGGTTGCGAGCTTCCCCGCGAAGCGTTGCCGGTACCGCGCCGTCCCCTCGGTCGTGGCGCGACCCGCGATCCTTCCACCGGATCGCGGAGTGATGGTCGAGTCGGTCATGTCCCGTACCTCCAGTTGCGGCGTGTCATGTGTCGAGCTCGATGGCGCCGGCCCAGCCCGCCGGGGGCGTGAAGCTGAGAGTCTGAGCGCGGAGCAGGTCGAACGGATGCCGCCAGCGCCCCGCGTTGGTCAGGACCTCGATGTGATCGCGCGATGGGAGGTCCGGATGGAAACCACCGCCAATCGCGTTTCTCAGGAGCGGAATCTTGCCCTCGTCGAACCCCATCACGCGGGCGCAGACGATGTCCACCGCCGCGGGGTTCTCGCCGGCTATGATCAGCCCGGCGCCCTTGGGCGTGGGCCTCATCGGCCCCTCCCCCTCGCCGGCGATGACGGCGTCCACCAGGGCGAGGTAGCGCCGCTGGGGCTCCTCCCGCAGGAGGCCGGTGGCGTCGGCGTGAAAAAGGACCCGGTGCAGGTCGTGCACCATCCGCCAGACGGTGTCGTTGCCGTGCCAGGAGCCTTCCCAGTACGGGTCGGGAAAGGGCATCAGCCGGCCCGTCGCCCTGACGCCCCTCTCGACGAGATGAAGCGCCCTGCGCGCCATGGCCCCGCGCCGCCCCTCGATGCCGTCGCGCAGCCGTGAGATGATCTCCTTGCGCAGACTGGGGCGCAGGTACTCGTCGCCGCCGCTCGAGACGGGCCCCATGGTGTGATGAGGCAGCCAGTCCTTCGAGCCGTTGATCCCCACGAGATTCTTCATGGCCGCCGTGACCCCAGCCTTCCGGTGGGTCTTGAGCTTCGGGATGTTGATGACGACGTCGGCGCGCAGGATCGCCGCGGGAAAGAGGTAGGCGTGATTGACGGCGTTGTGCGCCTGCCGCATCGCCCGCGGATCGTACTGCGTGACCCGGAAGCGGCGCGTCCGCGACTCCTCGAGGCCGGCGAATCGGCTGCCTCCCTTCAGGTCGACGACCCGGTAGCCCCCCGGGTCCCCGTCATTCGGAAGGCGCGTCATGATTATCCCTCCCCTTTTCTCCGACCGGGTGCGCCGGAAATCCACGAGACGGATCTCCACGCCCGCGTACCTTCTGGCGTCCTCGACAACGCGGGCGAGGCCGGATCCCTCCACGGCCGTCGGAAAGTCGGCGTATTGCAGCGGCGAGTCCCCGATCGTGATGTCTCCCCTTCCTTTGAGCGCGAGGATGACGTAATCGAGCACGGCGCGCACGACCGAGCCGTGGGTGATGAGCGCGTCGAGTCGCAGCCCGTCGCCGTGGAAGTGGCGCACCAGGTTCGGTTTGATCACGACTCGGTCGCCCGGGCGCACGAGGGCGCTCAGCGGGTTCCAGTGCGGGGTGCCATACCACTCGGTGTCGAAGCCGAGGAGCCGAAGCGCCTCGCGCACCCCGGCGTAGACCCGGTTGGCGGGGTCCAGGTGCCAGACCTCAGTGTGCAGCTCCGGATAATGTTCGGGCGGGTCGAAGGGCGGCTCCCGCGGGTAGGAGGGCTCCCCCGTCTCGGCGACGGCGACCGCGATGGGATGGGGGAAGGAGATCACAGGCGGGACGTTCCTCCGGTGCGCGAATCTAGCCGCCGCGTGGCGCCGTTGTCAACGCGGGCCGCCGGCATGGGGCCTTCACCGGCGCAGCTCCTCGATGACGATCGCCGCCGCCGCCGCGAAGGCTCCACCGCCTCCGAGCTCCTCCTTCACGCCCTTCAGGTCCCGCCGCGTGCGCTCGCGCAACACCCTGTCGGTCAGGAATCGCTCGATCTCGGCCGCGATATTCTCCGGCGTGCAGTCCGACTGGATCAGCTCGGGGACGATCATGCGCCCCGCCACGAGGTTCACCATCCCGAACCACTTCAGGTGCGTCATCCGGCGGGCGAGCTGGTAGGTCAGCGGGTTCAGGCGGTAGACGATCACCATCGGCACGCCCAGCAGCCCGGTCTCGACCGTCGCCGTGCCCGAGGAGACGATTGCGGCCTCGCAGAGGTTCACCGCCTCGTTGAAATCCCCGTCGGTCAGCGCCACGCCCGGCAGGTCGACCATCGAGCTCACCGCGCTGCGCGTCAGCGTCGAGGCGACCGGGATCAGATACTGCAAGTCGGGGAATCGTTCCGACAGCAGCCGCGCCGCGCCGAGGACGGGCGGCAGATTCCGGCGTACCTCCTTCATCCGGCTTCCGGGCAGCAGCCCGATGATACGTCTGGCGGGATCGAGACCGACTCGCCGGGCCGCCTCCTCGCGGGACAGCCTCGGCCCATCCGTTTTGAGGATCTCCACCAGCGGATGGCCCACGAAGGTGGCCTCCACGCCCCGTTCCCGGTAGAAAGCCTCCTCGAACGGGAAGATTACGAGCATCCGTCGCACGGTCTCGGCGATCGTCTTCACGCGGCCGGGCTTCCAGGCCCACACCTGCGGGCTGACGAAATAGACGACGGGCACACCCGCTTCCTTCGCCTTGCGCGCCAGGCGCAGGTTGAATCCCGGGTAGTCGATCAGGACGACCAGGTCGGGCTTTGCCGCCAGCTCCCGCAGGCACATTCTGAAGGCGCCTCGGATCACGGGGAGGCTCGTGAGGACCTCGACGAACCCCAGAACGGCGATCTTCTCTGCATCCAGCAGGGATTCGAGGCCCGCATCCCGCATGTACCGGCCGCCGATCCCCGTGAAGGCGACGCCGGGGGCCGATCGCCTCACGGCCTGCATCAGCCCCGCGCCGTAACGGTCGCCGGAAGCCTCCCCCGCGACGATCAGGACGCGCCGGCGCAGCGGCGCCGGCGCCGGTCCCGCGGCTTCAGACATGCCCCGACTCCACCGCCCGCGCCGAGGCGTCCGCCCCGGTGGCGAGAGCCTGGGCCCTCGACGTCAGCTCGTTGAGGGCGCGCTCCACCTCGAGACGAAGCGCCTCCATCTGGGCCTCGTCGGCCCGCGCGGGCACCTCGATCGGCTCGCCGTAGACGAACACGCCCTTCGAGAAGGGTCTCGGCACGATGAAACCGTCCCACGAGCCGAGCACCTTCCCGCGCGACGCCGCGAAGGCCACCGGGACGATCGGCGCGCCCGACATCCGCGCCGCCTGCACCACTCCCATCTGCGCGCGGTGCCTCGGCCCTCGCGGCCCGTCGGGCGTGAAACCCACGTCGCTCCCTTCTCGCAGCGATCGCACGGCCGCCCGCAGCGCCATGGCGCCGCCGCTGGTCGTCGAGCCCCGCAGAGACTCGTGACCGAAGAGCCTCATGGTCCGCGCGATCATCTCCCCGTCGTGATGGGCGCTGATCATGATGGCGATGCGCTTCCCCAGGTAGGAGTAGGGCATGAGGAACAGGTGCCCGTGCCAGAATGTGTGGATGTAGGGCCGGGCCGCGGCCCGCAGGTCGTCGACGACGCGGCGTCCCACCCGGTCGAGCCTCATCGTGAGCCTCGTCAGGCGGATCAGGAGGGAGGCCAGAAACGGCACGAGCAGGAGGCCCAGCCTTCTCATCGGTCGACTCCACCCATCCCTGGCATTATACTTTCCGCCCGGTCGCGGCCCGGCCTTCGCCGGGAAGGCTGAGGATGAGGCGGGCGCATCGATGCCTGAGCGGGTGCTGATCACCGGCGGGGCCGGGTTCATAGGAAGCCACCTCAGCGATCACTTCATCGCTCAGGGGTTCGAAGTCATCTGCGTCGACAACCTCCTGACGGGCAGCCCCGACAACATCGCTCACCTGATGGGGCACGGCCGGTTCAGCTACATCAATCTCGATGTCACGACCTACCTGTACGTGCCGGGCCGGGTCGACCACATCCTCCATTTCGCCAGCCCGGCCAGCCCGCTCGACTACCTCGACCTTCCGATACAGACCCTGAAGGTCGGTTCGCTGGGCACCCACAAGGCGCTCGGCCTGGCCAGGGAGAAGGGAGCGCGGTTCCTGCTGGCTTCCACCTCCGAGGTGTACGGAGACCCGTTGATCCACCCGCAGCCGGAGAGCTACTGGGGCAACGTGAACCCCATCGGCCCGCGCGGCGTCTACGATGAAGCCAAGCGGTTCGCCGAGGCGATGACGATGGCCTATCACCGGTACCACGGCCTCGACACCAAGATCGTCCGGATCTTCAATACCTACGGCCCTCGCATGAGGATCAAGGATGGCCGCGCCATCCCGACCTTCATGGCGCAGGCGCTCCTTGGAGAAGATCTGACGCTGTTCGGGGATGGCTCGCAGACGCGCTCATTCTGCTACGTCTCCGATCTCGTGGAGGGGATCACCCGGCTCCTGATGAGCGACACCCACGAGCCGGTGAACCTCGGCAACCCCCACGAGATGACGCTCCTCGACCTGGCTCGCGAGATCCTGAAGATCTCCGGCAGCGCGAGCCGGATCGTGAACCGCCCCCTGCCGGTGGACGACCCGAAGGTCCGCCAGCCCGATATAACGCGGGCGCGCGCGCTGCTCGGGTGGGAGCCGAAGGTCGCCCTGGAGCCGGGGCTGCAGGCGACGCTTCAGGACTTCAGGACGAGGCTGGCGGCCGGGCCCCGGCCCACGCAACCGGCGGCGCCGACCGCCTGAGGTTCTCGTCCGCCCGCGTCTGCTCCGGTAGTCAGCATCCGGAGACGCGGCGCCCCCAGATCCGGCCCGAGTGGCCGTCCGCTCCGCGGAAGAGGCCTCGAAAGTGGGAGCGGTCCTCCCCCAGGACGAGGCGCACGCGGTACCCCTCGCGACTCCGGAAGGCGAGCACGCGTCCCATCTCTGCCAGGGTCACGTCGCGCTCTCCCCAGGGATCCGCCGGGCAGAGGGTGATGTCCCACGAACCGGAATCGTCGTGCGCGATGACGATGCGATCGTGCCCTTCACGGCAGTAGGTCGTGAGGTCGTGACCCGGCTTGCGGTCCTCATGGCACGCGTCGTAGGTCCAGACCCCGTCCCAGGAGGAGGGTCCGGTCGCGCGCAGCAGCAGGAAGGCGACCAGGAGCAACGAGCTCATTCAGAGTGCGGCGGTGCGCCGGCGGGACTTGGGCTCGCCGGCCGAGTTGCCGGCGGCGCGAGGATCATAGGACGGGTAGTAGAGATCGCGATTCTCGGCGCGGCTCAGGTCGACGTCATTGAGAACGGCGCCGGCGATGTTGGGGTTGGCCGTTCGAATCGCCTCGAGGGCGCGTCTGAGCACGTCCCGGCCGGTCCGGCCCTGACGGGTGACGAGGACCACCATGTCGGAGCGGGCCGCCAGGAGCACCGTGTCGGTGAGGCCTCCCGCCGGTGGTGAGTCGAGGATCACCCAATCGTGGCTCTCCTTGAGCTCCTTCACGAGGGAGGCGAATCTGAGGGAGGTCAGCATCTCCGCCGGGCTGGGTGGCTGGGGCCCGCTGGTGATCACGGAGGGCTCCCCGGGACCGCCGCCGCGGATGAAGCCTCGCGACGAGCCGGGCACATCCTGACCGGCCAGGTAGTTGGTGAGACCCGGCGAAGGGTCGAGCCCCATGAGACGGTGCACGCTCGGGCGCCTGAGGTCGGCGTCCACGAGGCAGACCTTCTCGCCGCCGCGGGCGAGCGCCCGCGCCAGCATCACGGCGGACAGCGTCTTGCCCTCCTCCGGGCCCGCACTCGTGATCAGCACGACCCGACGCTCGCGGTTGAGGCTCGAGAACTGCAACCCGGTCCTCAGCGAGCTGAAGGCCTCTCCCATCACCCTCTCCGCGCCCAGGTCCCCCTCACGGCGGCGCGGCACCACGGCGAGCGTCGCGAGACCGAACTCGCGGCTGATCTGTTCGGCGCCGCGCACCGTGTCGTCGAGGTACTCGAGGAAGAAGACGAGCCCGATGCCGAGGCCGAACCCCATCAGCATCGAGACGGCGAGGTTGATGAGCCGGCGCGGCCTGACCGGGTTGGAAGGCACGATGGCGCGGTCCAGCAGGGCGAGGTTGTTTCGCAGCAGGCCCGAGTTCAGGTCGATCTCCTTGGCACGCTGCGCCACCAGATCGTAGATCCGCTTGGCCTCCTCCGACTCGGTCTGGAGGATGTTGTAGGTGGAGGATTTCTCGGAGACCGTGAGGGCCTCCTCCTTCGTCCGCTGGATCTCGGTCCCCAGGTCCTTCTCGCGCTCCTCCGCCAGCACGTATTCGGTGCGGATCGCGCTGATGATCCGGGTGGTCTCAGTCTGGATGCGCTGGGTCAGCTTGCCGAGGCTCGCCTCGTTCTCCCGGACCTTGAAGTGGCCGGGCTTGAACGTCACGAGGAGCTTTCGCTGCTCTGCCTCCAGCTCCCCCTTGTCCTTCGTGAGGCCCCGCAGGACGTCGTCCTTGGCCACCTGGGGGATCACGTAGTAGTCCCCGTTGGACCGGTCGATCTCCTCGATCTTGCGGAAGACCGCCTCCAGCTCGAGCCTCTTGAGCTTGGTCTCGGTGTAGTCCTTCTCGAGGGATGAGAGCCTCTCGTTGTACGACGCCCGCTGAGTCTCGGGGTTGAAGATCTGCTTTTCCCGCGCGTAGCGGAATTTCTCCTGCTCGCGGGCCACCAGCTTGTCGCGCAGCGGCTCCATCTGAGTGAGCAGCGACCCGATCGCGCCGGACGTCGCCTGCGCGGCCTGCTCCAGATTGCGGCTCACGTAGCTTTCGACCAGCTCGTTGACCCAGCGCGTGACCTCCCGCGGATCGGGGCCCTCCATGCTGACGGTCACGACCACCGTGTCCGGGATCGGCTCGACCTCGATGCGGCCCATGAAGCCCGCCACGGGGTCCTTGAGGCCGTTGAAGAACGCGTTGTCCTTGAGCCCGAGCTTGTTGAAGGCCCTCTCGGCCACGTCGCGGCTCTTGAGGACCTCGAGCTGGCTCTTGAAGTACCGATCCTCGGCCGACCAGCCGAACCCGGTCGTCCCGATCTGGGACACGTCGTCCACCTTGACCACACGCTGCGCCCTCGGGCTGATCTCCACGGTGGCGCTGGCGCGGTAGACGGGAGTCTGGACGAAGGTGGCGATGACCCCCACGGTCACGACCACCACGAAGACCGTGGCGACCGTGCGGCGCCCCGTCCAGATCGTGCGCCAGTAGTCGCGCAGGTGGGCCTGCTTTTCGCTGTCGGACTGGTCCCGGCTCATCCTCGCCTCGCAGGGGGTAAGTATACGGCCATCACGGCTTGGCCGCCCGCGGCGAACCGCCCGGCGGGGCCTCCTGGACGTTGACGATGTCGCCCGACCGGAGCCGCATGTTGAGCCTGGCTCCCTGATCGGAGAAGAGGTTCTTGATGTCGATGCGGAAGACCTCCCCGGCCGACGCGGGGTCGACCTCCTCCGGACGTCGCGTCACCAGGATCTCTCCCGCCGCGTTCTCCTTGAGACCGCCGGCCTCGGAGAGCGCGTCGATCAGGTTCGTGGCGCCGGTCATGTAATACCGGCCCGGATGCACCACCTCGCCCACGACGTTGATCCACTGGCTCAGGTATTCCCAGACCGACACGGTCACGTGGGGATCCTGGATGTAGTCCTTCGCGAGCCGCGAGGTGATGTCCCCCGCCACGTCGTCCACCGTCTGCCCCTCGGCCCGCACGCTCCCGATGAGCGGGAAGCTGATCGTCCCCCGCGGCGAGACCTTCAGCGTCTTGTTGAGGTCCTCGTGGCCGAAGACATCGATCTGCAGGACGTCGTTCACGCCGATGCGGTACAGGTCGGCGGCATTGGACCGCCGTTCCGGCGGGATGATCACGATGCGCAGCTCGTCGAGGGCCTGGGCCACCGAGACGAGCGAGTCGCCCACACCGCCGAAGAGGACCAGCAGCTCGGCTGCCGCACCCTCACCTTCGCGCGTGACGGTGATCGGCAGCAGGTAATCTCCCGCGTCGACCGTCTCCGGCAGGTCGGTCGTGGACCCTGGGAGCCGCACCAGGAGGTCGCGTTTCTCGGGGGGGCCCTTGCGAGCCAGCGTGTATTTCTGGAAGGGGGCCGAGGATCTCAGCGTGATGCGGAGCAGCCGCCCCTCAGGCTGCAGCTCGACCGCGCGCAGGCTCTCCGGATCCGATCTCGCCTCGGGCGCCGGGAACCCCTGCGCCGCGAGGAGGATCCAGAGTATCGCCGACGTGGCCGCGCCCGATGCCACGCGGCGGGCTGCCAGTCTGGATGACCCCACCCCGATCTCCCCCCGCTGGTGTGTGAGTGCCCAAATCGTAGTGCCGCAAAGGGTTCAAGTCAAACCCGAGTCGCCTCGCGCCGCCTCCCGTGGATCTCTAGCGCAGTCGCGGGCGCCTGCCCGCCCACCGCAGGGTGCGGCCGATCTTCCCCGCGGCGAAGCGGGCCGCGTCGGCCGGCCGGTCGATCGACAGGAGCCCCAGCACGAGCTGGTTGAGCCGCCTCTCCTCTCCCCGGAACAGGTGCCTGGGCGAGGAGGACATGAAGGGACCGGCCAGACGACTCCTGAAGGCTCCCGGGCGTCCCCGAGCAAGGACCTCCACCGGTACGGACCCGGGAAAGACCTTCTCGAGGTAGACCATGTTGAAGGCCACGACCGCCATCAGACCCCAGCGCGCGGCGCGGTCGAAGAAGGTGTCCCAGTCGATCGCGAGCCGCTCGATGACCAGCTTCATGTCGTAGAGCCAGATCAGGCTCGCCTCGAAGTAGTGGTAGGCCAGGTGCAGGAAGAGGCTCAACAGGAGGTCCTCGTCGGCCAGCCGCTTGAGGCTCGACCCGCCGAGCTGGTAGGGCACGGCCCGCGCGAAGAGATCCTCGGTCGCGACGTGGTAACGCCCCTCCTGCGTGAGGCTCCAGTGGACATCGAAGTGGGAGGCCGGGTCCTCGGGAGAGGTGACCGACAGGTTGAAGTAGTTCTCGAGCCAGAACGCCTCCTGGGAACCCGGGGGCAACCGGTATCGGGCCGCGACCAGGGCATCGCGGACGCGCCGCCATGCCTCGGGGCGGATCACGATGTCGATGTCCACCATGGGGCGATCCTCCAGGCGCGGGTAGAGCAGGGGCGCCAGGGCCCCCCCCTTGTGGACGATGAAGTCGACCTGTGCCGAGTCCAACGTCCCCCGCAGCGCCTCGAACCTGTGGAAGAGCAGCGTCTGCTCGAGACGCACCTTGGTCAGGTCGGCCTCGAGGATCCCGCGCGCCGATGGAGTCAGATCCTGAAGCCTCCCCGAGCGTGACAGCAGCGACAGGGCGATGCCGGCGAGACCTTCCGAGACGGCCTGCCGCGCGACGGCGTCCCAGGCACCCTCCCTCGGGCCGGGCAGAGGACCCTCCCCACGGAGGAGGCTGATGACGGGGTCGGTCACCGGCTCTCGCCTCGCGACGCGATCCGCGCCGTGAGTCTGGCCGCGATCGCCCGGGCCCCCGCTTCCTGGCCGCGGACGGAGGGATGCCCGTCGAGCGGGACCAGGAAGGCCTTGACCCCCGAGCTCTGGAGCTCCTTCAGGACCGGCGTCAGGTCGAGGAGGTCGATGCCCCGCTCCTTCGCGAGGAGCGCCAGCTTCCCCTGAGGATCGAGAGGATCGATCCCGTCGACCTGCCGCCATGATGGCCAGACGACCAGCAGCATCTCCACCTCATGGCGCCTGACGAGCCCGTTCACCTCCCCGAGCAGATCGCCGTACCGCCGCCACAGCGCCGGATCCACGTCCTCCTGCAGCGGATGGGATCTCTCGGGCCGTCGTTTGATCTCGATCCAGGCCGCGCTCCGCTGCATCGCATTGAAGATGGCCGTGTGCTGGAGGAGTTTTATGATCGGGCCAAGGACGAAGGTCGACTTGAGCCGCGCGTGCTCGCGCATCAGCTCGATGGAGGGGCGCTCCCGCTTGAGATCGGAGATGTCGTTCTGGCTGAAGGCAAGCACCACGATGTCCGGCTCCAGGGCGAGCCCTTTTTCGTTGAGATAGCTGAGCTCGTCGACAATCGTGAATCCGTTGGCTCCGGCGTTGATCACCTCGACCCGGCGGCCGGCCTTGGCGGTCGCCTCGTTGAGCAGCCGGTCCAGGACGGCGGGGAACGCCTCCTCGTCGGCCACGTGGTGCCCGAAGGTGTAGGAGTCGCCGAGGCAGAGGACGCGCAGCGTGCCGGGCTCCTTGCGCAGGGGGAACTCCCGCCCGCGGAATCCCAGCGAGTTGATGTGAATGTGGTACGGCAGCTCCGGCAGGATCCGGTCGACCAGGTCCTGTCCCGGGTCGAACAGGCCGGGGATCGCGTCGAGCGTCTCCACGTTCGGTGATCTCAGCGCGTCGGATGAGACCCGCCCCGACAGCCTGAGTACCGCCTCCAGCAGCCCGAAAAAGAGCACCACCACGACGGCGCTGAGCAGGAGATTGCGCCGCATGCTCTCAGTAGCCTGGGCGGAAGAGGAGGGTCTGGAAGGTCTTGAGGAGGATTACGAGGTCCAGAAAGGGGGACATCTGCTGGATGTAATAGAGGTCGTATTGAAGCTTGGTGTGCGCGTCCTCCACGCTCGCCCCGTACTGGTAGTTCACCTGGGCCCACCCGGTGAGGCCGGGCTTCGCGGCGAATCGAAGCGCGTAGTATGGAATATCCTTCTCGAGCAGATCAACGAAGTAGGGCCTCTCCGGCCGCGGGCCGATGACGCTCATCTCCCCGCGCAGCACGTTGAAGAACTGAGGGATCTCGTCGAGCCGGAGCCGGCGCATGATGCGGCCGGTCGCAGTGACGCGCTCGTCGTTCGGGCTGGCCCAGCGCGGCGCCCCCCCGGACTCGGCGTCCAGGCGCATGGTCCGGAACTTCAGGAGGCGGTAGGGTCGCTTGTCGAGCCCGACCCGCTCCTGGCGATAGAGCACCGGCCCCCGCGACGTGAGCTTCACGATCGCCGCCAGGAGCAGCATCAGGGGTGACAGCAGCGCGAGCGCGGACGCGGCCACGACGATGTCCATCAGGCGCTTGAGGCTCGTCCTCTCCGACCGCGCGATCCCCGCGAAGTCCTGGGAGAACAGGAGCCACTGGTCCTCGATGTAGCGCACGGGCACCTTGCCGGTCATCCTCATGTAGAACGTGGCCAGCTCGTAGACCTTCACGCCGCGAGCCTTCATCTCGAGCACGTTGCGCACCGTGTGTCCGTTGGCAGACAGACGGTAGCCGGGGGAGAAGACGATGATCTCCACCTTCTCACGATCGACGATCTCGCGCAGCGACGAGCTGGTCCCCAGCACGGGGACACCGCCGAATCCGCGCCCATGCTTATCCGGATCGTCGTCGACGATTCCCCGGATCGTGAATTCGGGAGTGTACCCCGTCCGGAAGTCCTCGATGAGCGACGCCACCGTCTCGTCGGCGCCCACAAGCAGCACCCTGCGCGCCGACATCAGCCCGCGGGTGACGAGGGCGTAGAGACGCCTCCAGAGGTAGATGAACAGCACGGCGATGGGCGCCTGGAACGCCATGACGCGCCGCGCGATGCGCCATGTCGGCAGGAAGTAGTAGGTCATCGAAATGATGAGGTTCGCCACCACGATCAGCCCGCAGATGTAGAGGAAGGACCGCATCTCCTGGTAGCGGTTCTCCACGTCGTAGAGCTGCCCCACGAAGAAGACCGTGCAGTAGACGGTGAAATAGATGATGCAGGCGACCGTGAACCGGTCCAGGACGAAGAGGATGTTGAAGTGCGCGAAGCGGGCGATGACGAAGGCCAGCATCAGGGAGAGGAGAAGCAGGCCGAGATCGACGACAAACAGAAGGATCTGCTGCCGGCGGATCGGAACATGGAAGAAACCAGCCATTAACTCTCCCGGTCTGGAAGGGTGCCCGCAAATATACCGGGATCAAGAGGTTATGCCAATGGGTTCGTGCGCTAAACGCCCCCGGGGCTAGGCGGTCTGCTGGAGGGCGGGCGAATCCTTCACGAACTCGCACATCGCCTGCATGAAGAGGTGGGTCAGCGAGAGGTGGCAGTCCTCGATGTGCTGCATGTCGTCGGAGGGGACGACGAGGGTCACGTCGGCCATCTCGACGACCTTGCCCCCCCTGTAGCCCGTGAGGGCGACCGTGACGGCCCCCCTCTCGCGGGCAGCCTTCAACCCGTTCAGGACGTTGGGGGAATTGCCGCTCCCGGAGATGCCGAACACCACATCACCCGGGCTCGCCAGCGTGCGGATCTGCTCCGAGAAAACGTCAGCGTAGGAAAAGTCATTGGCGTAGGCCGTCATGACCGGGGTGTTATCCACGATGGAGAGGACGCGGAAGCGCTGGCGGTCCGGCCGCGCGGTCCCCTTCCCGAGATCCACGGCGAAGTGCGAGGCAAGCGCCGCCGAGCCGCCATTGCCCATCAGGATGACCTGGCGGTCGGCGTGGTAGGCATCGCAGAGCACCCGGAAGATCCTTTCGAGGACCTCCACGGGGATCCTCCCGAGGATCGAGCTCGCCTCGCTCAGATAGGCGCCAGCGCGCTGCTTGAAGTCGGTCGGCATCCACCCTCCCCGGAACTAGTGCATTCATAGTATAGGCCGCCGCCGATTACCGGATCAATGCGCCGGAGGGTGGTAGGATGCCGGCCATGCCCGACGATCGGATCGTCGACCCCGAGGAAATCACGCGGATCCTGCGCGCCTACGTCGATGGCACGATCGGCGGGATCGAAGCCGCACACCGCGCGCTCGGCCTGGCCGGATCCACCGATCGGATTCTGGCAGGGCACCAGACCCGGCTTGTCATCGAGGCCTACTGGACTCTCCGCAGGCTGGCAGAGACGGGCCCGGGCGCTCCCGGACGGGACGAGATCAGGTTTCTGCTGGACTGTCTCGAAGGTCGCCGCCGCTACAACCGGCGCAACGGGGAGCCCTGACCGCGCCGGCCCCGGGCTCAGCCATGATCCGCGTATCGAGCCACGATCTCCGGATCGGCCTGGAGGTCGGCGTCGAAGGGCTGGAAGGGAAGCGGCCGCCCTTCCCGGCTCCGCCCCTCGAGATCGAGCAACGCGTAGTAGGAAGCCCAGCGGACGTCCTCATCCTCGTTCTCGCGAGCGATGACCGCCGCCAGGTCGCGGCCGATCAGGCGGTCCTTCGTCCCTTCGTACAGGCTTCCCAGACAGAGCGCGGCCGCGCGGCGGCAGTCGGCCTCCTGATCGCAGGCGAGCGACCAGAGCACACGGTCGGTGTACTCCTTCAGCCGCCAGTGGAGCGCCAGCACCTTCATCGAGGCCGCCCGCAGGAGTGGCGAGGGGTGCCCGAGGAACGTCTCGATCGAGGAGCGGGCCCCCAGCCTGAGCGCTCGTCCCATGCGATCGATGGCCCGGGCCGCTTGGTGCTCGGCCTGCGGTGACCCGGCGCCCGCGGCCCGGCCCGCCTCAATCAGATCGTGCTCGGACCACTCCCTGTCGAGCCCCGCGTCGTCGTCCGCTTGCGCCTCGACCCCTTCGCTGGCGGGGCGGCGGAGGGATGCCTCGATCCGGGACAGACGTTCGCGCGACGCCTCGAGGACCGACTCGATGAGGGTCCTGCTCTCCTCCCCCAGATCGGGATCGTTGAGGGCGTTCTCAGCCTGCCGGATCGCCGTGCTGAGGGAGGCGGCTCCGTCAAGCACCTCGCGCAGGTGATCGTAGTGAGGTCCTGGTGATGGCAGGTGCTCCATGATGAGGCGAAGCATGGTGCCGGAGGCTGGCGGAGGCAAGTTCGCGCTGCGGCCCCATCAAGCGGACGGGCTCTTCGCCTCCAACGCCAGCGCGGCGAGATGGGCGAGGGCCGAGGCCAGATGGACCTCCTCCTCACCGTACGGCGCGCCGCCGGTCCTGTTGTGCATCTCGAAGAACCCGAGGACCTCGCCATCGCGGCTCACGATCGGAACGGTGAGGGCAGATCGGATTCCGTAGGCCGCGATCAGGCCGGGGTCGGCGCGCGGGTCGGTGGCCGGGTCGTTGGTGATGCAGGGGACCCTGTTCGTCCACGACCATCCCGGCAGCCCTCGCTCCCGCGTGAACCTCTCATCGGCGGAAGACCATCGTCCCGCGATACAGACCTCTCGGCAGACCATCTCATCCCCCTCGCGCAACCCGGCCACCCCCATCGTCGACTGAGTGATCGACATGGCCGCCTCGGTGAGCCTGCGGAGGAGCTCCGCGAGATCCATTCGTGAGTTGATCTCGGCAGACGCCGCCGACAGCCTCCTGAGACGGGAACGCAAGGTCGAGTGCTGGACCGCCACCGAAGCCAGATCGGCCGCGGCCCTCAGGTACTCGACCTCCTCGTCCGTCCAGGGCGGCAGCTCTTGGGGCCGCGCCACCGCCACCAGGCCGAGAACCCTCTGGTCGCCGACCAGCGGGAAGATCGCCCGCACGCCGCCCCCCATGTAGGAGCCGAAGAGAGGTCCCCGGTCCGGGTCCACCGGCGCGCGCGGTGGGAAGTAGGCCCTGGTCTCCTTGAATACGATCTGGTCGAATTCCTCGCAGAGCGGCTCCTCCCCCGGGGTGTAGCGCCGCCCCAGGAGGGTCAGGGGCGAGCGGGGATCGGGGTCGCGGCGGTATTCGTGGGAAAAGAGGAGAAAGGCGCCCGACTCGTCCCACCTCGCGATGCCGCAGAGGCTCAGGTCGAGGGAACGCCCGGCGTCGGCTGTGAGCTGATCGAGCACGCGGCGCAGATCGATTCCGGAGCGCACCGCCACGCTGACTCTCTGCAGCGTCCTGAACCAGGAGCTCGCCCGGGAAGGAGCCTCCTGAGGCTTCATTGCGCCCGATCCGGCCTCTTGTGCCACCGAACCTCCCGCCCGGTCATGCAGCTCAGCAGCGCCACCAGCGATGCCGCGTTCACGACGACGAAGTAAAGCGGCAGGACCAGGAATCTCGGTGCCCTGAGCCCGGCGCTCTCGGCGGCCTGCCCCGCCAGGGCCAGGACGCAGGTCAGCGCCTGAGCCAGCGCGGCCAGCGCGTACACCGACCCGTCTCCAGAAAGGTAGATGCTGGCGGGCAGCAGCGCCAGCAGCCAGAAAGGGACCATCCACCGATTCAGCTTGTGGGAGAGAAGCTGAAAGACCAGCAGCCAGCGTCCCGCGGCCAGCGCCTCTCGCAGGAGGATGAGCGCGCTTACGGACATCCAATGGATGATCCGAACCTTCCTGCGATACTCGTGGACGAATCGTTCCGTGGCCGGCTCCTCCGACACCGCATCGAGTTCGAGGATCGAGGCATAGCCGTCGATGATGGCGCGTATCGGAAGCTCGAAGTCGTCGCCGCGCGTTTCCGAGATCGGCCGATACCGCTCGCGCCGCAGGGCGAAGAGGGAGCCGTTGGCGCCGGGCAGAGAACCCAGGTCGCTGGAGGCCTTCTTGACCAGCATCTCGAAGTTCCAGTAGACCCTCTCCCCTCGGGCCGAGGCCGTCCCCTCGGTGTCCCGATAGACCAGCCGGCCCGACACGGAGGCCACCCGCGGGTCCACGAAATGCCTGACCAGCTTGCGCAATGCGTCCGGGCGGAACATCGCATTAGCGTCCGTGAAGACGAGAATCTCCCCGCGCGCCTCGGGCACGGCGCGGTGGAGGTTGGCAACCTTGCCGCGACGGACCCGCGACGGGAGCAGCCTCACCCTGGGGCCCTCCCGGCGCGTGAAGCGCTCCACCGCCTCGTCGGTCCCATCATCCGATTCGGAGGCCACGAGGATCTCGAGCTTGCCTGCGGGATAGTCGAGCGACAGGGCGTTCTCGAGCTTCGCCGCGATCATGCGCTCCTCGTTGTAGGCCGGAACCAGGAGGGAGACGGTCGGCTCGTGCGCGTCATCCTGGCGGTACCTCCGCGCGCCGATGCGCGCGAGCATCCACAGAAGGACCGGGTAGCCCGCGTAGGCGTAGGCGATGAGAGCGGCCGCCGTCCAGAAGAGGATCTTCATGGACGCGCCGCGGGGCCTTCGCGCGGTTGAGCGGCGAATGCCGCGCACAGGAGACCCACCGAGCGCGACAGGTCATATTCCTTCTCGATCAGGTCACGCGCTCCCCGGCTCAGCCTGACGGCCAGCTCCCGATCCTCCAGGAGGCGCCGCATCACGGAGGCGAGATGCTCGGGATCGCCTGGCGCGGCGAGAAGCCCGGTCTCGTTGTCCCTCACCAGCTCCGGGATTCCAGAGAGCCGGGTGGAGACGACCGGCACGCCCAGCGCCATCGCTTCCATGAGCGCGATCGGGATGCCGTCCTGAAGGCCGTCGCGACCTCGCAGGCACGCCAGCACGAACAGGTCGGCGCCCGAAAGGAGCTCGCGCACCTCCGGCTGCAGGTGCCGGCCCCGCAGGTCGACGAGGCCCTCGAGCTTCGTTTCCTCGGCCAACCGCTCGAGACGCGTCCGTTCGGGTCCGTCACCCACGATGACACAGCGCGGGGCCGTGCCGCTTCGCCCGAGGATTGCGCACGCGTGGATCAGCACGTCAAACCCTTTGTAATCGACGAGCCGGCCGACCGATACGATCCTGGGAGGGGATCCCGGCGCGCGTCCGGCCCGGGACGCGAACGGGAATTCCCGGAGCGGCAGGCCACAGCGGATCAGCCGGATCCTGGCGAGGGCCTCGGGACCGCACTCCTGGATGAGGAGCGCACGATTGAACTCCGAGATCGTGGCGAAGAAGCGCGAGTCGGCCACCTTTCGGTCGAGCATGGGGTTCGGCAGGAACAGATCGTGCGCGTGGCCCGTGACGCTGTAGGGGATCCCCGTCAGCCGGGAGATGATCCAGGCGGCCAGCGCGGGCCATGTGGCCCAGTGGGCGTGCAGGTGCTCGACGCGCAGCTCGCGCGCGCGCCGGGCGAAATAGAGGGTCGCCGGGATCGTCGCGAGCGCCTTGAGCAGCAGGGTCGGCCGGCCGGCGTGCGAGCCGATGACCCTTGCGAGCACCGACAGCAGGACGATGGGCCGGCGCGCAAGATGGAACAGCAGTGCCGTGGCCAGAGGCCACCCGAGCCTCGGATAGAGCGTGGCCGGGATCAGCGTGGCGGCTTCGGCGTGGGACAGGGGCTCGCCGGGGGGCTTGAGCGAGAAGATCGTGATCGCGTGGCCGCGCGCCTTCAGCTCGATCAGCTCGCGCAGGATGAAGGTCTCCGACAGCTTCGGAAACATGGAGACCACGTAGGCGATCCTCACCGGCCCGCCCCGCTGAACTTCGAGAAGCTCACGCGCAGGGCCAGGTCGACCACATCGGCCGCCACCTCCGCGATGGAACGGTCGGCGTCCACCACGACGAGCCCGTGGAGCGCCGCGATCCGGTCGTACGCCGCGGCCCGTGCCCGGACGGCCGCCTCGCCAGGCGACTCCTCCGGTTTGCGCCGCGCAGCCTCACTTGGAGCAAGACGCAGCAGGATCGCCACGTCGGGCCGTGGCGCCAGATCGGTCACGATGGCCCCGGCCGCGCGGGCCAGGCGCCGCCGGAGCCCGAGCTTGGCCTCGAGGTCCGCCTCCGTGTCGTAGGCGAACCGATCGCAGACGATCGACCACCCCGTCCACCGCCGCGCGCGCACGCGCAGAAGGTAGTGCAGGGTCTGCTCGGCGACCACCACCGAAGCGAACGCCGCCGCCTCCAGCGGGCGCCCGAGCCACCGCTGCTTGGCTTCGAGGTCGCCCGGCCCGGGGATGGACCGCGGCATGGCCGAGCGGGCGGCCCTCTTGGCCGCTGCCATCCATGTCGTGAAGCCGCCGCGGCTCCAGACGACCCTGATCGGGATCTCGCACAGGGTCATGGTTTCCGCGAGCACCTGGATCACGGAGGACTTCCCCGATCCATCCAGACCGCTCAGCGAGACGATCGCCGCCGGCCGGCACCTGAGGCGCAGCCGATTGGCGAGCAGGTTCCACGCCGTCGCGAACAGATCGGCCAGCCTCTCGTCACCGGCGCGGTCCGGCGAGGCGATCAGCCGCATGAGGTAGTGGAGCTTGGTATAGCGTTTCGGAATCCGGTGCGGCAGCCCGGCGAGAGGCCCGCGCCCCACCGCGTCCTCTGTCCGTTCGACGTGGCGTCGCGCCCATCGTGTGCCGGCGAGCTCCGCACGAGCTGGACCTTGGAGCAGCTCGCTCGGCACGGCGCTGGCGCCCCACAGGGCGGTCTCGAGGGCCGCGGCGATCCTCAGGATCGAGAAGAACCCCCGGGTCCACCCGTTCCGCCGGACCCTCGAGAGGATCCTCTCCCAGTCGAACCCAGGGGTGGTGACGCTCTGCCTCACCGCGCGCAGGTCCGAAAGGCGCACCTCGTCCGTCTCGTACAGCGAGTGCGCCAGGGTCGTGAGCACGAGGTCCTCGGGCGATGAGACCCGGCATCCGGCGGCGACCGCGCCGGCGCGAGGCTCGCGGCACCTGGCCACCACGTCGTCGCCGGGGAGGATCAGGATCTTCCCCCACGAGACGGCATCGTGGAGGTGGGTGCAGATCACCGAGCGTCCGAATCGAAACCGGCGGAAGAGGAGCTTGTGGTCCTCCCGGTAGTGGGGGAACCGGACGTGGCCGAGCTCGGCCAGGATCGCGGCCGCCTCGCTCATCCGCGCGGGACGCACGAGCAGATCCACGTTGCTGGAGCGATAGGGCACGCCGCCCGACGTCTTGAAGAGGACCGCCGTGATCCCGCGCCGGTCGAACCCCGCGGTGATCTCTGCCAGCTCCCCCGCGAGATCGTCCCGTTCCCGCCGCTCGCGCTCCAGCGCCTCCAGCCAGGCCGCCGATTCGACCACCCGCCGCAGCTCCGGTGCCACGCGAGTGGCCTCCCCGAGGTCCACGAGGGGCACCTTGTTGTCCCGCAGGATCGAGACGACGGCCGCCGGAGAGACCTCGCCGGCGATCTGACCCGCCGGCGTGACGTCCGCCGGGTCGGCGAGCGCGGCGGCCCCCAGCAGATCCGCGCGCCTCATCGTCCCGCCGCCACGGCATCCAGCGCGTCAAGGACTTCGCCGGCCGTACGGTGCCAGCTGTATGCCTCCACCAGGCGTCGGGTGTCGCGCGGCGATTCGTGGCCTTCCCCCGAGGCCAGACGTCCGACCACGTCCACGATCTCGTCGTTGGTGCGCGCCCAGTGGATCCCCTGGGGCAGGAGCTCGGGTAGAGCGCCGAACGGTGTGGACACGATCGCCAGATCGCACGCCGCCGCCTCCAGCACCGACAGCGGCATCTCGATGGCGTCGAGCGTGGAGGTCACGGGGAAAAGATAGGCGTCGGCCAGCCGGTAGGCGAACTCGATCCGATCCTGATGGTGGGTCATCACCACCACGCCCGCTTCGCCCAGCCGCGAGGCCAGCCGCTTCTGTGCCACCGTGCTCGAGCTGGCCACGAGCATGCAGGTGACTCGTTCGAGCCGGGCGAGCCGCTCGAGGACTCCGACGTTGCGGGATTCCTTGAGGTGTCCCACGTGCAGGACGACGTAGCGGCCGGGATCGATCCCAGCCCGGCTCCTCAGCGTCGCGCGCTCCCCGGCCGCGGCGGGCCGGAACCTCGACAGGTCCACGCCCGTGGAGATCCTCACCGCGCGCAGACCGAGCCGGGCCGCCTGCTCCGCGGCCCCGGGTCCGGCCGCCATCACGACGTCGGGGCCGCCGGCGCGGACGAGGGTCCTCATGAGGAGATCGACCGGCCGTGGCTGCAGCGCCGCCACCCCCAGCACCGCGCGCCGCGCGCTGCGGCGCGCGATCCCCGCCCTGACGAGCGTGCGCGCGGTCAGGCTCGTCCAGGGGATGTAGAGGATCTCATCGGGATCGAAGCCGCGCAGCAACCCCGCCAACCGCCGCGAGAGGAACCACCGATCGGTCAGGGCT
Source organism: Candidatus Polarisedimenticolia bacterium (assembly GCA_036505635.1). Lineage (GTDB taxonomy): Bacteria > Acidobacteriota > Polarisedimenticolia > JACPZX01 > DASXTC01 > DASXTC01. The sequence goes on from DASXTC010000025.1 coordinate 125,556, forward strand.
CCGTGGATGGGACGACCGTCCAGCTCGGAGTCCTTTCCCGAGACCAGCAACGTCTCGCGGGACCTCGACAATGCGCGGGCCAGCTCGGCCGCGAAGATCCGGATCCCCTCGTCGAAGGGAGCGTGCATCACCTCGCAAAGGACCGCGATCCGCTTCATCCAAGCACTTCCTCGTAGAGGGCCGCGGTCCCGTCGACCATTCTTTCGATGGAGAACTCGCGCTCGATGCGCTCCGTTCCCGCCCGCCCCATCCTGAGGCGGACCGCCGGGTCCCGCAGGAGGGACTCGACCCTGTCCGTCAACCCGGCCGCGTCACCCGGTTCCACGAGATGGCCCGTGACGGCCTCCACCACCAGCTCGTCGGTGCCGCCGGCCCGCGTGGCGACCACGGGGAGCCCGGCCGCCATCGCCTCCATCACGGCGTTGGGGAGCCCCTCGGTGTGGGAGGTCAGCACGAAGAGGTCGAAAGCCGAGAGCACGCCGGCGACGTCGTGCCGCGCGCCCGGGAAGATGACCCGGTCGACAAGCCCGAGAGCCGCGGCGCGGGCGCGCAGGTCCGCGAGCGCGGGGCCGCTTCCGGCCAGCACGAAGCGAGGCGCGTCGCCCGAGGACCCCGACGTCAGGCGGGCCGCCATCTCCAGGAAGAGATCGAGGTTCTTCTGGGGCGCCAGGCGTCCGAGGCTCCCCACCACGAGCGCATCGCGGGATATCCCCAGCTCGCTCCTCACCGACTCACGGGCCCCCACGGCCTCCGCGCGAAAGGAGACCGCGTCGATGCCGTTGTGGATCACCCGGATCCTGTCGCCCGGAAGCTCATAGAGCTCTCGCGTGAAAACTTCGACCCGCGCGGAGTTGGCGATCACGGCCGTTGCGCCGCGGAAGGCCCGGCGGTGCACCAGCCGGAGCCATCCGTGTCGCGGAGTGAGGCAGATCCGGCTCGACGCGATGTAAGGGGGCCCCGCTCCGATGCCCCGGCCCAGACGCGTCGCCGCCCAGACGTACGCGTTGGCCACCAGCAGGAACGAGTGCGCCAGTTCAATCCGCCTGTCGCGCAAGAGGCGCCGGAGCCTGAAGGCGCGTCCCGGATCGTAATGGGTGGAGCGGGAGAGCACCTCGACGGCGACCCCGCGGGCCGCGAGGCGCCCGGCGAACGGCTCGGCCACCTCCGACAGGCAGACGACCACGGGCTCCCAGCGGGACCGGTCGAGCCGCACGGCCAGCTCGAAGAGCTGGCGCTCCGCGCCTCCCATCTGGAGCTGACCGATGACGAGCGCGACGCGCCGGGGGCTCCTCACCGGCCGGCCCGCCCCAGAACGTCGTCGTACAGGGCGTGATAGGCCGTGGTCATCTTCTCCAGGGAGAAGGAGGACTCCAGACGCCGGCGCGCCGCCTCTCCCTGCCGGCGCCTCAGATCCGGGTCGAGCAGCAGCTCCGTGAGCCGGGCGGCCAGGGCCGCCGGGTCGCCCGGGGGCACGAGATACCCCGTGCTCCCCTCCTCGACGACCTCCGCGGTGCCCCCGACGCGGGTCACCACCGAGGGGAGCCCCGCCGCCATCGCCTCCAGCAGCGCGTTGGGCATCCCCTCCTCCAGCGACGAAAGCGCGAAGAGGTCGCATCGCGAGAGGATCGACGCGACGTCCGCGCGATGCCCCGCGAAGAAAACCGCGCCATCCAGATCCGGCCTCGACGCCTCCAGCGCCAGCGGGCCCCTCAGGGGCCCATCCCCCAGGAGCAGGAGGCCCGCTTCCGGCACCCGGCTCCTGACGCGGCGGAAGGCCTCGAGGAGATGGGTGTGTCCCTTCTTGCTCCGCAGCGAGGCCACGCAGACGATCGTCGGCCCGGCGCGCTCCTCCAGCCATGCCAGAGGAGGACCCGCGCCCCCCGGCTCGCCGGTCACGGGCCTCGGCACGCCGTTCGGTATGACCAGCGTGCAGGATCGATCGATCCGCTCACGCTTCACGACCTGGTCCCTGACGGCCTCGGAATTGAAGAGCACCCTTGCGGCCCTGCGATGCGCGAGAGAGCTGGCGAAACGATGGCGGGCGCTCTTCCAGATGTCGAGGTTCCGCACGCTGGTGACGCAGGGGGCGCCGGTGAGCCGGGAGACCGCGGCGGCCATGATGTTCCCCTGGTAGAGATAGCCGTGGACCAGATCGACGCGGCGCCGGCGGGCCGCGACAGCCAGTCCTCCTATCGCCAGCATCGTGCGCGGGTTCAGCGCGCCCCGCAGGTGCATGTCACTCACCTCGATGTCGAGCTCCGCCAGGCGGCGCGAAAGGTCCGCGTCGACCGTCAGGGCGGCCAGCCACGGGCGCACACGCACGCGATCCAGCGACCGGAACAGGTGCAGCAGGTGCGTCTGCGTCCCTCCGTGCGCGTTGAAGTCACAGACGAAGAGAACCGTGACGGCGCTGGTCGAGTGCTCCTTCATCGTGTCAGCCTATGGCCGGCGCGGGCGGCCACGCACCGTGCCCGAAGGAAGGTCCCGCGCCGTCAGAGAAGGTCGTTTCGTCCTCGGGCCTTCAACGCCTCCACCACGGCGCGGACCGATTGGGACTCCCCACGGCGGCAGATCAGGAGAGCGTCCGGCCCGTCCACGATCACGAGGTCCTCCACGCCCGCCACCGCGATGAAACGATCCGACCCGCTGTAGATGAAGGTGTCCCGCGAGCCGAGCGTGAGAGTCTCTCCCGCCGCGATGGACAGCACGGAGTTGCCGGCCGCGTCGGTGTCCTGCAGCTCGGCCACCGCGTCCCAGGAGCCCACGTCGCTCCAGCCGGGATCGACTTCGACCACCAGGACCTCCCGGGCCTTCTCCATCACGGCGTAGTCGATCGAACAGGGCGCCAGATTCTCGAAGACTCGCGCCACCACGTCGTCCTCGCCGGGACCACCGAGCGCCCGTTCGATCTCCAGCATCCCCCGCCAGAGATCCGGGACGGACTTCTCGAGGGCCTCGAGGATCGCGCCGATCTTCCAGATGAAGACGCCGCTGTTCCACAGGTGCCTTCCGTCCGCCACCCAGCCCCGCGCCGTCGCCGCGTCGGGCTTCTCCACGAATCGGAGGGCCCGCCGAGCCCCCGACGGCGGACCCGCCGGCCGGCCGGGTTCCACCTCGATGTAGCCGAAGCTCGTCTCGGGGCGCGTGGGACGGATCCCCAGCGTGACGAGGGCGCCCGAACCGCGGGCCGCCCGCGCCGCCTCCTCGATGGCGGCCGCCAGGGACTCCGGTCGCTTGTAGAGATGATCTGCCGGGGCGGCCACCATCACCCGGTCCGGCTCGAGCCGCCTGAGGCGCAGCGCCGCCAGGCCGATACAGGGCGCCGTGTTGCGCGCGCTCGGCTCCCCGATGAAGCGCGCTGGATCGAGATCGGGCAAGGCGGCCAGCACCATCTCCCGCTGCGCCCTGCCGGCCGCGACGAAGACGTTTCCGGGCCCCGACATGGATACCGCCCGATCCCAGGCCTGCCGGATGAGGGGCTTGTCGCCGGCGATGGTCAGGAACTGCTTGGGCCGCGCCGCGCGGCTTACCGGCCAGAAGCGGGTCCCGGACCCACCGGCCATGATCACGTGAAATGCATCGAGGTTCATCGCACCTCCGTCGTGCATTAGCCCGGTGACGTTCCCATCTCCTTGTACAGATCGTCGAGCAGCACCTTGAGCTTGGGATCCTCCGGGTACATCTCCAGGAGCCGCCGCGCGAGCGGGATCGCCCGGGCGATGTCCCCCGTAGCGCGGTACATCTCGATCAGAAGCGAGTAGGCTTGCCGTTGGGAGGGATCGAGGGCGAGGGCCTGGCGGTACTCGTTTTCGGCCTTGTCCAGCTCGCCGAGCCCCTTCCAGGCGCGTCCGAGATCGACGCGGATCGCGTAGGAGGCCGGCTGGCGGTTCCTCGCCTGGACGAGGATCCCGGCCGCCTCGCGAAGCTCCCCGCGGTCGATCAGGATTCGCCCCAGATGGGTCAGGGCGACGAGCGCCTGCCGGTCGCCGAGCGTGCCGCGGGCCAGAGCCCTCCTGAAGTAATCGGCCGCCTCGGCCCTGCGTCCCTGGAATTCGAAGACGATGGCCGCCTGGTTCAGGTACTGGGAAGGGTCGGGCGCGATCTCGATCGCCCGCCGGTAGTGCAGCAGCGCTCCCTCGTAATCGCGCTGCCTCTCGTAGAGGAATCCGAAGCTCGATTCGATCCTCTCCGGCCGCATCACGCGGTTGGTGAGCAACGCCCGCTCGAGGCCGCGACGGGCGACCTCGAACATCTCCGCAGAGAGCGGCCCGCTCGCGCCGAGGTAATAGTGCCAGCTCAGATCGGGCATCAGCTCGATGGCCTTCTCGTAGAGAGGGAGAGCCTCCTGCCGCCGACCGCGCTCCTGGAAGAAATCGGCGAGGTACCCGTACCAGAAATAGTTGGCCGGCTCCATCTCGATGGCCTTCAGGTAGGCCGCCTCGACGAGACGGTCCACTCGCGCGGGGCGGCCGGATCGCTCCAGGACATCGGTAAGCGTCGGCGCGGGGTCTGGCGGCCCGACCAGGTCGAGGTTGCCCACCTTGCGGAACAGGTCGGCGAGGCCCGCCAGCGCCGTGCTCGAGGTCGGGCGCCGGACGAGCGCGCCCGCGTAGCTGACGAAGGCCAGCCGGGCGGCAAGCGCCGGCGTGATTCCCTTCTGAAACCTGAGCGACTTGGGGTCGTCGAGAGCCCGTGTCGACGCCTCCCCCAGATCCAGCAAGGGGCTCGCGTTGAGCCGCCCGAGGAGCCCGGCCCGCGCCGACCTCACGAGGTACGGAAAGGCCCTCGCCGAATCGCCCGCGGCGTGCATCGCGGCGCCTCGCAGCGCCCGCTGGTACGTCACTGCCCGGTGCGCCATGAACGCGCAGATCCCCAGCGTCACGACCCCCACGAGGAGCGTCGCGAGGACTTTGAATCGCCGGCTGTCCAGCAGGGCGTCCATTTCTCGCATCACGGCCTCAACTCTCCCCGAAGAACTCCCGGATCGCTCCGGCGACGCTCTCCTGCTCCGCTTCCGTGATCTCGGGATAGAGCGGCAGGGCGAGCACCTCGCGGCAGGCCGCCTCCGCGCGCGGGAAGGCTCCTTCCCGGTACCCCAGCGAGGCAAAGCAGGCTTGCCGGTGCAGCGGGATCGGATAGTAGACGGCCGAGCCGATCCCTCGATCTCTCAGGTGACGCGCCAGCTCGTCGCGCCGCCGCGACCGGATCACGTACTGATGATAGGTGTGCTGGTTGCCCGCCGCGGTGACCGGCAGTCTCAGGTCCGTCCCGGCCCCGGCCCCGGCCCCGGCCAGGAGCCGATCGTAGGTTGCGGCCCTCACCCGGCGCGTCTCGTTCCACTCTCTCAGACGCTTCGCCTTCACGAGCAGGATCGCGGCCTGGATCGTGTCGAGCCTGCTGTTCATCCCGAGGTCGCGGTGGTCGTAGCGGCCCGCGTCGCCGTGGGCGCGCAGGCTGCGGACGCGGCGGGCGATCGCCTCGTCGTCGGTGACAACCATCCCGCCGTCGCCGGCCCCGCCGAGATTCTTCGTGGGATAAAAGGAGAGGCACCCGGCGGCCCCGAGGGACCCGGCCGGCCTTCCATGTCGCGTCGCGCCGATCGCCTGCGCGGCGTCCTCCACGATCGGCAGCTCGGTTCCGACCGACAGTCGCGCCGCCTCCCGGATCCTCTCGACCGCGCTGCACTGGCCAAAGATGTGCACCGGCAGGATCGCCCGGGCGTCCCGCGGGGTGCCCGCCGCGACAGCCTCCGGATCCATGTTGAAGGTCGTCTCCTCGATGTCCACGAAGCAGGGGCGGGCTCCGAGCCGCGCGATGCTGGAGGCCGTGGCGAAGAAGGAGAAGGGGGAGGTCACCACCGCGTCGCCCGGCCTCACCCCGGCGGCCTCCAGGGCGAGGATCAGCGCGTCGGTGCCCGACGCCACGCCGATCCCGTGACGCACCCCGCACAGGGTGGCCAACTCCCCCTCGAGCTGGTCGACCTCGGGTCCGAGGATGAAGCGCTGGCTCTCCAGGGCCCGGCCGACCGCCCGATCGATCTCCTCGCGGAGCGCCGCGTACTGCCTCGTCAGGTCGAGAAATGGTACGGTCACGTCAAGCCCCCTCGCGTCTCACGGTGCCGCCCACCATGAGGCCTGAGAGCGCCACGAACAGCAGCGCGATGGCGCCCACTTGAAGGCTGAAGTCGATCGATTCGTGAAGAAGGATCGCCAGAATCCCGATCGCCATACCGTGGTGGATGGAGACGCTGCTCGACGCGGCCCCCTGCTCCGCCGCCGGCGATCGGAATAGGAAGCGGCGCAGGAAGACCGCAAGACCAGCCGCGACCACCAGAATTCCCGGGATCCCCATCTCGGCCGCGATCTGCAGGTAATCGTTGTCCGCTTCCCTCCAGACGCTCGCCGTGCCCGGGGGGTAGTAGTGGATACACGCTTCCGCGAAGGTCCCCAGCCCGGCGCCCGTGACCGGATAATCCCCCACGATCCTCAGCGTGCTGGCCCAGGTGACGAGCCTCGCGGAGAGCGAGGGCTCCTGCTCGAAGTGGGCCATGCTCTGGAGCCTCGTCGCCATCTGGGTCAGACGCTCCCCGCCCACCCACGCGGAGAAGAGCAGCGCGGCCGCCACCGCTCCGGCCGCGACGGACCACTCGAGCCGTCCGACCTGCCGGCGCGCGATCATCACGGCGCCGTATATCAGCGAGGCCGCCGTCAGTGACAGGATGGCGCCGCGCGATCCGGCCAGAGAGAGGGTCGCCAGCATGACCACCGCGGAGAACCCGCTCAGGACGAGAGGCGAAGCGGCCGGCCGTCCTCGCCGGACGTGGATCACGAACACCGCCAGCGCCAGCGGGATCGCCATCTCGAGGTAGGCGGCGAAGTGATTGTGGTTGAGGAAGGGACCGAAGGGGGACGCGTCGTCGGGGACCGGATAGAACCAGTAGATCCTGCCGTTCCACGCGAGAAGCTGCAGGACACCGAGCACGCTCATCCCGAATCCGGTCAGCGTGACGATCCAGCAGACGCGCTCCTGCTGAACGGGAGACTGGAGACAGTGGGCCGTCACCACGAAGATCATCAGCAGCGAGACCAGTGTGAGGAGGCGGCCCCAGGTGGCGAAGGGATAGAGCGACACGGGCCTCGAGGCGGAAAACGACACATCGGCGTCGATGGGGAGATCCCCTTCGACCCCCAGCAGCGCCGGCACGACTTCGGGCTGGGCGCCCGGGATGAGCCAGGCTTCCGCCGCGGTGAAGTCCGTGGGAAGGCCGTCGGCGTATCCGGGCAGCGCGCGTGAGAAGACCTCCGCGGCGGCGGGCGAGGCGAGCCGCACGGCGCCGGGCGGAAGGGGGACGAGCTGGAGCAGAACGAGCGCGACGAAGGCAGCGGCCGGGATCCCCAGCCCGGTCCGGATGAAGTGGTATCCGAGAAGGTTGAAGCTCGTGTCGGCGACGACGAAGGTGCGCGCCGGGCGCGAAGCGGGGCGCGACCAGATCAACCTGCAAAGCCAGAGGCCGAACACCACCGTGATCCCGGCCTGCGCCAGGCACAGGGCCCACGTCTGGACCGTGCCGAACGCCAGAGGGGTGAAGACGAGCAGGGCGATGATGAGGCCCTCCATCATCATGTCGAGCAGGGCCTCGATCGTGGCGCCCGGACGCGGGATCGTCCTCATGCCTCAGATCTTCTTGCGAAACCAGGCGGCGGTCTGGGCGAGCCCCTCCTGAAAGCTCACGGCGGGCCGGTACCCGAGTTTCTCACCCGCGGCGGAGATGTCGGCCAGCGAATGCCTCACGTCACCTGCCCTCACGTCGCCGTGCTCCGCCTGAAGGTTGGTGCCGAAGATGGCGTTCACGGAGGCCACCAGGTCGAGCAGGCTGATGCGCTGGCCGCACGCGATGTTGTACGAGCCCCCGGCCGCTCCGGCGTCGCAGGTCATCGCGCACAGGTTGGCGTCCACCGCGTTGCTGATGAAGTTGAAGTCTCTCGTCTGTCCGCCGTCGCCGAAGATCACGGGGCGTTCTCCGCGCGCGATCGCCGTGATGAACTTCGGGATCACGGCCGCGTACTCGGCGGTCGGATCCTGACGGGGCCCGAAGATATTGAAGTACCTCAGGCCGATCGTCGGCAACCCGTAGAGACGGTGGAAGGCACGGGCGTAGAGCTCGCCGGCGAGCTTCGACACGGCGTATGGGGAGAGAGGATTCGGAGTCATCGTCTCGACCTTCGGCAGCGTCTCGCTGTCGCCGTACACCGACGAGGACGACGCGTAGATGAACCGCTTGACCCCCTCGTCGCGCGAGGTGATCAGCATGTTGAGCGTGCCGGTCACGCCCGCCTGGTTGGTCGCCGCCGGGTCGGCCACGGAGCGCGGAACCGAAGGGATCGCGGCCTGATGGAGAACGTACTCGGCGCCGCTCACCGCCCTTCGCGCGGCGAGCATGTCCGTGATGTCTCCCGGCATCACCTCCAGCCGGCCCCATCGCGGCGACGTAGGGGAGAACTCCAGGTTCTCGCGACGACCCGTCGAGAAGTCGTCGATGACGCGCACATCGTGTCCTTCCGACAGGAGTCGCTCCACGATGTGCGAACCGATGAAGCCGCCGCCTCCCGTCACAAGGATCAGGGCCATGTCGTCGCCTCCTCAGGACCGTCCGGCCGCCCCGCGGCCGACGCATCTGTAGGTGAATCCCAGACGCGCCATCTCTCCCGGCTCGTAGACGTTCCTCAGATCCACGACCGCCGGTGTCCTCATCAGGCCGCGGACTCGCCCGAGATCCAGGGCGCGGAACTGGTTCCACTCCGTCACGAGCACCATGACGTCGGCCCCCTCCACCGCCGAGTACTCGTCGCCGCAGAGCGTGACGTCGGCGAGGGCGGCGCGCGCGCCCTCCATCGCGATCGGATCGTAGGCGCGGATCCGGCACCCAAGCTTCCGAAGCCCCTCGATGATCTTGAGGGCCGGAGACTCACGGAGGTCGTCCGTGTTGGGCTTGAAGGAGAGACCGAGGACCGCCGCCACCTTGCCGGTGGGCTCCTTCAGGACCTCACGCACCTTCTCGATCATGAGGGCGGGCTGTCCCTCGTTGACCTCGATGACCGCGCTGACCACCTTCATCTCCTGTCCGGCGTCTCTCGCGATGGCCACGATGGCCGACGTGTCTTTCGGAAAGCACGAGCCCCCGAACCCCGGGCCAGGATGAAGGAACTTGCGCCCGATCCGGTTGTCGAGCCCCATCCCGAGGGCCACGTCGTGCACGTCGGCGTCCAGCAGCTCGCACAGGCGGGCGATCTCGTTGATGAACGAGATCTTCGTGGCCAGAAACGCGTTTGAGGCGTACTTGATCATCTCGGCCGTTACGATATCGGTGACGACGAACGGCGTCTCGATCAGGTAGAGCGGGCGGTAGAGGTCCTTGAGGATCGCCGTCGCCTGGGAGTCCTCCGTGCCGATCACGACGCGGTTGGGCCTCATGAAGTCCTCCACGGCCGAGCCTTCCCGCAGGAACTCGGGGTTGGAGGCGACGGAAAACTGCACGGGCTTCGGGCGGTTCTCCTCGATGATGCGCCGCACCAGGGCGCCCGTGCCCATCGGGACCGTGCTCTTCGTCACGATCACCTTGTATTCCGTGAGGCGTCTGCCGATGCTCGCCGCGACCTCCTTCACGAAGGTCAGATCGGCGTTCCCCTCGGCGTCCGAAGGGGTGCCCACCGCAATGAGCACCACCAGCGATCGCTGGATGGCCTCGTCCAGGTCGGTCGTGAAGGAGAGACGGCGCTGGCGGACGTTCTTCTCGACCAGCTCTTCGAGGCCAGGTTCGTAGATCGGCATGGCCCCCTTGCGCAGCCCGGCGATCCGCGCCTCGTCCTTGTCCATGCAGGTCACGTTGACGCCCAGCTCTGCGAAGCAGACGCCCGTGACCAGTCCCACGTACCCAGTTCCGATGACCGCGATGTTCATTTGGAGTAATTCCCTTCAGTCGATGAACCGGTACTTGATAATCGTGTAGATGGCGCTGATGCCGTCCTTCCAGCCGATCTTCTTGCCTTCGCTGTAGTCCCTGCCGTGATACGAGATCGGGACCTCGAAGACCCGCCATCCCCGGCGGGCCACCTTCAGAGTGAACTCGGGCTCGAAGCCGAACCGGTCCGAACGCAGCGTGAGCCCCTCGAGCACCTCGCGTCTGAAGACCTTGTAGCAGGTCTCCATGTCGGTCAGGTTGAGGTTCGACATCATGTTCGAGAGCAGAGTCAGGAAGCGGTTGCCCACCATGTGCCAGAAGAGATGCACCCGGTGCGGGCCGCCCAGAAACCGGGAGCCGTAGACGACATCGGCGTGCCCGCCGAGGATCGGCGCCAGCAGGGCCGGATACTCATCGGGATTGTACTCCAGGTCAGCATCCTGGATCAGGATGATCTCCCCCGTGGCGCGGGCGAACCCCGTTCGCAGCGCCGCCCCCTTGCCCCTGTTTACTTCGTGGAAGTCGATGATGACGCCGGGAATTCGGAGGTCCTTCAGCGTCTCGCGCGTGCCGTCGGTGGAGCAGTCGTCCACGACGATGAGCTCCTTGTCGATCCCCTCGAGGCGGACCGCCATCACCCGGTCGATGATCTCGCGGATGAACCGCCGCTCGTTGTAGACCGGCACCACCACCGAGATCTTCACCCCCCGGCCCTCTCGGTCCTGAGCCAGCTCACGAACCTCCGGATCCCCTCCTCGATCGGAACGCGCGGATCGTAGCCGAGCCTCGCGCGGGCGCGAGTCACGTCCGCGCAAGTCATCCTGACGTCCCCCGGCTGTTCGGGAAGAGGCTCGACGATCGCCTTGCGGGATATCTCCGTCTCGAGGAGCTCGATCAGATAGGCGAGGCTGACGCGCTTGGACTCGCCGAGATTGAACACATCGTAGCCCGACACCCTGTCGATCGCCTTGACGATCCCGTCGAGGATGTCCTCGATGTAGGTGTAGTCCCGCTCGGTGCGCCCGTCGCCGAAGCGCTGCAGCGGCCTTCCTTCCATGATCAGCCGCGCGAACCTGTGGATCGCCATCTCGGGACGCTGGCGCGGCCCGTACACGGTGAAGAACCGGAGGCAGAAGATGTCCATGCCGAAGAGCGCGTGGTAGGTGTAGCACTGCAGCTCGCCGGCCACCTTCGTGGCGGCGTACGGCGAGACGGGCCTGTCGACCCTCGCGTCCTCGGAGAACGGGACGGCCGTCGAATCGCCGTAGACAGAGGAGGAGGAGCCGAAGATGAAACGCTTCACGCCGTGCGTGCGGCACGCTTCGAGGAGATTGGCCGTCCCCTTCACGTTGACGTCCTCGTACAGGAGCGGGTCGGCGATGGAGGGCCTCACCCCCGCCCGCGCAGCCAGGTGGACGACCGTTCCGATGCCGCCTTGCGTGAAGACCTTCTCCAGCGCGGCCCGGTCCCTGATGTCCGCCTCCACGAGAGAGAAACGTTCGCCGTGGGGGGGCGAGGACGCCCCGCGCAGGTTTCGCCGCTTGATGGACGGATCGTAGAAGGCGTCGAAGTTGTCCAGCGCGAGCACCCGGTCGCCCCGCGCGAGGAGCCGCTCGACCAGATGCGACCCGATGAACCCGGCCCCACCCGTCACCAGGATCGCGCCCATCAGAGCTTCGTCACCTTGCCGCGACCCCTGCGGATGCCCTTTGTCGCGTTGCGGGCATCGACCACGGCGCGGCAGTTGTCCACGATCCTCTGATAGTCGATCCCCGTGTGATCGGTCACGATCACCGCGCAGTCGTACCTGCGGAGGCGCGCGGGAGCCATCGTCGCCGAGCGCTGCGCGGGGCTCTTCCCCGCCACGCCGGCCGGAAGCGCGGGCACGTACGGGTCATGATAATCGACCCGCGCTCCCCTCTCCCGCAGGAGCTTCATGATGTCCAGCGAGGGGGATTCACGGGTGTCGGACGTGTCCCTCTTGTAGGCCACGCCGAGCACGAGGATCCGGGAGCCCGAGAGGGCCTTCTTCTGGCGGTTGAGCGCGTCCACGACCTTGGAGAGGACGTGGTGCGGCATGAACCCGTTGATCTCCGCGGCCAGCTCGATGAAGCGGGCCTGGTAGTCCAGAGTCCTGAGCTTCCAGGAGAGGTAGTGCGGATCGATCGGGATGCAGTGACCACCCAGCCCCGGACCCGGATAGAACGGCATGAACCCGAACGGCTTGGTGGCCGCGCCGTCGATGACCTCCCACACCTCCAGGCCGAGCCGGTCGCAGATGAGGGCGATCTCGTTGACGAGCGCGATGTTGACGCTGCGGAAGGTGTTCTCCAGCAGCTTGATCATCTCGGCGGCGCGCGACGAGGAGACCGGCACCACCCGCTCGACCGCCTGCCCATAGAGGAGCGAGGCGATCTGCGAGCAGGCGGCGGTGATCCCCCCCACCACCTTCGGCGTGTTGCGCGTCTTCCAGACGCGGTTGCCGGGGTCCACCCTCTCGGGCGAGAAGGCCAGGAAGAAGTCGCGGCCCACCTTCAGCCCCGTCTCGAGAAGACGCGGCAGCATGATCTCCTCGGTGGTGCCAGGGTAGGTGGTGCTCTCCAGGATCACCAGCATCCCCTTGTGCAGCCGCTGGGCCACCTCCTCGAGCGCGGACACGATGTAGGAGATGTCCGGGTCGCGCGTCTTCCGCAACGGCGTCGGCACGCAGATGATGACGCAGTCGATCTTCTTGATGATCTCGAAATCGGTGGTCGCCGAGAGCCTGCCGTCGCCGACGAACGCGGCCATCTCCTCCCGGGAGACATCCGCGATGTAGGAGCGGCCCGCGTTGACCTCCCTGACCTTGCCGGCGTCCAGATCGAAGCCGTCCACATGGAAGCCGGCGCGCGCGAACTCCACGGCCAGCGGCAGGCCGACGTAACCCATTCCGATGATCCCGACCCTGGCGGCGCGCTCCCGGATCCGGGCCTTCAGCTCCTTTCCGTCCACTCAATCCCCTCCGTCGGGGCGATTGGGATCCCCGGTTTCGTCCTCCTGCTTTTGCCGGCGGAGCCTCTCCTCCTCGCCTTTCTTACGGTAGCGTTTGATGAGGCCCCCCACCACCTTGCTGTCCTGCACGCCCCGGACAACGTCCTTGAGGTCCTGATAGAGCTGCGGGTCGTTGATCGCCGCGCCCAGCGTCCCGTCTCCCTTGTTGAGCTTGTCCGTGATGGCCGCCAGGTCTTCGGCGATCTTCTTTATGTTGCCGAGCACCTCTGAAGCGTACCTCTCGTCACTGATCAGCCGGCCCAGCGTCCCCTGGCCCTCCTTGAGGTCCTGCGCGAACTCGCGGACGTCGGCCGACGCGCGATGGACGTTATCGACGGCCGAGCTCAGTTTGCCATTGGGGTCCAGCATCTCGTCGATAGTGCCCCCTTCGGCCGTGGCCTTTTCGAGCAGGGCCTCGATGCGGTCGAGGGAGCTCTTCAGCGAGGCGGTCGTCTCGCGGGCGAACTGCTCGTCGGAGAGCATCCGGCCCGCCAGCCCTTTGCCGGCCTTCACGTCCTGCAGGGTGCCCCGTATGAGGGCGGCCGACTCGGTGATGTCGGTGAAGGCCTGCTTGCCGAAGTCCGGGTCGAGCAGCATCCGACCCACCACGCCTTCCCTTTTCAGCACCGTCTCGAGGATGATCCTGATGGAAGCCGAGACGCTCTGGATGTCCCCCGCGAGACCGGCCGAGAGCTCGCCGAGCTGCTCCATGCCGAAGCTCTCCGGTACCGTGATGTAGGAGCCGGGCTCGAGGACGGGCAGCGCCGGGTCCCCCTGCGTCAGCTCGATGTACTTCTCTCCCGCCAGCAACGTCAGGATCCGGATCTGCGCGGCCGTGTCGTTGCGTATCCGGTGCTGGTGCGCCTTGTCGACCGCCAGCTCGATCTCGATGCCCCGCTCGTTGGGATCCTCGGCGAAGTGAATGTCGGTGATCTGCCCGACCTGGACGCCGGCCAGCCTGACGGGCGATCCGGCCTGGAGGCCGCTGGCGGCCGGGACCTTGATCCGGTAATGGACCTTCCTGACCCAGGCCCGCTGTTCGCTGCCGATGAAGAAGAGGCCGACCGTGAATATCGAGACCGCGGCCAGCACCAGGGCGCCAACCGCGAGGTCTCGTCCCAGGTTGCGTCTCATGCCGAGGCCGCCGTCGAGCCTACCCTGAGGAATTCGCGCAGGAGAGGATCGCCCGACCGTTGCGCCTCGTCGACCGAGCCGACGAAGCTCATCCGCCCGTCATGGAGGAACGCCACACGGTCCCCCACGGTGAACGCGCTCTTTATGTCGTGCGTGACGACGACCGACGTGACGTGCAGCGCCGCCTGGAGGCTGCGGATCAGCGTGTTGATCGCCTCGGCCGTGATCGGGTCGAGCCCCGTGGTGGGCTCGTCGTAGAGTATTCCCTCGGGGGAGACCGCGATCGCCCGCGCCAGGGCGACCCTCTTCTTCATGCCGCCCGACAGGTCCGAGGGGGACAGGTGCTCCACCTCCTCCAGCTCGACCAGCCCCAGGACCTCGCGCACCCGCTCACCGATCTGGTCCTCGGTCATGCCGGTGTGCTCGCGCAGCGCGAAGGCGACGTTCTCGAAAACGTCCATCGAATCGAACAGCGCCGATCCCTGGAAGAGCATCCCCACCTCCCGCCGGACCGGCATCAGCTCGTCCTCGGATAGCCGGCTGATCTCGGTGCCGTCCACCCAGACCTCACCCGAGTCGGGCTGGTGCAGGCCGATCGCGTGCCGGATGAGGACCGACTTGCCGGACCCCGAGCCGCCCAGGATGACCATCGTCTCCCCCCTCGAGATCGACAGGTCGACTCCCTTGAGGACCTGCTTGGCGCCGAAGGATTTCCTGACGTCCTTGAAGACGATGAATTCATGCACCGCATGCCCTCAGATGAGGAGGAACATCTTCGTCAGAAAGAAGTTCGAGACCAGGATCATGATCGACGCGACCACGACCGTGCCCGTGGTCGCGCGGCCGACGCCATCGGCCCCTCCCGTGGCGTTGAGCCCGTTGTAGCACCCGATGACCGAGATGAAGGCCGCGAAAAAGAACGTTTTGCCCACGCCGCTGAAGATGTCGTCGAACGTCAGCGCCGAGATCACGTGCTGGGTGTAGTAGCCCACCGTCTGACTGAGGTCCTTCACGCTGATGATGAGGCCGCCGAAGATACCGATGAAGTCCGCCAATATCGTGAGCAGCGGCAGCATGATCAGCGTCGCGAGCACTTTGGGCACCACCAGCTTCTGGATCGGGCTGGCGCCCAGCGCGCGGATGGCGTCCACCTGCTCGGTGACCGCCATCGTGCCGATCTCCGCCGTGATCCCGGCCCCGACGCGGCCCGCGACGAGCAAAGCGGTCAGCACCGGTCCCAGCTCCCTGACGATCGAGAGGCTCACGGCGTCCGCGATCAGCAGCTTGGCCCCGTACATTCCCAGCGTATGGGCCGTCTGCAGAGCCAGGACCATTCCGGTGAAGAGCGCCGTGATGATGGTGATCGATAGCGAACGGACGCCCAGGTGGTGGAGCTGTGACATCAGCAGGTCGAAGCCGAACGGGCGCCGGAAAGCGAACCGGACTGTCTCACCCGTCAGCAGCGCGACCTTGCCGATGTGCCGGACCGCCGTCAGCAGCCGCTCGCCCATTCCCCACGCGGAAGAAGTACCCGGTGTGACCCCGTAAAGCGTTGAAGATTATTCCCTTGCGGGCGGGGAGTCAAGAAGGGAGGCTCGCCGCCGGCTTGGCCCGGCGACGCCTGGAGGGAACCCGTCCTCTGGCACGGCGCGTACTCACCCGGTTCCGTGCGCGCCTCGACGTTCGCGCGCCGGCCTCGCCCGGCTCGGCCAGTCGGGCGCGCTCTCGACGGCCATCGGACGGGTTCCCTCCAGGCGTCGAGCGCGGTCCCCCTGCCGTCACAACTCTCCATTAAGGTCACTCGCCCCACGCCCGGTGGTCGTGCGGGCGCGAAAGACTGGCTCTCGGTTGCTACTTGTAGCCCAGCGGGTGGGTGGAGTGCCAGGTCCACGCGGTGGAGAGGATGGTGGCGAGATCGGAATGAGCGGGCCGCCAGCCCAGCTGGCGCTTGATGCGGTCCGAGGAGGCCAGAAG
The DNA here is from genome assembly GCA_036505635.1 of Candidatus Polarisedimenticolia bacterium. GTDB lineage: Bacteria > Acidobacteriota > Polarisedimenticolia > JACPZX01 > DASXTC01 > DASXTC01. Next base: position 141,652 of record DASXTC010000025.1, read on the forward strand.
GACCGCGGGATCGCCCGGACGTCTCGGGCCGTCGAGCGTGGGGATCGGCCGGCCGGTGACGCGCCGCGCCTCCTCGATCAGCTCCAGCACCGACACCGCCTTCTCGGCGCCGAGGTTGTAGACCGCAAAGCCGGTCCCGCCGCTCAGCGCCTCCAGGGCCAGCAGGTGGGCCGACGCGAGGTCGTGGACGTGGATGTAGTCGCGCAGGCAGGTGCCGTCAGGAGTGGGATAGTCGCGCCCCTGCACCGTGACGTGCGGGATGATGCCGAGAGCCGCTTTCATGACCAGCGGGATGAGATGGGTCTCGGGTGCGTGGTCCTCTCCGATCGCACCGGATGGATCGGCGCCCGCGGCGTTGAAGTAGCGCAGCGAGATCGCGCGCCACCCGGCGCGGGCGCAGAGCCACCCCAGCGCCCGCTCAATGACCAGCTTGGTCTCGCCGTAGACGTTGGTGGGCGCGGTGGGATGCTCCTCGGTGATCACCGGCACCGGGGACCGGGCGCCGGCGGCGGCCAGCGGGTCCCCGTAGACGGCGGCAGTGGAGGAAAAGACGATCCGGCGGACGCCCCCCTCCGCCAGCATGTCGAGGAACCGGAGCGTCCGGTTGACGTTGTTGTCGTAGTAGCGAGCGGGGTCCTGCATCGACTCGCCCACGAGGCACGAGGCCGCCATGTGGATGACGCCGTCGAGCGGCCCGGCGCCGAACGCCGACTCCACGGCCCCGCGGTCCGCGATGTCGGCCTGGATGAGGCGCACCCCCTCCACCGCGGCCCGGTGTCCCTCTTTCAGATCGTCGAGCACGATCGGCTCGTGGCCCGCCCCCTTCAGATGGCGCACCACGTGGCTGCCGATGTAGCCGGCGCCGCCGGTCACGAGGATCCGCATCGGATCGCCCTCGCGTGAGGTAAGATGACCGCGTGAAGATCCACCACGCCCGCGCCACTGTCAAGACGAGTGGGAGCGTCTGCGTCGAAAACGTGACCAGGGTCGTCGCCGACGAGCTGGGACGATCGAAGATCGCCGCCGGTATCGCGGTGGTCTCCGTGCCCCACACGACCTGCGGTCTCGCGCTCAACGAGGACGAGACCGGCCTGAAGGAGGACATCCGAGGGGTGGCGGAGCGGCTCCTGACGCCGCTGGCGCGGGAGGGAGGCTTCCGCCACAACTGCGTGGACGACAACGCCCAGGCTCACCTGACCTCGATCCTCCTGGGCCACTCGGTGACGGTCCCGGTGGCAGGAGCCCGCCTCGACCTGGGGACCTGGCAGAGCATCTTCCTCATCGAGCTGGACGGGCCGCGCTCCCGCACGCTCACGGTACAGATCCTGGGGGAGTGAGCGCCCCCTCGTGCTGTATGTGGCGAAGCTCACCGAGGCCGTCTACGTGCTCGACGCGTTCAAGAAGCGGACGCGGAAAGCGTCCTTGCACGATATCGCGCTCGCCCGGGAACGCTTCCGCGCTCTTGTGGCCTGGCGTCGCGCGGGGAAGCGGGGAGAAAGGTAGGTTCCTGATGAAGGTCAGAGTGACGCCATCGACTGGAAACGTGTTCCGTGACCTCGGATTCCGCCGTGATGAGGCCGAGCATCTGCTTCTCCGTGCAGATCCGATGATTCAGGTCCAAAAACTGATCGCGTCTCGTCAGGACAAGCAAAAGGACGCAGCAAGACTGCTTCGCGTGACCCAACCACGAGTCAGCGACCTGCTGCGTGGCCGAATCGATCTGTTCAGCACCGGCGCTCTGATCGACATGCTGGCTCGCCTCGGTGCCAAGGTGCGCCTCAGGATCATCCGAGCCCGCGGACGGACCAAAGTCGCATAACGCCTCGCGGAACCCGCGTCTGCCGCGATCAACCACACCGCCACTGGCGCCCTGCGTGACGGCGACCCCGTGTCCGTAACGACTCCCGCGGCTGACGACGGGTTCACGTTGTTAGCCATCAAGCCGCGAGCGCCACAACTCGGGATCTCGCGCCGCATGCATGCAGGCAACGATGATCACCTGCTCGCCCGAGAGACGATAGTAAAGGCCGTACGGAAAACGCTCCAGAAGTAAGCGCCGGGCACCGCGATGGACCGCCGGGTGGGCCTCCGGGAATGCCAGGATGGATGTCACTGCGGCATCAACAGCGGCGCAGAACTCCTCACCCAGACCGGGGCGCTGGCCTTCCTACCACTCACGTGCAGCGTCGACGTCGGCGTACGCGGCCGGGCGAAAGCCGGCTCGTCTCACTTGGGCCGATCACGCAGCCGCTTCTTGACCTCGTCCCAGGGAATTGTCTCGGTGTCCCCCCGGTCGATCTCGTCAAGACGGCGGTCGAGTTCCTCGCGCTGTGCCGGAGTCAACGGGAGGGCACCGGGCCTCTTCCGAAGGCTCTCCCACAGGGCCTCGATCAGGCGGAGGCGTTCCTCCGGTGACAACTTCTCGATATCGATGGCTGGACTGCTCATGCCGTGATCTTACCCCCGTACGCCACCCTCGACAAGCTGTTGCTCTTGATGGTTAACGCTCCGGTTCAGGTGCGGTGGGCGAACGCCCAACGCGCCGACCTACCACCTCCCAACCCGCCCACCGTCGCCTGCAACCGGTTGATACTCATCAAGGCCCCCTCCTGAGCCTGCCCGATCGCGGGTAGGCTGGACGCAGCGACCAAACCGCATCCTCACAGGAGGGAAGCCCGATGCGATTCTACACCAGGCAGCACCGGTACTACTGCGGAATCGATCTG